>JBBDPM010000006.1:0-555680 GCA_040876345.1 Candidatus Woykeibacteriota bacterium | reverse complement strand
GGGAGCCAATTGTACGATCACCAAAAACTAACAATCTATCCTGTTGTAACAGTCCTTTTTAAGTTCTAGCCAATTTTTTATTGGCCTCAATTTTTAGTACCCAAGTACGTTCAAAATTTTGTGCTAGACTAAATTAATGGAAGTCGTGTTTTTTCCTGCCGCCTTTATTGCAGAAGTGATTGGAACAATCGCAGGTTTTGGTTCCTCAACTATCGCCTTGCCACTATCATTATTGTTCTTTGACTTTAGGACCGCTCTGGTTTTAGTAGCTTTCCTTCATATTTTTGGCAACATTGGCAGAATTGGATTTTTCCGTCACGGTTTGGACAAGGGAATAATTCTAAGGTTTGGTATTCCCAGCGTTATTCTTACCTTAATTGGGGCTTTACTAGTTAGTTACACACCGCAAGAAACCTTAAAGGGTTTACTTGGTTTGTTTCTAGTTTCATATTCTGTTTGGTCTTGGAGTGGGAACTTTCAAATTAAGGCTTCTACAAATACCTCTATACTAGGCGGGGGTTTATCAGGTTTTCTCGCAGGACTGATTGGAACAGGCGGGGCTTTGAGAGGTGCTTTCTTGACAGCCTTTAACCTGCCAAAAGAAAAATATATTGCTACAGCTGCGGCTATTGCCCTTGCGGTTGACTTAACCAGGATACCAATTTATCTAAGCCAAGGGTTTTTGGTAGAAAAGTTTTATTGGTATATCCCAGCCCTCTTAGTGGTGGCTCTATTAGGCTCTTTCACAGGGAAACAGGTAGTCTCCAAAATTCCTCAAGGTAAGTTTAAGAAAGTAGTGTTAGTAGCAATACTACTAATTGGGGTGAAATTCATTTACGATTGGGTTATCTAGTTATTTGGTAAAAGTTCCCAACATACTCGACCAGGGCGCTCCAAAGAATATGTACTGCAATCTAAAGAGTTAGAGGTGTTTATCTGCAAAAGCCTTTATTTGGGATAAAACAGGGATCGTGTCTTGACCCTTTTCACTTAAGAAATAGACAACCGAGAGCTTGTCAACAGTTTCCCTTTTTTTTACAATTAACTTCTCATTTTCGAGCTTCTTAAGACGTTTGGTTAGTGTAGTTGGATTGATATCAGGAAGAGCGCGTTCCAGCTCTGAAAATCTTTTCCCCCCATCGACTAAAGTCTGCAGTACTTCGAGGGTCCAGAAATCACCCAAAATACGCAGTTCAGCTGAAGAGCATTTACAGAAATCTTTACCTAAGCTTGACATAACTATAAATATTGTAGTACTATTAATTCTGTAGTAATTATATATCTATTAGTCTATTTAGTAAAGACCGTTTTTAAAAGCAGACTATGAAAACCAATACCGCTATTGCAAAAGATATTATAACCAAAACCGTGAGTTCTTTGGAGGAGAAGGGAATTAAGCCCTTTGTTGTAAATAATAGAGCAGAGGCTCTCTATAAGATAAAAGAGATGATTCCGTCTGGAGCCTCGGTTATGAACGGTTCTTCCAGAACATTGGAACAAATAGGTTTTGTACAACTGCTAAAATCAGCGAGTCATAGCTGGAATAACTTACACGAAACAGTTCTTAATGAGATGGATCCGATAAAACAACGCTCACTACGGAAACAATCTGTTCTTTCAGATTACTACGTGGGTAGCGTACACGCTCTGACTGAGAAGGGAGAGTTTGTTATCGGTTCCAATACAGGTAGTCAATTGCCCCACATAGTTTTTACTTCTCCGAATCTTATCTTTGTTGTGGGGGAGCAAAAAATTGTCAAAACTCTAGAGGACGCTTTGGAAAGACTTGAAAATTATGTCGTTCCTCTTGAAGATAAGAATATGAAAACAAAGTATGGCGTCGGGACACAATTGAACAAAATAGTTATCTTTAGAGGGGAAAATCCTGGACTCGGTAGAGTAGTTAATGTAATTATTGTCAAAGAAGAGCTAGGTTTCTAAGGTTTAGTAGGAAACTGTAATAATGCTCAAGTTAATAAGAGGGGGTGACTTATATGATGGATCAAAAATGTTGCGAAAATTGTGACAAATGCTTCTGTTCGCAGGGACGACACGGAATGCCAATGATGATGGATTGTTGTCAGGAACATAAGATGTCAAAAGAACATCTGGAAATGAAAAAGAAGATGTTGGAAGAAAAGCTAAACTGGGTTAATGAAGAACTTGGGAAAAAGTAAACTACCTAAATTTTCTAAACAAAAAGCTAGTCTGTTAGACTAGCTTTTTGTTGGTCAAAGTTACCCACATACTTGGCCAGAGCGATCCAAATACTTTAGCCTCACTTTTCCAACACCCCAAGTTGAACATTGGAATCTGTGATAAAATATGATTTATGCAAAAAACTTCTACATTCCTTATGTTCGTTGGGGAACAATGCGGCAAAGCTGAGGAAGCGATAAAGTTTTACACTTCGCTTTTTAAAAATTCAGAGATAAAACACATTGACTATTGGAAGAAAGATGAACCAGGGGGTAAAGAAGGGCTAATTAAGAATGCAACATTTACACTTGATGGCCAAGAATATATAGCAAGCGAAAATACTCTTGAACATAACTTTACGTTCACTCCTTCAATGTCTATTTATGTCAATTGCGAAGACGAAAATGAACTTGAATTACTCTTTCAAAAACTTTCCAAAGGTGGAGGTGTCATGATGTCTCTTGATAATTATGGTTTTAGCAAAAAATTTGGATGGGTAGCAGACAAGTATGGTGTTTCGTGGCAATTAAATCTAAAATAACCCTCACCTAGTCCAAATACTGTGATAAAAGTTCCCAACATACTCGACCAGAGCGAGCCAATGAGAGATCAGCGGAAGTAGCTCAGTGGTAGAGCGCGTGGCTACCAACCATGAGGTCGCGGGTTCGAATCCCGTCTTCCGCTCCAAAAGAAGTCCACGGGGGAAGAGTCCTCCCGTCTGACTAAGGAACTTTGTAAGATGGCTTTGCTGGTAGACTCGCCAAGGCTAGCAAAGGGGTTTGCACCTGCAGACCTTGGAACCATCTTCGCAGTTCCGCTGGGCAGTTGTGGATCGCTTCGAAGGAAGCCCACAACTGCCCACCCTTCATATCACCTCATAAAACCTTTTTGTTTACTTTTTTTGGGTGTATTATTACCTTAACAAGGTAAAACGCGATGTCATCAGAAATATATATCCTTGATCTATTAGGCACTTTTACCTTCGCTATTTATGGCGTCCATGTTGCTATTAAAAAAGGTTTTGACATATTCGGCATCTTTGTCTGCGCCTTTCTTACTGCTCTAGGTGGGGGAACGCTTAGAGAGCTTATTCTTAATCACACCCCTTTTTACTTCTATGATATGAACTATATTTATGCTGTTTTGCTTGGAATAATCACTTCTATTGTTATTTATCAAGTTTTTTCAAAAATTAACAAGTATATGCTCGTGGTAGATGCGGTTGGTCTCTCTACCTTTGCGTTGATTGGGTCAGTAAAAGCAGATGAAGCTGAATTGGGATTTTTTGCTATCGTATTTTTTGCCCCACTCACAGCAGCCGGGGGAGGTATAGTAAGAGATATCGCTATTAGAGAAATTCCAAAGCTTTTTTATAGTGATTTTTACGCATCCCCTGCCATTTTTCTAGGAGTAGTCTACGCGCTTTGGGGTAAAGAATATCCAAATTCTGCTTTCATTTACATCCTTTTACTCACCACTTTTGCCTTGAGAGTTATGGCGATGAACAGGAATGTAAATCTCTGGGGTCCCTGGATAAAAGATCATAAAAGCAAAAAACCTATCATCAACTTCCCCTTTAAATTTAAGACTAAGTCTCCAGCTGCCTCAAAGTTTCTTTTTGCTTTGAAGAAAGCCTTGTTGGGGTAGTTATTTTTACGCGGACGTATTGATCTCCACGGCCCCCATCGTGCTTTATTCCTCTACCTTTTACCCTAAACTCAGTCCCGGTTTGCGTTCCCTCGGGAATTTTAAGATTGACACCCCCATCAAGAGTTGGAATTTCCAGAGTATCGCCAAGAGCTGCTTGGGAAAAGGTTATTGGCTGCTCAAAGTAGACATCATAACCACGTCGCTTAAAATCTTTGTGGGAGACTACGCGGATTGTTAAGTAAAGGTCTCCATATCCACTGCCTTTCTCACCAGCTTCGCCGAGAGCTTGAAACCGAATTGTATCACTGTCATCCACACCAGCCGGTATTTTTATGGTGGTGGTTTTGACGGACCTTACCCGGCCAGCTCCTTTACACTTTGAGCATTTCTTTTCGATAATTTCTCCTGATCCACCGCAAGTAGGGCAGGAACGAGCGGTCATAAAGCTCCCAAAAATCGTCTGGGCGGTTTGTTGTACCTGGCCTCGACCCTGACAAGTTGGGCAAGTCTTTGGCTTTGATCCTTTTTCGGCTCCAGAACCAGCACATTCTGGGCATATTTCGTGCCTTTGTAGTTCAATTCTCTTCTCAACCCCAAAAGCGGCCTGTTCAAAGGGAATAGTTATTTCGTAATGAAGATCTTCTCCCCCTCTTGGACCTTGTCGGCGAGCGGACCGTCCAAAAGGAGAAGCCCCGCCAAAAAACTCTTCAAATATTTCGAACGGGTCGCGAAATCCTCCAAAATCAAAGTCTATTCCCGGTCCATATTCCACTCGGAAACCGCCTGGCCCTCTGCCAGCACCAGCGCCACCTGTACCTGCAGCTCCAACTCCCTCAAAAGCAGCGTGGCCAAACCTGTCATATGCTTCTTTCTTTTGAGCGTCGGAAAGTACTTGATAAGCTTCGTTTATTTCTTTAAATTTTTTCTCGGCATCCGGGGATTTATCTACATCAGGATGATGCTGCCTAGCTTTCTTTCGATAGGCAGATTTAATTTCATCTGCTTTTGCAGTTTTAGAAACCCCAAGTACCTGATAATAATCCTGCTTTTCCATAATTAAATACTATCACTTAGTAATCTTTTTTTGCCTAGCCCACAAAGTGGTCGCAGCACTCGAGAGTACCCAAATAACTTGAGCGACTAGCGAATGGATTTGGTTACTAAGAGTGTTATAACAGAGAGGATTTTAGCAGATTCAGCAAATATTTGCTAATCTCAGAGGAGACATGACTTTTAGGAACTTTTAGGATCTAATAACCCAAGTTTTTTCAAATCTCCTATCAACTTCTCATTTGACTCATAAAGCAAGCTTTTGATTCCAAATTTTTTGGCAGCTGTGACGTTTTTTGCTCGGTCGTCAATAAACAGTGCTTCGTTTTTACCAACCTCAAGACACTTTAGCATTTCCTCGAATATTTCTGGCTGCGGTTTTATTGTTCCAACTTCCGATGATATAACCAATTCGTCAAAATATTTTGCAATATCCTCTTTTTCTAAAATTTCTCGTAGCCATTCCCCTCTCGCATTGGATAAAAGGCCAATTTTATATTTGTTTTTGAATCTTGATAATAAACTTATAAGTTCCTGATCAATCGAAACCTCACCAAACATTTCATCTATTACACTGTCCCTTGGAGTTCCAGACTCTTCAGAAAGAGTTTGCAAAAACTTTTCTTCCGTCAATTCATTTTTATCTAATTTATCGGAAAGGTCTTGGAAAAAACTGCGTCTTTTTTCCAAATTGGGGATTTTCTTTCCCAACCAAACCCAATATAAATCTAGGTAAAAAACTCCAAAAAAATCAAAAATAATTGCTTTCATCATTGGGAAAATTATACCAGAAGCGTGGTTTTAGAGGTTTTGGATATGTAGGGAAAGGTGCGTCTTTCCCGTTATAGGCAGTATAAACCCACGCACAGGTATTTGGTCTAACGCGATGCCGATCGGAACACCTGGTACGTAGCCGGCAGGAAGCGCGTGATGTGGACGATCGCAGCCGCAGCCGCCATTATCGTCAACACCAAAAGCCAGACGAAGATACCGGATTCGTTGGCATCGCTGTTCCACTCGGCGACTCCCTTGTACATGATGTACGGGGCTACCGGAATGACCACGAGCGTGCTGACGAAGCCCACGAGCTTCATCACCCAATACGCCCACTTGTCGTAGGTGCTGTGGCCATCTCCGAAGAAGTAGGGCCCCACCGTGGCGGACGACAGGACGATCGCCAAAGGCACGATTATCCCCAGGTTCTCGGCGATGAAACCAACCATGGAAAACTCCTTTCTCGAATCACACCTGCATACAGTGCCTCTCTCTCGTTATTAATATTATACACATTAAATGCAAGAAATCGCGTGGTTTTTAGGGTTTTTGTTGAATTTGTTTTTTTTATACTTAATAAATTCCCTAATAGATTCAGCGTAGCTTTCGGCCAAATCTAGTTTAAGGGCTTCTTCTGGTTTTACCCATTCGTACTCACCTAGCTCTTCTTTATCCAAATTTACGACTCCGCTGACGACTTTGCAGTAAACATCAAAATAAATAAAGTGGGCGGGTCTGTAAAAATCTTTTGAATTAATCAATTCACCCCAAGTAATTACGTCAACAAATTTAAGCTTCAAACCAATCTCCTCCTCGAGCTCCCTCAAGGTAGCCTGCTCCACAGTCTCTCCTGGCTCTACGTGACCGCCGGGCAAAGTCCATTTATTGTGCCATTTAGGCTGGGTGGTGAGGAATATCTCACCTTTGTCGTTTTCAATTATCCCTCCACCGACAACTTCTACACCTTTGGGAAATCTTTCACTCATTGGCCGAATTATACCACGCACAAAACCGGAGTAATATGGTTTTTAGAGGTTTAGTAAAGAAAGGCGGCTTTGTGGTGGCAAAGCCGCCTGCTCCCTCTCCTACCGCCTACCATTCGGGCCACTAGTGAGCACAATCATGCCTTTGAATCCTGGGCAGAGATTTAATCGACGCTTGACTAGTTCGCGGCTGCCCATTGTAATTTTCTATCTCGATTAGCAACCGCCGTGATGGTGTCCGCCCTTGCAAAAACCAACCGCCATTGATTCTTTCAACAAGAACATCTAACCTTATCACTACACCACCCAATCCTCGAAATGAGAATTTGGCGCGCGGGCGCTTACCGGTTGCAGCAGCTTCCTTCAGATCATCTAACTCGCTGTCGTTTGGGCCTTTCGCCACTGTATACTGGCCTGAGATTTCCACAGATCTTTCTCCTTTCGGAACAAAAAAACTCACCTCACGTTGGCGAGCCTAGTAGTTTCTTTGTTTTTAGTTAGGGAAATTTAAAATGGGGGAGCTTTAAACCAAGACACAACAAGACCACCGACGTTTAATTGTCAGCGGTTCCTGGTACATCTTGTTCAAAGCGAAGTGTCATTGGAAATAAAATACAATAAATTTCCTTCTGTGTCAATTGTAGGAACCTGCTTTATGGGCTTTTGAAAAATTTTCGGGTTGAATTTAACTACTTTTAATTATAAGACCAGCTGATACTGCTGCTGCGAGTTGTACAAAGTAATTAACCGCTTTATCACTAACAAACTTCAAGAGCTTTAATTTGACGGGTTCTTCCTTATCATTAGGTTTTGATCTGCCCAGTGACAAAACCTCAACAATCTCCCTAAACAACTGTTCTTTTGAATCGTTGGGAAGTCTACTTTCTCTTATAGCTTTAGCTAACAAGTTTAATAAGGTTTGTGGATCAAGACCGCTAGAAAATTTGTTGCCTTTTGAAAGGAAATCTTCAACATTTTCAAGTTCGATGTCTGTCTCAAATCCTTCAAAACGACAATTGATAACTCTAATACCTCTGGAGTTACTAATCTTGATCGCAGACATTGTTACTTCTTCTTTTCCTCATCCACCACTCTCGCTTTAGACAAAGCTTTAACAAAGCCAAAAATTGCAATGAAAGCCCAGAAAATATTTAAAGCCATGGGGGGGATTGCTTTTTGTACAAATGTGTTGATGGTTATCCCAAAGCGCCTAATAGATTTATTGCGTGGTAAGTTTTCGAGACTGGAGAGACTTTTTTGGTAGAGACCAAAGCGTAAGCTAACAAGATCAGGAGACCACCAATCCATCCAGCAATATCATAAACCATAGTGTCATTCTTTCCTTTCTTCGTCGACGACCTCGCCTTCAACAGTTTCGCCTTTTTCCTTGTCCTCATCCTTGGGCTCAGCTTTGCCTTCGGCGGGGATTTCTTCTTGAGCACTAGCCTCGGTTTTGTCAGAACCTGGAGGAGTCTCGGTCATCGCCGGGCCAATTTTTTGGAGGGATTGGCCAAGCTCGTCGACCGCTTTTTTCATTTTCTCAAGATCTTCACCGGCAATAGCTTCTTTTGCTTCTTTTGCTTTCTCCTCAACCTCGGTTTTAATATCAGCTGGTACTTTATCGCCAGCGTCTTTGAGGGATTTTTCAGCAGTGTAGACTAAGCTGTCAGCAATATTTCTAGCTTCAATCAGCTCTTTTTTCTTGGTGTCTTCCTCGGCGTGGGCTTCAGCTTCCTGGGCCATTTTTTCCGCTTCTTCTTTGGAAAGTCCAGTGGATCCTGTTATCGTAATCTTTTGTTCTTTTCCACTGGTTTTATCTTTAGCGGTTACGTGCAAGATTCCGTTCGCATCAATATCGAAAGTAACTTCGACTTGCGGCATGCCACGAGGCGCGGGTGGAATCCCTTCAAGAATAAACTTCCCAAGGGATTTATTATCCGCTGCCATTGGCCGCTCACCCTGCAAAACGTGAATCTCAACACTTGTTTGGTTATCGGCAGCAGTCGAGAAAACTTCTGATTTTGAAGTGGGAACAGTCGTGTTTCTTGGGATTAATACAGTGCTGACCGATCCTAGAGTCTCAACCCCGAGAGACAGGGGAGTCACATCTAGCAGCACGACTTCCTTCATTTCTCCAGCTAATACTGCTCCTTGGATAGCTGCGCCAATAGCAACAACTTCATCTGGATTTATTCCTTTGTGCGGCTCTTTCCCAAAGAAACTCTTGACCTTTTCTTGGACGGCCGGCATCCTAGTCTGCCCCCCAACGAGAACCACTTCGTCGATCTTTGAACCTTCTAGCTTTGCATCTTTCAGGGCTTGTTCTACTGCCTTGAATGATCTTTCAATTAAGTCTTGGGTTAGAGATTCGAGCTTTGCTCGAGTGAGCTTCATCACCAAGTGTTTTGGACCAGACGAATCAGCAGTAATATAAGGTATGTTTATCTCGGTTTCCAGGGTAGTAGAAAGCTCGACCTTGGCCTTTTCACCAGCGTCGCGGAGCCTTTGCAGGGCTTGTTTATCGCTCTTTAAGTCTACTCCTTGTTCTTTTTTGAACTCTTCGATTAGATAGTCGATTATTTTCTGATCAAAATCGTCTCCACCAAGATGGGTGTCCCCGGCGGTGGATTTAACTTCGAAGACGCCCTCCCCAAGCTCTAAAATTGTCACGTCAAAAGTACCACCACCAAGGTCATAAACAGCAATAATATGCGCTTTTTCCTTTTCTAGACCATAAGCGAGAGCAGCAGCAGTGGGCTCATTAATAATTCTTTTAACATCAAGGCCGGCTATTTCACCTGCCTGTTTTGTTGCTTGGCGCTGGGAATCGTCGAAATAGGCAGGAACGGTGATTACTGCTTCGGTCACTTTTCCACCCAAGTAACTCTCAGCATCGGCTTTTATCTTTTGTAAAATTTGGGCGGAAATTTCTTGAGGAGTATATTCTTTGCCTTCCACTTCAACTACCGCCATCCCATTCTTGCCTTCCTTTATTGTATAGGGGAGCCATTTCATATCCTCAGCCACAGTGGCGTCTTTAAAACGCTTGCCCATCAATCGTTTAACTGAAAATATCGTGGTTTTTGGACTCACTATTTGCTGCCTCTTAGCCACACGTCCAGCAATTCGCTTTACGGGGTCAACTACGGAAGGTATGATGTTTTCACCCTCAGCAGAGTGAATGATTTTGGGCTGTCCACCTTCAACCACTGCAACCGCACTATTTGTTGTCCCAAGGTCTATACCAATAATCTTAGACATATATCGATCCTCCTCTCAATCAGATTCAAAAACATAATTTTTAACTATTACTAAAAGTATACTAAAGAGAATCCACCAAAAAAGTAAATCAAACACAAGCATCCAAACTTTAAATTTTAAAACTATTTCACCGCCCACTATTCCATCTTCCACTTCGGTAGCAAAGGAAAAAGGAAACCCATGAGCGCCTTGGCTACTTACGTAGAAATAACTAAACCCCGTTACCAAAAAAGAGGCTATTAAAGTCCAAAATAAGTAAAATACTCTTATCATATTTAATATTAACTTGGGATCTCCTGGTCCTTTTTGCTAACTTTAACTTTTGCGGGGCGCAAAACTTTGTCCTCCAAGGTGTAGCCTTTATTAACTACTTCCACAACCATATCATCCTCGTCGCCTTTGACTGCTTCTACTGCTTCATGGAGGCTCGGATCAAACTCCTTTCCCTCTGAGTCAACCTCCCTAACCCCTTCGGAAAGCAATATTTCCCTTAGTTTTTTTAATGTAAGCTCAAGCCCCTGGTCCTTAATCGAGCTTGAAGCAACCTCTAGAGTATCGAGCACATCCAACATCTTTATTAGAAGAGCCGCGTTTGCAAATTTAACAAGTGCTTTTTTTTGTTCCTCAACTCTTTTTTGTAAATTAGAATAGTCAGCTAGTGCTCTCTTTAGTTGGTTTTTAGTTTCTTCCAATTCTTTGCCGGTAGAATCCTTATTCGCCATAGATTATAAGAATATTGATGGTTACCAAGAGCTGGAAAGTTCGGTTAACAAATCACCGAAGTATCGGACCGTGGGAATTACGGAAGAATACCTCATTCTTGTCGGTCCAATTACACCCACAACACCAGCATTTTGCTTCCCCGCCCCGTAAGGCGAAAACACTATACCAGCGTACTCCATGTAGTCAAAACCAAGCTCGTCTCCGATTAATATATGAACAGGATCATCGCCAACAGCTTTACTAAAAATCTCATTGAGCATCTCAAGCCGGTCAAGCATGGTAAGAACAGTCTTGGTAAGATCAATATCGTAAAACTCCGGCATATCCAAAATGTTGGCTGCTCCCGAATAATAAATATCCCCTTCCTCAGTAACAGCTAGAGCTAGTACTCCTGTCTTTTGGGCAAGTTCATTTGTTGCAAACTTTAGTAGTCTTGGGTGTTGAAAGCGATAATCCCAAAGATTTTCCTTAACTTGAACTTCGTCTTTGACCGGAACTTCCTGTTCTTTCATAAGATCATTAATGTAAAATTTAAGGCCCATTGGGGTTGGGATTCGGCCAGCTGAAGTGTGCGGCTGCTTTAGAAAGCCCGTTTCAATAAGATCAGCCATCTCATTGCGAATTGTGGCCGGGGAAACACCCATCTTGTATTTGTTTACAATGGATTCAGAACCTACAGGGGTAGCGGTCTCGATGTATTCATCAATAATTGCTCGGAGAAGTTCTTTTTGTCTCTCGGTCAAAGTAGCCATGTGTAAGGATATATTTGTACTTAATTTTTGAGTAGCAACAATTTAGCACGAGTGCTAAGGGTTGTCAAGGGGAGTCGAAAAGGAGGCTATTCTTCATCAATATTATCGGGAACCCCATCTCGATCACTATCGCGGCTTAAGGGGTTAGTGCCATAATAGGTTTCGTCATAATCAGAAAGATGGTCACCATCAGTATCAGCTCTTGTGGGGTCTGTCCGGTGGTAAACTACCTCATCGCGGTCAGAAAGCCCATCTCCATCTGTATCTGGGGTAGTTGGGTCTGTGCCTTGAAATCTTACTTCCTGGCCATCAGTTAACCCATCCCGATCAGTATCGGGAGAGTTTGGATTAGTACCAAGCTCTGCTTCTTCGGCATCAGTTAAACCGTCTCTATCCGAATCTGTAAATTTCGGATCATCCATAGCAAGGTAATTATACTAAACGGGGCGTGGAAATCAAATTTTTAGAACACTAAGGAATGCTTCTTGCGGTATATCAACATTGCCGACACGTTTCATTCGACTCTTTCCTTTTTTCTGTTTGTCCAGAAGCTTATCCTTCCGCGTCCTATCTCCACCATAAAGCTTGGCGGTAACATCTTTCCGAAAAGGTGGAATTTTCTCGGCGGCTACAATCTTTCCACCAATTGCTGCCTGCAAGGAAACTTCAAACTGCTGCCGAGGTATTGCCTCCTTTAACTTCTGGGTTAAAGCTTTACCCATTGTATACGCCTTTTCCCTAGGAACTATCTGGGAAAGGGCATCAACCGGCTCTTTCGCGACCAGTATTTCCAGTTTCACCGCTTCAATTTTTTTATACTCTCCAAGCTCCCAATCGAAAGAAGCATAGCCTGATGATATACCTTTAAGTTTGTCATAAAAATCGGAAACTATTTCGGATAGGGGCATTTGAATCAAGATTTTCACTTTATCAGATAAGTATTGCATGTCTAATATTTCCCCTCTCCTTCCGTGGACGAGCTGGTTTATCGATCCAACGTACTGACTTAAAGTTAATATGGATCCTTTAATCCAAGGCTCCCTGATTTCTTTTATCTTTGTTTGATCTGGGAGTTTTGTCGGGTTTGAAATTTCCACTTCGCTGCTGTCCGTCAAAAGCACTTTATAGTTCACCGTTGGTGAGGTGATTATGAGGTTAAGACTAAATTCCCTCTCAAGACGCTCCTGCACAATTTCCATGTGAAGCAACCCTAAAAAACCGGCCCGAACCCCAAAACCCAAGGCAGGGGAATTTTCTGGTTCAAACGAAAGAGAAGAATCGTTTAGTTTAAGCTTTTCCAAAGCCTCTTTTAACCTTGGAAACTCGTCCCTATCAACAGGAAACATACCCGCAAAAACCATTGGTTTAGACCATCGGTATCCTAGAAGTGGTGCTTCTGCACTGCTTGCTAAAGAAGTTATTGTATCGCCAACCGCTACCTTCTCAACTTCTTTAAGGCCAGTTGCCAAATACCCTATTTCCCCGGCCGCAAGTTCTTTTCCTTTGACTAGCCCTGCCCCAAAGTAACCGATCTCCAAGGCCTCGGCTTGAACCCTAGCCCCCATTATTCTAATTTTTTCACCTTGGACAAGCTTTCCATCAAAAACCCTCACATAAGCAATCACTCCTTTAAACTGGTCAAATACAGAATCAAAAATTAAGGCTTTAGTGGGGCTCTCACTATTTCCCTCTGGGAATGGGATTATCTCAACTATTCTATCCAAAAGATCCTCAACCCCTGTTCCCTCTTTAGCAGAGATCTGCAGTATTTCTTCAGGAGAAAAGCCAAAAGTTTCATAGAGTGACTTTCGAACTTTATCGACCTGGGCATTTGGTAAATCGATTTTGTTTATCACTGGGATAATAACTAAGCCTTTTTCTTTGGCTAATAAATAATTTGAAAGGGTCTGAGCTTCTATCCCTTGGGTTGCATCAACCAGAAGTATTGCTCCTTCAACAGCCGAGAGCGATCTTGAAACCTCGTAAGAAAAGTCTACGTGACCTGGAGTATCAATCAAATTTAGGCTACGACCTCTCCAGCTCATTGTTACCGGGGCAAGTTTGATAGTAATTCCTCTCTCACGCTCAAGATCCATCTGATCAAGGTATTGCTCTTTAAGCTTATCTTTTGGGATAGTAGCCGTAATTTCCAAAAAACGGTCTGCTAGAGTAGATTTTCCATGATCGATGTGGGCCGCGATCACAAAGTTACGAATCTTGGATGGATCAATCATGATTTCATCGAGGAATGGTCAGTATCCACTACTTCTTCAAAAACTAAGATCTTAGTAAGAGTGCGAAAATCCGGCAGTAGATTCAAGAAGCTTTTCAACTCTTCTGACTTAAACCACCAAGTTAGTAGAAAATAGACGGTAAAGCCGGCCCCAGCGACAACAGATGTCAAAAGTATCAAATTCACAACCCGGGTGGTATCGATTATTAAATCAATAATGTACTTACCTTCAAGTTTAAAATGCAGGGGGATATAAAGGAAGATTGCCATTACGAGAGCCGAGACTACAATTTTTGCTACTGGTAAAAACAATTTTTTACGATCAAAACCACCAATCTTTCTATCTAAAATAAAAAGCAACAGGGTAAAGCTAAAAACTCCAGACGCGGCGCTTGTCAAACCCAAAAACTGGATTGGTAGGGAATAAACAACTATAAATAGATAGCCGGCAACAATGTGAAGAGCAAGACTAGCAAAAGCCACTCTCAATGGCGTCAGAGTATCGTGCATTGCGTAAAATGCCCGAGTTACCAAGAGGAATCCAGCCTGAGCAAAAATACCAACGGCAAAATACGACACCGTGGTAGCAGTAGCAACAGTAGCTGGCCAATCAAAGAGACCGCTCCCAAGAAGTAGCCTTACAACTGGAATTCTAAGAGTCATAAAAATCACACTTAATGGTATCGCGAGGTAAAGTACCTGATGCAGGGATGACAAAAAAGTTGTCTTGAATTGTTCCAACTTGTTTGAAGCCCATTCATAAGAAAACGTGGGAAACGAGGCAATTGCGATGGTTGAGCCAAAGAGGGCAATGGGAAAGTTCTGGATATCACCGGCGAAACGCAGTATTGCAATTGATCCTTGAGGTAAGAGGGATGCGAAAAAAATGCTGATTGTCCACTCCAGTTGGCCCAGACCAATTCCGATTGAACGTGGAATCGAGAGTTTAATGACCTTTTGGACACCAGGATTTTTAAAATCTAACTTGGGAAAGTATTCATAACCTAGGTGTTTTAATATCATGAGTTGAATTAGAACATGGAAAAAAGCGCCAATTAAAACTCCCAAACCCACTCCTATTATGTGCAGATGAGGGCTCAAAAAAACAATTCCAAAAATTATACCTAAATTATAGGCTACTGGTGCTAAGGCTGGTGCGATAAATCGATGATAGCTCTGAAGTGAAGCAGTTAAAAAACTCCCCACCACAAGAAGCAACTCTCCAAAAATAATGACTCGGGTAAGTGATGCTGCAGCTGACGCGGTATCAGAATCTAATCCGGGCACTATTAACTTGTTTAACTGTTCTGGGAAAAGGAAGATAAATACCCCTGCAAATAAAAACACCATCAGAGAAAGATTTAGCACAGAAGAGGCCATCTCCCAAGCATCTCTTTCCCCTTTTTGGGAAATATAGGTAGTAAATATTGGTATGAAAGCAACTGACAAAGCCCCATTAATTAAAACTACCGCCACTAAATCTGGCAAAACAAAGCCTGTATTGTAGGCGTCTAAAGCGCTTCCTACCCCAAAAGTTCCCGCCAAAAACCAGTTTCGCACTAGCCCAAGCATTCTTGAAGCAAGCATTAGAAACATCATTATCACGGCTGCGGAGAGAAGAGTCTTTTGGCGGCGAAAGAGAATCGAAGTACTGCCACGAAAAAGTCTTTTAACCATAAGTGAAGTTAAGTATATCAGCTACTTGAATCGCTCTCAATATTCTGTTAATATACTTCCACTTAATACAGAGTCATTATGCCTTTAACAAAATCAGCAATTAAAAAGATGCGCCAGGATGAGAAAAGAAGACAATCTAACCGAAAGCGCATTGCAGAATTAAAATCGGCGATCAAAAACGCCTTAGAAAAAAAATCTCTGGAAGATTTAAAAAAAGCCCAATCCCTTTTGGACAAAGCCGCAAAGCGAGGCTTAATTCATAAAAAGACCGCCTCCCGCCGAAAGTCGTCTATAACAAGGAAGGCTCAGTTAAACCAACCTAAGAAGTCCTCGAAGAAAAAATCCACTAAGACTCGACCATGATTGTCAATCTCTTAAAAGTAATGCTATACTAAAGGCGATGGCCCGTTCTGCCCAGAAACAACCTTCTGAACTCAATATAAACTTAATGCCAAAGGAGGAGCTTGGGGGTACGTTTGGCGAAACTATCCACTGGGTTCTCACAATTGGGCGCTATTTAATAATTGCAACCGAAATAGTTGCTCTTGTAACATTTGGTTTAAGCTTAAAATTGACGGTAGATAAAAACAATCTTAACAATAGCATAAAAAACGCGCAGGGAAGAATAGATTCAAAATCTGAATTTGAAGCGACCTTTAGAGAAGTTCAAAAAAAGCTTGATAATATCAAGGGCTTGCGCGCAAAACATGTAAATAACTACCTAATAATCCAAGAGTTTAATCGCCTTTTACCCGAAGGTCTTACCCTCGAAAAACTTGAACTTAGCGAAACTGGAGTTACATTTTCTGGATCTTTCCCAACCGCATCGCAGCTACAAACTTTGATAAACTCATTTAATAGATCCGATAAGATCCATGACTTGGAGATAACCAGTCTGAACTCTCCATCAGCTAACAATCCGAAATTTACCTTGTCTGCAAGCGCTGTTGTAGAAAGATCCTTATTTAACACGCCGGTCCCAGCTACCAATGAACAAACAACCCAGCAAGGAACTGGGAGTCAGTAAAGGCTACATATGCAATTTTACGATAGAGTATTAAACCGATACAGTAAAACAACTCCGGTGCAAAAAAGTTACCTAAGCATCGGCTTAACACTTGGACTTTTAATTATTTTAGTTGTGATGATTTTTCCAGCGGTAAACCATATTTTAAAATTAAATAAAGAAATCTCGGATGGCAAGGTGGTGGAACAAAAGCTTAAGGATAAAATAGTAGCTCTTGAAGAGGCCGAATCTAATTACAATAATATTAAGGACAGGCTTTCGATAGTGGATCAAGCCTTACCAACAGGATCAGCAATCGAAGATTATATAAAACAAATAGAGAACGCCGCTAATGCTAACCAGTTAAACATGGCGGGTATCCAGTTTTCGGCTGTTCCTTTATCTCTCCCAGAGAACAAGCAGAATTTAACCATCAAGCAGATAGACTACTCAGCAACTTTTGAAGGTAAATTTGCAAATATCCAAAAATTTCTAACTCAACTTGAAACTTTAATAAGAACAACGGAAGTCTCTACCGCGGTGCTTGGTGGTGACCAATCCCAAGTATCTGTTGGCATTCAGGCTAGTGCATACTATCTTGGAGGGCAAACTGCTCCTCAAGCCCAAACGGCTCCCGCTAACAATAGTGGAACTTCAAACCAAACTAGCCAGGAGGCGGAAGGAGCGCAATAATATGTCGCGAAATCTAACTACACTTTTGACACTGACCCTAATTACCGTTGTAACATTCATGGTGCTAATTCTGTCCCAAGTGATTTTCAAATCCACAATACCCCAAGCCACTCAACAGCAGATTGAGCTACTGAACCCCACCCTTGACACTGGATTAATCGAAGATTTAGAAAAAAGCCCCAAATAATTACTAACTACAAAGTTTGACGGTGAGGAAAGTCAAAGCCGGTTGAGGTTTTATTTTCCCGGCCTTGATTAATAAATCAACTTGAAAGGTAGCTAAAAATGCCCTCTGAAGTTTTTTTAGATTCCAAAGTTTGACCTGATTCTTCAACTTCTGTTTTACGAATTCACTAGAACTTACTCTTTCGACATCCCCGTACAAAACTTGGTTAATTAGCTTCAACTGTCTCGCCAAGATTGAAATTATTTTCTCCGGTGGTACTCTCTCATCAAACAATTTATTTAACAAAAGTAATGAGGGCCCCAGCTTCTTCTCACCAATACTGTCGGCGAGCTTAAAAATACCAAAGGCGTTTGAATCTCTGAAGTAAAAGGACTTATCGGCTCTGGGTACTTTGGAAAGAGTTTTGGACCACCAAAAAACTACATCGACTGGGTAGGTATCTTCAAATATTTTATCTGATCCAGAATAGTTTTCAACAATGACAAGCGTTTTTTCATCGAATAAGGGCTCATTTAAAAGCTGTTGATAAATTTCTTCTAATGAGCCTTTTTCACCTTCGAGTAAATAAGAGTTTTGGTAATTTTTTTTTAAGGAACTAACGTATCTTCTTGAGGCGACTATATCATCACCGTGAACAACGTATTTCATTGTTTAGGCGCCTCGGGCGGGTAAAGGAAACTTTTGACTCTAGACTGTATTTTACTCCAACCACCCTCTGGCAAAAGAACGTAGGCTCCACCATAAGAAGAGGGGTTTGGAGTGTATAAAAGGCCCTCTTTGGAAGAGTCAAAAACAAGTTTTTTCGCAGAATTTACATTAGTATCTTTAATTAAGCTGTAGGCAGCTGGGTACAACGTCAGGCTAAAATCAGTTTCGACCGACTCCCCAAAATCTCTAAATAAAGCATTAATTTTGGCTGGATTTAGAAGGTTTTCTAAAGAAAGGGCCTTGCTGCGGGAAGCCATTAGAACCCTTTGTTGTCTTGCGGCCCTGGCAAAATCACTACCTTCTCCGTTGGTACCAGTCCGAGAGCGGACAAACGCTAGGGCTTTTTCCCCATCCATTTTTTGGACTCCAGTATCAAAATGGACGTGTCTGAATCGGCAAGAAAATGTTCTATCAGAGCACAGTGCTTTTTCCTGACCTTCAATTGGATATTTATAATCGTCGAAGGACCGCTCAACATCAACTTCTATGCCTTCTAGAGTGTCGACGGCTTTTTTAAATCCTTCAAAATCTATCCTGGCAGCGTAATGGATAGTGATTCCCAACTTATCAGCGGCCACTTTCTTTATTAAACCCAATCCCCCTCCAGGGTATTCTTGGGTATTTCCGATTGAATAAACTGAATTAATTTTACCCTCTCCGCCACCATAACCTTCCCAGGAAGGTATATCGACCCAAGTGTCTCTCGGAATAGATATCATCGCCACATCTTTTGTTTCCTTACCAATGGAGAGAACGATTACGGTATCGCTTAAGAATCCATTTTTTTTACTAACACCTTGATAATCTTTGTAGGCGTAGGGGACGTTAGAGCGTTTGTCTATTCCCAGAAGGAGAACATTTGTTCTCCCATCAGTAGAGGCAAGTTCTCCCTGAGGGTTTTTTATCAACGAGAAGACTAGTCCTGGCTGATGAATTAGCTCGCCAATAAGTTTCGAGATTGGCCAATAGAATAAGTAACCTCCATAAATAATTATGCCTAAAAATAAAGTCAAAATACTAAATTTTAGTATCTTATTTTTTCGACTTTTTTGTTTATTTTTATAGGGGAGAACCCCAAGATCAACGTATCTCATCGTGAAAGTCTAATAATTAATTACGGACTTTGGGAAGTTATTTTATCACACTACCCAATTTTGCTGCTTTGAGTAGGTCTAAAAATGTCTCGGCCGCAAGACTTGCCTGTCCGATAAGGGCTCCTTCTATATTTTCTTCAGCAAAGAAGCTGCCCACATTTTCTGGATTTACACTACCGCCGTAAATAGTTGTCACTTTTTTACCGATCTTTAAGGCAATCTTGCCCGCATTTTCGCTGGCCTCCTTAGGACTCTCTGGATGATAGATTCCACCGCCACTGATCGCGGAGGGTGGTTCATAAACGAAAACTATTTTTTGGGCCTCATCAATTATTAGCCTGCCTCTTTCAAGATACGAATCTAGCTGAGAGAGGTTACTAACACACAGTATGGGAGTTATCGAATACTTAAGGAGATTTTTGACTTTCTGGACAATATCATCATCTTCCTCTCCAAAATATTTCCGCCTCTCGGAATGACCAACTATGCAATAGTCGACTAAACCCTCCAGCATTTCCGCGGTTACTTCTCCAGTGTAGGCTCCTTTTTCGAATTTAGATACATCCTGAGCTCCAACTTTCACATTTGTATCTTTAAATAGAGAAGCTGCAAACGGTAAAGAAGTGAACGGGGGACAAATAATAATTTCGGCATAATCTACCTCTTCAAGATCAGATTTAACTTCCTTAACCCATTCGACACTCTCTTTAATTGTTTTAGCCGCTTTCCAGTTGGCAATGATGAGTGGTTTCATAAAACTTGTTCTGCCAAAAGTACAGCAAGTTGGGCTTGGGTTTCTAAAATAACACTCTGTCTATTTTTAATGCCCGTTATAATCTCTTCTAGTGGGAAGGTTTTAACCTCAATTTCCTCGTTTTGATCAAGCATCTGATCACCAACCTTTTCCGCGTCTTTAGCTAAAAAGACGTGGTTTTTGTTTCTGGCAAGCCCCAAACTAGAGCTGTATGATCCCAAGTTAATAAATTCCTTACTAGCAAATCCAGTCTCCTCTAGAAGCTCTCTTTTCGCTCCCTCCAAAGAAGTTTCACCTTCATCGATGAACCCTGCCGGTATTTCCCAAACTAACTCTTTCACTCCATTTTTATATTGATACACAAGGACTATCCGCCTATCTTTAGTAATTGGTACTATATAAGCAACTTCAGGCCGCTCAATTGCATAGTAAGAGGGCACAATCTTACCATCCGGCCTTTTTAACTTTTCTTCTCTTAAAGTTATAAACGGTGAGGAAAAAATCACCTTTGATTCTAAGATTTCCCATTTCTTAATCATAAGCAAAGCTTGTAATGACTTAATCAGCCATTATAGTACCCTAAGGCAGCTAACCCAGGCAGTTTTTTTCCGGCTAAAAACTCAAGCATCGAACCACCGCCCGTGGACACATGGTCTATCTTATCAAGTAAACCTAATTTACCCAAGGCCGCAATCGTATCCCCTCCGCCAATTATTTTGTAAGCGGATGATCTCACAACCGCTTCCGCCACGCCTTTGGTACCAGCCATATATTTCTCCTCTTCAAATACCCCCATTGGCCCGTTCCACACAACAGTTTTTGCGCTGTCTATTATTTTAGTAAAAGCGTCGATCGACCTTTGCCCAATGTCTTTTTGGTCAATGTGGTCGGATGCAACCACAACATTTTGGGGTAGCCCTTGTTTACTAACTTCAAACATAAGCCTTCCACCTACTAAAACCTTATCTGCAATCGTGGCCAAGTTATTAATGGCCGGAAGTTTTGTCTCTAGCTTCGCCCCCGAAATTATTGCTACCAAAGGCCTTTCGGGACTTTTTAAAACCTTATTTAACTCACTAATTTCTTTAAAGAGGTTAAGCCCTGCAAAGGAGGGTAAAAACTTGGGGATGCCGATAAATGAGGCGTCGCTCCGATGTGATGTTGCGAAACACTCATTAACGTAAAAATCGCCGAAAGATGCTAGGCTCTTACTAAATTCTAAACTGCCGGCCTCTTCCCCAGACCAAAAGCGCAGGTTTTCTAAAAGGGTCACTTTGGCAAGTTTTTCCTCTCTTAAATCCTCTTTGAAGGTCACTTTTTCGCCGAGATCTTGGGAAAGAATGTCCACCACAATTCTCATACTCAAATTTGGATCTTTGCCTTTTGGCCTGCCTAATTTAGAGATAAGAAATAGACTAGCGCCTTTATCTAGTAAGTACTTAAGAGTCGGTATATTGCTTTTTATCCTAGTATCTTCAACTACCTTCTTATCTAAGATTGGGTCATCCAGATCACAACGCACAACCGCCCTTTTCCCAGATACTAATGCCTCTTTAACGGATTTCATAAATAAATTTTACCAGAAAGGTTTACGAGAGGTAGGATTTAATTTTCTGTGCCAGGGCCTCTTTACTAATAGCTCCGATGGATCTGTCTACTTCTTTATCATCCTTGACGATTATATATGTGGGAATACTCATAACACCATACTTTGAGATAGCATCTTGCTCTTGATCAACATCAATTTTAGTGATTCTTATCTGTCCGGACATTTCTTTTTCCATCTCCGCCAGAATCGGCTCCATTATCTTGCAAGGGCCACACCAATTGGCGTAAAAATCCAATAGTTCCACCATTCTTTCAGTATATCATAAAGAATTTGGTAAATTTTCTGTGTTAATATAACTGGTGTGAAAGATATTCTGAATAGTTTAAACCCGGCGCAAAGGCAGGCCGTTGAATACACGGGTAGTCCAACTCTTGTCCTTTCCGGCCCTGGATCTGGAAAAACGCGAGTGATCACTCACCGAATAGCCTATCTTATTGATGGTCTAGGAGTGGCTCCAGGGGATATTTTAGCGGTTACCTTTACCAACAAAGCCGCGAAAGAAATGAAGACAAGAATCCGCGGCCTGGTGAAGACCACCCCTTTGTGGATGGGCACTTTTCACTCCATCTGCGCCAAAATATTAAGAGAATCTGGTGGTCATATCGGCGTTTCCCCAAATTTCACCATTTTTGATGATGATGACAGTCTTCGACTAGTAAAAGATATTATGAAAGAGCTTGATATTAATACAAAAAACTTCTCGCCCGGCTCCATAAACGGGTCGATTGAAAGCACCAAAAATGAGCTGATTGGACCGGCTGAATACCAAGGCTTTGCAAGAGGCTATTTCCAAGAAATTGTCTCCCGGGTCTATAACGAATACCAAAAAGCCTTACACAAAAATCAAGCTTTAGACTTTGGGGATTTGATTTTTCAGGTTGTTTTGCTCTTCCAAAACTATCCAGAAGTCCTCGAAAAATATCAACAGCGTTGGAAATACATTTTGGTGGATGAGTATCAGGACACCAACAAAGCTCAATACACCTTCACTAAAATCTTGGCTCAAAAAGAAAGGAATTTATTTATCGTTGGGGACGCGGCCCAAGCAATTTACGGCTGGCGCGGAGCGGATTTTAGAAATATTTTAAATTTTTCGACTGATTTCCCAGAAGGAAAGATCTTCAACCTTGAGCAAAACTACCGCAGTACCAAAAAGATCCTGGCCGCGGCCACCTCAGTGATATCCAAAAACCGCTCTCACCCAGTACTAAACCTATGGACTGACAACCAGGAAGGGATTCCTCTTGTACTTTATGAGTCTAGAGACGAGCTTGAAGAAGCGAGTTTCGTAATAAGGACCATCGAAAAGCTTATCCACACAAACCAGAATTTTAATTTAAAAAGTTTTGCGATTCTTTATAGAACAAACGCCCAGAGCCGAGTTTTAGAGGAAGCCCTCCTTAGATCCGCTATTCCCTATGTTTTGGTAGGCGGTACCCGGTTTTACGAGAGAAGGGAGATAAAAGATCTTGTCTCTTACCTAAGACTTCTCTCAAACCCCAAGGATGAGATAAGCTTCAAGCGAATAGTTAACGTGCCACCTCGTGGTATAGGACCGGCGGCCTTAAAAGACTCAAGTAATCCAAAGGTTGAAAGTTTCAATAATCTTCTCGAGAATTTCAGAGAAAAAAGCGCTTCTCTGCCAACGATCGACACGATTGATCTTATTCAAAGTGGGATTGGATACTTAGACCATTTGGACGATGGAACACTGGAAGGAGCTGCCAGAGTGGAAAATGTGAAAGAACTAAAAAGCGTGGCGGCTGAGTTTCCAAACTTACAAGACTTTTTAGAAAATGTGGCTTTGGTCGAGAAAGAATACCTACCAAAAGGTTCTAGAAAAATTGAAAATGAGCAAAAAGGCGCCGTAACCCTAATGACCCTGCACTCTGCCAAGGGCCTGGAGTTTCCCATAGTTTTTATCGTGGGTATGGAAGAAGGCTTGTTCCCCCACAGTCGATCACTAACTGACACTCATGAATTGGAAGAGGAGAGAAGACTATGTTACGTTGGAATAACTCGAGCTAAAGATCAGCTCTACTTAACTTATACACAAAACAGGCTGTATTTTGGAACTAGAACCGAAGGCGCCCCTTCCCGGTTTATTTTAGATATACCTAAGGAACTCATAATACCAATCAGATTCTAAAGATGTTAGATTGGGATTGTAACACCCCATGTCAACTTTACTCGGGCCCCTAATAACTTTATCATTATATCTATGCTTCCCCGTCTGGCAGGCGCGGTGGGCGAAACTTTCTCTGCCACTAAAAATATTTCAACTTTAATATTTGCCCGAACCCCAACAAAATTAGTGGGTACTTCTTTTTTGCTGGCGGCGACTCTGCTTACCCAAGTAAGTATTAATTCCGGACCGGAGGTAGTTAAAATCGACCCTACTCTTCGCAACTTATCAGCTCTTAACACTTACTTTAGCCCGCTTAAAACGGAGCTGACGAAGATAGAAGAAAAGGTGCTGCGTGGACCAAACTATATAAAAAGCTCACCTCTGGGGGCAGTCAAGGGCCCAGACAGCCCGGCTACCTTGAGCCCGGCAATTAATAACTCCAGCAAGACTCTCCCAAAAAACTTTAAATTTAAAAACAAACTGCGAGTGTTTGCCACCTCTTACGATCCAAACTGTTCAGGATGCAACGCTACTACAGCGCTCGGTTTAAAAGCCGGCTACGGAGTTATCGCCGTTGATCCAAAGGTAATACCGCTTGGCTCTAAAGTTTATGTCCCAGGATATGGTAAGGCTATCGCTGGGGACACAGGTGGCGCAATTAAAGGAAATATAGTTGACCTTGGCTTTGATAATATCAAAACTGGCTGGTGGAGCGCCCGCTACACAGATCTTTACATCCTCAAATAGTAAACTTTTTCCCCAGTTTAAGCTAAAATAAAAACATGATAGACGTTCGTCAATCAGATTTTTGGGCAACCTATTTAAAAAAATTAGGCTGGGCCGTAGTAAAAAATCAAAATTATATCTACACCAGAAAGCTTCCCATCGCCGGCTCTCTAATCAAAATCCCAAGAATTAAACCTCCAATTCCTTTCAAGGAAATAGATCAAGTTGCCAAAGAAACCCGGGCTCTATTTGTGAAATTGGAACCAAATACAGGCTTGGACGATAAAAGTTTGGCAAGTAAACTAAAGTTTCAAGGGTTTAACGAGGACGGATGGAGCCTGCAACCCACAAAAACAATTTCCATTGAGTTAACCCTATCAGAAGAAACACTCCTATCCAACATGGAAAAGGATACTCGCTATAGTATCCGCAAAGCGCAACGAGACGGGGTAAAAATTGGAGAGTCGAGGGATTTTGACGCCTTCGCCGCTCTTCACAAAGAAACAGCCAAGAGGCAGGGGTTCTGGACTTCCGAAAAAGATTCTAAAGCGCTTTGGGAAAGTTTATCAAATGAAAATAGGGCTTTGCTTTTTGCAAAAAAAGACGATGAAATCCTGGCGGGTGCTTTTTTAATTTTTTTCGATGGAGTTTGTTATTACTACGAGGCCGCCTCGTCAACGAGTAGACGTGACTTGATGGCCCCATATCTAACTATTTGGGAGGGAATAAAACTTGCCAAAAAGAAAGGCTGCAAAAAATTTGATTTTGAAGGAATATTTGATGAAAGAATAAAGGCCACCAAAAGCTGGAAAGGCTTTACTCATTTCAAGCGTGGATTTGGAGGAAAAGAAGAAACATATCTAGGATCATTTGTAAAATTCTACAACCCAATCGCTAAGTTTATATTTTTCTTTAACAAATTTTTCTAGAACCAAAAAACTGGCCTAGAATAGTTTTTAGCTTAATTCCAAGCCAGGTTTTTGGTTATTAACTCTTGGGTGTTACTTTTCCTAACCCTCAAAAATTTGGCCCTTAAGATTCGGGGGATTTTATTCACCTCCTTTTCTCTTAAGCCCCGTAATTACTTACGGGCCAAGTCCCTGAGGGCTGAGGGGAGTGTGGCGTCATCGATCGGAACCGACTCGTTTCAACGACTCCCCTTGCCCCGGCGCTTTTCAGTTTGGTTGTTCATGCCGTCACTTCATGGTGATAGAACCTCCTCTGAAAAGTTCGACGGTTGATAACGTCTTGCCGGGATCGGGCTACTTGGAACATCGGCAGTGGCCGTTTGGGTCGATGTGGCTATCGCACGAAGGGCATAACCCCTTCCTGATCATCTCGCGCATCCAACTAGGCATTACAGACCTCCTTGTCCAGTCTCACCTTTCGCAGGTGGTTTATAAGCCCGAAGTTGAATATGTACCTATAGTACTCAAATTCCAGCTTACAACAATACCCCTCTCAATCTTCCCTTTGAACTTAATCTAGATCCAAACTGGGGCTAAATGATCTTTCTATATTTGTTTCAAAATTATGTTCATATTATAGCATAAAAGCACCCCATAGTCAAGTTTTGGTGTCCAATTTTGCCTTTTCGGAAAAAGGTGGCAGAAATCTAATTAACCTCTCGCCAAGGAGAACGGGCAGATTGAATTGTAGGCACAGTAGAAACAGGCGGGTAATCTTCCAAAATATTTGGGGTTTGCTTCGAAGCTATCGTTTTGCAAGTCTCTACGGATATTTTTTGCAACACTTACTACCTCTTCCTCTGTCTTTTTCAAAAGCTCTTTAGTTGGCTCGTAACCGCCTAATAAGCCAGACTCTAAATCATAAATCCCCACAAACTCTGGAACTACTTTATAACTTTTGTAGTAACCCAAAGCATAAGTTCGAAGTTGCACACTTTCTTTAGCATCTTTTGTAAGTTGCTCTTCACTACGATTCTCCGTCGACTTAAAGTCGATGATTCTCACCTTTCCACCATTTACATCCACTCGATCAAACCGCCCGGTAACAAGTACATCTCCAACTGAGAAACGAATTTTTTCCTCAACATATGTCGGAACGTCTTTAGAATCTTTTTCTCTATTATAAAAACTCTTCAGCACCTTCTTGGCCTGAGAGAGCCTTTTTTCTTCATGCTCGGCGGAAAGAAATCCTTCAGTCACCCAAGTGTTTTCCAAAACTTCAAAAAGTTGCGGTAGTGACAGGGCTCGTCCTTGCATTTTTGCTCGGTAAAAATCGGCAATGGCAGCGTGAAGCGCAAACCCATAAACTACTGCGTGGTGTCTTAATATAGGTAGCCGAAGTACGTGGGCGTAACGATATTTGTACGCACAGGTTTCATAATCATCGATTGATCCTTGGGTTAGCTTAACAATTTTCTGATCAGCTGTGGGTAATTTATAACTTTTGGCTTCAATTGGCGCGAATTGCTCAATTTTCTGAACCGCGGAGAGCTTAACTAGCTCTGCTTCCGAGATAGTCTTATCTAAAGCCTCTAGGACAAACGGTGACACTTTTTTAACTCGTTTTCCACCCGTATCTCTTGCCCAGCTAAAGTAAAGCCGATCCATTGCTCTGGTCATACCAACATAAAAAAGCCGTCTTTCTTCTTGCATGTGAAATGAACCCGCCGGTAGCGTCTCTTTAATCAAGTCGTCTGGGATAGAAATTGGATCGCTTCGGTCTCGAGACGGAAAACGCTCCGCTACTAAATTGACCATAAAAACTACTGGAAACTCCAAGCCTTTGGCAGAGTGCACTGTCATCACGTTGACAGCGTCCAAATCTGGGTCAAATTCCACTGTCGCCGGATCATCCCCAGCACCTCTCATTGTTTCCAGGTAATCAATAAAAGCGCGGGCGGATTCATTCTGAACAAGATCAACAAATTCTTTTATCTTGTCAAAAAAACGAGCGATATTTTGGATTTTTATTTCTGCTTCCGCGCCGCCTTCTCTTTCGAGCCTTGATAAATAATCAGTCCTTTTTAGAAAATCGTAAAGGACTCTACCAGCATTTTCTTTTTGGGAAAGCTCAGAGGCAAAATCTAAATCTTCAATAATTTTTTCGATTATAGCTCTGCCTTCTTTGCTTAACTCAAGTTCTGATCCTCCGTCGATGACCTTTTCAAAAACTTTTCGAAGGCTCATGTTTTTTCTTTTGGCGCGGTCCATGCAGACAATTGCATCGGCGATTGGGAGTTGGTAAATTTCTGATGAGGAAAGATTATATAGGCTCAGGCTATCATCGAAATTTGCAATTGAATTAAGGGCCGATATTAAAAGCCTCACTTCTCCCTGTTTATAAAGCCCAGATGATCCCACAAATTTGTGGGGAATTCCTTTCATATTTAGGGCCCGTAAAAAAGAGTCCGCCTGGGAATTTGCCCGCACCAAAATTGCAGTATCTTTGTACTCGTAGGTTTTTAGTCCACGAACCGATCCACTTTTTCCTTTACGAGTTAATCTTTCGATTTCCTTAGCCACCAAATCGGCTTCTTCACTTAATGTATCTGCATATAATTCTTGCGGCAATATTCCTTTTTCTTTTCTAGTGGAAACCAGTTTCTTGTTTATTTTTTCCCGAACTTCGAGTCTGTCTGGATCGTTGTGACGAATCAGGCGGTATGCACTATCCAGCAGTGGTTGAGTAGAGCGGTAGTTTTCGGATAAAGTAACAATCTTTGCTTTTGGATAAGTTTTTTTAAATTCTAAAACATTACTAATCGCCGCTCCTCGAAAACGATAAATAGATTGATCATCATCGGCGACTACACAAATATTTTTCTTACTACTTGCCAGCAATTTAACTAATTCATTCTGCGCCCAGTTTGTATCTTGATATTCATCGACCAATATATATTGGAACCTATCTTGGTATTCTTTCAAAACCCTAGGCCTGTCCCTAAAAAGCCGCAGAGTCCCCACTACCAAATCGCCGAAATCCAAAAACCCTGCCGAAGCCTTAAGTTCTTCATATTTTTTATAGGCGTTAGCAAGTTCTTGTTGTCTCTTGACCTCTGTTTTCCACTCCTCCTTTGACATTTGTGCCTTGGAATTGGACACTCTTTTCAACTTTTCAATATACTTTAGGTATTGTTCTGGGATTATGTCTTCATCCTTACACCGACTGATAAATGATAGTATTGCTTCAATAAACTTTGTTGGGTTGGAGAGTGGTCGGTAATAAGAAAGGTCAAAGGCAAAAAGATTTTGCTGAAAAAAAAGTACCTGCTGGGGGTGGGTCATTACCCGAAAATCTGGTGGCAGCCCAAGATCGATGGCGTTTTCTTGGAGAACCCGGTTACCAAACGCGTGAAACGTAGAAATCCAAGTGTCTATATATCCGTAGGGGACGAGAATATCGACCCTTTCTTCCATTTCACCGGCGGCTTTTTCTGTAAATGTAAGAGCTAATATCTCGGCTGGTTTTGCAAGTTTCTTCTCGATGATATGGGCAATTCGGTGGGTGATAACCGTGGTTTTTCCAGTACCTGCCCCAGCAATTACCAAAAGCGGGCCTTCGGTGGTGGTAACCGCCTCTTTTTGTTTCCGATTCAAATTCTTCAAAATATCCCTCATTGCCCACCAATTCTATCATTACCAACCACAAACTGAAACCGCCGGGCCTTCGGGTGAAAGCTCGGCGGTTGTTGAGTCGGCCAGACCAGGTCAGCGCGGCTGTCGTGGAATATCGAACCAACGACGACCTTGGATTATCTCGCGGATGTGCTCGGGCCAATTCAGCCAAGGTGGCCAGAGAACAGTGAAGACCGACACCCAGTTGACTGTCCCCTCATTACCTCCGCCAAAGAACTTGTACCCAACCCGCCACTTGGCAAGCCACATCACGATCTGGGACAGCCCGACCACGATCACTACCTAGCAGGTGGTCAGAATCTTCAGGATCTCCCACCAGTCGATCATCATCGACGTGACCCCCTTTCCAGCGCCTCGTCGATCTGACGATAGGCGTTTGCTGCCACGACAACAGGCATCGCCCAACAGGCAAACACAAACCTCACCACTGCGTAGTTAAGTTCCCGCAGCCTACTTATCTCTAGGTCACACTGTGCCATGTATGGCCTCCTTTCCTACGACACTTCGTGGTTCCAGGCTTCGAGCACGAAGTAGGCCATCAATCCGCCAAGCAAAAGTCCGGCGATCGTTAGCACCCGTCTCATCACGCGCCTCCTTCTTACCCTCGAGCCGCTTGTTCAGCTATCGCCTGTTTAGTCGCTTGGTAAGCCTTGGCCTGTTGAGGACTGAAGAATCTCAAGTCACACCAGCCACACTGAAATCCCTCGCTGGTGAACTCCACTGTCGCTTGGCCTAGACTCAGCTCGTCTTCGATTAGACCTAGCTTTACCACATGCCCGCAACGTGGGCATCGCATGAACTTCGGTAACCCAAGAGCCAGGGACCATGCACATTCCCTTCTTCTCTTAAACAGCAGGCACCATGAGAGAAGAACAGCAATGATCAGTCCCACCAAAGTCAGTCGCACGATCAACCTCCATCTATCGCTCGGTCATCTCCTCCGCTTCTTCGAGCGGGAGAGTCTCAGGCTCGGAAAGAGCCTCCTCGGTCTTTCCTTTCAATCCGCCGGCTGTTTCTATTTTACTATTTAGCGCAATATATCGGGAATTTACAAGGTCAGAAGTATTTTTGGTGTCATTGATATGTTTGGTGAGCACTCGCAAAGCATCTCCAAATTTTTCACTGTCTCCTTTGATACCCCGAAGGGCAGCGAGTATTGACCGTGCTCTTTCTTCAATTTTCTTTCCTTCAAAGCTCATGAGGATTGCCCGCATATATGCATAAAAAGTGGAGGGGGAGACAGGAAGAACCCGCTTTTTGTGAGAATACTCGGAGAGCTCGGGGATATTGCTCATAATTTCGTAGTAGACAGGTTCCGAAGGCACGTACATGAGTGCGTAATCAATTGTGCCTTCCTCCGGCAAAATATATTTTTTGGCAATATCATCAATGTGTTTTTTTACATCGCGGGCGAATTCTTTTTCAAAAACTTTCTTTTCAGCTTCCGACTCAGCTTTCATCATTTGCTTAAAATTCTCCATCGGGAATTTTGAATCAATAGGGATCACACCCGATTCTGTTTTAATAGCCGCATCGACAATATCACCAGTGCGAAAACGATACTGAAGGTGAAAACTTTCCTTTGGCAAAAATTGTCCAAGAAGTTCTTTTAATACTTGTTCGCCAATGTTTCCCCGCAATTTAGGGCTTCTTAAAAAATCTTGCAGATCCTTCATGGAACGGCCAATCTCACTCATTTGCCCCACTTCCTTACCAACCATACCGATAACTTTGGCCGCGTTATCCAGCCTTTCATTTATAGCCCTGTTTGTTGCCTCAAGTCGTTTTTCCAAAGTCTCGGTGTTTTTATCAACACTGCCCCGCATTTCTTCAAGCCACTTCATAAGAATATCTTGAGATTTATCATCCTTTTTCTCTTTCAGTTCTTGAAGTTGGCGAAAGAACACGAAAAATCCGATCACAACAACCGCGCCAATTATTAGTAAAAGAGTCTGCTGATCCATGGTACGCCCAATCTTAACAAATGAATCTTTGCTTGTAAACTTGAGGTGGTTGATACTAATATTAGATAGTGAAACGCTTTTTATTACCAGTTTTTCTAATCTCGTTAATATCTTGGGTGGTGTTTGCTTACATTATCTGGAAAATTCCCCCGACAATACCCGCAGAGGTGGGTGGGGAACTTGTAAAAATTAACCTTGTTTACTTCTCAGCTTCTTTGTGGGTTGGTCTAACAACCCTAGTTAGTCTATTACTCTATTTTATTAGTTTTCTTTTTCAAGAAGCGCCTAAAAAGTCTTTGCCCTTGCAAGAAGACCTAAGGCCTAGGCGAGTCTTCCGAACTTCCCTTCGGCGGGGCGCTATCTTTGCCACCGCCGTCTTGATACTTGGAATTTTTAAAATTTACGATTTAGACAACCTAATCAATTCTATCTTTATAGTTTCGATTGCTTTACTTATTGAGGTATACTTCTCCTCACGATGACCAAGAAAAAATTCTTTGTTACCACGCCAATTTACTATATAAATGACGTGCCGCATATTGGCCATGCCTACGCAACTTTTGCAGCTGATATTTTGGCTCGCTACCACAAATTACTCGGTGAAGAAACTTTCCTACTTACTGGAAGTGATGAAAATTCTCAGAAAACGGTTGAGGCGGCGGCGAAAAGAAAATTGTCAGTTGAGAAGTATTCGGACAGTATGGCCAAAACTTGGCAGAACACTTGGAAAGAGTTGAAAATTTTAGACGGGGAATTTGGCTTCGTTAGAACTACAAATAAAGATCACGAGAAATTTGTTCCAGAAGTCTTCCAAAAAATTTATGACAATAAATACATCGAAAAAGGAGTTTATAAAGGCCTTTATTGTGTGGGTCATGAGGCTTTTATCAAAGGGGACGATTTAGACGAAAAAGGCTTCTGTCCGGATCACAAAACTAAGCCCCAAGAATTAGAAGAAAAAAATTACTTTTTTAAACTGAGCGCCTTTGCGGATAAATTGCACAAATTGTACGAGAAGAACCCTCATTTTATTGATCCTATCGAACGACGCAACGAAGTTACTTCCTTCGTTGGAAGAGGCTTGGAAGACATTTCTATCTCTCGAGAAAATGCTACGTGGGGGATCAAAGTACCGTTTGATGAGAGTCAGAGAATTTATGTCTGGTTTGATGCTCTGCTCAGCTACTATTCAGGCACTCCAAAAGAATTTTGGAAGGACGGGGCAGATCTACACATAATAGGTAAGGATATTTTAAGATTCCACGCTGTAATTTGGCCAGCAATGTTAATGGCGGCTGGATACCCGCTACCAAAGCGAATATTTGCTCATGGATTTTTCACAATTGATGGGCAAAAGATTTCTAAATCTCTTGGAAATGCGATCGATCCTTTGGCAATCGCAAAGGAGTACGGAGTTGACGCTCTGCGTTACTTTCTCTTCAAAGAAATCCCCTTCGGTAACGATGGTGACTTTTCATTCGAGAGATTAAACGAGGTCCACAACTCCGATCTTGCAAATGGCCTGGGAAATTTAGTGTCTAGGGTAGCAAAACTCTGCGAATCTATTAATTTAGGCGGTTGGAAATCAGAGAAAATAGAGTTGGACAAGGATTACCAAAAGTATTTAGAGGATTTAAACTTCCAAGGTGCGCTAGATTGGATCTGGGGAAAAATTCGAGAAGCGGACAAGATAGTCGACCAAGAAAAACCGTGGGAGTTAGTCAAAACAGATCCGGCTAAAGCAAGAGTGGTACTTACTACTTTACTAGGCAATATTAAAGTGATTAATGCGCACCTCGCGCCGTTTCTTCCAGAAACCACCGAAAAAATCGAAAAACAATTTTCCTTTCCAAAAATCAAATCCGAAAAACCACTTTTTCCGAGAGTATAAATGGTGGACCTCTGAAGCTTTCGCTTCAAAGGCCCCCTAAGAAAACTATGATGGTATTCTCGTCGAATCCATAATTTGCTTAGGAGTGTGGCCTTGATAGATTCCACTAGGAATCACCTTAAGGAGCGGCCACAGAATTACCCCTGCTCAATTTTCAAATTCGAGAGCTAGAATTACAGGATCGGAGTACCTACTGGTTTCGGGAAGATGTACCTGAAGTAACCCACTACTCCCTGCCAGTTTCTCCGAGCCTGACTGTGCACTTGCCCCTTGGTAACTCCACCGCCGAACGGCGTACCCTCAGCCCAAAGACTTCTCCAATATAGCACCCAGATCAATCCATTGATCAGTACGATATAGATCGCTTTCAGGGCAAGTACCACAACCATCAGCAAATAGATTATGGCTGACAGTTGGCCCACGATCAGGAAAGTGGCCATAAGGAAGAGCAGGTTCGACCGAGAACGGCTGTCTCCCTCAAGAGCCCAAAACCGATGGGCACCGATCAACGCACCGACTTCGTAGATCACCACCGGTAGAGCGATCCAACCAGGATCCATGTTCCCCTCCTTCTGTGAAATCTGAGCTTTTGCTCAATCTGGATACGAATTCCTTCAGATACAAGTTGAACGTAAGCTCTTTGAAAGGAAAGCATGCAAGGAGTAATTTTCAAAGGACCTAAAAATTATACCATAATTGAGTGTAAAGTCGACCACTATAAGGCGTTCAGTAACTTCAAACCCCTAAGCTTCGGTTTTTCAGGTACTATCACGGGTTGCGCAGGGCATCTTAAATGCCTGCTAAATGTTGGAGGTCTCTTATAATTACCTATCTAATTAAAGATGCTTGATTTTAATCATGTATTAGCCTGCGCAATCTGATGGTATAATTCCCCTGTGAAATTAATCGACACCCATGCTCACTTACAGTTTAAAGCGTACGACGCGGATCGGGATGAAGTTTCTGAAAGAAACTCGAAAGAACTTGCCGCCATCATAAACGTTGGGGCAAAAATTGACTCCTCCGAAAAAGGCTTCGATCTTGCCGGTAAGGTTAATAACTTTTATGCGGCCGTTGGGGTGCACCCACATCACGTTAACGAATGGCAGGGAGATTGGATAGCTGATCTGGAAAAGCTAGCCCAGAAACCGAAGGTAGTGGCAATTGGAGAAATTGGCCTGGACAAACATGAGTACGAAGGCTATCCAAAACCAGATTTAAAAAAACAAGAAAAAATCCTTTTGGACCAAGTTGAACTTGCAAATAAATTAGACTTACCCATCCTTTTCCACTGCCGAGATGCTTATGACGATCTCTACAACCTTCTAAAAACCCGTGAGGACTTGCACGGTCTAATCCACTGCTTTATGGGTACAGTCGGCCAAGCCAAAAAATTTTTAGATCTTGGCCTCTATGTTTCTTTCTCGGGTAATATTACTTACAAAGGAAACTATTACATTAGAGATTCGGCTAAATACGTGCCTATCGATCGAATCCTTGTCGAAACTGACTCTCCCTATTTACCGCCAGAGCCTTATCGAGGCAAAAGAAATGAACCAATTTATGTTAAAATCGTGGCAGAGACAGTAGCGGAAGTTAAGAAATCTAGCTTTGAAGAAATTGCTGGCGCCACTAGTAAAAACGCTGCTACTCTTCTCAAATTATGAATACTGAAAAGGGCAATAGAAAGGTAAATTACTTTGTTGAAAGTCTGCCCGCTTATATCTCCTGGATTTTACTCTCCTCCCCTTTTTGGGCAGTTTTTCTAGCTCCAAGATTTATCGCTTTTTTCATAATCCTTTTTGATATTTACTTTTTTTGGAAGGCCGCTCTTCTAGGTATAAATTCTATCCGAGGTTATCTAAAAATAAAGCAGGTTTCGAGAGACTTCTGGGTTAAAAAAATGCGCGGGGAAAAACTTGATTATAGTAAAGTTAAGCACTTTATCTTTATACCAACCTACAAGGAACCAATTGAGATTTTGGACAGAACGCTCACCTTTTTATCTGAGCAGGAGCTCCAAACTAAACAGGTGTCGATTGTTTTAGCGACTGAAAAACGCGAAGAGGGGGTTTTAGAAAAAGCCCAAAATCTAAAGAAGCGCTATTCTCGGCACTTTGATAATTTCCTGATTACTTCTCATGTTTTGGAGGGAGGGGAGGTTGTAGGAAAGTCTTCTAACCTCTCCTTTGCTGCTAAAGAAACAAAAAGCTTTGTTGAGCAAAAAGGCTACGACAAAAATTTTATCTTGGCGACTTCCTGCGATGCTGATGTCTTACTTCACCCAAAATACCTCTCCAACTTAACTTACAAGTTTTTGAAGGACCCTGAGAAATATCTGCGCTTTTGGCAAGGGGCATTAGTTTTTTATAACAACATTTGGCGAGTTCCAATTTTTGTGAGGGTAGTCCATACAATTTATTCTATAAACGGTATCGCCGAGCTTTTAAGACCCGGCTCTAACTTTAACTATTCCACCTACTCACTTTCCTGGAATCTTTTGGAAGAAACTAATTTCTGGGACGCTGATGTTGTAGCTGAGGATTGGCATCTATTTTTTAAAGCCTTCTTCCTCCATAAAGGTTCGGTGAGCCTCGACTCTATATTTTTACCACTATTTGCTGACGCTGCCGAAGGGTCTTCTTACTGGAAATCTCTTCAAGCCCAGTACAAACAAAACCGGCGTTGGGCCTGGGGAGTAACTGATATTGGTTACGCAATTAGGGAGTTTTGGAAGAGAAGAGCCGAAATATCAAAGATTAATTTCTTTTTTAGATTTGCAAGGGCCTTGGAGCAGCATCTTCTTTGGCCGGCAAACTGGTGGCTCTTAACACTGGGGGCAAGTATCCCACCTTTGATCAATCCCGCTTTTCGATTTACTGCTCTGGGCTTTTATTTACCCAGAATTTCCGGGTTTATATTAACAGTCTGTGCAATTTTTATTGTTTGTGTAATTGTGGTTGATTGGCTCCTTCGACCTCCAAGACCAGAATACTTCAAGAAAAGTTTCCTGCCTTTCACCATTCTTCAGTATATTCTTTTACCTTTAACTGGTCTCCTCTTTGGTGCCCTCCCCGGAATGGATGCCCACACAAGACTCATATTGGGCAAGAGGCTTGATTATCAAGTTACGGAGAAGATAAGTAAAAAGTAAAAGTGCTACATCTAAGACTCATTGAATTAAATCGAACTCTGAGTTAAAATTTTGGTACTGCTTGAATGGTGAAAAATTACTTAGGTAAAATAGAACAGTTCGCCTCTTCCCAAAGACTTCTTATTTTAATTGTTCTTATTGTTTTCATACTCCGTATTCCCTCTTTACTTGAGCCTCTCTGGTATGGAGACGAGGCAATTTATTTGGTGATTGGGCAAAAAATTAATCGGGGTGGCTTGCTTTACGCTGAAATTTTCGATCATAAAACCCCTGGAATTTATTACTTGGCAGCCTGGTCTACTAAGCTTTTCGGTGATATGGTTTGGTCATTTAAGTTTCTGTTAGGTATATGGATGATCCCAACATTGGTATGTTTTTATTTGTTGGTAAAAGAACTCTTCGACAAAAAAACTGCGTTTTTCGGTTTGATAATACTAGCCGCCTTAACTACTACTCCACTGACTGAAGGAAATATCGTTAACAGCGAGATTCTAATTATCCTTCCCGCTTGTCTTGCTTTACTTTTCGGTTTAAGAAACCACTTTCTTATCTCGGGAATATTTTTTTCCTTGGCTCTTCTTCTGAAGTTTCCAGCAATTTTTGATTTTGCGGCTTTTTTTGTTTTCGTTTTTCTCTTCGTACGTAAAAATGGGGCTCTGCCAACGCTTGTAAACTTATTTAAATTGATAGTGGGCTTTGCAATTCCCTTTGCTCTTACTTTAGTGTACTTTGCTTCAAGGGGTACTCTTTCTTCCTACATAAATTCCGCTTTCTTCTTTAACGCATCATATACAAATTATGGTAATGAATTTATTATTCCAAACGGCCTTTTAGTACTAAAATTCTTGCCCGTGATTGCAATTGTTCTTTATTACTTTTGGAGGTTTTTTCTCTCTAAAAAGAGGGCTGCTAGTGTGCCAGGTGCTGTAGAAATTTCAGTTTTGTGGCTAGCATTCAGTTACTACGGGGCTGTTTTTGGAGGAAGACCCTATTTTCATTATTTAATACAGGCAGCAGCCCCTTTTTCTATAATACTAGCTAAAGCTCTCACTGATGTAAGATTCAGGAAATTTGGTTTCTCTATTATCGGTATTGTTTTGATTTTAAGTGCCCTTCTCGGATTTAAACCCAATGTAAACGTCCTAGCCTACTACCCCAACTTTTTTAACTTAGCCACTAACCGAATCTCCGTGGAAGAATTTCAAAATAATTTCGATGCAAACACAAGTAGAAACTACGCTGTGGCATCTCTATTTACACGATGTGCCAAAGGAGATCAACCTGAATGCAAAAACCTAGAGTCAGCCAATGAAAAAATTTACCTTTGGGCAAACCAACCTTCAATATACTTCCTATCAGGGCTTGACCCAGCTTCAAGATATATAACGGCCTTTCATGTATCAGGCAGTAGTACTGCTAAGGATAGGGTGGTCAACGACCTAGAACGAAGCAAGCCAAAATATATAATTTTAGATACCTTAGGATCTCCACCATTCCCTGAATTGGACAGGTTTGTTAAGAGAAGTTATAATCTCTTTGCCATTTCAGAAGATTATGCAATTTATGAACTTTCTAAAGATTCTACGCCCGATTAATGCCCCTGCAACTTTTGTATCTTTAATAATAATTATTGCTTCCAGTTATTTAGTCTGGTCCCATCTTGAGAAACTCCCGCCTCAAGTCCCACTGTGGTATTCAAAGGTGTGGGGGGTTGAAAGGTTAGCCGAGCCAAGGTGGCTTTTTATTATCCCCTCCCTTTTAATTTTGATCTTTCTAATAAACCAATTTATTGCAAAACTGCTTAAATCCCCAGTTCTTACCCAAATAATTACTTGGGCAACCCTGTTTTCCGGAGCAGTGATAAGCTATTCCCTCCTTAGAATCTTACTTATTGCTACTTAAGGCGCGTTATGATTACTTTGTGGGTAGTTGGTGTTAGTTTTTTACTCTCAGTTTTAATAACTCCTCTTGTAATTAAGCTCTCCCAGGCTTTCAAAATAATAGACTACCCAACAAGGCCGCATCCAGCTATCTTACACAAAAAGCCCCTTCCCAGGGGGGGTGGACTAGCAATATTTGCCGCAATACTTTTAACCTATCTTTTTTTCGTTTTTTTGGAACCAACTCTCATAACTAAACATATAATTGGGGTCTTCTTAGGTGCTTTGATAGTAGTGGTTGTCGGTTTGCTAGATGATAAATATGACATCAACCCTTACGTAAGACTCTTAAGTAATTTTTTGGCGGCTTTAGCAGTAGTTGCCTTCGGAGTTGGTATAAATTGGATTACAAATCCATTTGGGGGGCAAATTCGTTTTGATGAAATAATTCTGCATTTCACCCTGCCTCAGGGTTACCCCTTTGGGGGGCCTCATTCAATCGTTCTATTTGCTGATCTTTTTGCGTTTTTGTGGATAGCTTGGCTCATGAACGCCTTGAACTGGTCTTCCGGCGTTGACGGGCAAATTTCCGGAATTGCCGCGATTGCCAGCGTAACTTTAGGATTCGTATCGATAAGTTATTTATCTTCAGATCCATCCCAAGTACCGCTGGCAATTTTGGCTTTTGCAACCGCTGGCTCATACCTGGGGTTCCTTCCCTGGAGCTTTTTCCCGCAAAAAATTATGCCCGGCTATAGCGGTGCAAGCTTAGCTGGTTTTATGATTGCGGTTTTATCTATTTTAGCCGGTGGGAAGCTTGCCATAGCCGCAATTGTACTAGCAGTACCTTTAGTGGACGGTGCCTGGACGGTTGGGAGAAGAGTCTTATCTGGCAAAATTCCAGTTTGGGGAGACAAAGAGCATTTACACCACCATCTGATTGCCTTAGGATGGAGCATACCTAAAATAGCTATTTTTTATTATTTTTTAACCGCTCTATTTGCGATTTTCGCAATCAGTTTAGATAGCCGCGGTAAATTCTTCGCCATTGTAATGATTTTTGCAATTCTTTTAGCAGCTCTTCTAACAATAGCCGCTGTTGCCAGAAAATTTGGGGTAAAATCTAATGATTAGCTTTAAATCGGTACTGATAAGCCTGCGCCCTCTGCAATGGTTAAAAAATTTAGCTGTATTTGCCGCAATACTTTTTTCAGGTAAATTTTTTCAAGAATCTTTTCTGCTACCTGTTTTTGCATCATTCTGGATTTTCAACATCCTCTCCTCATCAATGTACCTAGTTAATGACGTCTTTGATATCGAGCGGGATAAAGCTCACCTGTACAAGAGACTGCGGCCAATTGCTCAGGGTAAAATTGACAAAAACTTAGCTTTGGTAATTTCTTTGTTTTTGACAATAGCAGGCCTTTACACTAGCTTCCAGCTATCAACTTACCTTTTTACCATTGCGCTAGTGTTTATTATTCTTCAACTCACCTATAACTTCTTACTGAAATTTATTATCCTTTTGGATATAACCACGATTGCCCTTGGATTTATGCTCAGAGTATTTGCTGGCTCTTTTATAATCGGGGTTCCTCTATCCTCCTGGTTGATTCTGACCACGATAATGCTTTCCTTGCTCCTTGCTTCCGGAAAAAGAAGAGCGGAGTTAACTATCCTAACCCACAAACTTGCAGCAAAACACCGCGAAACTCTTTATTACTACCCAACAAAATTTCTAGATGGGGTCACTTTTATGATGGGTACGGCGACTCTAATAACTTACAGTATTTTTACCTTTAATGAGTTAGAGACGCACAGCAAAGAATTTATTATTTCCTTTTTGCCCCAAACTTTGGCATCTCCAAAATGGCTCATGGCCACAATTCCCTTGGTGGTTTATGGAATTTTGCGCTATCTTTATTTAATTTTTGAGGGTAAAGGAGAGTCACCAGAGAAAGTTTTAGTTACGGATTTTCCTTTACTAGCAACTATTATCCTGTGGCTTTCTTCAGTATTTATTATTATTTATTTGGTGCCTTCGTAAAGGCTTTTATGAGCTTCTATAGTACTCAAAACCGTCAGAACAAAAACTACTGTTAAGCTAAAGCTAAGCACAATAGGGCTTACGCTACTAGCCAAAAACTCGCCTAGGACCAACAGAAAGACAACCCAAGATAAAACATACCAAGCGAGCACTTGGTGAAACGCTTCTTCCTCGTCGATAAGAAGATATTCCATACTCTTTTTGCTCAACCTTGAAGCCACTTTAGGTTTTACTCGATTTTTGGTAAAATTTTGAAATCTCAAAAGAATGAAGGTAAAACCCAGTGCTAAAACTATCACCATAAGAAACGACGAGAGGGTGTTTGTAAATACTAAGTCGGCCGCATTTGAATAATTGATAAACGGCAATGAAAATACCTGCTGAGAGGAAAATCCCATGTCCCAGTGAAAATCGAAGACCAAATTTATCGCTAAAACGGCAATATACTTGGTACCAAAAACCAACACTATCGGAGCGATTAACCTATCTACAAGTTTTAGAGCAGAGATCTTGAGCATTAACTAAAATCTATCAGCTTTGAATAATTTTAACAAGGTGAGTTTACGTAGTCAGACTCTTGTGTTATTCTTTCTCTTCTAGCATGGGGAAATTTTTGCAACTTCTAAGTTTAATATTGCTCTTAGCTCTTGGCTTTATCGCTTACCAATATTTATTACCGGCTCTTAAACCGCCACAAGGATTCCTTAAAATTGAATCTAACTATGAAGCCGAAGTCTTTCTGGGTGGTAATTTAATTGGCAAAACCCCACTCCAACAGAAGAATTTGAAGGTGGGAGGATACAGTTTAAGCATGAAAGCCAATGTTGCCACCTTAGGAGATAATTTAGCTAACGAGGAGGTCAAAGCCGCCGAGTTTAGCCAAAAGGTTGATTTGAACCCCGGCGCGATTACTATCGTAAACTATGAATTTGGTCCTACCGAAAAGTTTTCCGCCGGAGAGATTTTGGGTTTGCGGGAAGGTGGGGGGATATCTATCGTGACCTCACCAGGAGATGCTGAAATTTCCTTGAACGGAAAAACACTTGGTAACTCACCTCTATCACAGATAGCCGACTCTGGGATTTATACTCTTACTGTGTCGAAAAAAGGATATTTAACAAGAGGGTTAGGGATAAACATTGAGGAGGGCTACGGATTAGTCGCCTGGGTATCGCTAGCACTAGACCCATACCCACAACAGGTCAAGAAGGCAGACGAAAATAAGAACTTTACTTTATTTGATCTATCAACATCAAACTCAGATCTCAGCGGCGATGCACAGACATGGGCAGAAGGCATTTGGCATTTTCAAAAAACTAGTAAGGACGTTCCAGAAAAGTTTGATCTGCTTATCGACATCAGTGGTAAAACCTACACTTTAGAGAACGGATGGGAAAAGAAAAAGGAAGTTAAAGTAGGGTATTTAGGAACTGACCCTGGCAAGTTAAGCTCTCCAGCTTTAAAAGTTTGGAGCAATATTTCGAAATCTACTTCGGCCAAAAGCTCATCAAAAAAAGTCACCATTCTTGATACTCCAAACGCCTTCCTAAATGTAAGAGCCGGTCCAGGAACAAGTTTTTCGATTATTCAAAAAATAAATCCGGGAGAGATTTACGAGCTGCTTTCTGAGAAAAACTATTGGTATCAGATAGAGCTCTCCTCCGCAAAATCCGGCTGGATCGCCTCCCAGTTTGCTAAAAAGCTCTAGATCTGAACTCAATTATAGATCCCATCCAATTTGGGCAAGTAATAACATACATCCATTCAAGATTACACTTGCGGGCTAGCAGCCTACATTTACCGCTGAAAGTTATGTTATAATCTAGATTCATTTTCGCTGGCGCGGTGGTCGAGTGGCTAGACATGGGTCTGCAAAACCTATCACAGGGGTTCGAATCCCCTCCGCGCCTCCAAAAATTTGACATTTGTCTCATAGTCTGATAAAATACATTTGTCTCCCAAAGTAGTGGGAGATTTTTTGATTCCCCACCTTCGCTAAAGCTTCGGTGGGGGTTATGTTAAACCAGAGACATCCCGATCTTATCGAGGGACGCTCTCTGCCCCAGCGTAATGGACAATTCAATAGACACTTTAGCCGAATTTATATCTCACCTCACCGTATCCGTAAGACTGGGTTTGATTCCAGATTAATTGTTGCGGATGCTTTTATTTCCGGTGGGGAATTATTCCATTGGTCTAAAAAATATTTAAAAAAAGTACATAAGCTCTTAGGAGAGTATATCTTTGGATTTTTCGTACTTGGTTTTTCGGCATTTCAAGTATTACCGATTTTACCTATCTCAGTAGCAACCAAATCTGCGGCTGAGATCCAAAGCCAAAATTCATTTCGCGCCTCTGTAGTTGCGTCTGAAGCCCCAATATTTCAACGCCCTGTCAAAGGCGCTATATCTCAAGGTTTTTGGTATGTCCACCCAGCAATCGATATTCCTAATCCGTACGGATCAAGGGTAAAACCAATTGCTTCTGGAGAAGTAACACTAGCAAGCTGGGACGGTGGGTATGGATACAGTGTGGTAATAAAGCACAAAGCAGGCTTTTCTTCCCGATACGCTCATTTATCAAAAATTTTGGTTAAAAAGGGTAGTAAGGTAACAAATGAGACTGTTATCGGCTTGGTTGGGGCCACTGGTTTCGCGACTGGAGCCCACCTTCACCTTGAGGTTTATAACGAAGGTAAGGTGGTGAACCCCTTAACTTACGTACCTAAGAACTAAGGGGAAGGCTTATATAGAAACTGGAGCCTTCTCCAACCTTGGAATCAAACCAAATTCGCCCACCGTGGGCCTCGGTAATTAGCTTAGTCAAGTAAAGACCAAGACCAATTCCTCCATAATTATAAGTTAGAACATCAGTCGCTCTATGAAACTTTTTGAAAACTTTGTCCTTCTCTTTCTCGAGTATTCCAATTCCTTCATCTTTTACAGAAACGACAAGCTCTTTCTCCCTTTTTTCAATCCTTACAGTTACCTTACCTCCTTCCTTATTAAACTTAATAGCGTTATCGATTAGGCTCGCAAACGCCTGGGTGATTCGGTTTTTTTCGACTGCCACCTGTGGGACAGGATCAGAAGGTAGTTCAAATATAAAACTTATCTTTTTCTTGGCTGTTTCTTTACCAAATTTACCCGCAATTTCTTCGAGAAGTTTACCCAAATCTACTTGTGTTTTTTTCAAAACCTCCTGTCCCTTCTCTAAAGAAACCAAACTCAGAAGTGTCTCCGCCATTGATTCAAGTTGACGAGTACTGTCTGAGATTTTGCTAATTTTATCTCGATCTGCCTTTACAAGAGACGTCTCCTCCAGTAAAGAGCTAACGTAACCTTTAATTATTGTTAATGGAGTCCGAAGGTTATGGGATGCAAGAAACACAAATTCATCTTTAAGTCTATCCAATTCCTTTAAATCCTCAATGTTCTTCTTCAGTGTTTGAGCCATTTGGTTTACCGCAACTGCAAGATCCTCAACCTCATCATTAGTGTTAACTTTTATAGCGTGGGATAAATCACCAGAACTTATTTTTTTAGCGCCCTTAATAACCATCTCGATTGGGTTCAAAATTGTCCTGTTAACCACCAAAACTATTAGAATAATGGAACCAATAAAAAAGATCGAGCTTAGTAGAAGAGTAGTTAATATAGTATAGAGAACATTTTGGGAGATAGAATCGTAGGACAAAAAATATCTTATTGAGAACGGATGCGCTCCGAAATCTTCAATGTAAGGTTCGATTAATTGGTTGGGAGTAGAAGTTTTTGTGCGTAGTGGAACCTCGCTACCTACATTTGCGGCTACCTTATCTAAAATATTTTTATCTTCAGTCTTCCAAATTTCAGCTCTCTTACCAGTTTTTAAGTCCTTGGAATCAAATAAAATATCACCGGTTACTGAAATTATCTCTATTTTTTCAATATCTGTATTTAACGATAAGGTTTCGCCGATTAACCCTTTAAACTTTAAATACCCCGAATCGTAATAGAGGGAATAGGTGTTGCCAATTGGTTTCGCACTTAATTTAGCAAAAGCTCTTGCTTGATCAATTAGATTAGCTCTCTCAGCCACTAGGCTTCTGTAAATTAACACTCCAGAGGAAACAGAAAAAACCAAAAACAAGATAATAAGTAATACCAAGGCGAACTTAACCCGTAGTGATTTGAGTACAAACTTAGGCAATTGGAGCATCAATTAAACTAAGTTTAGCACAAAGAAATGAGGAATTCAGAATAGGCTACTCTGTAACAATTTCTCTTCCGGAAATTTCATTAACGTAAATTGCTCCAAAGGAAGTGGGAGTCCAATCAAAATTGTCACGGAAAATATAAGTAAACTTTGTGCTGAAAAGCGGGATCATCGGGAGCTCTACCACCGCTTTCTTTGTTGTCTCTTGCAGTTTTTCTCTTCTTGATCTCGACTCAAAAGTTGTGGCAATTTCCTCCGCTAATTTATCAATCTCTAGATTGTTAAACTTGAGAAAATTATCACCGCCAAAACCACCTCCGGGGGTATGTAACACGTTTAAGAATATTTCTCCTGCGTCAAACGTTTCCGCTCCATACTCCAAAATAAAGGCTGAAGTGTCTTTAGTCTCGAATACTTTTTTACCTAGATCATCAAAACTAATTGGATTCAGCTTAACCTTAACATTTATTTTCGCAAGCTCCTTTATTATTGGCTCAAAAACAGGCTCTGCCGCGTCTTCAAGATCAACGGTCAAGCTAAAACCATCTGGTAAACCTGCTTGTTTCATAAGATTCTTAGCTTCTTCTACATTTGGTTCGGGCCTTTTAACGTCCGGATTGTAACCAAAAATATCTTCAGTAACAAATTGCGAGGCGGCTACTCCCGCAATCTCCGAGCTTTCGATTATCCTGTTTATATCCACCACTTTGTACATCGCCTCACGAACCAATTTGTTTTTAAGGGGGCTTGGGCTTTTACTGATGTAAGGGCTTTTGTCTCTTGCAGTATCTAACCAAAGGAAGGTGATGAATGGATCTGCCAAGGTTTTCACTTGATATCCACTGCCAACAGCGTTCCCCAGGTTTTTACCTCTTATAGCTATAATATCCACCTCGCCATTCTTCACTGCCTCTACTAACTTTTCGTCGGTTGAAGCATTTGGCAAAAACTTCCAGGTTACTTTCTTTATCTTTGGCTGGCCTAAGTAATAATCTCCATTAGACTCAAGGATAGCTTCACTTTTATTAAGGCCCACGAATTTATAGGGGCCTGTGCCAACTGCAGGTTTATCACCCTTCTCCTTGAATTGTTTCTCGGAAACTACAAAAGCGTAAACAAGCCGGTTAAGAAGGACAGGATCTGGTCCATTTGTCTTTATATCAACTGTGAAATCATCAACGACCGTGACAGATTTTACGGTACCTAAGTTAAAAGCGTTGGGCCAATTGTTTTTGAGAGCTTCGTCAATGCTAAATTTAACATCATCTGCGGTTAAGGTATTACCGTTGTGAAATTTTACTCCTTTTCTAATCATAAACCGCCAAGTGTTCTTATCTTGGTTTGTCCAGCTTGTGGCAAGAGCCGGTTTTGGCTCACCGTCTACAATTCTACCAAGGCCTTCAAAAATATGATTGTTGAAAACAACACTGTAGAATTCTGGGGCCGAATCGGGAAATACACCAGTAACAGCGCTTCTTTGGCCAATTACTATTGAATCTCTAGAAAGTCCAGTCACCACTCTTGAGGTGGGCTCTTTTTCACTTTGCCTTGCGAAAATAAGGTATCCTAGAAACCCAATTACTAATAATCCCAATAAAGCTAATAACAATAGTAATACTTTTTTGTTCTCGGCTTTTTGGGGAGCTTGGGGTTGGGCAGTTTGAGGCTCCATCTGTAATTCAAGATTAGCAGTTCTTTTTGGACGTGTCAATTTTGTGGTTTTTTATTTTACTGGACTGTACTTTTTTTCTTTGCTAAAATTAATTTATGAGCGATCTCTCAGATTTTAGAAAAGAGAAGGATGAACTTTTCGGTACTAAAGATGAGTCTCCTCTTAATCAAGAGCAAAAAGCCCAGTTCAAAGGCCTAAATTATTATCCTGAGGATTCAAATTATCAGGTTTCCGGAAACCTCTCGAAAAATCCCTCTGAAGAAATTATTAACATTAAAACTAGTGTGGGCGATATTCAGCCCTATAAACGTTATGGTAAGGTTAGTTTTAGCGTACAAGGTAGAGAAGTCGCTTTAAATATTTACCAAAGTACTGATAGTGGCCATCTATTTGTTCCTTTTAGAGATACAACGAACGGTACTGATACTTATCATGATGGTCGGTTTGTTGAAGCTGAGGAGGAAAACGGGAAGTTGGATATCGACTTCAACTACGCCTACAACCCTTATTGTGCCTACAATGAAAACTTTCGCTGCCCCATTTCACCAGAAGAAAATACATTAGACGTTGAGATTAAAGCTGGTGAAAAACGATACCACTAACGATTTGTCTCAGTTGATGAAGGCTCATCCAAAATCTCAGTTGATTTGACCTCGGGTTTCTTTTTAGTTGTTTGCTGCCCCTCAACCTCACCACCAGATTCAGTTGTATCTTGTCCCTCAGGTTCATCAATCAGCACTCTGATGCGGATTTTTATCTGGTCCGGAGCAGTTTCCACCACTTTAACAAAGACGTCTTTATTCACCATAATTGTCGAATTTAGACTTTCGGAAAGTTCAGGATCTTCTGCAAACTCCTTCTTGTAGTTTTCCATCTGCGCTTCGTACTCACTTAGTAACCCTTCGGCTTTTTCAGGATCCTTTGAGATAAGTTCTTGCACCTCACCTACACGCTCGGTGGTAAGCTTAATTCTTTCCTTTTTCTTAGCTTTTTCCCCAAATATTACAAAGACCCTGGCTTCTTCACTGAAGCGTTTGACGGAGTACAGTGGTTCCCCTGGTAAAGAACTTTGAGAAGCGAAACTAATTCCGGTGGATGCTGCAAGAACTACCAATACTAAGGCAACTAAATAAGTAATCCGGAAACTAAAGTACCAGAGCCCTCCACCTACTTTAGTAGTCTTTAGATATTGGTAAAGCCGGCCCCACAAAATTTCTTTTTGGGCGCCAGTATGTTCAATCTTAGCTATTTTTCTTAATTTCTCAATAAATTCTGTATCATTCATAATATGATTACTTCTTTTAATTTACGTATAGCCCGATGCTGAATTACACGTACGTTTTCTTCACTCTTACCCACAATCTCGGCCACTTCCTCCACACTTAAGTCTTCGAAGAAACGTAAAACCACAACTTCATGATAATCGGAAGGCAGAAGAGTTAAAGCTTCTTTTACTTTTTGGAGTTTTTCATCTCGGTCAAGTTTCTCAAGCCAATCCTCAGAATATGAGGCCTCGATTCCTTCCTTCAAGGAAAGAGTCTTTTTACCCCGATAATAGTCAACTAGTAAATTATGGGCAATACGATATAGCCAGCTTGTGAAGCTGCCTTTCTCCTTATTGTAACTACCAATTGATCGGTAGACCCTAATAAAAACTTCCTGGGCTAGGTCTTCGGCTAAAAACTTATCTTTCGTTTGAAAAAAGAAATAGCGGTAGATTGGGTCAAGATACCTCATGTATAAGGTCTGAAAGGAAGAAACATTACCTTGTCTTGCTTCTTCTATTAAATCCTCTTCTTCTAATTTATTAGCCATGAAGGCTTAGTTTAACACAAGATCGTGAAAATTTTAAAAACTTACGCTGAAATGCTAAGAAGCTCTTCGAGGACAGGGGGTACAGAAGTGGTGCCTTCATCCCCGCTAAAATGGCGCCAACCGGAAAGTTTTAACGTTTTTGCGGAAAGATTACGCTCATAGCTTATGCTGTTCTCAATTGGAACGTACGGATCGTCAACTGAATGAATAGATACAAACTTTTTACAATTTTCCTTAATCTTCACCCAATTTATCGGGGCTTCAAAAAAGTTTCCAAGTTCCTTATTTTTTAGTGGGTTATCAAAACCAGCTACTAAGACAGAGCCGCCAATTTTTTGTCCTTCCGGAATATTCTCTAGTAGCCTGAGTATCGTGATGCATCCGAGAGAATGCCCCACCATAAAAGTTCTTTCATCCACCTCTCCAGCAACTTGTTTAAGATAGGGGAGCCACTCGTAAATTTTTGGCTCATTTGTGTTTGGCATTGCTGGGGCAAGCACTTCCCAACCTCTTTTTTCCATCTCCACCTTAAGCCAAGGAAACCAACCATGTTCTGGGCTTCCTTCCCAGCCATGCACTAAGATAAGTCTTTTCTGCACCTTGGTGGGCTCTCTTTTTTTAGAGGGCTTGGAGGTCATGATTACTCCTGGCCTTTCTCTTGGCTAGAAAAAAACTAATAGCTGCGAGTGTGGGGTAAGGCAAGTGAGTTAGAGCAAAGTCAATTTCACCATTCCTTTCCGGTAATCGCTTTGTTGTTAACGCCTTTAAACTTAAAGGGTGGCCGGATCGACTTGTGTATCTCTCCCAAAGGACACCGGCAGCACCGGCTGAGAGCAAAGTAAAGGCGAGGGCGGCTAAATCGTATCTTTTATACATAAGTAAAAGCACACCTGCCGCAGTCGAAACACCAGTTATTGAGTTAATAAATTGTGCATGGTTAAATTTCATATCAAGGAAATTGTAAATCTTTAATTTAGGTTTGTCAAAGGGGAACAAGGGCGGACTTGTGGTCTCGCCCTTGCGTTGAGCAGATTTGCTACCCCCCCCTGTCTTCCGTGTTATCCAGCGCTCGCGGCCTCTTTATCTGCGAGCAAGATCTCGCTCATTCGTCTGGAGATCTCCTGTGCACTCCAGAGGCCTCCGTCATCTTCCTTCGTCGCGCCGTGGCTGGAGACCATCCTCATCTCCCGGATTCGGCTGCCCATGACGCTGAAGGTCTTGTCAGTCATACCTGCCGACAAATCGCTGGCAAGGTAGACAACCAGCGGCGCCACGAACTTGGGGTCGGTTTGGGCCTTTGCCTCCTCACTACTGAACTGGGGCAGATCGGCCGTCATGCGAGTGAATGCCACCGGCACCACAGTGAAAACGCGTGCGAAGGGATCCACCTCCCCTCTACGATAGCCCTCCCTAGCCAGGCAATTCATGAGTCCCCAGACTCCCCCCTTGGCAGCGCCGTAGTTCGCCTGGCCGAAGTTACCGGTGAGACCGGTGGGTGAGGAGATGCCGATGACCACTCCGCTCCCTCGCTCACGCATGTGAGGAAAGACGAGGCGAGTGATGCAGAAGGTCCCCTTCAAGTGGACCGCTATCACGGCGTCCCACTCTTCCTCAGTCATGTTGTGGAAGGCCGCATCGCGGAGGATCCCGGCGTTGTTCACCAGGATGTCGACCTGGCCGTAGGCGTCCATGGCCGTGCTGAAGATGGCCTCGGCGCCTCCCATGGTGGCAACAGAATCGTAGTTCGCTGCAGCTTCGCCACCGACGTCTCTTATCTTCTTCACGACTGTGTCGGCCATCGTGATGGTACCACCTATACCGTCCCTGCCAGAGCCGGGATCGTTCACCACCACCCTCGCACCAGCTCCTGCCAATGCGAGCGCGTACTGCTCACCGAGACCGCCACCTGACCCTGTGACAATGGCGACTTTTCCCTGAAGTAAGTTCATTGGTGAGCCTCCTATTCATGCTAGTCTCGCTCGAGTCGTTTGGTACTGTTATGTGCTATTCAGCCGATCACCTCCTTTTTCAAGAGTCTGTGACTCTGGTAATCCCCGTGGGATTTTGTGAACAGCATTAGGCGATCGTCGCGGCGGCGTTCGAAATAACGACTTTGTCACGCTCCTCCGTTCGCGCTTGCAAAATCGCTGTCGAACCATCCTGCCAGATGTCCGTAATGATCGTCTCGCCCGGGTAAACCTCGCCGGAGAAACGCGCTTCAAGGATCTTGAGTCGCGATGGGTCTCCGCCGCAGCAGGCATGCAGCACGGCGCACCCCACGTGACCGAAGGTGCAGAGGCCATGCAGAATCGGCCGCTCGAACCCCGCGAGCTTCGCGAACCCTGGGTCGATGTGCAAGGGGTTAAGGTCGCCGGAGAGTCGGTAGAGTACTGCCTGGTTCTGTGAAGTCTTGTACGCCATCGTGTAGTCAGGCGGACGAGTCGGTAGGACGTGTTGCTTTGAGGCGTTCGGATCGCGCACTCCCCCGAAACCGCCCTCGCCAAGGATGAACGCGCCGAACCTATTCGTGACCAGTGTCCTACCTTCTGCGTCTTTCGTGTCGGCATCGATCACCACCAAAGCGCCTCTCCTCTTGTCGTAAATGCCGGTGATTCTGCCTTGCGTAGTCAGAACCCCACTAGTCGGGATCTGCCCGTGCAGTTCGATGCGCTGTTCACCATGAAGCAGTGATAGCGGGTTGAACTCCAGCACCGTACCCAACGACGTCAGCGCCGAAAACGCCGGAACGACTCCGAACGTTGGCAACGCCAGAAGGCCACCCCTTTCGTAAACGAACGCCAGATCCCGAGCCGTTGCGCCGACGCCGAGGGCATAAAGAATGACGTCTCGATCAGTGTACTCGTAGGTGGCTGGCGGTAGTTCCTTACCGACAGCGGATAAGTCAAGTGCCATGGAAAAAACCTCCTCGGATGAACTTTTGTTACTTACCGATCGTTGGTTGCTGGACTCCGATACGGCCTCCTTTCCGCAAATTTATTCTTATTATTAGGTGCTAGTTCATGCGCGACCTCCCGCTTTCTTCCAGCGTAGTTTGTCAGCTTTTCACGCAAACTAGATCAATTATACGTCTTATAGTCAATTTTGGCTTGAGGGAATTATTTTAAGTCAGTGAGGCGAATATCAGAAAGAGAGATCACAATTTTATCTGCTTTTGACAAATCTTGGTAAAACATATGTTTCGGAGCAACCCCAATAACTTTCATCCCTGCTTTTTTAGCAGCCGCCACTCCAGACTCTGCATCTTCTATCACTAAACATTCTTTAGAATCTACTCCAAGTTTACCTGCTGCCAACAGAAAAATATCTGGTGCTGGTTTACTTTTTTCTACCAGGTCACCAGACACAAAAGCGTCAAAAAACTTTTTTAACTCGGGAAATTTTTCTAGATTATAATCTAGCCGCGGCTTATACGCTGAGGTAGCAATAGCAAGTTTGTATTTATCTTTCAGTTTTGGGAGCAGATCCACAACTCCTGGCATTAGTTTTGCTCTTTTTTCAAAAAGACTCTTGAATACTTCCCTAATTCTTTCCAAAAACTCTGGGTGTTTTTCCGAAATCCCCATCTTAATAGTCAACCTCAAAGCGTGATCGGAGCGCCCTAGACTTAATCGATGAAGTTCCTCTGAATACTCAAACCCAAATTCCCTGGAAACTTTCTCAAAAGCCTCGTACCAAAGTGGCTCGGTATTAACTAAGACCCCATCTAAATCAAAGATGATCGCGCGTGTCATGAAGTTGATTTTAAGTTTTTGAGGAAAGGCTTATCAAAAATATTTCTGAATTGAAGCGTTCTTTTTGATCTCTTCGTACCAAGAGGGGAATTTTTCATTTAGCTTTTGGGAGCGCAGTTGCTCCTTTACTTCTTCCTTGCTTAAACCTTTTGCGCTATCTTTATTTTCCTTAATATATTTATCTACTTCCGCGTCAGAAACCTGAATGTCTTTTTCCAAGATTTTTTCGACCAAAACTTGAGTCACAAGCTGCTCTCTTAGACCGTCAACATTCATGTTACTGCCGGCAAGTAATTTTTCTAGCTCTTCCCTTCCGCCAACCCGCTTTTCTATCTTAGAAATCTCAGCGTCAATTTCCTCTTGCGTAGCTGCGTGGCCTGCCTTCTTTGCCTCTTGTTTTATAAGCGTTTCTTGAATTATTGAATCGAAAGCATCTGTGCCTGAAGCTTTGATAAGGCGGTTGTAAAATTCTACGCTAGTAATAAATTTGCCGTTTACTGATCCAGCCAGAAAAAGATCCTTTTTCCAGAAAAAAGTGCCGCCAAGTAAAATAATAATTATTAACAGTGTAGCTAAAACTGAGTACAAGACTTGGTGCTGTTGAAACCTTTCCTTTAAGTTTTTGGAAAGTTCTTGGAGGTTGAAAGGTTTTCTTTTACTGGGTGTGATCCTAGCGGTGGTTGACCCTTGCGCTTTGGTTGCAGACCCTACTTTTTTGACTTCTGTTTTCTTTGCCCTAGCCATTTAATTTTAAAAGGAGCAGTGAGAAAATTATACACTAAATTTTACCTTTGGCAATAGCTAAAAGCTATCTTTACTTTGCAGTAATTCTGAAGGTCTTTGAATTGTAGAAAAGGGTGAGGGAAGTCTTGTTCTTGGGAACGTCATCAAAAGCAACGTAAGCTACAATTGTCTCTCCAGGTTGCACTTGTTGATCTTGCAATTCACTATAGCCAGGCGGGGTAATACCAACTAGGTAACTACGATTAGCGTCGTCTTTTAATTTAAAGCTTGATTTGGAAATGAATAATGTTTGTTCAGTGTCGTTCACGGCACTTATTTCAACACTTACCGTATTTGTGTCGGGTGTAACATCGCCAGTGTAATTGGACCTACTAGTTTTCTTTATAGATAGTGTCAATTCACCAACTTCAAAATTTGCACTAGCGGTGGCTTCTTTTAATTTTCCCTCCAGGAAGTTTACTTTAGATTTAAGCTCTACGCTTTCCTTTTTAAGCGCGGTGAGACCGGCACTCTGCGACGCTACTTTAGATTCCAAGGATTCTTTTTCACCTTTAACTTCTTCCACCACGCCTTGCTGCCAATTGTAAACACCAAAAACCGCCAAAATAATTACTACCATGAAGGTTGCTGCTGTTATCAGAACTGGTTTTTTACTTGGTGTAGAACTAGCTTTAGTGGGTTGGAGAGGCGGTGCGTTCTGTTCCATTCAGTTAATTATAGCAAATTGTTTATCCAGAAAAAAGGAGAAGGGCCTTATCGGCCCTTTCCAATTTTACTAACCTTTAATTGCTAATTAACTAACTCTAATAATCACCCATTCCACCTGGCGGCATTCCTGGAGCACCCGCTGCTGGGCTCTTTTCCTCCGGAATATCTGTTACCAAAGCCTCAGTCGTCAGCACCATCATTGCTACAGAAGCTGCGTTTTGCAACGCGGTTCTTGTCACTTTAACCGGATCAATAACACCAGCCGCGATTAAGTCTTCGAATTTTCCGGTAAGTGCGTTAAACCCCTTGTTTCCTTCGCTTTTTTCCACTTCACGGACAACCCAACCGCTATCTGCTCCTGCGTTTTCAGCAAGCTTCCACAAAGGCTTTCTTAAAGCGCTCTGGAGAATTTTAACTCCGATTTTTTCTTCATCCTCAACCTTCACTGAATCAAGAGCTTTAGCAGATCTTACCAAAGCTACCTCACCACCGACCACAAATCCCTCTTCAATGGCTGCTTTAGTCGCCTGGACTGCATCGTTTACTCTTTCTTTCTTTTCTTTAAGTTCGATCTCGGTAGCGGCTCCAACATTAACTACGGCCACACCACCGGCAAGTTTCGCCAAGCGCTCCTCAAGCTTCTCCTTATCGAAGTCCGAGGTTGTCTTTTCGATTTGAGTTTTGATTTGGGCAATTCGAGCATCGATTTTATTCTTGGCTCCTTTTCCGCCAACAATAATAGTGTCGTCTTTGTCAGAAGTTACTCTATCTGCCTTGCCAAGCATATCGGGAGTTACTGAATCAAATTTAACTCCGGTGTCTTCACTAATCATTGTTCCACCAGTAAGTACAGCGATATCCTCGAGCATTTCTTTTCTTCTGTCACCAAACCCTGGTGCTTTTATAGCCAGGATGTTCATTGTTCCCCGGATTTTATTAACTACTAAAGTAGCTAACGCTTCGCCTTCAACATCATCGGCAATTATTACAAGATCTTTTGTAGTCTGGACTAATTTTTCAAGTAATGGCAAGAGATCAGAAATTGCTGATATTTTTTTGTCGGTTATAAGGATATGAGGATTCTCGACAGTTGATTCCATTTTAGCAGCATCGGTGACAAAATAGGGGGACACGTAGCCTCTGTCAAACTCCATACCTTCTTTATACTCCACGTTTGTTTCCAAACCCCGAGATTCTTCCACAGTCACCACACCATCTTTCCCAACCTTTTCCAAAGCTTCGGCAATTAGGTCACCGATAGTTTGATCGGCGGCCGAAATTGTCGCCACCTGGGCTGTTTCTTCTTTTGTTGAAACTTTCTTTGCGGATTTCTTCAATGCTTCAACGACTGCTTCAACCCCTTTTTCGATACCTTTCTTCATAATCATCGGGTTTGTGCCGGCGGTAATGTTTTTCAGGCCTTCTTCAGCAATTGCTTGGGCAAGTATTGTTGAGGTTGTGGTACCGTCTCCGGCAACATCATTAGTCTTTGAGGCAGCTTCTTTAATAAGCTGCGCCCCCATATTTTCAAAGGGGTCTTCAAGCTCAATTTCTTTTGCGACAGTTACGCCATCATGCACCACGTTTGGCGCTCCCCACTTTTTATCTAAAGCGACATTCCGACCTTTTGGGCCAAGAGTTGTTGCCACGGCATCGGCAAGCTTATTAATACCATTGAGCAGTTTTTTTCTAGCTTCGTCTGAATAAATTAATTGTTTAGCCATTTTTCCTCCTTAATCTATAATAGCCATTACATCTTCAAATTTTACTAATTTAAACTCTTTGCCTTCAGTTTTAATCTCGTCTCCGCCCCATTTTTTGTACAAAACCAAGTCTCCAACCTTAAACTCTGGTTTTATTTCCCGACCATGATCGTAAGTTGAGGCACCAACTGCCAAAACTTTTCCTTGAGCTGGCTTTTCTTGAGCAGTATCGGGAAGGACAATACCCGAAGCAGTTACTTCCTCCGCCTCTCGTGGCTCTATTAGAGCGTAACCTGAAAGTGGTTTAATATTAACTTTGGTTTTTACCATATTACCTCCGTATTAGATACTTAACGTTTCTTAAATTTTAATGTTGGCAGAAATCTTAAGTGGTGGTGCGAATTAAAACTCGCACTCGGACTGTAAGTCCGCTAAAATTATACCGGAGGATTGCAGTTTGTCAAGGGGTGGTTGTACCAACCGAATTTTTCATCTTTCCGTTATTCCTCCAAGACCACCGTATTGGGCTATTATGCTAACAGCCGCGTCTGAAAATTTCTTAAGACTGGAGGGGGTTGAACCGCTTCCCCGTAGCATTGTATCGACTAGTTCCTTTAATTTTTCAACTATTTTATCATTTAGTGCTCCATCAAAAGTATCTGGGTGTAGATACCAACTTTTTGCAAAGGGGGCGTCAGAGACATAAGCACCTAAAAGCGGGTCGCTTCTCAATTCTCTGGCCATATCAATCCTAGGGTAAGGTCTGCCTATTTTTCTTATTTTCGCTTCTTCCTGAAAAATTTTCTTCAAATTTTCCCTCTCTCCTAGAAATTTAATAAACTTCCACGCCTCAAGTTGATTCTTACTTTTAGCCGAAACTCCGGAAAGCCAGTAGCTAGCCCAGGAGATCGGCACAACATTTGGCGGTTGCGGGACTCTTGCCACGCCAAATTTCACTTTTCCGCCAGCTGCTTTAATCTGAGACTGTAGAGTAGGCAACTTATGAACGGGCAGAAAAATCATTGCTACCTTGCCACGTGCAAAAGCGCGGATGGAGTCAGGCTGCGCAGTATCCCACACCTTGGGATTTTTTGTAAAAGCTATATAAAACTCAGCTGCCTTATCACCTAAATTATCCCCATTTAGAGCTAGACTTTTATCAATGTTTATCTTTCCATCTTTTGCAAAGATTACCCCATTTTGTAGAAAGAGGAGTCCCATAATTTCGGAGAAATTTGCGATGTTATTTGCAGTTCCCAAAGCAATTGCTGAAGAAATTATGGTTTTATTCTCATCGACTCTGCTTAGAGCAGGGACGTAAGTTCTTTGCAAATCCGTCCAAGTTTTTGGCGGGTTGGAGAGTTTCTTGGCCTTTAACAGATCTTTATTGTAGATAAGAGCTAACCCATCAAATTCCAAGGGAATCCCACGATAACCACCGCCAATTTTTGCATCGAGTTTAGTAACCGGGTAATAAGTTTTTTCAAAATCGAAGGCTGCTAAAACAGACTCGGTGAGTAGGGCTAGATCATTTTTTAACATCGGGCCCCAACCAGAATGCCACCAAAAAATGTCGGGGGGAGCGTCCGAGGCAAGCGAGTTTCTTAGAGTCTCAAAGTAGCGCTTAGGGTCTTTTTCTTCGTACTCTATAGAGACTTTAGGATTGTCTCTTTGATACTCTTCTATTAAGGGATTAATTATCGCAGGCTCCCAGAGACCCACGTAGGAAAGGTGGGTATTTTCTTCTTTTTTCGTGAAGGCTCCTTGATCAGCAAGAATAATTACCAACCCAACTATAATTTCGACGGCGATGAATAAAATGCCAAAAAGGATAATTCTTTTTTTCGTCATGGCAGCAAGTACATTGTATTAAGATGGGGAGTTTTCAGCAAGCTTTTTGAGAAAGAGCCTCAAATCATTCTTGAGCTCATCGTTCTTCAGGGCAAACTCAATATTAGCTTCGATAAAACCAAGCTTGTTTCCAATATCGTAGTAGCGCCCACCTTCAATGATAACCGTGTAGACAGGCTCTTTCTGGATAAGAGAGTCAATTGCTTCCGGTAGCCAAAGCTCTCCACCTTTACCCGGCACAAGCGTCTCCAGATGCTCAAAAATTGAAGGGGTAAAAACATAGGCTCCGTGGGTGGCAACGTCTGATGGTGCCTTATCAGGATCTGGTTTTTCAATGATTTTCTTTATTTTGTAAACGTTGCCTTCAACATGTTCAAGATCAGCGATACCGTATTTGGCAAGATCCTCCTTTTTCTCAATTTTCACTCCGCTTATGACACTGGCTTGGTATTTTTCAAAAGTATCAAGGAGTTGTTTGAGGCGTGGTGGCTGCGAATAAATAAACTCGTCTCCCCAAAGCACTGCAAAAGGTTCCCCTTCAACTAAATTCTTGGCTGAAAGCACCGGAGTGGCGTTGCCATAAGGGCCCTTCTGGCGAACATAGATAAAGTTGGCCATGTGAGCAATTTTTATTATCTCTTCTAACTTATCTTTTTTGCCCGCATCCCGAAGCCATTCTTCCAGTTCTTGGGAGCGGTCAAAATGATCCTCAATGGCTCTTTTGTTACCACCCGTAACAATAATGACGTCTTCGATGCCAGAAGCCACTGCCTCTTCAACTACGTATTGGATGATTGGTTTGTCCACAATTGGGAGCATTTCTTTGGGCATTGCTTTGGTCACTGGCAAGAACCTAGTGCCATAACCTGCTGCCGGAATTATCGCCTTAGTAATTTTTTTCATAGGTAATTTTGCCCATTAATGTTATCATATTCATATGTTAAAGAAAAATCCAAATCAGAGAGTAGGCGTTTTTGTTGATGTTCAAAATATGTATTACTCTGCCAAGAATTTGTACGGGAAAAGGGTCAACTTCAGCAATATTTTAGATACCGCAGTTGCCGGCAGACAATTAATTAGAGCTATTGCCTATGTAATAAAAGCTTCTATGCCGGAAGAGCAATCATTTTTTGACGCTTTAGAAAAAGCCGGTTTCGAAGTGAAATCAAAAGAAGTACAAATATTTCCCGGAGGCGTAAAAAAAGGTGATTGGGATGTGGGAATTGCGCTGGATATGATTCGTCTTGCTCCACGCCTTGACGTTTTAATACTAGTTTCAGGCGATGGGGACTATGTTCCGCTTGTAGAATATCTTAGAAACCAAGGTCACCGAGTGGAAGCCGTTGCTTTTGGAAAAAGTACTTCGGCAAAGTTACTTGCGGAAGTTGATGAATTTGTGGATATGGATGAGAACTACGAAAGGTATGTATTCCCCGCGAAAGAAAGGCAATCTCCTAAGAAACTCAATTTTGGTCCAGAACAACTCTAAAAAGAGTAACGCCCGCCCCCACCTGTGAACATATCAACATGAATATGCCCAAATCGGTGAGGGCGGGCGAGTGACGGCTTCGATGGTTGATGGATCCTAACCTACGGATTCGCCGTCAAAGATCCGTAGGCCGCGTCGATCAGCAGGTGTCGTCGTCGACAGCGCCGTACTGGTCGCCGCGGCTGGCCGCGCTGATCGCGTCGTCCGGTGAGAGCGTGGCGAAGGGCTTGGAGCTGAACTTGCCTTTACGGGAGCCTGTGTCGCGCCGGTCCATAACGGCCTCCTTTTTCGGTTACAGATCTCGACCCTCGAGAGCTTGTTTCAGGAGCCCAATTTGAGCCCTTAGGCCGGGTCCTTGTTGCGCTGTCTCACGCGCGACCTCCTCCTTCAAGATAACGCGTATTGTACAACATCCAATTAGTGTTGTCAAGTTGCTATAGGATAGGTAATTTACTCCTACCTCGGTCTCTAATCTCAATTTTGTGTATAATTCCCTTAGACACCATGCGAATTTTAGGAATCGAAACGTCTTGTGATGAGACTTCGGCGGCTATTGTTGAAGACGGCACTAAAATCTTAGTGAACGTTATTGCCTCTTCCTTACCAATTCACGCTAAAACTGGCGGAATAATCCCAGAGATTGCCGCAAGGGAACAAGTAAAAGCGATGGTACCGACTCTTGAAGAAGCGTTTCACTCATCACGATTAACCCATCACAATATTGACGCCATCGCTGTCACCTACGGGCCCGGCCTAATAGGATCTTTATTAATTGGGGTGGAAACTGCTAAAACGCTCGCGTATGTATGGAACAAACCCTTAGTACCAGTAAATCACCTCATCGGCCACATCTACTCCAATTGGCTCGGCGAGCAGCAACCTTCCTTTCCCAATATTGCTTTGATTGTTAGTGGTGGTCACACAGAGCTAGTTCTTATGGAAGGCCACGGAAAATTTAAGTGGCTTGGTGGTACAAGGGATGATGCTGCAGGGGAGGCCTTTGACAAAACCGCAAGGCTTTTGGGTCTTGGATACCCTGGTGGTCCTGCGATTCAAAAAGCAGCCGAAAGTGGCGACCCAACCAAATTCAACCTTCCAAGACCACTGTCTGACTCAACCGACTTTGACTTTTCTTTCTCAGGTCTAAAAACTGCCGTGGTTAACTTAGTTAATAAGAACAAACCAAAGTCGCATCAGGAAGTTGCTGATTTTTCCGCTAGTATCCAAGAAGCAATTGTTGATTCCCTTCTTATAAAAACCTTGAAGGTGGCCAAAAAGTTCGAAGTTTCCGAGATCCTCTTAGGTGGTGGGGTCGCTGCTAATAACCTGCTTAGGAAAAAGGCAGCGGAAAAATTTTCCGGAAAAATTACAGCGGGAGACCCAAAACTCTCTGTAGACAACGCCGCCATGATTGCTTCGGCTGCTTATTTTAACTTTAAGAACGTCCGCTGGGATAAAGTAAAGGCAGATCCTGGAATACTGATTTAAGCCATTCCTCCAAATTTAGAGATTTGGCCTATCAAACTGTTTAGACTTGCTGCGTTTTTGGGCTGATAGACAAAAGGGTGTTCATCTGTTGTTGGGATTTCCGTCGAGGCTACTTCGTATTCAAAAAGATCTTTGTTCATAATAACTCCTTTTTTATCACCCCGACTCACTTGATAGTTAGCGGCGCTAAGCTGCTTATAAGCTACCTCTTTTGGTATATCTACATAGACTAGGACAGATGCACCAGCGGCTTTTTCGACTACTTTCCTAATATAATCTCGGTATGCTTTCTTTTTAACATTGTGATCAAATATACAACTTATTCCTCTCGCTATAAGAGCCTCCATTGTTTTGGTTGCCAGACTCAAAATTCGCTCTTCCCCTCTTTCAAAAAAAGTTAGGCGTGGGGCGAGAAACTTGAGCATCTCCTCTTCGGATAAAACTGCAAGGGGAAGGGCTTGGGCTAGAGTATTAGTAAGACTTGTCTTACCGGCGGCAGGAATACCCACAAATGTTACGGCCAGAGGTTTCACGAGGCGGTTTTTTGGTAGATGGAGAGTTCGAATATTATCCTCGGCTAAAATATCGAGGTTGGGCAATTCCTCAATTTGGTTCATCTTCTCCATTTTATCCCTAAGGGATCGTTGCAAGCAAGACAGTCGCTGTATATAATTGGCGAAATGTATTAACCTCATGAGCAATAATATGGAACCGATATACAACCATAAAAATGTCGAGAAACCCCTTTACGAGCTCTGGGAAAAGAAAGGCGCCTTTGCCCCAAAAAAAGGGGGTAAAAAACCTTTCACTATAATCCTGCCTCCGCCAAATGCAAATGGCCGGCTTCACATTGGACACGCCATGTACGTACTTGAGGACATTATGATTCGGTTCCACCGAATGAGGGGCGACCCCACCCTCTGGCTTCCTGGAGCCGATCACGCTGGAATTTTAACCCAGGTAGTTTACGAGCGAAAGTTAGAAAAAAAGGGTAAGAGCCGACACGACCTTGGACGTGAAGAATTTTTCAAACAAACTTACGCATTTACCCAAGAAAATAAAAAGCAAATGTACGAGCAACTTCGCGCCATGGGTTTTTCCTTGGATTGGACGAGAGAAAAATTTACCCTAGACCCAGAAATTTCAAAGGCCGTATATAAAACTTTTAAGACGCTCTATGAGGATGGTTTAATCTACCGTGGTACCAGAATGATCAACTGGTGCCCAAGGTGTGCCACAGTATTATCTGACCTCGAGGTCAACCACAAAGATAAAGAATCTAACTTGTGGTTCCTGAAATATCCGATCAAAAACTCCACCGATCAGATAATTGTTGCGACTCAGCGTCCCGAAACTATGCTTGGAGATACCGCCGTAGCGGTAAACCCGAAGGATAAACGTTATAAAAATTTGGTTCGAAAAACGGTAGTTTTACCTCTGATGAAACGGGAGATTCCAATTATAGAAGACTCTTATGTCGACCCTAGCTTTGGTAGTGGTGCGGTTAAAATCACTCCCGCCCACGATCCTAACGACTACGAAATCGGTGAAAGACACAAGTTGCCTTCAATCCAAGTTATCGGTTTGGATGACAAGATGACCAAAGAGGCCGGGGATTATTCTGGTTTGGATAAATACGCTTCCCGCAAGCAAATAATCGCTCGCCTGGAAGAACTTAATTTATTGGAAAAAACAGAGCGTTACAAGACTAGTGTCGGTATTTGTGAACGCTGCGGCACGGTTGTTGAACCCCAAGTTTCAAAACAGTGGTTCGTGGCCGTGAACAAAACTGGAAAATCAGGAAAAAACTTGGCAAAAGATGCAATCGCCGCTGTTAGATCGAAGAAAATAAAAATCACTCCGACTCGTTTTGAAAAGATTTACTTCAACTGGATGGAAAACATTCACGATTGGTGTATAAGCCGCCAACTTTGGTGGGGACACCAAATTCCTGTTTGGTATCGAGGAGACGAAGTCTATGTTGGTAGTGAACACCCACCTGGGGAGGCTTGGAAACAAGATCCAGACACACTAGATACCTGGTTCTCTTCAGGACAGTGGCCATACACCACCCTTGGTTGGGGGCAAACAGATGACTCGGATTTCAAACGCTTTTACCCCACCACTGTGATGGAAACAGGCTATGACATACTTTTCTTCTGGGTTGCTCGGATGATAATGCTTGGGATTTATGCAACCGGTAAAATTCCTTTTGAGACAGTCTACCTGCATGGCTTAGTAAGAGACGAGAAAGGGCAAAAGATGAGTAAAAGTAAAGATAACGTAATTGATCCTTTAGAAGTTGCGGAAAAATATGGGGCGGACGCCGTCCGCATGGCTCTTGTTTTTGGAACTGGAGCGGGAAATGACGCGAATGTGGGCGAGCACAAAATCAAAGGGATGCGTAACTTTTCCAACAAACTATGGAACATAGGTCGGTATGTAATCGATACTAAGCCAGAAAAAGTCAAAGAAAACCCAAGGCAAACCAAAGAAGACCAATGGATATTAAGAGAGTTGGATGAGGTTGTTAACTCCGTCACACGAGGAATTGAAAGTTATCACTTTGGAATTGCCGCAGAAGTCCTTTATAACTTCATATGGCACGATTTTGCGGATAAATATATCGAGGATTCAAAGAATCGCCGCGAAGAAGCCCAACCAATTCTTGAGCACGTATTATTAACTTCGCTAAAACTCCTACATCCATATATGCCGTTTATCACTGAGGATCTTTGGCAAAAGATGAAGGAAGCAAAAATGATCGAAGAAAAAGAAGATTTGATAGTAGCTGTCTGGCCAACTAAATAACTAATATTTCTAAATTTTCGGCCTTCTTTACAAAATCTCTGTCTGCAGTAATAAAAAGGGTGGCTCTGGCAAGAATTGCAGCTGCTAACTGTATCGAATCTGGGGTCTTAAATCGATATTTTGATCGGATCTCGGCTGCTTTTATAGATACCGATTTATTTATATCTAAAATTTGTATTAGACCATGACCACTAATAAAATTCAGATATTCTTCGATCTTTTCCTTTTGTCCTAAGTCAAAAAGTTTAACTGAAGCTTCAAGTAGACTAATTACTGATGTATAAGTTTCCTTGTGTTTTTCTTTAATTAAGCGAAATATTTCTTTTGCTGCGGGGAAATTTGGATTATCCTCTAAAGCATAGATAAAAACATTTGTATCGATAAAAATTATCTTATGGGAAGAAAACACACTGACTAAACCACTTGTCACTGCCATGAATCTCTCTCGGCGGCAAGATATTTAGCTACATCTACGTCCTTCCAGATGTCCTCCTGGCTACCAATATAACCATCTGGCCAAATTTTTTGAGGGGAAAGTACAATTTTGTCTCCAGCCGCGTAAACGTTAAGACTTTGGCCTTCTTTTAAACCAACTTTTTTCCTTATCTCCTTTGGAATAACTACTTGGTATTTATCGCTAATCTTTGTTTGCGGCATAATTGTCTTACATTTTACTAAACAGTAAGAGGTTTGTCAAAATCCCAAGAAATGCAATGGGGACTGGCCCGACACGAAAAACGTTTTGATCTTGGTTCTGATGAAGTAGTTGGTAGCCTGATTAGCCTACTTACTTATGCTTGTGAGCTGAAGGTCATCGTGAATCTTTTTGGTATCAATATTTAGGGCATCTATGTCAGTTTGGTGTTATAAAGCTTCACTTTCTTCTGATGCGAAGCTAGATACAACACCTATGTAGCCACCGCTTTGATGACTCCACAACTTGGAGTAAATTCCATTCTCTTCTTCAAGCAATTGTTGGTGTGTACCATTTTGCACAACACGACCCTTGTCCATAACTACTATTCTATCCATTCGTTGGATAGTACTGAGTCGATGGGCAATTACTAACGAGGTTCGGTTTTTCATTAGCTGGCGCAGGCCGTCCTGTATATATTTTTCACTCTTACTATCTAAAGCACTAGTAGCTTCATCTAAAACTAGTATTGGGCTGTCTTTTAGTAATGCACGGGCTATGGCTACCCGTTGGCGCTGCCCACCGGAGAGCTTTACACCTCTTTCTCCCACAAGCGTGTCGTAACCTTTTGGTAACTCTTCTGCAAATTCATCTACATAGGCCATTTTGGCGGCTTTGATAACGATACTTTTGGGTGCATTGGGGTTGGCATAAGCAATATTTTCGGCGATAGAGCGGTGAAACAGTAAAGGCTCTTGTGGCACATAAGAGATCACGTTACGCAAATCTTTTTGCCCTATCTCCTTAATATCCAAGCCATCAATAATAATCTTACCTGTTGTCACATCCATAAAGCGCAGTAGCAACTTCGTGAGAGTAGTCTTGCCACTTCCGGAATAACCAACAAGACCGACTTTTTCGCCTGGCTTAATCTTTTGCGAGAAGTTACTTACTGCATATTGTGACTTTGCCGCCTCTGGGTATTGGTACGAAACTTCTTGCAACTCTAATGTATGTGTGGTGCTTTGCGCCAATTTTTTGGGGCTTTCAGGATCTTTAATATTTACAAGTATGCCCATGGTTTTAACAGGCTCATAGGCGTTGCCCATTGCTTCTTCATAGCGCTTTATCATCTCTGCTATATCAAGAGTGCTGGCTACGAGCCTAATGACGTATAGCTGAATTAAAATGACTATAGTTATAGATATTGCGCCTTGCTGGTACAATCTTGACGAATAAATTAATAGAACGGCGGTAGTGATGGCTGCTAACAGCATCCGCCCAGTATCGGCCGGCACAAAAGTGACCCAGGTTCTGTACTGTTCTTTTGCCCAACGAGCAAGCGGCTTTTGCAGACGTTGCATTTCATAATCTTCCATGGCAAAGCTTTTTACAGTTGGGCCATGCGTTAATGAGTCGCCGATACTACCAGCCACTTCACTGCTAGCCTCGCTTGTTTTGCGTCTGAATTGCAGCCGCCATGAGCTGGTCAGCACGGTGTAACTCAACACAAATAGCATCGCCACTACCGTCGCCACTGCCAGTGCGAGCGATTGAAAGGCGATAATTGCTACTCCTGCAACAACAATAGTGATCTGCTTGGGTAGAGCCAATGTTACTATCTCACCGTACATGTTAAATGCATCTCGTATACGGGCGGCCTGGGCTCCTAACGAGCCAAAGTAGGCGTTGGTATAAAAGTCGTAATCCTTGGCCAAAAAGTTTGCGAATATTCTATTTTGAATGTATTTAGAACCCTTAATAGCTTGTTTACTTATAGCTATACCACCTATAGACCAGCATAGACAGTAAAAAATGGATAACAGTATAACCAGTAAGGCGTAATGATTAACCTGATCTAACCTTTTATCTATTATGGCTTGGATCCCGTATGCGCTAACTAAGGGAATAAAAACATTGTAGGCAGCAACTGCGGGTATACGAGTTAAGTAGGTCAAGATTAGTCTATTTTTATCTTGAAAATTTGCTTGCCAAAACAGTTTATGAATTTCACGATTAATGCGCCCTTCGCGGTGGGTTGTTCCATCTTGATACATAGAGATATTGTACCAGTAATACATATTTCTGGCGGGTCCATCTTTTGCGCATTACTCAGGGTATGAACAACTACGAAGGCTAAAGTCCTCGGTTTCCTTCATAATATTACCTTCCTACAGACGTAATAACTTTAAGATTCTTGGGGTTTTTCTTCTGAGGATTCTTGGGAGGGTTTTTCTCCACCAGCCTGGGAGCCTTCTGCTTCTTCCTTTTCACCCTTTTCGGCGGTAGCTTCTACTTCCTCTGGGGCGGGAGTTTCTTCTACGGGTTCCTCTTTCATTTCAGCAGTTTGGACTGTAATGACAGTGGCTTCTGGATCGTTCTTGATTTCAACTTTATCTTTAGCTACTTTAAGATCTTTCACGTGGATGGACTGGCCTACTTCTTCGAGTTTAGAAACATCCACTTTAATCTCGTGCGGAATATCAGCTGGCAAAGACTCAACCTCTACCTCACTTATGGTCTGAAGTAGAAGCCCAACACCAGTTTTTTCGGCTGGGGACTCTCCTTCCAAACTCACCGGTACATGGGTAGTAATTTTTTCTTTCAAATTGACTTTGTGAAAATCGGCATGCAAAATTGCATCTGTCTTGGGTTGAAGTTGTATATTATGAATAAGGGCTGGGTAATCCTCCCCTTCTACTTTAACCGTTACAACACCGGTCTCCCCAACCTGTTTAAAAACCTCGCGAAAATCCTTTTCAGTAACTTGTAGGGATTTTGACTTTATACCTTTGCCAAAAAGGTTTGCCGGAAGCGTGCCTTCTTTTCTGATTCTTTTAACTTTTTTTCCTAAGATTTTTCTTACTTCTGCTTTGAGAACGGTTTTTTCCATAGATTAACTATTATACTGGCCTAGTCAAGGTAAGTACTTTAACTTTCTCGAATTAAAAACTAGAATCTATTCGAGTAGACACTCACATCCATCCGGATATCTAATTTTTGGAGGAAGGGATTTTAGAGACAGTAACTACCGATTTCCTCTTTGAGGCTGCTAAAGATTTGATCGTATTAGCCTTCATTCTTTGGACTGCCAACTTTATATCCAAAACGTCGTCTGAGGTTATTGTAGTTTTCGGAAGTTTTATAAACTCCCCTCTTTTTATACCTCTTTCTTCTATTTCTTCCGAATCACTAATTGCAGCTGCTAACATTTGTTCCCTCCCACAACTTGGACATCGGTAATGGGCAAGTAAAGAATTATCAGACTCTGATAAAATTTCTAAATTTCCCTTTCTGAACAAAGCTTTACAAACACACCGCCACTCCTTACCAAATTGCTCTTCAAACTGCTTTATGACCTTATCCGTCATAGTTGAATTAAGTATAGCACGCTGCTCAAGTGTTTGTCGAGTTTAAAAGCTGCTTAATAATATCTTCCAAAATGCTTTTGCCTTCCCTAAACTTTGACGCATCATCCAAAAGGGAATTTGGGAGTTTACTAGTTTCGATAGAGTCCAGCTTGGTTGAGCCCATTTCAAGTTTAATCTCGGCTTCCTGCGCTAGGGCTTTTATATCTAAAAGGAACTTATTTAAGTCTGCTTCACTAATTATTTCCTCTTTCGATCCTTCTTGGCTCAAGGTAGTTAGAGCCTGGGCAGCTGAAACTTCAGAGGCGGAAATTTTTTCCCCGCCGAAATAAAAATCAGATAAGGCAGAAAGTTTCTCCCTTTCAATAAAAATTTGTAACAGCCACTTCAAATTATTTAAGTTTTGTGAGGCCTTCTGATAATATTTTTCCGATTTTTCAGCTTGAGTTTTACTAGACGCTATATCATCGGCCTCAAGGCCATCAATGGACTTCTCAAAATTCGAATTTCCCTGGAAAGTATTAATAAGTAGAGCGGAGCCTGGGTACACCACTGTAATTAAGATAAGCGCTAAAGAACTAATAAAGATTATTAATCTTAAGTGGCGGTGGAGGGATGAGGCTATTCTGGGTTTTTCCGCTTTTTTTGATACTGCCTCCGCGGGGGAGAAAATGGGTATCGGGGCCTTCTTCTGCTCCGGAGCCGCTTTTTTTGTAAAATAGTTTAAAGTTTCGTAGACTCCATCGGCTAAATTAACGATCGGTCTCCAACCCAGCTTTTCGATGGTTGTACTCAAATCAAGCTGGTGGTAAGGTATCTCCATATCCTCAAGGCCTTTTTTGTAAAAAATCTGTAGTCCCCCTACTACCTGATTCAGAGTCTGAGCAAAATTGGCAACAGTGATTTTCTCAGGGCTAACAAGATTATATATTTCTCCTGAAGACCCCTCCTGGGTTGCCTTAATTATTCCTCTTGTCACGTCTGAGATAAACGTGGGGTTAATTGTCTTTAGCCCATCACCCGCAATGGTTAGTTTTCTTTCTTCAATCGTCTCTTTTATAAGCTTATTAACTACCCCTTCAGCTTGCAGGTTCATCTTTGGACCATAAACGTCTTTTATTCTCACAATTAAAGCGTCTAAATTGTATTGTTTGAAGTATTCGAAAACTAAAGCTTCTGCAAAGCGTTTTGCTTCATTGTGAGTAAAGGTTGACTCATCTTGAGGATTTTTTCCAAAATAGTACTTCAGAGATGTGGAGGAAAAAGCACCGCTATAAAGCTCCGCTGTAGAAACAAAGATAAATTTTGCTTTTTTTACTTTTGCAATTTCTAAAAGTACCCTGGTTCCTAAAGAGTTAACCAATAGTGTCTCTAAAGAGAGGTTTTTGTTTATTGAAAACTCTTCAAGGCCGGCGGCATGGAAAATAACATCTACTTTTACTTCTTCGGGGAGAATAAAACTGGGGGAATTAATATCAGCCTTAACGAATGAAAAATTCGGGGAGTTCACTAGGCTTTCGACATTACTTTTTTCCCCGGAAGTCAGGTTATCAATACAAATTACCGAAAACCCTAGGGACAATAAACTCTCGCAGATGTTAGAGCCAACTATACCTGCCCCACCGGCCACTAAAGCAGTTTTAGTTTGACTATTAGTAAATTTGAATGGAAAGATTCTATCTTGGGCAGAAGTGCTCATATTTTTATTCTGCTCGATTTTAATTCAACACTTTGCCAAATTACAAGGGTCAGCATTGAAGCCCGCCTTGAGTACTTTCAGCTCTTAAACTTGGTTGACTGGTCTAGCGTTTCGTTGACAATTCTATCAGCGAACGTATTTTTCTCTCTGGGTATATATGTGTATGAGACCTGCGAGAACATATTTTCCAGGCCCTTAATTTTTACCACGGCCTCTCTAATAGCTGGGTCTTTAATCTTAAATAACCCATTGAGCTGATTTACTACTAATTTTGAATCTAAATTGAATTTAATAATTAACGTGGTTGTATCAATACTGGGCATTTTAGCAAGCTCCTCATAAGCCAGGACAACCCCTTGATACTCGGCATAATTATTAGTGGCTCTTCCCAGATATTTCCCGCTTATAACCCGCACTTTTCCCGCAGAATCCTTGACTACGCATGCACTAGCTGCTGGGCCGGGGTTGCCTCGTGAGCCTCCATCAGTGTAGATGGTGAACGTAATAGGGAGTTTACTAGCCTCCATTTTCTTTACTACCCTTTTTTATGATAACTCTGCGGTTTGGCTCTTCTCCATCCGATTCAGAAATCAATCCTGGGAAATCAGCTAAAATTAAGTGGGCCATACGTCTTTGAGAAGCTGGCATCGGAGGCAGGGCCCTCTCTCCACCTTCTTTCTCAATCTCGGCAGCAATATTTTCTATCATGCTCTTTAGCGCTTGGGATTTTTCTTCTCGCCAACCACCCACGTCAACACTTACCGGTGTCCAGTCTGCTGGGCCGTTCTTCTTGTTATTAACAATAAGACCCAAAACCAGCTGAAGAGCCTCTAAATTGTCACCCTGGTGCCCAATAAGCAGTCCCAGATCCTCGCCGGATATATCAATGCTGATGGAAGACTCAAGGCTCTCTGCTTTTACACCAGCCTCGATATTTAATAGTTTAAGTAACTCTTCGGTTGTCTCTTTAGCGATTTTTAAGTTTTTAGCGGTAATTTTTGTATCCATGGTTTTAGGCTCCCCCAACCAGCAATATAATACTGCTGGATTATACCCAAGATTGTACTAACAATCCAGTATAAAGCTAGCCCCGAGGGCCAAAGTGTTCCTGTAAAGAGGATCAAAAACGGAAAAAGATAAACCATCTGCCCTTGACTCGCCGCCATCGCCTCTGCAAAACCTTCCTTTTCCTTTTTCTCCTTGGGAGAATCTGATTTGTACTCATGAACTGGCTCGGGTAAACTCATTTTTGATTGGATAAACGTGGCTACAGCCGTCAAAATTACCAAAACTCCCGGCAGCTTGAAAGGAATATTTGCAACCGCGTAAGAATCTGGTTTAGCTAGATCCCAAATAAGAAAATCGGTCTCAACACCAGTCTTTAAAAGCCTGAGTAAAACCTGGAACAAAACTAAAGCCACTACTAACTGGACTATTGGCGCTAAACAACCAAGGGCACTGATTCCAGACTCACGGTAAAGTCTAGCCTGCTCTTCGGCTAATTTTTTCTTGTCACTACCGTGCCTTTTTTTTATTTCCTCAAGCTTCGGCCGAAGATCGGCCATTTTCTTAGATTGTCTTATACTACTTACAGTCGCGGGGTAAAAAATAATTCGGCTTAAGATACCGATTATAATCAGGGTTAGACCCAAGCTTCCGGTCAAGTTATTCAGGTTAATTAAAATGTTAACTAAAAAATCCATAACTATTACTCTTCTGACAAATTAGATAGCTTGTTTAAAATCTTTTCTGTTTCAGCTTCCAATTCCTCATAAGACTTGTCCTTTGAAGCCGGAAATGCAATAAAAATTAACGACAAGTCCTTTGGGATAGCCTCGATCCTTTTTGCCAGTATTTCCGAGAGCAGCCTCTTTACCCTATTTCTGGTGACCGCTTTGCCAATTTTTCCACTCACAATGAAGCCTATTTTTGGGCCTTCGCCGGCTCCTTTTTTAATAAGTAACTTAAAAAAGGATGAACTGAAGCTTTTATCAGCTGTCCTGAAACGATTTTTACTTAAATTCAGGCGGTGCTTTGCTGAGAGCATTAGACTGAAATTTTTTTTCTACCTTTAGCTCTTCTTCTTTTTATTACTCTTTGGCTTATCTTTTTACTCATACGAGAAAGGAACCCGTGTTTCCTTTTTCTTTTTACCTTTTTTGGCTGATATGTTCTTTTTGGCATAGTATCGGGTAGTATAGAGAAGTGCAGTTTTCATGTCAAATTTCTTTATACTGGCATCTTTTAGATCAATGATGCAGAAGAGTAGTAGAACGTCCTTCTTGACCAAAGAACCCCTACCCCAATAATATAATCCCCCTACCCCTAATAATTTAAGAACATTATGGATAACAGTACTTTGTGGGAATCCGCGCTTGCGCAGTTACAATTAAACTTATCTTCTGCCAATTTTCAAACTTGGTTTAAAGGAAAAACAGCGATAAATTCTTGGGATGAAAATATCCTAGAGATTGGGTGTAACTCCCCTTACGTTAAAAACTGGTTAGAGTCGCGCTACCAAGCGCAGATAAAAGCAATTATAGAACAGGTGGCCGGTAGAACAGTTGATATAGCTTTTACCGTGAACCCTATGATCAAACAGGAGGTTGTTAGAAGAAGAACGGCTCCTATCGACAGATACCAACACGCGCCACTTTTTCCAAACACGGAAAAAGACGTACTCGAAGAGGCCCTAACTAAGGCTCGTCTTAACCCAAATTTCAGTTTTGATAATTTTGTTGTTGGAAAAAGTAATGAGCTTGCCTACGCCGTGGCGAGAGCAATTGTCGGAGGCGGAAACAGCCCAAACCCGTTTTTTGTTTATGGAGGGGCGGGCGTCGGAAAAACTCACCTCATCCAAGCAATCGCCCAGGAAAAGCTTTACCAAAACAATAATCTAAAAACTCTCTACTGCACGTGTGAAGATTTTACCAACGAACTTGTCGCCTCAATTCAGGCTAAAACTACGGTTAATTTTAGAAAAAAATTCCGCGGCGTGGATGTGTTGCTAATTGATGATGTCCAATTCTTATCCGGCCGGGAGGCCACTCAAGAAGAACTTTTTCATACATTTAACTCCCTTTTTGCTACCGGAAAACAAATCGTTTTGGCTAGTGACCGACCGCCTGTTGTTCTTAAGAGAGTGGACGAGCGTCTTAAAGGGCGATTTCAAAGTGGAATGGTTGCGGACATCGGGTCTCCAGAGTTAGAATTGCGGGAGGCGGTTGTTGCCCATAAGTCCAAAGCCCAAAACTTAAGCTTGTCCCAGGCAATTATTAGAACTCTCGCCGAAGCTTTTCCTGGAAGTATTAGAGACGTGGAGGGAGGCCTAGTTAGACTTTTCACATACTCCAGAGTAACGAGCCGCCCAATCTCACAGGCACTGCTTAGCGAGGTGATTGATCTAACAAACAGAGAGCGACTAAAAAAAGCGGACCCCAAACTTGTGTTAAATGAGGTGGCCAAGCATTTCCTACTCTCCGTCCAAGACTTAAATGGTCAGAGCCGAAAGCGTAATCTTGTATTTCCCCGCCAAATAGCAATGTATATATTACGCACTGATTTAAAACTAAGCCTTGTAAATATTGCTGAGGTTTTAAACAAAGCTGATCATACTAGCGTGATATATTCTGTGAATAAGATTTTAGCTAGCCTGGCGACTTCTCCTAAAACATGTGAAATTGTTGGGGAAATCAGAAGCAGGGTTTTCACATAGGCTTCGTTTTGTGGTGGTTTTCCACATTCTGTCCACACCATTTTCAACACTAGTTCTTCTGGATTTTAGGCTGGAGCTAGTGTAATATTAACAAATTCACACTGTCTAATACTACTAATTTAAATATAAACAGCTAATAAGAAAGCCTATGCGGATAGAAATTAGTAAAGAAACATTCCTCAAAAATGTCGGTATCGCCGCAAAGGCAATCTCGGCACGTCCAACTACACCGGTTTTAGGAAACGTACTTCTAAAAACCCAGGAAGGCGGGGTAACTTTAATTGGAACAAACTTAGATACCACAATTAAAACCTGGGCTCCAGCAAAAGTGGTGACCGAAGGAGAAATAACTGTGCCGGCAAGAACTCTACTCGAGTTCATCAGCACTTTAATAGATGAGAGTATCACAATTGCAGTGGTCCAAGAGACAGCCGAGATTAAATCCGGCAAGACGGAGGCCAAAATACCGACTATATCGGCTAAAGAGTTCCCGGAGCCACCCAGAGTTATGGACGCTAAAGCAAGCAGCGTTGTTAAGGAAGATTTTCTAAGGGCGGCCAAGGCAGTAAGTATTGCGGCCAGCCAAGATGAAGGCAGACCGGTACTAACTGGTGTTCTGGTTAAACAGGACGGGGAGAAAACCCTACTGGTAGCAACGGACGGTTATAGGTTAGCTAGTAAAGAACTTAAGAAAATGAAGCTAGATGAGGTGATAATTCCGGCCCGAGCTCTTGTTGAAGCAGAGAGAATTATTGGGGGCCTCGAGGAGGAGAGCCTAAAAATAAATATATCTAGCGAAGACAATTTAGTTGTTTTTTCAGCCGGCCACATTGACTATTACACTAAGCTTTTAGCAGGAGAATTTCCCAATGTTGATTCAGTAATACCAAAGTCGTTTGTTACCACGATGGTGATAAACAAGGAGGAATTATTGAATGGGATTAAAACAGTTAATACATTCGCCCGGGACTTGGGAAACGTTTTGCGCATGAATGTCAGTGGAGAAGGAGAAGTTAAGCTTCTAGCATCATCAGGTCAGGTTGGAGAGGGCTCGGTCGAACTAGCTGCAAATAAAATAGAGGGGCAAGAAATTCAAATAGCTTTTAATAGCCGCTATTTATCTGAGGGGCTAACAAGTATACCAGGAGAGTCAGTAGAGATTAGATTTGCCGGACCCACAAATCCAGCCCAAATAAAATCTCCCGAGGATGAGTCGTTTATTTACATAGTTATGCCGGTCCGCACCCAAACGTAAATGTGGATTGAGAATCTAGAAATTTCCGATTTTAGAAACTTTAAAAATCTAAAAATCTCCTTCGGCGATAAGATAAATTTGTTCGTGGGCGATAACGCGCAAGGCAAAACTAACATTATCGAGGCAGTCCATCTTCTCTCAACCACTAAGTCATTTCGAGCTGGTAAAGATTTAGAGTTGATCAACTGGGGATCCGAGCACGCCCTTTTAGCGGGAACGGTTGGGCCCCACAAGATAAAAACTATCGTCACGAGAGAGGGCAAGAGAGTTTTTTTGGACAACAATGAAAACAAAAAGCAGCGCATAATTGGGCTGTTCCCAATCGTTTTGTTTTCTCCGGAGAGCATCGAGGTTGTTTCAGGGCCGCCAGATAGGCGGCGGCGTTTTTTAGATCAAGTTTTATCGGTGACAGATAAAACCTATCTTTACCACCTAGCCAGGTTTGGTCAAGTAATGAAACGAAGGAATAAGTTGCTTTGGCTTGAAAGAGAGGGATTCCCCCAAGACTTTAGCGTTTGGGACAGGCAGTTAGTAGATTCTGGAAACTTAGTCTGGAAAGCACGGATCTCTTTCTATCATTACGCCAACAACTTATTGAAAAAAATTGGGCGGGGACTCTCTGGATCCGAGATTAGAATAAATTATCGCCCTTTCGCTGAAGCAGTGGTTAAAGATGAAGAAATAGGGGATTTTTTCGCCCAGAATCTAGCTAAGAGAAAAAAGATTGATGTTGAAAGAGGATTAACTAGTTTTGGGCCCCACCGGGATGATTTCCGAGTGTTGCTGGAGATTTTCAAGGACAATGAAATTTTGGAAGAAGATATTGGGACTTTTGGATCTCGTGGCGAGCAGCGTATTGCCACTCTCGCTCTGAAATTGGTGGAGACTAATTACATCGAAAAAGTCCGGGGCGAGAAACCCACCCTACTTTTAGACGACATTCTGAGCGAATTTGATAAAAACAATCGGGAACATATCTTAGAAGTAGTCTATCGTCAGCAGAGTATTATCACGGCTACCTCTAAGGAATTTTTCCCCAATAAAGTTTTGGAGAGAGCCAAGATTTATTCAGTCAAGGATGGGGGCGTGTCTGAAGTCAAGCGCTAGAGTCTAGACTGGGTTTTCTGGGTAAGGGTTGGTTTTTTGATCTTGAGCGGCCACCTGCGTTGTAGTGGGGTTTTGAGAAGCATTCTGTTGTGCAGCTGCAAGAGCCTCGTTTCGGTTTAATTCTTCGGGGTTTGAGGTAATTAGAACGTGTTCATGAGGCGCGGCTTGAATTCGAATCGCAACGTGATTTTGGCCGGCAAAGAAAAGACCCTCCCCTATTTCTGAGGAAAGGAGAAGGTTTTTCTCCCCCTCCGAAAGGTAAAACACTTCAGCAAGCTTATCGATTGAAGCAGTTGATTGTTTAAGCAAAAATTGTAACGAAGAGTTGGTGACAATTGCCTTACCGTAGTCGCTTCCAAGAAAATCCTCAACGTCTTGAGTTATTGAGGTTAGTCCCAGAAAATATTTTCGGGCTCTTTTAGCGATTGAATAAAGAAAGGCTGCCGAGTCTTGATGTTTCATCAGATACCAAGCCTCGTCAACAACTAATATCCGCCTTTTCAGCTCCTTTTTAATCCGCGTCCAGATAAAATCGAGGATAATAAACATAGCGATTGGTCGTAGTTCATCCTCCATGTCTCGTATAGAAAAAACGGTGAAGGTGTTCTTTATATTTATAGTGCTTTGTTGGTCGAATATACCAGACAGTGATCCTCTTATAAATTTCTCAAGTCTGGCAGCCATATTTTTGGCTTCAGGCTCCCCCATGTTTAGCAAAACATTGTAAAGGTCCTCCATCACCGGTGGTTCTTTAGTTTGGGTTGCGGGATCTGGCGTGATGCCCTTCAATTTGTAAGTAGCGACCAGCGCCCTATCAAGGAGAGCGTCCTCAGTCGGTGTGAGGGTTCCCATCATGACTCTAAATAAAGAGTGTAGAGTAAGGATTTTTAGACCCAGCTCGTTCTCCCCTTCTTGATAGATTCCGGAAAGATCAAAAGGATTAATTTTAACTTGCTCGGCCGCCTTAAATTTTATAACTTCTCCACCGATCGCATTAGCCAGGGCTATATATTCGTCCTCAGGATCAATTACAATCGCCTCAGTCCCAAACATAAGTTGGCGAAGCACCTCAAGCTTAACTAAGTAGCTTTTTCCAGCCCCACTTTTTGCAAAGACAACACTGTTTGCATTCTCCAGGCTAAAGCGATCAAAGATTACTAGGGAACCGTTGTGCTCGTTTATCCCGTAAAGAATTCCCTTGTTGGCAGTTAGCTCACTTGAAGTAAAAGGAAAGGTTGTGGCCAGTGAAGTGGTGTCCATATTCCTAGTAACCAAGAGTTTGTCGGTGAAGGTTGGTAGTACTGATTGAAAGGCCCTTTCCTGCTGCAGAGTGGCGTGTTTCGAAATTACCAGAAGAGATCCAAGAGTTGACTCAACTTGTTTTGTCACTGATGAGAGCTCCTCCAAGGAAAAAGCGGGGATAGTAATGTAAAACGAGAATTGAAAAAACCTCTCGACGCCAGCCGTAAGCTGCTCCTGGAGAGCTTGAGCATCCTCGAGAGCAATTCTTACTCCGGGGTCAAGGACTCTACCGGCTTCAAGATCTGATTCAAGAGTTGCTTCCATCTCCGCTATTTTTCTCCTAAGATCATCCAAAATCCCTTTAGACTCGACGGGGTAGTAGAAAAAGGAAATATCTAAGGTGTGGTCAAAGTTAATTATGGGAGAGAGCCAATTAGCGCCGACAAATCTTGGGTAGCCAACCACAAATAACGTGCGGAAGTAAGTCTCGCCAATTTTTATATAGTCGAAGTCCACCTCTATTGCAGAGGGGGCAATAACATCTTTTACGTCGGTCATCCCCCTACCAAGCACTTGAGTGACTTTAGCGCGAGTCTGAGCGAGCTCGGTTTCTTGGGGATCTATAACTGCCTTTTTTTTGAAAGGATTGATACTCATGGTTGCTCCCTGACTACATTTTGATTTTGCCCACCCTCTTCAATTACTGGGCTCACAGCCGGCTCAACTATTGGCGTGGTGTACTCCTCAGGAGATAGGGCTGCCTTTTGCTCACCGACCATCTCTGGATTGTAAAGATCATAGAAAAGCTCAACTAGCTCCTCAGTGTTAAGGGCTTTAGCTTTAATCCCGATTCGGTTTAACTGCTTAGTAATGTGAGCGATTTTAGGCTCTAGATTTACCTTAGCCTTTTCTAGGGTCACCCATTTGTTGGTGGGTGGGGCCTTTTTGCCTAGTAAATCTAGTCCAGCGGTTTTTAGTTGGGCCAGGCTAATTGCAAGGTAGGGTACCACTATGTAAAATCTTTTATCTAGCACTTGGTTTTGGGAAACTAGATCTCGTATAAAGAAAGCGTATTTGTCAATTTGCCCAGCTAAAAGGGGGTTTTTAACTTGGCGCCGGGCTAGAGCTAGATTATCAAGATAATTAGAAATGTCCAGACGCTTTGATCTCACTAAAATTTGGATTGGAAATGTAAGCGAGTTTAGTAGGGCGGCATAAGCAAAGATCATGGCGTCCTGCTCTCTTTCAGAAAGAAGGTCAAAATTGATGGCGCTAGTTTGAATCATGGCGACAGCCTCGCCATTTTTTAGCACCACGAGAGAGTCCCTAATGTCATCGACATCTAAATGTTCCTGTGTTGTATAGATCTTTTTACTCGTAGCCATAGCTAGCGGGCTCTTATCTCAATTGGGGGTACTATTTTCCCCCCCAGCTTTATTTGAACCACGTCGAATTCGTTCTCTTCTCTTTCGAGTTCCATTGTGTAAGTCCCCTCGGGCAGCGGAGTCGATATCGCAAACTGACCAATTTTATTAGATTTTAGAGCTCTAACCGGATTCCCTGAAGCGTCCTTTACCACTACCACCACATCAGTTAGTAGAAGACCGTTTCGGTCTTTGATTATGCCGCTCACAACGTTTGGTATTGTGGTTAGGGCGGGAGCCATTTTACCAATTGCTTGAGTAGGTTGTATCACTCTGACAGGCGCATCATATTGAGATTTACCAAAAGACAGTGTGGGCATCACCATCTCTTTTAGTTGAGAGTGTTTTTGGGCACCTTTTTCTTGGAGTTCATTAACTAAGCTCTTGAGCTTAATTGCTTTTGTTTCTGATTCTGATTTTTCCCTTTCCAACTCCGCAATCTTGGCGTTTAGCTGGGTAAGCTCAATTTTAGTGGGAAGATTTTTTTCCTGGGCTTCGTGGTAGTTTCTAAACTGGGTCTCAGACGTTTTCAATTTACCAAGAAGTCCGTCGCGCTCAATCTTGAGCTTTTCAACCTCATTTTTTAATTGGGAGGTAACTACTGACAGTTGATTTTCTGAGGCCTGCCTTTTTCTAGATTCATCGGTGAGCTTCGCTTTAAAATTGTTAATTTCGGAAATCAGGTAGTTGTTTTGGTTAATTAAATTGACAATTTGAGATTGGTATTTATTTGAAAGTTCACCGATCCTCTCTTGAGTAACATTGGTTGTAATGGACTCTTTAAGAAGTTCCTCCTTTAGTTTGGCAACATCATCAATCAGGGCCTGATTAGTTGGTGAAAAAGCAATCGGTTTTTGAACAGGCACTGGAGCTAGAGGTGGTTGGCTAGTTTGAATAGTCTGGGCACGTGGGGCTTGCGGAGTAGTAATGGTTTGGGGTATTTGGACCACCGGTACTTGACTAACCTGAGATGTTGGTGACAGCACTCTAGGAAGCGGCGCCTGGGTGGCAACTGGGGTTGAGGGTGTAGTTGGTAGGTGATTAGTCTGAAAGCTTGTAACTTGAGTTGGCGGCGCTACAGCCACTTGAGTTTGGGTGGATAGAATAGGCGCTGATACAGGAACACTCTGTTGCGGTTTGTTTACTTGAATTGGTGGGTTGGGTTCTGGCTGCGGCGTAAGTCCGGGCGGTACCGGTCGCGTTTTGGGGTCGACTTCGTAAGGGCTCATTACCACACCAACCCGCTTTTGGATTTGGTCTTGAAGGTCCGCGGAGAGCTCGAAAGTCCTCTCCCCCCTTATTGGTAAGGCAAAAGGACCTTGAAGAGGCAGAGGTGATATATGTCTTGGTTGCAAGTTGCGAATGGGCCGGACGTAGACGTTTTTATCCGGCAGGTTCAGTGTGGCTACTGGATGAAAGTTCACTTGAGAAGCAAAGGGGTGGGCCCTTTTTATCAAAGGCTCAATTATTTGGCGGATAGATTCAGTCGGTCTAAAACGATGGGCGAGATTCTTACCCGGGTATGTAAATTTGACCTCAGCTTCAGTATTACTATTCATCTTTTTGTACCTCACTGCTCGTAGAGACCGGATTTATTTGCGCTTCTGGATAGTCATAAATATCAGGCAGTTTGTTTCCCGCAGACCCCTTGCTATAAGTTGGTTCTAACTCACCTTCATTATCAATTTCACTGAAGTGGGGCACGGTCGCACTAAAGTCTATTTGGGAAATCCGCTGCTCCTCTATTCTGTCAACGGCGGCTTTATCACCCCTTCCCCGCATCTGGGTTAAAAAGCTTTCCAGGCGAGATTTGTCGGGCAACACTTTTGGCGCTGGTCCAGGGGGTCTTTTTAGATAGCGTGAAAAGGACGGAGCCAGAAAACTTATTTCCTTAAGGCCTTTGTGCCAGACCCTCCTTGAAGGAGAGTAAATTGAGCTTATAAAAACAACTAGCCACTTTTCAAAAGGCAGGCCGTTTACCGGCACAAAGGCAAGGGCAGCACCAAAGAGAGCAATTGGAGAAATAACAATGATCTTAACTAGAACAGGTATTGGGGAAATAAAAAAGACGAAGCTAAAAATTCCAGCAACCGCAAGGTAAGCAAATTGCTTAATCGTCAAAAAGCCGATAAGCTTAAATTCAAACCCGGTTATGTTCTGCGGGACAGGATGCTGCTGCATATTGTTTGATTAACCTTCAGCTGGCTTCGAGAATTCTTCGCCGAAAAATACCTTTGATTAAACTGTAGGGTATATTATGGTCGATAGTAGATTCGAAATCAACCGACTCATACTGTATCGTAAAGTACACGAATAGAAACCTAGAATCTACGCCCGCCCGCAGAACCCAAGAGTACCTAAATTACTTGAGCGAAGCGAATGAATTTAATCACCGAGGATCCTATAGGATTGACATTGAAGCTGATTTGTGCTAAACTAGCAACTTAGTTATTAGTAATAAGTAGTTAATTAAGAACAATGAACGAAGCAGAACTTAGAATTAAGAAATTAATTATACCAGAGCCACCTCCATGGTGAGTTTTTGCATATGTCCCCGAAGGTGGGCTCTGGTTAACGAAAGGTCGTTAGTCAGAGCCCATTTTCGTAAGTTGAAACTTGCGATGGTGAGTACCTTAACAAGCGAATATAAGGCGAATTGGAAACCTATAACATTACGATTCGCCAAAAATTAAGTAAAACGAACAAAAAGACTTCCTTGGTTTCCGCTAGACAGCGGGGTAACGCCAGGGGGATTTTGGATATTAGATTCAGGATGTTGGATTTAAGTTAAAATCCTAGATCCTAAATCCAAGAACTAACATTCAAACTCCCCTTGGTGTTGCTGCTGCTCTAGCATACACCAAGTGATACAGGGAATAGGCTCCAAAGCGGTATTACCGCTCAGGGGTTTTCAACCCTCACGAACGTATGCTGGACAGCGTCCTCTCAGTCTTGTTGCGCTAGCGCTCTTGCCTGAGGGGTTTAGCAACCCAAGGAGGTTTACACGATGCTAGACGGCGAAGAACCGGAAGGCGAAAACGGTGAACAGGAGGAAAACGAGTTCGGTATAGTGCGCTGGACCGAGCAAAAGCGCTGGTTTAGCACTGATGAGATCGTTAACGGTCAGATCGGTTTCGTAGCGACCATAGACACTGCGCTTTGGGGCATTCTCGGTACCAAGCAGGCGGACCATCGCAACTTCAACTTCCAAGATGTGCGGTACACAATCATCCGCACCCTAGTCCCGGTCACCGCCTTCAAGAGATACTTCTACCGGCGGGTTGCAATAACCGAAAAAGTATACAAGAAGGACGGGGAGGGAGACCTCATAATTGGTGGGGACGGTAAGCCGGTAGAGGAGGCAGGCAAAAAAACCAAGAAACGGGTGAGGGTCCGGGTTTTCACCGACGGCAGAATTTCTCTCAACCTTCCCCCGAAGGATAAGGAGGTTGAGGGAGTCGACTTCGAGGTCGTCGCCACTGTCGTTAATAAAGAGCCTAACGAGCACGAGTGGTCGATCTTGCTTGCCAACGAGGACATCGTGTTCGAAACTCTTTGGTGGGTGGACGACACGCACCAGGAGAGGGAGACTCAAGAGCGCGAGGTGTTCAACAAGACGCCCCGCGTGTTCAAGCACCTCCTGCGTAACTGGATGCGGAAGTTCCAGAGGGAAAACCCCAACTGGGTGATCCCCGACAAGCTTCTGCCTTATGGTGGTCTGGAGAAGGCTCCTCGAGCAGTCCGCCGAGCAGCCCGTGGTGGAATCCGTGAGCTGTACGATCGGCTCACGGTCTACGACATCAACACCAAGGAGCGTGTTGTCACAATCGGCGCCCTAAACGACTTCGAGTTCCTTCACTTCGTGAGCCTCGTCGCCGACAGGGCGTTCTTTGACGGGCAGCGCCGCTACGACTGGAAGCTTAAGCTTCGGGCACACATAGTCCAGAATCTTAGCCGCAAGCTGGGCAGGGATCCAGAAAACGGCGAAGTGATGGACGAGTTGGAGAAGCACCTGGACTGGTGGGGACCGGACAGGGGCCCTGACTTTATCGATGAGAGGGTCGAGGATCCCCGCCGGTTTGACATGGTGTACGACCAGTTCAGCCCGAACGCTGACGTAACTTGCTCAGTGACGAACTGGGACAGGGCTTGGGCACGGTTCCGAGCTTTGGACTCAATCCGCTGGATAGTTCGTCCTCCTCGGGCGGTTGGGTACAAGAAGATGGACGTCAGCGACTCCCTAATCGACTACCCGACTTATGAGGAGATTCGCGACCTCATCGGCTTCAACGGCCACTTCCGGATGAGCCGGAACGGCGTCTGGAAGTACGGTGGTGGTGAGTATGACACCAGAGACGTAGCTGCCGCATTGAGGGAAGACTGGGGCGGGCGTCAGAGTCGGCAGACCTGGGGCGACTTCTGGGTATGGTGGGAGCTAAACAAACGCTACCCACACCCGGGGGAAGTTCCAGAGAACGCGACAAGTGAACAGAAGCGGGCTTGGCGGAGTTCTATGAACCGCCGGCGCACGATGATGCGCTCGACTGCCAACTACGCCTCTGAAACGCCGATGGACACGATCAGCACTTACTACAGCCTCTTTGGCGGTCGCCGTGAGGATGTTTGCAAGGGTGCCGCAATGATTCGCGGTGCCATTGTGTCGGCTAGGGAGGGTGCTATCATCACCAGCAAAGATCTTCATGAGAAGACTAGGCTGGTGCGAAACTACTCACGGGGTGAGTTGCAGATCCTCGAGCAGGAGGAACTCTTCTTCATCGCCCCGCGGGACATCGGCAAGAACCAAAAGGGACTCCATTCGGACACTATCATGAACGAACTATACGTCCGGGTTGCTAGTGTCATCCAGAATGAGGATGGAACCCCGAAGTTCACCATCGTTAAGGAGGTGGTACCAGAAAACATACTCGACCGCGAAGCAGGGGAGGACGAGGACAGCAGTGCCTACCTAGCGCGTAAGAGTGGGCGCGAGGTTACGTTCTTCCACCAAACGGAGGTCCTGGAACGGATCTTCAACAACCAGCCCAAGGGCCCGATCCTTCGGCGTCTGCGCAGGGTGTTCCGACGCGCTGTGAAGAACCGCGAGATCTTCGTCTGGCCCAAGATCATGCGCCTGATTGAGGATCTCTCCCCTGAGGTGATCTGGGCGATGGCCGACGAACTGGATGAGCTTCACGCTCATTGCGACGACATCCTCAGCCTGTACATGGTCTTCAAGTCCAGGGTGAAGAGGGGTGTGCGTGGGTTCACTTTCCCAGATGCGGCCCACGTAGCGATCGAATGCCAGTATGGGGTTCGGTACAACAGGGCCGGTGACCCCGAAGTCGAGCACAAAATGCAACAAAGCATGGAGCGCCCGTACGACTTTGCCTGGCGGTGTGGGAAGATCGACCTCCAGGTGTTCTGGGCACGCTCCTGGACACGCACACCGCATTACCTGCGCGACATCGAAAACCTCATTAAGTCGGCCCAGTCAGAGATCAAGGGCGGGATGCCTCTGTTCCTGGTGCTCGACGCGCTCACGGAGATCTCCGTGGAATGGTCCAAGGGTAAGGTCCTGGGGCTGAGGGAGAGGTTTGGCGAAGCGAAAATGACCGAGATCGATTGGTCACTAGTATTCGATCAAGAGGAGACGGTGACCGAGAAGGTGCTCGAGGAGCGCTTCGACACATTAGTCAGGGAGGACTTCGGGAAATGGACCATCCCCCGACTGGAAAAGGAGGAGTTCTATAAGTTCATAGCTGACAAGGCTGCCTAACAGGCATTGGGGGCTGTTTCCGCATCGTATCGGATCAGCCCTCTCTCTTATTCTAGGGTGTTTCTAGGGGGCCTCTTTCGTCTTGATCTTCGGTTGGAGGCGGACCGCCTCCACGACGGCCTCTCGCAGCAGCCGCCTTAATTTGTTCTTGTATTCTCCTCTGGCGTTCTGCAAAATCTGCTTCCGACATGGAAATATTCTGCCAGGGCTTTCTACCACTCATATCTTTTGGAGCAAAAGGCCGCAAAATTGTCCTGGCTAACTGCCTTGCTGTTCTAGCGGCTGGACCAGGAGTTGGCTGGTTACTAATGCTCACATTACCGCCTTCAGTTTGAGTTTGTTCTGGCCCCCACCCTCTTCTGGATAAATTCCCAGCCACATCTTTCCCAACCTTAACACCACGTTGCACACCTTCAACACCCCTTGATATATTACCCGCAGCTTGGAGACCGCCAATAGGCGCACCAACTATTATTCCAGGACCGATTCCTTTTCTAGCCCCAAGCTCTTTGATTCCAAAGACCTCATCAACAATGTCCGGAACTTTTGTAGCGAAAAAGAATAAGCCAATTCCTATCAAGGGGCCAAGAACGGCAAACCCAACTGCAGTGTTAGCGAAACCACCCACAACTGGCCAGGGAGAGGGAAAATTCAAATCTCCTTGCCCGGTGAAACCAGAAAAACCGATTGCGAATGAAAGATTCACAAAAAGAGCGGTAAACGGTACCGCCAAAAGGGCGGCTGTTTGGCGCTTGAACCAGTTAAAAATAATCCCCTCACCTCCTGGCAAAGCGCCGGCTAAGAAAAAGAACGGCGCAAAAATAGTGAGAATTAGAAAAGTTATATAGCGCATGAGCAGTTTAAAGATCAGCACAATAAACACGATTAGAATCATGATGGACAAAATTAAACCAAGAAGTAGAATAAACAACGCGAATAGACCACCGGTGGCAAGGCTAAGGCTTCCACCTGCAAGTACTAGCAAACCAATGGCAGACAAGCCTAAAAGAGCCTCACCCGGCACTGCGACAAGTGAGGTTACAACCTCAGTGATCAATCTCGTAAAATCAATCATAAGACCAGCGATCGCGAAGCTAAAAGTTATGAGAATCAAGGCCACCACTACTCTAGGTAGTGAATTTTGAATTGTAACTGTGGTGCGTGGGTCTAGCTTCCAACGGAACATGATCATAAAACCAACAACCATTAAAACCGCTGCTGAGAGAGCAAAAGCAATATTCCTGGACGTTCGCCAAATACTTAGTAGTATATTGTTGTTTGCTAGCTCTTCAGCCCCTGCTGCAGCACGAGCTTCTTTAAAAGGATTAATAGAGGCGAAGTATTGAGTTGAATTGATGGGAACAGGTAATGTTAAAGATTGAGACCCTACATAACCTAGGTAGTCAAGTAATCCTGGGTTCGGCACTTCGCTTAAATTACTAACTCCCATTGCAGCGCGGTTTATTTTTTTCTCGATACAAGTGTCCTCTGGATCGTTGTTATTAAGACGTTGGCTATCAACTAATTCAGCCCCCGAACAATTATTGATTTGTTCAAATCCCGCATCTTGACTGGCATAAAAAGCGCCTTTTACTGCCTTGGCGGTTGCCCCACGAAGAAAGTCATAGACTGCTCCAGGCCAACTAATTGGATTTAAATCTTCCCAGCCTAAAGCCTGACGGATTTTGGGATCAGCGGTTGGTTTTGGTATCGGTTGAATTTGCGGGGCGTCCGGGTTCGGAGTTGGAATTGGCTCGATTGTGTTTTGGGATTGTTGTGCGCCTTGGGTTTTATCGTGAGATGCAAAGGCTGGAGTCAGAGTACTGATTAGAAAAAGGCTGAGAGTTGTAACAAGAAGAAAGATTTTAAATTTCCTGGGCAGGCACATTTGATTTAATCTTATATCTAAGAATGTACGATTGTCAACGAAAACACGTGTTTAAGACAGTTGTGTTTGAGTTTGTTAATGGATAGAATTATAGATAAATGCCCGCGGAAGAAGAATCACAAAAAAAATCAAAAAGTCCCGTTCAAAGTGCACTCGACCTTGCTCAAACTGGTATGAATCTGAGGGGAGCCGGTGCGGCAAGGCTAGGGGCAAGTGCGGCTCTGCGGGCGGCAGCTCCAGCAATCGCCGCAGTTTTATTTATAGTAATTTTTATAGTTGTTATTCTAGTAGCCATTGGAATTATTGGTGGTGGAGGTGGGACGGCTGTGGCAGCCCCGGTGGGTTCGGGTCTAGGATTAAAGGATAATTACTGCCAAGCGTTTATTAGTCCGGATGATTTCGATGGTGATGGGCAGCACAATGATTGCTCAGTGGAGTTAGAAAATATAATTCTGCAAGCAGCTTCTTGGGCCAAAGTCCCGGCAGGTGTTTTGAACGGAATAGGGCTTTCTGAGAATTTAGGTGATGCTATGGTTTTGTCCGAAGCAAGTGTAATTTTATACAGTAATCCAGATGGAGAAATACCAGGTTGTGCGCAGTCTGATGCGGGGGCACGGGGCCCGATGCAGTTTTTGCCAAGCACTTTTGAGCGATATAAAACTGCAATAAATATTGCCACTGGGCAGAGTCGCACCTCAAACATTTGCAATGTAGCAGACTCAGTTTATGCGGCTGCCTGGAAAATTAAATGCGATACTACTCCAAGAGATCATGCAGAAGAGTGCTCTAGCGGAAACTTCTCAACATATGATTATAACGATTCCACTCAAGACTGGGAGCAGGCTGAGGTTTACGAGGCAGCCCGACATTATCTTGGCGCTTGTGAAGATAGGGGTGTAACCTATTGTGAAAATGTTTACCAATTTTACCTAAACAAAAAAGATGAGACTGTAGGAGATGTGGCAAGCCCAGCCGGCCGTTGCCCAGTAGAGGGAACAATCACAGGACGCTACTTAGAGCAGAGGTCAGATCACCGTCATCAGGGAGTAGATATTCAATCCGATAAAGCTATTGCAAATTGGGCAAACGGGATACGCACAGGGGATGTAGTCCGTTCGACTATCTCAGGAAAACTTGATTTGATAGGCTCTGATCCTGGGGGTTACGGTAATTATGTTGATATAAAAGGTGATCAATACACAGTCCGTTTCGGACACCTAGCGGATAGTTCAATTTTAGTCGAGCGTGGAACGCAGGTTAGTGTCGGCCAGCCAATAGCTACAGAGGATCATACAGGCACATCATCAGCTCCCCATGTGCATTACGAAGTTTTTGATTCCACAGGAGTGCGGATAAGTCCTGAACCTTTCTTGCCAGTGGAGGTAAGGGGAGGACGCTACCCGTATTATTGTAAGGAAGGAGCAAGCGGAGTAATACAATGAACTTTACACTAGATACTTTTAGGAAATACTTTTTGGATATCACCGTTTTTGTCTCCGTGTTTGTGACGGTGTTAATTGGGCTTAGTTTTATCAATCAATTGCGGGAAAACTCGAGAATTATCTTTGGAAAACTGCCCCCTACGCAAGCAGTGGGTGAGGGGTTTAGGCAAGATTTTTCTTTAGAGATTTCCGGCAAGAAACTGGAAGGCAGCTCTAAAGTGGCTTTGGTTAAAGAATCCAAGGGGAGCGTTGAAAAAGCTAAATTTTTAGCAAAAGTATTTAAGATTGATGGAAAATTACAGACATCGAAAGATACTGGTGGGGATTTGTTTGGGAAGATTCAGGATAAAAATGGTATTGTAAACTACAATATTAGCACAGGAGCCTTTAGCTATTTAAAAATCAGCAAACCAAAAAGTCAAAGGCTAATAAATACTTTAGACGAAGCTACCCAGACCGCTCAGAATTTCTTGAAAAAGTTAAATCTAGAAAAAGATCTTTTGCATGAGGAAACCCTAGCTCTGAAAGAATATGGCTTGGAGCTGGATTTTATTGATGATCCAAAAACTGCCGACCAATTCTTAACAAACCTCACTTGTAATTTTTCAGATCGCAAAATATATAATAGCGGGCTAAACCCCTTGGTATCAGCGAGTCTCTCCAGGAGTGGCGAGGTTGTTAAGTTTTCTTATATGCAAGTTGCAATAGACACGGAAAATATCGGCACCTACCCTTTAATTAATCTGGGAGGAATAGAAAATAGATTGAGGGCAGGGCAAGGTAGGGTAATTTTACCAGGAGGCTACAACGGCGGGAGCTTGAGCGCGGCAAGCAATGTAGTCTTTAATGATATTGAACTTGTATATTTAATTGATGATGAGACTGGCCTTCTGCTTCCCTTTTGGAAGCTTTCCGGAAGTGCTACTATCAATAAGCAAGAAGTGGAGGTTGTAGTAGTGGTCAACGCTGTATCCAGCAAATATTTAAAGGAGAACTAATATGGACAAGACGAAAAGAATAATAATTCTCACCGCCTTTGGATTTTCCCTGGGGCTTGTAATAATTGGCATTTTATTGGTGCCAAAGCCAAAGGAGGTCCCTACCGGCAGAGGAAAAACCCAAGAAGAACTGCCTAAAGTTGTCAGTGTTGAGCCTTTAGTGGATCAGACTGGAATTAGTGTAACCCCGCAAATAACGGTTAATTTTGACTCCAGTATTGCCGGAAAAGAGGTTTCCATAGAGTCAAAACCGGCCGTGAAATTCACTCTGGGGCTTGATTTAGCTGGTACAAAGGCCACTTTTAGCCTGCAGTCAAATTTAAAGCCAGGAGCTAAATATGAGTTTAAAGTTAAGTACGAATCAAAAACTCTTTTCATGTGGAACGCAACTACAAAAAGCAAAGGTACAAGTCAGACTAACCTATACTCAGCAATGAATAATGTGAGAAGTAAACTCCCTCTGGTTGGATCAGGATATAGAATAAGTTACGATGCAGGAACCGACCAATTCTTTGTCTTTGTGGAAAAAGCACCGCTCGCTACTTACAAAGGTAGAGCCAATGGTTGGTTTGCCCAACAGGATGTAGCAGATCTTGCTACGCTGAATATTAACTATGTTGCAAAAGGATCGCTACGTTAAGGCCTTTGAATTGAGCAAGTTAAATCATCGGTTGGTAGGTCAACACAGAAGTTGGTCAGGTTAAGACCAGTAAATTGGGAAACAAAAAGTATCACTAGCCAGCCAGCAATTATGAAGAAGAGCCCGCCGATCGCCCAAGTAATTTGGCTTCGAGCGGCGGTTACTGCCTTTGGATCTCCTTGAGCCACCATATAACGAAACGCTCCAATCACGATCATCAAAAGTACCGCAAACCCAGCTAAGATGGATATTACATTCAACGCATTTGCAAAAACCACCTCCAGGTCCTTAAGAGGGGTGTATCCGGGATCATCGCTGACTTTGTTTCCAATCTGAGCAAGTACAGTTTTTGGTGCTAACAAAACGGTGATAAAGAGAGTAGCTGTGGTGAAAAGATTTTTAAGTCGGCCCATTTTTTACAAATTAACACGGGTAAGTTACTAAAGTCAAACTGAGTCTGACTCAGTTAAACCTGTGTTAAAATCAAATTGCCTATGAGAAAGTTTTTTAGGTCAGAGATTAATGTTCTTGTTACTCTTTTTATCGCTAACCTAGCTATCAAATTTTTAAGGTTAACTTCCCCGTCTGATGTTTACTTTGATGAAGGAGCCTATTACATACCGACAGCGCGCTCCTTCCTCGCTGGGAATTTTGAGGCAAATTTTGAACATCCGCCCCTAGCCAAGCTTTTCATGGCAGCCGGAATAAAGATTTTCGGAGATAATCCTTGGGGTTGGCGAATTCCGGAAGTTTTAGTCGGTAGTTTGGGGGTTATCTTTATTTATCTTCTCGCCAAGAAAATGTTCGGTGGGCGCTTAATTCCAACGCTTTCTGCTCTTTTCCTCACCTTTGAGTTTTCTTGGTTTGTTAACTCAAGAGTAGCCGTCCCAGAAATTTATGTAGCCACTTTTTCCTTGGCGGCTACTCTTTTCTTTTGGAGCTTTTTCAAGGAAGAAAAGGCTAGATACTTAGGGTTGGCGGGCATCTTCTTCGGTTTATCAATCGCCTCAAAATGGAATGGTCTTTTTTTGCTAGCATTTGGAAGTTGCTTTTACCTTTGGAAAAAAAGGGCTACACCTTTAAAGTCCTTACCGAAGCTTGGGCTGCTATTTTTAATCGTGGGAGTCGTCTATCTAGGATCATACAGTTTCTATTTACTTAACCACAGTCTTCCCGATCTAATTAACCTTCACGCAAAAATGTTTGATTATCACACTGGTGGGGTTTTTGAAAAAGTGGAGCAAAAGCAAGAAATCAACAATTTAGTTTTTCACCTAACCCCCATGACGTGGCTTCTAAACCCCTTGTACTCGTACATTGGTAGACAAGAGTACGGCAGCGTCCAGGCCATATTTTTTATGTTTAATCCAGCTCTCTTTTGGGGAAGTATTGTGCTCATTCTGAAGGGAGCGAAGGATTTAGTCTTTCACCGCACTAGGAGCTTAGTAACAAGTGAGAAGACCTTTTTGATTGGGGCTTTCCTTACTTTTTGGTTGCCTTGGTTTTTTGTCCCACGCTACAACTTTTCCTATTACTTACTCTCGGCTATTCCGTTTGGAATTTTATTAGTTACCAAATTTATCGAGGAAAATTTTGAAAAAAGGGAATTTCTCTTGATTGGGTTTGCTGCTTCGGTGGTTCTTCTTTTCGTTTTTTATTACCCACTGCTCTCGCACCTTGCCGTCCCGCTTTGGTATCTGACTATTCTCACAGGATCGGGCGGATTTGCAGGCTTTATTTCCAGCTTTTAAGTACCGGCAGTTTGTGGTGCAGTTGGGAAGCGATAATCAAAGAGATTAATTCCTAGTACTGTCGAAAGTATTAAGGTTATCGCAAAAGCGGCGACCACAATTAAGAGCCCCACAACCGCAGCGGTAATTCGGTCCCGAGCAGCTTGAGCAGCTGCTTTATCACCACCAGCTGTAATCCACTGAATACCACCGATAATGATGAAAAGAAAAGCAAGTAAGGCCGCAAAAAAGAAAAGAAGGGCCAAAATGTTGCTTAAAAGCTTTCCTAGGTTTGGGAATGGAACTATACTTGAGTCAAAACCCGTGATATTTGCCTGTGCAAATGCTGGGCCCGCTAGTGTTAAAAAAGTACTTCCTGTTGCTAGTAAAGTAGCTAGTTTACGCATAATAATTGAGCAGTTTCACCTCCCTTTAACTACTAGATTATATGCATGTTAAAAATGATTTGGCAAGAACTAATTCAGAAATTTAAAGAATGTAATTCAAACTCTATGAACATTGCCCCCCTGGTGTTGGAATACAAAACCCACTGACGATTTTAATCCCAAGCACCTGCTCGACAATTAAGGCGGTTGCAAAAGCAGCCACAACGATGACCAGTCCTATGAAGGAGTTTGCAATTCGGCGCCTTGCACTATCTAGTGCCTTGGGGTCTCCGCCAGATGACATCCACTGAATGCCTACCACTATCAAGTTAACTAAAAAGGCAAGGCCGGCAACAAAAAAAGCGATTGATAATAAGGCGTTGAAAAGCTCACTAAAATCCCTAAATGGTAATAAGTTTGGTATTGAAAAAAAGAATCCAGGAGTGCCTAAATCTTCCATTTAATCCTCAACTTGTTGGATTGGCCACGTTTACTAATGGGGAGAGGCCAAAGACGGCGAATAACAGCTGAGCTATTAAGAATGATGCTACGATTATAACAAGGCCGACGGCTGCATTTGTTAGGGCTTTCCTTGCCTCTTGGGCTGCCTTTTCATCCCCACCGGCAGTTAGGTAACGAAATCCGCCGACAACTAACATTACAAAGAAAATTAAACCAGCGATCGCAAGCGCAAGAGCCACGGAACTCTTGATAATGGTGTTTAAATCCAAGGGAAATCCGGCTGGTGGTGTAATTGTATCAATAACAGGTGGATCTTCTTGAGCTTTAATAGAAGTTGAAGTTAGAGCAAATAGAGTCGCAAGACCAATAATGGAGGAGAGATTTTTGAGTCGGTTCATAAACTTAAAAAACTAAAATATTAGCGCTAGTTGCAATTGATACAAGTTTAATTATCGCGAATGAGGAGATTACTATCAAGAGGCCAATTACCGCATTGGTGAGTGTTTGCCTGGACTCAACAATTATTTTATCATCGCCTCTGGATAACATGTAGCGCATCCCGCCCCACAAAAGCATAGCAAAAAATACTAGGCCGGCTGCTGCAAGAGCAAAAGTAATTACACTAGTCAAAAGAGTTCCCAGGGTCGGAAAAACTGCTCTTACACATCTGTCGCCAAGTTTAAACTCACACCCAATATCTACCCCTTGCGCAGCGTAAACTATGGAAGCAGATGCCAAAACTTTTATTCTGAAGACAATCTCGAGAATTTTCATAATTGCAAATACAGAGGCGAGAAGGACTAGACCAATCACAGCAGAAACAATTGTCCCGCGAGCAGATGCGATTGCTTTCGGGTCTCCCTGAGCGGTCATGTATCTAAAGCCGCCCCAGATGATGAAAAGAAGAGAAATCATCCCGCCAAGCACAAAAACATAGGGTAAAATCATACTTGCAATCTGCCCAAGACTGTTAAATCGGCCTTGGAGAGGATCAATAATCTGGTTAAAAATATTAGGTGTAGAGGACCCACTGTTGCTTGGGCTATCAGCAACTGGTAAGCATTGTGATACAAGATCTACATCACTTTGACTAATCACACCGTCGTTATTCAAATCAAATCTAGGTTCATAACTGGGGTTACCTAATCTTACACCTACCTTGGCAAGTACTATAGTCTGATCGCTAACGGTAACTTCACCATCACCATTAAAGTCCCTGTTTTCGCAGCCCTCTGGGATTGCTGCAAAAGCAAAAGATGCAAAAACTAAGTTAAAGAAAAGAAATAAAAAAAAGTACTTAATATATTTCATATTGGCAAACCAAGAATACTAATCCCAATCAATTTTAGAAGAAAAACAGAAAATACAACTACAATCAAGCCAATTATAGCAGCCGTTATCACCTCTCTGCCTTGTTGAACATTCTCTGGATTTCCAAGGCTGAATATAAATTTAAATCCACCGTACACTAGCATCAAAAACGCCACTCCACCAGCAATTCCAATTCCAAACGTAATTAAATAGTTCACAATTTTTTCTACTCGGCTAGGTAAAGCAGAAGTCTGATCATCTCCCTCTGGAAATTGCCCGGCTGCTCTTTCATCAAGAATGGAAATGTTCGTTGAATTACAAAGGTGGGGTGGTGACACTTTTATATAGTATAATTTGGCAGAATAAACTTCCTCTGGACCTTGGAGTGAGCCAACATTGGCTGACCAAAGACTTCCGGAGTCTGTTAATCTGTCGACGGTTCGGGTTAATACACTATCACTATTATAAATGTCAACTTTATAATCAGCGGTTGTTGAAGACTGACCTCTGGTGTATTTCAAAATAATATTTGATCCGGATGTTATCTCCTCTTCTGGTGGCTGTATTGAGACAAAATTTACGCACTGAACCCCAGTGGGTGGTGGAGGCCCTGGGGAAACATCAAATGTACAACCGGAAGAATTTCTAGATTCAACGGCTTCTCTGCTAGACCCAATATAAATTACATAGTCTCCAGCCTGGCCATTATCAAACGGCCCAATTGTTTTGGTTCCAGTTGAGTTATGACCATCGAAGGATTGACTAATTTGTTGCGCTCCCAATAAATACTCACCACCATTTGGTAGTTTTTTAGCTAACATGAACCATGCAGTAAGACTATGGCCCGTCTCTGTTATTGTGAGCTGAGCTGTGGCCACTCCGTTTGCAGCTATAGTATTTGGTAAGACACTACAGCTTAAATTAGCTGCAAAGGTAGATGGAGTATAAAAATTAAAGCATAATAGAAATGTTAGTAGCGCTAAAAAAAATAAGGTCGTTTTTTTCATGGACAGTATTGCTAATTAATCGTACTCGGTTTGGCTTCGGGTTGTCAAACATGTTTAGGGACAAGTAACAAGTAACCAGAGACAAGAGACCGGTCAGCGAGAAATTAGATCTTAGAGGTTAGTTGGAGGTGCAAAATCTAGACTGGGGTGAAGAATTCTTCTTTTACCTCTTTTGGCAGCACTTTATTAATCGAGTTGAAGAATTTTGAGGCGTGTAGAACCTCCAATGTGACCGGCTCGTTATCTTTACTGACCTCCAATACAGCATTGTCATCAACCTCAAAGGAATCATCGACAGGGTTATTAGAGAATTTCATTACCAAGATATCGTCCTCTTTATAATATTTAAGTTCCATATCGTCCTCTCTTAGATACGTGGAAAGTAATAATTTTTATTTTGTCATCTGTCATTATATCATGCACGATTCTTATAATATAGGTTCCAAATAAGTATCCAATTGCTATCCCTTCACCTGTTTTTGACTTGCCACTCCGATTTGGGCGTTTTATTACACTCTCAAGCCTTTTCTTAGTCACACTAAATTTAACTACGTCTAGCCTTTGAAGTTTTTCTTCAGCATGTTTTGTGTAAATAAAATTCATAATGACCACCTAGTAATTACATTTCTTCCCTGACCGTTCGGTATTTGGAACCTAAGTTTGAAATATTCATGGAATCCTAGTATTATAACCTATAACTGATGAAAAAAACTGCCTTGGTTTTTCTCTCCATCGTTCTGTCCTTCAATGTATTCATCGCCCAAGCAAAGGCAGATGAGCTTCTTGATGTCCAAAAAAACATTGATAAAAACAAATCTGACTATTCTAAAACTCAGACAGAGTTGTCGCAAATAGAAAAGGATATCGCCTATCTTTCTGGGAATTTGTTTGGTACGGAAGCGCAGCTTAATGAGGCTAACAAAAAAGTAGCTAAAGTTCGGAAAGATTTGAAAAAGGTAGAAAACGATTTGGCCGAAAAGAAAAAATCTCTGGATTATCTTACTAGTGTACGCAATCAGGAAATTCGCACTCTTTACAAAAGACCAGGAGATTCCCAACTTTCGCTATTTCTCACCAGCAGCGGATTCTCAGATTTTGCGTCCCTCTCAGTTTATCAAGAAAGAGTAATTGGGCAATCGCAAGATTTGATAGTAGTTGTGAATGAAGAAATCTCCAGAGTGGAAAAAACAAAATCTCAGGTAGCATCAGTTAAGAAAAGCCTAGAAAAGGCCGCCCATGAAATTTCCGGAAGACTAGCCTCAATTCGTTCCCAATACTATTCCGCGGCCAATCAGCAAAACTACCTGCAAACTAGAAGCTCCCAAATTAACGCCAGTCTTAAAAATCTGACTCAGAAGCAAAAGGATTTAATAACCAAAAGACTAGCCGCTAGTGAACAAAATCAGACTATCGGAAATCAAGCGCCAGCCTCTACCCCCCTACCAAATCCAGGTTTCTCCCCAGCTTATGCTTTTGCTTCTTACGGTTATCCTCACCGAGTTGGTATGAATCAATACGGAGCTTACGGAAGAGCACAGGCAGGACAAAGTCACACCGCCATCCTTAAGACTTATTACAAAGGAGTTTCGGTTGGGAAATACTCTGTGCCGAGCAAAATCAATGTTGTGGGATACGGAAATATTTCCTTTGAAGGCGATTATCTGCGCGGAATTGCGGAGATGCCCAGAAGCTGGCCAATGGAAGCCTTAAAAGCCCAGGCGGTAGCCGCCAGAACTTTCGCCATGAACTGGCTGCAAAGCAACCCTGGTCGGGCGATTTGTACCACACAAGCCTGCCAAGTTTACAACAGGGCCCAGGCAAATTGTTCGGGCACTTACAATAAAAGGTGGTGCGATGCTGTGACCGCAACAAAAGGAATAGTGGTTACTTACGCAGGCTCTCCGATCACGGCTTGGTACGCATCCACCTCCGGCGGTTACACCCTTTCATCTGCAGAAGTTTGGGGAGGAGCGCGCCCTTATGCCCAAGCTATACGCGACTACCGAGGTAGTTGGCCTGGAGGCGCTTACGATAAAGCTTCCCCCTGGTTTCATAAAGCTTGGGGTAATTCCCGTTGTAGTGGCTCTTACTTCCCTTGGCTAGCACAAGCTCAAGTAGTAGATTTGTTCAACGCCGCTCTCTTGTCGCAAGTGTCCAGCGGTTATAATCAGTATCTCTCACCGACGGATGGTTGTTTGGGAGCAGCCGGCTGGAGCAGTTCGAGAGTTGGCTCGGAGCTAGGCAAAAAAGGCGTAAAAACAGTTGGAAACTTATCGAACATATTAATTGGATTCGATGGCAGGGGCCATACATCATCGGTCACGTTTGTAAGCTCAAATTACCCTTCAGGTAAAACATTTAGCGGCAACTTTTTCAATTCCATCTACCATCTTCGTTCCCCAGGAACTTTAAGTCTAACAACAAACCTTTTCGATGTCATTATTCGTTAAGTTTCGGTTTGACGCTTCCTTTACGGGCGGGTACAATAGAGCCGATGAACCAGACCAACTCTACCAAGTTTCCACACTTTGAGACCCAAAGCCTTGATGAAGAGGTGATTGTTTTTGAAAGAGCCCATTTTTTTACAAACGTTGGGTGGACCATTTTAGTAGTTGTCTTAATTTTAGTCCCGCCAGCTCTGAAGTTGATCCCTTTTGGGAACAATTCGCCAATAAATATTTCACTTTCGCAGACGACCCAATTCGTACTCACCCTGTCTTGGTATCTTTTTGTCGTCGCTTACGCCTTTCAAAGATTTTTGCTTTGGTTTTTTAATGTTTATATAGTCACCACTAAAAGAGTAGTTGATATTGATTTCTTCAATCTTTTTTACAAACAGATTTCCAGCACGACTTTAGATGATATTCAGGATGTCACCCATACTAGGGGAGGCGTGGCCCAATTAATATTTGATTATGGGAATGTTTTTATTCAGACGGCCGGAACAATCACAAATTTTGAGTTTGATTCAATAGCAAAGCCAAATGAGATTCAAAAAAAGGTGATAAATTTACTTACCAAGAAGGGACCAAGCCATTTTAAGGGGAAAATATGAGTGGGTTTGACTTAGCTAGTAGTTTGCCGCTGGACTCTATAGCAAAAATCTTTGTGATTATTTTTTTGATCGGTTTTACTGTTTTTTCGTTCCTTGTTATCAGACAAGTCCAGGTGATGTGCTCTGTAGTTGAAAGCAGCTTAAGCCCGCTCCTTAAATTAATCTCTAAACTGTTGTTTTTATCAGGAGTTGTAGGGGCAATTTTAGTCCTAATTCTAATATTATCGTAACTATGAAGGAAAAAACACTTTACTCTTTAGCTGGGCAAGTAAGCGGTAAGACTTTGCAGTCTCAACTTTCATTTACCCATCAATATGTACCCAATGAGGAAGAGTTGCGAAGTCTCAAGGGCAGCCTTTTTAGCCTAATAACCTTGCACGGGGATTTTAAGGCAAGGGGAGCTGAGATAGAAGAAAAACTATATCAGGTTTTTCAGTCCACCTACTTTGCCAGCCCCTTGGGAAGTATTCTACCTTCTTTGGAGGAAGCACTTAGTGCTGCCAAGAAAAGTCTTGAAGAACTGAGAATCTATCCCTCTAGGCTAGAACTTGTGGGGGCAGTTTTATGGGGAGAGGCTTTGTATGTGGTTAAAGTGGAAGGTGCCGCAGTGCTTTTTCAAAGAGGAAATACAATTAAAGAACTAAAATTCCATAAAGCTGCTTCAGGCGCGGTTGAAAAAGAAGATACAATAGTCTTAGCTAATCAAAGTTTTCTGGACCAAGTCGATATCTCATCCATCCCCAGTTTTTTAGTCTCCGAAGATTTTCAGGGCGCCCTTAAGGGAGTTGATGAAAAAATTGGCGAAATTCCAGGAGCAGTAGCCTTAATACTGAGAATTTACATTGAGGGGCCGCAGGCGCAAGAGACTTTAGAAATGATGGAGCTTGCAGGCGAAAGAGCCTCAATACTGGGAAGGTTGCTAGGGGCTGCTAGGAGGCTTCTGAGCCTTTTAAAGGCGAGACTTGGGCCGTTTGCTTATAAAGCTAAGAATCTGTTTCTGGCTTCTTCCAGAAGCCTTCTAGACAAGATTTTAGAGCCTTGGAGGGCGAGATCTCCTGGTGAGATTGAGGAGGTCCCTAGGCGTCGCCGAGCGAGAGCAGCACAAGTAGCCGTGGTAATGGTAGTTTTACTAGTCGCGAGTGTTAGTTTTGCCTTAGTCAACAGAGCAGCCTCCGAAAAGAAAGCCCGGTTTGAGGAAAAATTACAAACAGTTTCGACAAAACTCGACGAAGTGGAAAACTTAGCGTTAATAAACCCCGGAAGATCAAGAGATTTAATTTCAGAGGCGGAAAAGGATATTGACGATCTTAGAAACCTAGGGGTAGATAAAGGTAAGGTGGAGGAAGTCTATAGACGCTTCAACGCGTTAGTGATGGCCGTCAAAAAAATCAGTGAGGTGAGTTTGGATGAAGTTTATTCCTTTCCGTCGGAAGTTAAAATAAACAAGCTGATTTTAGCTGGGAATAAGTTTTTGGTATTAGATAAAACTGGGAAAAAGATTTTCATATTGGATAAAAACAAAAAAACAGTGGAAGATCTTGTCTCCGAAGCAGAAGTAAATACGATTTCATTATCCGAAAATACTCTTTACTTACAAAATGCAGCTGGTATCGAAAAAATCGATATTAATAGCAAAGTTAAAGTTAAGGCTCAGGGGTCATCTTCAGATTGGGGAGAGATTGTTGAAGCAGCCACTTATCAGGGCAACCTGTATTTATTAGACAAAGGGAAAAAGGAAATTTGGAAATATTTAAATCTTGGCTCTAGCTTGGCTTCGGCGCAGAGATATTTCAAAGACAGCTCTGATAAAGGTGTTCTTTCGGGGATGGCTATTGATGGGGCCATTTGGGTTATTGACGAAGAAGGCGCTTTAATGAAGTTTCTGGGCGGAAAAAGGCAGGATTTTGAGGTAAGCAATCTAGATGAGCCATTTGGAAACAAATCCTATCTTTACACCGAAATTGGTAGCGACACCCTTTTTGTTTTGGATAAAAATAATGGGCGGGTGGTGCTGATTGGAAAAGACGGTAGCTACGTTTCGCAATACAAATCAGAGGATTTTTCAAAAGCGGAAGGACTTGCCGTCGTGGAGAAAGGTAGAGAAGTATTTATTGGGGTAGGCAATACTATAAAAAGGTTTAAGTATGGTACTGGTAACCAATAAAAAATCAAGGTACGAATACCTTATTTACGATAAATTTGAAGCGGGAATAATACTTTCCGGGGCAGAAGTGAAGTCGGTGAGGAGTAAGGCAGCCTCCCTTTCGGATAGTTACGTGAGAATAGAAGGTGGCGAGGCCTTTCTGATAAATGCCCATATCTCTCCTTATAAAGCCGCCTTCGATCCGTCTTATGATCCAAAGAGGCAAAGGAAACTTTTACTCAGCCGCAAAGAGATAGATCATTTGTCAGGTAAAATAACTACCTCTTCCTTGACAATTGTGCCTACCAAGATGTATACTAAGCACAACTTAGTCAAGCTAGAGGTTGCTTTAGCAAGAGCCAAGAAGAAGGCAGATAAAAGAGAGGCATTGAAAAAAAGAGATATTGAGCGGGAAGCAGAAGCAATAGTACGAGCGCCTAAGTTAAAAGCACAAAAACAATTGAAAAATTAGTAACTTGTTATTCATATTATCTTTCCGTGGGGATGTTTAAATTTCGACGGTAGAGTATGTGGGTAAGGTGCAAGCCGGCATAATCTTGGTAGATGCCGTTAAATCTCCAAGAAATATTAAATGCCAACAAAGATTTGGCCGTCCGTTACGCGTTTGCGTAAATAGGACCGTCTATTGAGGCTTTCTCTTGGCGAAGCCCTTTAGGTGTGACTTAAGTCAAGACGAACAGTTTAGGTTGGTAACCTAGGTTGATTCAGAATTCATCAATAACCTACTTTAAATCCTTAACTCGTCAGCCAGTGGGTTTAAAGGATTCACAAAGGCTGGCTAAGCTTGTAGTACCCATCCATTTATTCTGGACGGACCCCGGTGCAAAGCCGGGCATCTCCACCATCTTTTGGCTTCGCCCCAAAGGCGAAGCCTCAAGTTAAGCAACAATACCCACCTATAAGGTGGGTTTTTTGTTTGCCCAGCAAGTAGCAATGAACATCTTCCTGATTCGTTGAATTTAAAAGCTCTTTTTGTTACAATTCCAGCACATTTGGAGGGTTGGCCGAGTGGTTTAAGGCGACGGTTTGCTAAACCGTTGGTGCGAAAGTGCCACACAGGTTCGAATCCTGTACCCTCCGCCACGGAGAGGTGACCGAGTGGATTATGGTGCTGGTCTTGAAAACCAGTGTGGCGGCAACGTCACCGGGGGTTCGAATCCCTCCCTCTCCGCCATTCACCTTTGGTTTTTCTAAGAAACTTCTACTACTGAAGTAACCTTTCATTAAGGTCAACACATTGCACTGATTTTCGTATTCACATCGAGAGAACGAGAGAGGCCCGCTTTGGAACATGTCCGCGGCGGGCCGATCTCTGTTAGGTCTCCCTTCTTCAACTCCGAGTCAGGCTGCAGCTTAGCGTACCGGAGCGCTGACATCGCGTAGGTACTGGTAGATCTCCTTGAGAGACCGCGCGGCGCTCGTCTCGTAGTAAGGGATTGAGCGTTCCTCGCAAAAGGCCCTGACGATGACTTGGGCCTCTCGCAGCTTGTTTCTGGGCATCCAGGGGAAGAGGTGATGCTCGATCTGGTAGTTGAGGCCGCCGTACCAGAAGTCGGTGATTGGGTGGGCCATGATGTCTCGACTCGTCCGTACTTGGCTTCTGAGGAAGCCTAGCTGGCTATCGCCGTCCAGAAGGGGCATACCCTTGTGGTTAGGCGCGAAGACTAGGCCTAGGTACAGCCCAAACAGCGCCTGATGGACCACGATGAACGCCACAGCCTGCCCCGGGCCGAGAGCATAGAGCACCAGCACAACGTAGATAACGAGGTGGAGCGCCATGAGCAGCGCTTCCAGCAGGCGGCTCTTTCCCTTGTTTCCAAGGAGATACTGTATGCTGGCGGCCTTCGTGCCGATCCCTTCAAGGAGCAGGATCGGGAAGAAGTAGAGTGCCTGGTAGCGAATTAGGAGCCGCGGTAGCCCTTGCTTGCTGAGCGCCTGATCCTCGGAGAACGCGAAGATCGGCAGCCTGGTGTGCGGATCGCGGGCAAGGTCGTTTGGATTACTGTGATGCTCGTTGTGAGTATCGACCCACCAACCCCGGCTGAGGCCGAGCAACAAGTTCGGCAACAGGCCGAACAGGTAGTTCCAGGAACTGCCCGCAAAGATCTGCTTGTGTCCGGCATCGTGGCCGAGAAAGCCGATCTGGGCGAACGCGAAAGCGAGGAAGGCAGCGTTCAGAAGCTGGAGCCAGAAGTTGTCGAAGAAGAGGAGAAACGCCACGCTCCCGGTGAGCAAAGCGAGCCTGATGGTGATGTTGCCGATGTAGTACGAAAGCTGCTTGTCGAGCAGCCCCGCCCTCTCGACTAGTCCCTTCAGATCATCGTAGTCGCTTTTTAGGTTGGGTGGTAAGGACGCTGCAGGTTCAGGATTGCGTAGTACGCGGCTAGCGGTTATTTGGTCCATTGTTCTTGACACCATGGGGGTTACCTCCTTGACTACGTTTCTGGAAATGGGCCGATTTTAAGGTGCTTGTTGATGATCTCCATCCTCTGTTCGTGAAAGCTTCCTGAACTAATTAAAAGTACCATACTAATTGTGATTCAACAACACAGCTCCTCTATGTAGAAAACCCTCTTGAATCGTAGTAATATAAAAGTATGGCTGCCCCGCAAAAAAAATTTTTCGTAAGAAAAAACACTACGCCGGCTTCTCAAGTAGAGAAAAAATCTCCGAGTAGCTCTCTGATTGAAGAGAAAGACGCAGCTAGCAAAGAATCAGTCGCAGATTTAAAGGAACAGCTGAGAGGCCTACAATCAAAAATTTCAAATCTTGAAGATTCTCAAGACGGAAACAGACAGATGGAAGTAACGACTTTACAGGAGTGGTCCTCCCCCTCACACGTCTTTATACCCAGGGGTAAAAAATGGATAACCTATATTGTTTTGGTAGCCATTCTAATTATTTTAGTATTACTTTTGGTGGGTGAGTATTTCATAATTGCCCCAGTGGTTGCCGTCTCCTTCCTCGCTTTTATTTTATCCTCGGCGCCGGCTAATGAGATTGAGCACAGGATTACGACTGAAGGGGTAATTTCTGGCAAAAGAGATTTTTTGTGGGAGGAAATCTACGATTTTTGGTTTTCCGAAAAACACGGCCACACGCTGTTAAATATGGACATACTGGTTGGGTTTCCGGGTAGATTGATTATTATTGTCGACAAAGAAGATAAAGAAAAGATAAAAAATATTCTTTTGCGTCACCTGCCATTTAGAGAAGTGCCAAAAACCACTTGGATAGATAGTTTTGGAGACTCCCTTTCTAATATTTTCCACAAAATCGCTAGTTAAATTCCTGGCGCGCCTAGAGAGATTCGAACTCTCGACCTCAAGCTCCGGAGGCTTGTGCTCTATCCACTGAGCTACAGGCGCAGTTTGAATAGCGAGCGTAGTCGAACCATGGCGGAGGGAGGAGGATTCGAACCTCCGAGGATCTTGCGACCCAACCGCTTTTCGAGAGCGGCGCATTAAACCGGGCTCTGCCATCCCTCCGTGGCGCCCCCGAGAGGATTCGAACCTCCGACCTCAACGTCCGCAACGTTGCGCTCTATCCACTGAGCTACGGGGGCAAGTTGGAATGATATAATTCAGTTATAACTGTCTTGCATCTAAGTGATTAAATATTTTAACAGAGTTTGAGCTCAAATTCAAAACTATGACATTTAAATTTGAAGAATCTGCTGGCGGCATCGTAGTTAGACGAGAAAACGATCAAATTTATATTTTGGTTGTTCAACATTCCCAACATCACGGTTGGGTTTTCCCCAAAGGATTGATTGACCCGGGTGAGACAAAAGAAGCTACCGCCCTTCGCGAAGTAAAAGAAGAAGGCGGGGTGGAAGCCAAAATAATTAAAGAACTCTCACCCACAGAATATTTTTATCAACTCAAGGGAGACAAAATTAAAAAGAAAGTAACTTATTTTTTAATGGCATACGTGTCGGGAAATATTGAATATCACGATTGGGAAATGGAAAATGCAGAGTGGTTACCAGTTGGTAAGGTTGAAGAGAGACTATCGTTCAAAACGGATAAAAAAGTTTTCCAGGAAGCAAAAAACTTGTTGTGAGTTCGCTGGGGGCAATACGCAAGCGTACAACCCCCAGCAGGAGTTTGACTCCAACGATATTGTTCCGAAGAACCAGGCTTTTTATAAAGCCTGTTTGTAGCCGCCCAAGGTTACTAGCGGTCTTGGGTCACTCTTCCTGTTCCCAGCGCTTGTCGCAGCTTCGCCACCAGTTGACTTAGTTCTGCGCGGAGCATGGAGGGAGTAAGCCTCTCCCGGTTTCGAACTGCTCTGACTACGCAGCTAGTGACGAAAATGGTGCCGAAGGTGGCTGCAACTGCGCTAATGATCACCAGCGTTCCGGTCCCGGAAGCCTCGTGTGTAGCTTCTGGTAGGGACTCTACTGGTGCGGCGTCCCAACCCCCCTGCACTATTGGAGCGGTGGTGACCGTTAGGTCTACCCTGTCTTCCCTGCCGACAGCGCTACTTATGGCGTGGTCTGGCGTCTCATGGCTAGCCAGACTGTTGGTTGTCGCTGCGTGGGCCGGGGGCCCAGTCGCTGGGGGTATTCCGAGGCTGATGAACAGAAAAGCCCCCACCCCAAGCGTTGCAACGACTGTTAGATGCCGAGGCCAGCTAGCTCTCTGCGGGAACGCATAGGAGAGAGCCAACCCCAGGAGCTTGTGCCTTTTAGGCATCTCGCACCTCTCAGTCTCCAAACTTACCGATGAATTGGAATGGCCGTGTGTTTGTCCCTCCCTTCCTTGCCAAACTGGCTTTAGTGGCCATTATCCAAGGAGAAGATATCATGAGTCGCTTGGTTGGTGCAACCTCAGGGAACCTTTTCTGCTTTCACGATCACCCGCCCTTCGTGGTGGTGAGTCACTTGGTTAAAGTGTCCGCCACAAGTTATGAGGGTGACAGTCTCTTTTTGGGTTGGACCGATGATCTCGCCGACATCGGCAGTGGCTGCATCCACCAGCTCGTTTGATACCACTTGGTAGTGGTAAACTGTTCCGTCTTCCATCTCCACCTCAACCACATCGCCGCGAACGAGGTATTTCAGAGGCCAGAAGACCGCTGGTCCAGGATCCCCTGAGTAGCTGCTGTCCACGTGTCCCGCGAAAACAGCGTTGCAGCACTGCCTTCCAGAGCTTGGATTGTTGGTGAAATCGTACCACGCCACATCTGTTGGTTTCTCGGGAGCCTCCATCACGCCGTTATCGTCTATCCCCATGGTTATTACCGGTGCGTCCACCTCGTACTCCGGTATACGGATTCGGCTAATCGCGGCCTCCGCCCTAGGTACGGTTTGCACTGAAGTTGCCGTTGATTGCTCCGCTCTCGCTGTCGGACTTGGCTGAGCCTGGGTTGGAGCTGGTACCTCGATGTATTTGGTGATTACCACGGAATTTGGTGTGATAGGCACCGTCTGGGTGGTTGGCTGAATTGCCGGCGGAACTCCACTGTTCGGCCTCGTAACCGCCAAGAAAAATGCAATGGACAAGGCGACCATTATGATGTAACGGTTCATGGATCCTTCCCTCCGTTGATCTCTTCCTTAACGTTATGGTTTCACTCCGCCATCAAAATTATCTTACCATTAGAAAAGCTACTTGCTAAGAGAGGTTTTGAGAAAGTTTTAATTGGTTTTTGTCTTGTGAAGTTCAAATAAATGAGAGAGGACCCACCGAGTGCTCCTGTGATAGGTACACCTGGTGGGTCCTTGGGAGTCAGTGTCGACCGGATTCGTATGCCCATCCTTGAGTACTTGCTAACCATACGATCCCACGTGGTCCTTGCCTTTGTGCGGCAGTTTCCTTGTGTGGGGATATGGGCCGTCAGCACAGTTGTGCGTCGGGCGGGCCTGGTTCTAGGTGATAGGTTCGTCGACTTAGGCCACGGGCTCGTAAAACGCAGGCAAGAAGCGCACGTTCTAGTGCCTAAGGCCAGTACGGTGCGTATCCGACCTCACCTGCTGGTGACGGTATGGTCACGCAGTTCGAAGTGCTGGTGTCTTCTACCTTCGCGCGGGCGGGACTGCGAGCTACCTCCGGCCGGGGCGACGGGTGGTCTTCGGCATAGTCGGCGTCGTTGTGCCCGCTGTGGGGGCCGTTGTCGCCGTCTGCGCCGCAGCGTGGTGGCCGACAGGGCTGCCGCGCTGGTCATACTGGGTCATGGTAAACCTCCTAGTGGAACTTCCGGTCCGGTCGATCATCCTTCTCCCATGGATTCTTATACCACCGCTAGCTTGCTTAGTCAAGTTATTCCGCTTTCTGGTATAATATGACGCGCTTTGTGGAGGGGTCGCATAGTGGCCTAGTGCACACGCTTGGAAAGCGTGCGTGCCCGCGAGGGTACCGTGGGTTCGAATCCCACCCCCTCCGCCACCTTCGCCCCCTTGGGTTCAGGTGGTCAAAGCCATAAGTTAAGCCTGCTTAAACAAATTCTAGTGTCAAAAATAATTTTAGTCTCAAATAGACTACCAATAAGAGTTAAAAATACAAAAGAAGGTTTTAAATTTGCGCACGCGGCTGGTGGTTTGTCTTCAGGTTTGGATTCATTTCAGAAATCTGGTAACTACCTTTGGGTTGGTTGGCCAGGAGCCTATATAATTAGTAGTCTGGAAAAAAAAGCGAGAGAATTAAAGAAAAAGCTAATTTCAAATTTCAACTATTATCCTGTTTTTCAATCCCAGAAAGAAATTGAGAATTATTACGGCGGATTTTGCAATAGTACTATTTGGCCACTTTTTCACTATTTTAGTAAAACAGCCACCTATAATAAGAGTTTTTGGCAGTCTTACAAAAAGGTTAACGAATCCTTTCGGGACGCGGTACTGGAAAATGCCGAAGCTAAAGATACCATTTGGGTTCATGATTACCACTTAATGCTTCTTCCCGCACTTCTCCGAGAAAAACTACCAAATGCAAAAATTGGGTTTTTTCTTCATATACCTTTTCCGTCGTTTGAACTTTTTCGCCTTCTTCCCCAACGGGTAGAAATTTTAAAAGGACTTCTTGGAGCAGACGTTATTGGATTTCATACCTATGAATACGCGCGTCACTTTTTAAACAGTGTTCACCGTCTTTTAGGACTGGATCATTCTCTTGGCCAAATTAACACCGGAGAGCGCATTGTAAAAGCAGATGCTTTCCCTTTGGGTGTTGATTACGAAAAGTTCAATAATGCTCACAAAGATATCAAGGTGCAGACAGAAATTACAAAATTAAAAAGAAAGATTGGAAATCGTAAAGTGATTTTGTCTGTTGATAGGCTTGATTATACAAAGGGTATTCCCCAAAGGCTTGAGGCGTATAGTGATTTTTTGGAAAGAAATCCTCTCACCCACGATAAGGTGGTTTTTATTTTATTGGCTGCTCCGACCCGCACTAAGGTTGAAGAGTATCAAGTTATAAAAAAACAAGTTGATGAGCTCACTGGAAGAATTAATGGTAAATATGGAAACGTTGGCTGGACCCCTATCTGGTATCTGTATCGTACTTTTGACTTCACGGAACTTGCGGCTCTTTACAGCGTGGCGGACGTTGCCTTAGTTACCCCAATAAGGGATGGGATGAATCTAATTGCCAAGGAGTTTGTGGCTACTAAGCGAGATGGCCGGGGAGTTTTGATTTTAAGTGAGATGGCCGGTGCCGCCGAAGAACTTGGAGAAGCATTAGTAATAAACCCTAACAATAAGGATGAGATTGTCGAAGCTTTGAAGAAAGGTATTGCGATGAGTGATGAAGAGAAGATATCTAGGGTGAGGCTTATGCAAAAAGAATTAGCTCACTACACTGAAAAATGGTGGGTTAAAAGTTTTCTGGAAAGATTAGAAGAGATTAGGTGTATTCAGGATAATCTCAAGAAAAAGATCTTAAATAAAGATTCAAGAGACAACTTGGCGCAAAATTATGCAAAAGCAAAAAAGAGACTCCTTTTGCTAGATTATGACGGGACTTTAGTGACTTTTGCGGCAACGCCTGAGCAAGCGAAGCCAGATAAAGATCTTTTAAATTTGTTGAGTATTATGTCTAAAGATACGAAGAACGAGCTAGTTATTATAAGCGGTAGAAATAAGGAAACATTGGATGAATGGTTTGGTGATTTACCCCTCAACTTAGTAGCGGAGCACGGAGCCTGGATAAAAGAAAAAAACAAAGAATGGGACCTTGTAGATAATATCTCTTCTGATTGGAAGAAAGAAATTTACCCAATCTTGGTAAGGTATGTTGACCGAACCCCAGGATCATTCATAGAAGAGAAAGATTTTTCTCTTGCTTGGCATTACCGAAAGGTAGATCCTGGTCTTGGAATGATAAGATGCCGGGAACTTTCCGCAACCTTAAATGGTCTTACTCCTAATTTTAACCTTCAATATTTGGAAGGGAGCAAAGTGGTCGAAATCAAAAGCGACCAAATAAATAAGGGGAGAGCTACGATAGGGTTTTTAGGTAGTAAAAAGTGGGATTTTGTACTGGCTTTAGGAGATGATGTAACTGACGAGGATATTTTTGGCCAGCTTCCGGGCGGTGCTTATTCAATTAAAGTCGGCTTAGGGAGTTCAAAGGCCAGATTCAATTTAAAGTCAGTTAGGGACGCGAGAGCTCTACTACAGAACTTAGTGATCTAATTCTGCCTCGTCGATATCTCCTTATGGTTAATTAATAAGTAGTATAATGCTGGTCATTACATGACACGCCTTGTATGCGTGGCATATAATGCCTGTGATGGAAAACGAGATTGAAGAAATTAAACAAAGATCTGATATAGTTTCGTTGATTAGTGGATATGTCCCTTTGAAAAAGACCGGCAGAAACTATAAGGGTTTGTGCCCATTTCACTCGGAAAAAACCCCTTCTTTTGTGGTTAGCCCAGACAGACAAATTTTCAAATGCTTTGGTTGCAATGAAGGCGGTGATGTTTTTGCCTTCGTGAAAAAAATAGACGGGGTCGAATTTGCTGACGCACTTAAAAAGTTAGCTGCTAGGGCAGGCATAACTCTTAAGAAATTTAATTTGGGAGAGCCAGATAAGAAAAAAGAGAAAATCTTTTCGGCTAATCGGGTAGCCTCGGAGCTGTTTCACTATCTGTTGATGAAACACAAAGCTGGCAAGATAGCTCTAGATTATTTGTACGCAAGAAAAATAAACGACGCCATAATAAAAAAATTTCAACTTGGATTTGCGCCGGAAAGAGAAGTAGTCACCAATTTTTTGTTGAAGAAAGGTTTTGTTGGAGCAGATTTAACTTTGGCTGGTCTAGTGTTGCCAAAAAATGGTAGGTTAACTGATAGATTCAGAGGCAGAATAACCTTCCCCATTAAGGATATTCAAGGGCGAGTGTTGGGATTTTCGGCCAGAGCCCTTGGTTCAAGAGAGCCAAAGTATTTAAATTCACCAGACACACCAGTCTTTAATAAGAGCAACTCTCTTTACGGTATAGATTTGGCCAAAGAGGAAATTAGAAAACAAAAAACCGCAATTTTAGTGGAGGGAAACCTTGATGTATTATCGTCTCATCAAGTTGGCGTTACCAATGTGGTCGCCCCTTTGGGAACAGCTCTTACCGAACGGCAAGTAGATATTCTGGCGAGGTTTTCCGAGAGTGTTTTAATTGGGTTTGACACTGATATTGCCGGTGTTGCAGCTGCCAAAAGAGGAATTGAAATTGCCGAAAGCAAAGGACTTTCCGTAAAAGTTATCGATTTGGGAACGGAGAAAGATCCGGACGAAATTATTAAGAAAGACCCGACTTTATGGAAGAAAAAAATAAAGGAGGCAGTACCTGTCTATGATTTTGTTATTATTAGCGCTTTGCGAAAATGGAGTCCAGATGAGGTGGAAGGCAAAAAGCAAATATTAAAGGAAGTTGTACCCTTTATAGTCTCGATACAAGACGCGGTTACTAAGGAGTATTATGTCCGCAAGATTTCAGCGAGTTTAAAAGTTAGCGAAGAGGCTCTGAGACTTGATCTAAAAAAATATTCAGGAAGGGAGGATACAGTTGAGGCAAGGGGCGATTTCGCCAATGATAGAATCGAAGCCGAAGATAAATTAGGTGTTTTAGAAAAGTATCTACTTGCTCTAATATTACAGACGGGGATTCTTCCGGATATGAGTAGTGAAGAATTAAATGATCCAAATATCGCGAAACTTTTCACCCTCATCAAAGAGCATTATAAAAGAGAAGGAGCGATAAGATTAAAGAAACTCTCGGTACAAATTCCAGAAGAGCTATCCCCTACATACGATGAGGTAATTTTATATGAAATTGACGAAAAGATTTTAGATCAACACGAGCTTTCCCAAAGTGAGATTTCCTCTTGCGTCGCTCGCATTAAAGAGTTAAACTTACGATCAAAGCTTCGTAGGCTAGGATTAGAAATTAAACAGGCCGAGGCTATTTCGGAATCTCAAAAGATACGGGCCCTAACAGAGGAGTTCCGAGATCTTTCCCTACAACTCTCGCAGTATAAATCTAGTAAATAGAGATGGCAAAATCAACCACCACACCGATTCAAGATCTTCTAAAAAAAGGTAAAAATCAAGGGTTTCTAACCCAAGATGATATTCTCGAGGTTTTTCCGGAAGCCGAAGCTGATATTCAAGCGCTGGATGAGCTTTACACTAAACTTGCCGAAGAAGGGGTCGATGTCTTTGAGATAGGTGAGGAAAAGAAGGGAGCCGATATGGAAAAAGAGTTGGATGTTCTTGAAACTTTGGAAAAAGTTTCCATCACAGACCCTGTTCGTATGTATTTGAAGGAAATTGGAAGAGTGTCGCTACTTTCTGCTGCCGATGAGACCGAACTTGCGAAAAGAGTGGAGAGGGGAGATCCAAAAGCTAAGGAAAGACTAATTAATTCCAACTTGAGGTTGGTTGTCTCCATCGCTAAAAAATATGTGGGCAGAGGTCTATCTCTACTTGATCTAATTGAAGAGGGCAATATCGGCTTGATGCGGGCAGTCGAGAAATTCGATTATCGGAAGGGCTTCAAGTTTTCAACTTACGCTACTTGGTGGATTCGTCAGGCTATTACCCGGGCAATTGCCGATCAAGCCCGGACAATCAGAATACCAGTCCACATGGTTGAAACTATCAACCGATTTATTAGAGTTAGCCGTATGTTAATGCAGGAGCTTGGTAGAGAAGCAAGGCCTGAGGAGATAGCGGCCGAGATGGGTATTGAGCCGGAAAAAGTTCGCGAAATTATTAAAGTATCCCAGCAACCAACAAGCTTAGAAGCACCAGTCGGTGAAGAGAAAGACTCAACCTTGGGAGATTTTATTCCCGATGAGGAAATCCGTCCTGAGGATCAAGCTAGCGTCGAACTTTTGAAATCGCATCTTTCTGAGGTGCTTGACACTCTTAACGACCGAGAAAAGAAAGTCTTGAAGCTTCGTTTTGGCTTGGAAGATGGCCGGCAAAGAACTCTTGAAGAAGTCGGTAGAGAATTTGGAGTAACGCGCGAAAGAATCCGGCAAATTGAGGCCAAAGCCCTTCGGAAGCTCCGCCATCCAACACGTTCAAAGAAACTCAAAGATTACCTGGAGTAAAGTGTTCAAGCATCCCCATCTAGCTATCGCCGCAATAATTTGGCCAGGGCCTATAAACGGGCCTCTCCCAATTACGCTGTTTAAGTTTCTCACACCGGCTTTTATTTTACTTTTTGGGGTAATACCCGCCACATTGATAATGGCGTCACTAGCCTCGATTCTCGTAATTTACTTCTTCGACGAAATTACAAAGGAGGAATCTTTAGATAAAATTAATAAGTGGAGTCGGAGACTACCAGCCCATTATCAAAAAGCTTTGAAAATTGGGACAATATCAGCCTTTATCCCGCTAGTTTTTACAGTCGGGCCATTTCCGGTAGCACTTGCCTTTAGGTTACTAAATTTTAAAGGCGCAAAAGTAAAACTACTTCTTGTGGCTAGCTGCTTCGCAAACTCATTTTTTTGGACAGGAGTCTTTTGGGGTGGTGGAATAGCTTTAGTAGAAAGCTTCTTAAACTTGGAAATTTTTTGAAAAAATAGTACAATGTTGCGTTATGGATAAGTTTACCTCGCCAACATTCGGACCTTTGGACTACGAAGAAGTCATCGAAAAAGTAGCCGAGTATATAAAAAAGGATTCGAGTTTCAAATACAAAGTAATTGTCGGGACGGATTCTGAAGCCCGTAATTCACACGTGGAGTTTGCCACAGCTATTATTGCTCACCGAATCGGTAAGGGTGGGGTATATTTTTGGCAAAAAAACAATATCCAGAAAGTATTTTCTTTGCCAGAGAGAATAGCAAAAGAAACTCAATTTTCGATTGAACTTGCCTGGAAAATACGGGATACCTTCCAGCACAACGGCCTTTCCGGGTATGAGCCAGAAGTTCACCTGGATGTCGGGGAGGATGGCGTAACCCGCGATATGATTCGTTGGGTGACTGGGATGGTGCTAGGAAGCGGATTTGAATATAAAATAAAGCCAGAGTCCTTCGGTGCTACTAAAGTAGCCGACAGACACGTTTAACATATCAGTCGCGTTTGATGCGGACACCACGTCTACTTCTCACCAAACTTGACTATAGGGTAAAAATATGATACAATTAACCTGTTCTTTAAAGGCATCTTATAACTGGTGATAATTGTATTTGTAACTGTCATTGCAGAAATGCCCTGAAGTATCTACATATTAGAACCAGTTATCAGGTGCCTTTTAGCATTTGAGATCCTGTTAGGAGGAGCGATCCGAAAGGGTGGTTTTTCTTTAGCTGATACTAATTTTGGACTAGTTGGTTCCAATCTTCTGAAAATCTTTTGATTCCAGTGTCTGTTAGATCATGTTGGATGTTGTATTCGGTCCAGGTTTTGTCCAGGGGAATTTCTTTGTATGGAATCGGTTTTAAGCCCTTTGGATTGTAACCAAAATTCTCATCAGGCAACGTAAGTCCTTTTTCGGACCAGTCCTTGATAACTTTGAATGGAGCTGTGATTAGTGGGGAGCCAAGCTTTATCGCGTAGAGAAGGTGAGCGACGTTGCGGACGGATGCAGTCAATGCAAGAACGTGACCATCACCTTTTTCGTACATTTTCAAGATATTTTCAATTAGGCCCATACCGTTTTCTCCTCTGTCATCAAATCTACCGACGAAAGGGGAAACAAACGCTGGTTCTTTTGTACCAAGGGTGGCGGCGTAAACGGCAGCCGCTTGTTCTTGGGAAAAGCAAAGGGTCATGTTTACCCTAAGCCCTTCTTTCACCACAGTTGACGCGGCTTTTAACCCCTCTTTTGTTGTTGGGAATTTTACGTAAGCATTTGGTATCCAGGTAAACATCTCTCGGCCTTGAGCGAGCATTTTTTCGTAAGGTGTACTATGGTCGGCGTAGACCTCTATTGATATGGGCCCCTCAGTAATTTTTGCAAGTTCTTCCACAACTTCCCTATAAAATTTGTAGGCTTCTTTCTCAGTAAATTTTTTGCCGCTATCAAGCCTTTTTTGAACATCGGGATTCTTTGAGATTAAGGTTGGATTTGTAGTTTGGCCGTCAACAAAACCAAGTAGCTTTTTGGCTTCTCTTGTCTCATCCGGATCCCCACCATCGACGAAAATTTTGGATTTAAGGTCGCCTTTTTTCATTGCCTTTTGACTTTAGCACCGCGAGAACTTTTTGAGCAAGTGCTTTTGCCGAAATCCCTTCAAGATCTAAAAGTTCTTCCGGTTTTCCTGAAGTTGGGATTTTTGTGACCGCTAATTTATACACTTTGTTGGGAGTATCTGACAGTGCCTCAAGCACAGAGTCGCCAAGCCCACCTTCGATTCGGTGATCCTCTACGGTAATGAGTAAATTGTTAGTCTCAGCAGCTGCTTTTTTTAAGCTCTTTTTATCAATTGGCTTAATTGAGTAGGCATCAATCACGCGGATATTTACACTCTTCTTCGAAAGAATATCCGCCGCTTTCAGCGCTTCGAATAGAGTTACTCCGCAAGCTACCACTGTGATAGAGTCGTTTTTGCTTTTTAATACCACTTTACTTCCACCCACTGGAAATCTTTCCGAGTTTGCGTAAATTACCTCTGTTGCCGGCCTACTCGCCCGAATGTAAAAAAGCCCAGTATTTTTTATCGCCTCCTCGACCATTTTTTCGGTGGAGACTGCATCAGAGGGGTAAAGAACTATACTTTCGGCGATTGCCCGGAACATCGCAAGGTCTTCAAGGGCCATTTGACTTGGCCCGTCCTCACCGATAGAAACTCCAGCGTGGGAACCGATGAATTTTATATTTGGTTTGGAATAACTGGCCATCCGAATTTGATCGTAAGCTCTTGTCAAAAAAGCAGCAAAAGTGGAGACGAAGGGGATTTTACCCCGTTTTGATAAACCCAAGGCCGCCCCAACCATGTTTTGTTCAGCAATAAACATTTCAAAAAATCTTTCTGGATAGACCTCTTTGAAAATTTCAGCGAAGGTTGAATTTTTAGTTTCACCGTCCAAACTAACTACGTTTGTGTAGTAACCACCGAGCCTTTTTAGCGCGTTTCCATATGCCTTTCTTGTAGCCACTTTCTCACCCTTTTTGTAGTTGACTGGTTCGATTTTCTTTGCTGCTATAACTTTTTTAGCTTTAAGATCACTAGGCTTTTTGATCGACATTTTGACGCCCATATCGATCTCGCCTAATTCTTTTATAGCCTTCTCATAATCCTCAGCAGATAACGCCTTTCCGTGCCAGCCCCCCTTGTCTTCTAAGAATGAAACACCCTTGCCTTTGATTGTCTTGGCCACTATCATAGTGGGTTTGCCATTGGTCGAGTTGACAGTATCATAAGCTGAAACAATTTGCTCTAGTTTATGGCCGTCGACCACTTTTACACTCCAGCCAAAGGACTCAACCCTTTTTCGGTATTCTTCAACATGATGACCGAGCATTGTTTCTTGAGACTGTCCCAGCCTGTTAACGTCTATAATCCCGATTAAATTATCGAGCCTGTAGTAAGATGAAAGTTCGATTGCTTCCCAAACACTACCCTCGGCCATTTCTGAATCCCCCAGAAGTACATAAGTTTTATAAGGGAGTTTATCCAAATATTTAGCGTTTAGGGCCATGCCAAAACCGACCGATAATCCCTGCCCTAATGATCCGCTAGACACTTCAACATATTTAAAATTTGGTGTTGGGTGGCCTTCCAAAGGGCTGCCAAACTTGCGCAGACTATCTATCTCTTTTTCACTAATTGAGCCAGCCGCAGCATAGAGAGCGTAGAGTAATGGGGAAGCGTGGCCTTTGGAAAAAATAACGCGGTCGTTGTTTGGGTGAGAGGGGTTTTTCAAATCAAACCGAAGTGTGTGAAAGAAGAGAGCGGTCATTAGATCGGTGGCTGATAAAGACGAGGTTGGGTGGCCAGAGCCAGCTTTAGTAGTTCCCCTAATTATGTAGTAGCGGACAAGTTTTGCCAGTTCCCTCAACCTTTTTATATCAGTACTTGCCGGCATAGACCAATAATACCACAAATAATTGAAATATACGGCTTGATATTAGATAATTCAAAAGCGATGGAAACTACAACTCTAGCTGCGGGCTGTTTTTGGTGTACCGAGGCGATTTTTAAAAGATTGAAAGGAGTAGAGTCTGTCGTTTCCGGCTATTCCGGAGGCGATATGGAAAACCCTTCCTATCACAGAGTGTCCGAAGGTACTACTGGGCACGCTGAAGCAATCCAAATAAAGTTTGACCCAAAAATTATCTCGTACGAAAAACTCCTCGAAGTTTTCTTCAAACTTCATGACCCGACTAGTAAAAACCAACAAGGGGCTGATATTGGTACTCAGTATCGATCGATGGTCTTTTATCACGATGAAGGGCAGAGAAAGGTTGCCGAAAAAGTGAAGGAAGATCTTAACAGTAAAGCTTATCAAGGCAAGATTGTTACGGAAATAGCCCCATTTAAAAATTTCTTCCCGGCCGAAGGCTATCACCAAGAATACTACGAAAAAAATCGAACCGCCGGCTACTGCACTGTTGTCATCGATCCTAAGATAACAAAACTCTACAAAGAGTTTGGAGAAGATGTAAAAGAAGAGTATAAAAAGTAGTTGACAACTATTACCAAAACTATATAATTATATTATGACTAAGTCGATCTTGCAAGTTCCAGTCTCGAAAGATTTAAAAGAAAGGGCCGAGAAAGCCGCTACTCGTCAGGGATTTTCTTCCCTGCAGGAATCTATAAGAATTTTCTTGACAAAACTGGCTGCTGATAAACTTGAGATTATGATACAGGAAACTGTTAAACTGTCAGGCAATTCGGAGCGCCGCTATTTAAAGCAAACTGCTGATTTTGAAAAGAATAAAAATATCGTTTCTGCGAAAAATGTGTCAGACTTGATAGCCAAATTGGATGCAAATAAAGGTTCATAAAACTTTTGTTAAGAATTACCAGAAACGAATAATCCACAACCCCAAGCTTGTTTCTAAATTTCAAACCCGGTTAAAACAGTTCGTCGACGATCCAGACCAACCTACTTTAAAAGATCACAAACTTATTGGAAAGCTAAGCAGCTACCGAGCCTTTTCAATTTCGGGAGATGTAAGAGTGGTTTACAAAGTAGTTGGTAACGAGCTTTGGCTGTACGACATCGGCACCCACAATCAAGTTTATTAAGTAACCCAAAGAAAAACGACCCTGAGCGTAGTCGAACGGGTCGTCATTCTTTTTGATCTTTAGTTAGTTCCACAGTACTGAGACTGTCGAACGTATCTAGCTGCACCACGTAGAGGTAGATCTCCGCCAGTTGGCGGATGCAGCCATTGAGGGGAAGAGGGCGGACACGAAAGTGTCTGCCATTCCCCGTGGAAGTTTCTGTCGACGTTGTCGTCCTACTAGCTCACGGGTGAGATCTAGCTGTTCTGCAGCAAGACCATTTCCTCGTGAGCGTGCTTGGCAATCTCGCCAAACATATTTGAGAGCTCCGCCACGATAATCCGGCGCTGAAGGGGCCAGTTCTGTAACAACGGTTTTTCGTGTGCCGGTATCTCGACAATCGAGGTGGACAAGTGCTGTATGCCCTCCTGACTATCGGACGATATGAATCCCTCCTTTGAGCTATAATGGCTTTGATATGGAAAAAGCATCCACAACTGTTTCTACCAAAGAAATTAAAAAAATCCACAAATTAAGCTCTGAGCTCTCCGATCTCACTGAAAATATACTTGAATCGCAAGGTGCTTACCGCGAAGAGTTTCTCAATGGTCTAAAAAAATCAATTGAGGAAGAACGAGTCGGCAAAGTGAAAAAAATCAAATCCTTAGCAGACCTGTACTAACCAGGCATTAAATGCGATCCCTACTTGTGACCCCTCAATTCAGGAAAGATTTGGCCAAAATATCTACCGAAATTCGTCAAAAATCTAATCATCTAACCTCTATTCTCCTGGAAAATCCGCTTGATCCTAAACTTAATATTCGCAAAAGCACTGGAATAAAAGATAAGGTTTACCGAGTTCGCATTGGACAATACCGACTCACCTACTCTTTTACTGAAACTTCCTTTACTCTCCACCGCTTCCGCCACAGAAAGGATATCTACCGGGGTATTTAATCATAGACTAATTTTTAGCAATAAAAATCTGCTAGTTGGCAAATTTCACGGGGTTTTTGGGGTTTGTTTTAGAGTGGGATTGTTGAATGAACCACCCTTTAAGTAAGCGTATATTAATGAAGAAATCTCCAGAGCGAAAAATACCCCGGCCGATATGCTCCAAATACTAGTTCTTTGTAAAGCGGTGTGTAGCAAGATAAATAAGAGCGCAACGTAGACAAGACGGTGCAGCCTTTTCCACCAAGGTCCAAGCCTTCGCACACTAAAATTGTTTGAAGTGAGGAACATGAAAGAAAGTATGGTTAAGGCCAGGATTCCAAAAATCTGAAAGGTGGGTGGGGGGATTAGGAACGGTTCAATTTTGACGATTTTCGGAAGGAACATTAAACTTGCATGAGTAAAGGCTAGCAAGAAAACCAAAATTCCGAGGCGCCTTCGAAAAAGGGTAATTATTCTTATAGCCTTTATCTGGATGTTAAATCTTCCCAGTATTCCTGGTGTCAGAGTGATAAGTAAAACTACCAGAGCAAGTCTGCCAAAAATAGCTCTTTTTACCAGAAAGTAATTAAATACTTCTTGGTCTCTGAAGGCTGAGATTGTAGTTAAAACCACAATGGAAATTAGTATTGAGTAGGAAATGTCAAACAAGGCTTTAACCAGGCTCTGGTTGCGAGCCGCCTTTTCATACAAAGAATCTTGAAAAGTTTTGGATTTTGGTGCTAGTTGATCCATACTTATTAAAAGTAGAGCATTTTTTGGCGCAGTTATCAATGCCTTAAGAACTGCTGGCTACCTCGTTTAGTTCACCTAGAATAATCAAGTTAGTTTCAACCAAACTTACCTCGCTGTATTCCAAATTGTATTTTTTACAAATTTCCAAAACGTAAGGAGTGATTAATTTTAGTTTGTTACGAGGACAATTAGGGAAAAGATGATGTTCAATTTGGTAATTTAAACCGATGTATAGAATATCCAAAAGGGGATTACTCTTGACGTTTCGGGCGGTTATTATTTGCTGCTCCAAGAAGGAAAATTCAGCGCCTTTTTCTATCTGAGGCATCCCTTTATGATTTGGAGCAAAAATATTCATCAGATAGAAACCAACACCCAAGTTTGATAAGGCCAAGAATACCAAAGCGTGGGGGAGGGGAACGAGAAAGAAAGGAACAATGTACCAAATGACACCTCCAATTAGGTAAATTGGGATTTCCAAAAGAAGATAGGTTCCTCGATTTCCTTTAAAGAACACAAGGCTTCGAAACTTAAAATACACTAGGGCAAAAACTCCCAGCGGAAAGTATAAGTAAGCTTGGTAGGGTTTAAGCCTTTCTTCCAGGGGGTTAGCCATCTTTTTCCGGTGGGTAAAAGAGATAAAGGGGATTTCGATGTCCGGGTCTTCATCGACTTCATTGGGACTAGCGTGATGCTTATTATGTTTAAACTTCCAGTAAGAGTAGGAGATGTTGGCAAGAGCGGCAATAAAACCGCCGAACAAGTCATTAAAAAAGGTGCTCTTAAATACTGCCCGGTGACCTGCATCATGGAAAAAACCAGCTAGCTGTATTGAAAAAAACACAAAAGCTATTGACCAAAGAGCGACTTCTAAAATGGACGAGGAAACAAGAGCCCCATGAACTGAGACGGCTGTCCCCAAAATGGTTACAAGAGTCGAAAATAAATAATAATAGTAGGATCGGCCCAGTATCCCAGCCGCAGTCACTTTTTCTCTCAGACCTGAGTAAATCTTTGAGCCTTCAGAATGAGAGAACTTGGGTTTTACCAAAATTGGAGCAGCTGATACTTTCATCAAGAAGTAAGTATACTACACATTTAAAAGAAAAAGAGCCTCAAAAGGTCTCACTAGTAATAATCTAATCTGAAGTTTGTTAGCTCTTTTATCCCCGAGAATACTCGATAAAAGAAGGGATCAAAGTTGGGTATGCTAGCATAAGCACAGTTTTCAAAGGCAGATCTTGCAAGAGCTTCTTCACAAAAGTGTTGCCTCTCTTGCAGGTCAAACGACCACCTTCTTATGGCAACTCCTATGTCTTTATAACAACTGGTCTCTAAGCTCGAACCACTAACAAAATCACAAACTGCTTTCATTTTGCTAGGCACCCCCACATTATCCTCTCCTAGACCAGAGACAAGGCCGGTTATAAAATACCCTTGGTAAGCCTCGGGAACTTTTGCATAGACACTTTTCATCAGATTTATATCTTCAGAATAATTAATCAGGTTACTACCTACAAACTGAATACAGGTTCCTTGATATTCCTTGGGCACTTTTAAGCACAAATCTAGGGTTTTTGGCCAATCTCGACTGGTAAGCCGGGCATAATAAAGGCTTTGGTATCGATAACAGGCGACTAGATATTTTTCTTCGAGGCTATTACATGGATAAAGTAGGTCGTCAGCTCGAAGATACTTTGAATAGTGATAGGGGTTTGTAGCCGAGCCACCGTTTTCCATAAACACCCCGCCATAACAAGTACCAGGACCAGGTGTTGTGTCGCAACCTTTCAGAGAAATCATCAGGTCATTATCGGTCACGTACATCAAACCATGGCCAAGGCCATGAACACAACTACTGTATCGAAGTGGAATAGAGTAGTCTTCTATTTTCCCGCATAAATCCTTAACGCCCTCAAAAGATTTCACCTGGTTGTCTTGGAAAACAATAGTGCCCTTCTCTTCTAGGTTTTGCTCAATTACCCCGTGGTAAAAGCCAGAATCACAAACTGATCTGTCAGCAGCGAAAAGTTTATCCATGTCATGTTCTAATGTGTAGCTAGACCGACCGATAAAATGGACTAGTGGGTGACAAATTTCATAAACGGAAGGGGTTTTTGTCGCAGTTTTAAGAGCCTTTAATAATTGGTCATAGCTCATTTGGGACAAAAAAAGTTTTGAAGCTTGCTCGGTGCAGCCAGCAGGGTTAAACTGCTTTGAGCATTTTAGCATTTCATTTTCGACAAAAGTTTCAGCCTGCTCCTCGGTCATTTTTTGGCTCGGCCCACTTTGCACCGACACAGATGGCGGCGTCTTGTTAAGCCAAAAAACAACTATCAGGGCTAGTATAAAGAAAATTGCCGGAAACGGCCAACGAAGAAGCGTGTTCATAACAAAGCGGATTATATAGTACCTATAGCTTCAATTTCAACTCAAATTTAAATATGGGCGAGTGAAGTTGGGAACGCTTGATTAATATAAAACCAGATTAAATTTGGGTTGGTTCTAAAAATGAAAAAAATTAGCGTTTTATTAGAATCACATTTAGTGGCCACCATCTAGGGCAGTAGTGGCCACAATTTCTGCGCCTACTATACGCGTCGAATTTTATAGGGGTTGTTCCCTCTTTCCTTTAGTATACTAAAGGGAGTAAAATAATATTTCTTTATTCTACCCACTACTCAAGGAATCTTCTGCCAAATTACCTGCCCTTACCTATGAAAAACTGGTCTGCGGATCTTCCCTACATAACTAGCAAACAACAAGAAGTCATGATGTTTATTTATAAGTTTAGATTTCTAGATAGAATTCAGGTTCAAACACTCCTGGAGCACAAAGATTACAAAAGAATCAATGCTTGGTTAAGAGACTTGGTTAGTAAGGGTTATCTGGTGAGGATTTACGAGAGGAAGATACCTTTAAACATTCAACCGGCAGTCTATTTTGCTGCCCCCACTGGAGTCCGGCTCTTAAAAAGAAAAGGGAATTCTGATATCGTCCACAAACTGTACCGAGAAAAGTATCGATCAGATAAATTTAGAAATCATTGTTTATCTCTTGCTAATCTATACATTGAGCTTTTGCAAAGGACAAAGGACCTAAATGCCCTTAACTATTTCCACACCAAGGTAGACCTCTCTGAGGTTGAGGACATGATTGAACCCTATCCCGATGCTCTCTTTTCTCTCAACCGAGCGCCTTCAGAGATAATCAAAAAAGAAAAGACGCAAGAGAGCCTTGGAGAGACTTTTGAGGAAGGGCAAAGAAGCCGTTTCAAATCTAGGAAAGAGCGGCGCTACTTCCTTGAACTAATGGAGCAAGGAGTCCCCAGGTACTATCTTCGCTATAGAGTCCGACAGTACCTTAAGTACTCAGACTCAGATACAGACCAGCAACCGGGAACTAATCCGGTGGCGCTATTTATCTGCGCCAATGATCAAACTCGGCTCTTCCTAACAAAGTTTATTAAAAAGGCTCTAGAAAAGACTTTTTTTAAGACTCATTTTACTTTTGCTCTTACAACTCTTGATCAGCTGCTAGCCAGTGGGATATTTGGTGAGATTTGGACACCAATCAATCTTCGTGAATTGAAAAGTTAAAAGGTTAGGAAAATAAGTTAAGGAGTAAAAAAAATCATTGGGCTAGTGTTATAGATTAAGCTGGAAATATTGATAGATCGGCGAAAAATGTAAATTACGCATCTATTCCAATTTTCCACACACCTTTTTCTCTGAAAGCGGGGATTGTTTGGCGCCTTGCTGCATTAAGAATTACCGGAAGGGGCTTGTTTTTCTGTATTGCAAACTCAGAAGCCCTAATAATTTTTATTCCTTTAAGATACGCGGTCCTTTTATGCAAGCTTTCCATTATTGCCAGCAATATTATTCTTTCAATTGTTTTAGTGTTTCTATCATCACGATATTCTTTGAAAGAACGTTAGTAGACTTGCTTCTCTTTATCACGAATAATTATTCCCGGAAATCCTAATTTGTATAATTGATAATTAATATTCGGCCGATTCTACCGTTCCCATCATTGAACGGATGAATGGTTTCAAAAACAAGGTGAAATAGGGAGATTTTATCGATAAAATAACTTATATTATCACTTGTGTATTCAATCAAAGCCCTTCTAACACCCGCTCCACATGCTCTGGAGCAGTGGCAATAAAAGCGCCTACCCGTACGTATTTACCTCTGAGACAGCAGTTAATTTAACACCAAGAGCGGAAAGTCGCTACTCAAAACAAACCTTGGATTTTGAAAAGAATGAAAACATTATTTCTGCAAAGATTGTAGAAGAACTCGTGGCCAAATTGAATGCAAATAAAGTCTCGAACGTCCTACCTGGGGATATGAAAAAACGAGGCTAAATTCAATGGATCCTACTAGTGACTGAAATTAGAACTTCATTGCAACTTAACTAATTCGCCTGTATCAGTATTAAAACCATAGAGTTTTTCTCGACTTGCAAGATCCTCTTTGAGTGCGTTATTCACGACAATTATATTTGAACCTGACGCCAAATCAAATTTCCCTAATGCGAGATCAACCACTAACTTTACAAGATCTTCTACACTCAATGCTTGCGACCAATTGAAGTTACGGCCTTCCTCAAGTTCTCTTAACATTGGGGTATCAACGTAATCAGGTAGCAAAGTGTAGACTTTAGCGCCCACTAAATTATCTGCTAGAGCTTCAAAAAAACGAGTATTCGCGGCCTTGGAACTACAATAAAGTGCGTAATCTTTCTCAATAAGACGGTCGGAAACTGATGAAATACTAATGATAGTAGAGTGGGCGATCTTATCTTTCAACATAGCAGTTAGCAGCATCGGGGCTAAAACATTAACAGAAAACATCTTTTCATAGGATTCTTGTGTGGCTCCCGTCGGTGGCTGTTCAAAGGCTACGCCAGCATTACTGACGAGTAAGTCGACTCTGGGCTCAGCGATCTTCTCTAATGTTTTTGCGATGGTATCAGGCTTTGCTAGGTCACAGGCGAGCCACACAAAGTTACCATTTTTAATGTTCGGTTCAGTGCGTGATAAGCCGTATATTCTCCAGCCATTTTTCAAGAGCCGCTCTGCAGCTACCTTGCCGATGCCACTACTAGCACCAGTTATTATGGCCACTTTCATGCCATTGATTATAGCAAAACAAAAAACTAGCTTTTCGGGTAGCTTCAAGAGTTGAAACTTACTTTACAGATTGCAACTCCTCCTCAACCTTTTCCGACAAATACATCTTCATTAGGGATTGATAGGGAACATCTTTTTTGTTTGCGAGCTCTTTAAGGGCATTTAGTAACGACTGAGTTAGACGGATTGAGATGGTTTGAGTTGAAGGCTTTAAATTTGGGAAGGAAGGATTAACGATCACCTTGTCGACATCGAAGTAATCAATAAAATCGTGCTTTGCCCAAAAATCACGCTCCCCATCTTCGTTTTTAAATTTTGGTAGCTGCTTTAATTTTTTCATAAAATTTCCTTTCTCTTTTGCTCATATCCCGAGCACTTACCACTCTTGTCCGATTGCTTCTCAACATAAAGGTAACTGAAAGTAATCTTTTCTCGTTGGTTACTCCTAATATACCGTATCTTAACTCTACCTTAGAATGTTGAGTGTCTGGAAAAACAAACCTTGGTTTGTTTTCAAAAACTTCTTCCGCTTCTGTATGCTTTACCTTGTGTTTCTCCCAGTTCTTTAAAATGTTTCCCTCATCCCAATCAAAACCACCTATATCGTCAAGCCCCATGTATATGACAATAATATACAATTAAGTTGGTATTGTCAATGGAAGATTCGGTGCAGGTTGGGGAAAATTTGCATTAAGTAGTAGCTGGCCCGCTTTGGTGTAGTATGTGGGAACTTTTTAGACTTGTTATTGACGCTGATATTTTTTGTCGTAAATATACCAAAAAACCCAGGCTATAGTTAAATAACCAGCAAAAGCTAGAAAATCACCTGTAGTAGCCGGAGCTTTTCCTGGAGCAAATAATCCACGACCACCTGTGGTATTAATATTACTCTCAAAAAAACTAAAAAGTATTATCAAGTATAAAAAAACAGTTGAGTACTGTAAAAGCAAAAATACTACGATTCTTTTAGACAACATATTTTTATTTCCTAATCTAATAGGAAATGCAAAATCCCAGTAAGCCCAGTAATTGTTATTTCCAGCCATACAAGATAATTGTATCTCCAATAAACTAAAAACTGAAGTAGGGGTTTTATCTTTGAATATTGGCTCCCACTACGCCACGTACTTAGAATTTTTGATTGGAGTAATTATCAACTCTCATCTGTGTTCACCACTAACAATACTGCCTAGCGATTTTGAAAACTTATTTTCCAAACTATATAAACGAACATAGCGGACACAATATAAGAAACAATTGTCCCCCAAATGAGCCCAATTAACGGGAAGGTAAAAGCGGCTGCAGAAGCATACAAAACAAAGGAGGGCGAACCTATCGGAAGTACTTTTGAAAAGCGGAACAGCGAATCCGCACCAAGCTTGTTATGAAAGGCGATCAGGTTAGAAGCATAAGCCGCAGGGAAAACACTAAAAACACCACCCCAAAAAGGGCCAGCTACCTTTGACATCAGGACCACTGTAGCTACAACTGCTCCTGCAAAGGCCGAACGAACGATGAGTGAATTAGCGTCAAGTGGTACATTGGCAACTAATCCGTCTGTTTTATCCTTAGTTCTGATAAATAAGAAATAGTGGGAAACTACGGCAAGGAAGGTATATATTCCTAAAGAATAAGGTAAATTTAAAGGTTCAAATGAAACAATCAGAATTGCTAGAAAAAACCAAACTACAAAACCGCCAATAAGGCTTACAGTAAGACTCAGGTTTTTCTGTTTGAATAAATTTGCAACATAAATGTACACAACTGCAAAAATTAGAGACGCTCCCAATGCTGGAAATGCCCCCAACGCAGCCTCATAAATCTGGCCCTTTGAAGTAACTAATCCTATAAAGAAAAAACTGACTACTGAAGTTGATGGTAGTGATAATATTAACCCTGCAGTTTTAGAAGGAGCTTTTTCTGCTAATAGTGAAAGTGAAGAGACAAGTACTCCTCCAATTAAAAATGCCGTTATAAGCTGAGCCGTAAAAATATCCATCTTTGGTATTCCTTCACGCTAATCATTATCTCATAAAGAAAGGCTCTTTGAAGCTAAAAGTTCTAGTCCTGTTGGGGTTGAACTAGTTTGATAGGAGTACTCTGAGGCTAAAATATCTGGCTCCCGCTACTCGACGCACTTAGAACTTATAATTGGGATCGTTATTCACAAATACTTTAAATTTAGTTGAGTTGTTACAACAAAACAGTACGAGAAATTAACTTGCAAAAAAGTTGAAGCTAGAGTTCTAGTCCTGTGGTACTGGTTCAAACTCTCCCGTCTCCTTATTCTTCCTAGCATTGTCCCAATTAAAATATCTCCCATTCATAGCAATGTAAACACCTGTAGGAAGAGCTTGGACAAAAGCCAAGGCTGCTCCTAAATTAAATAATCCATCAGAACTTCTAAATACAAAAGGAACCATAGCACCTGTAAGGACAATAGTCTTATTTTTTATTCTTTTAGCAAGCACTTTGGCAGTTTCTACCATAGTATCAGTCCCGTGAGTAAGGATAATCTTGTTTTCATTTATATCAAGGCAATTTTTGGCGATTTTTTCTCTACCTTCGTCTGTCATTTCCAGACTGTCAATCATCATCAAGGTTTCTACATCAACAACGACACGTGAACGTCCCAGCTCAAGTATTTCGGGAAGATGGGTATATTTAAAGAAGAGTTGTCCATCCTTATCGTTGTACTCTTTATCAAATGTCCCACCCGTTACAAATATTTTAACTTTCATGCAAATTAATTATATCAGAAGTTCGAATCCTGTTGGGGCTGATGCATTTTGATAGGGTATTTTGAGGCTAAAAATCGTGTCTCGCTCTGGTCGATTATGTTGGGAACTACTACCGCAGCTCAAGAATCATTTTGTAACTCTTCTATTAGTTTTAACTTTAAATGGATATAGTCTCCCTGAACCCTATACTTCTTGTATATTTTGTCTATCACTTCGCCTACCTGGTTTTTTGCTTTATCCTCAGCAGAAGAATAGTTCTCTTGAAATACTACGACATTTAGATTTTTAAACTCCGAGTTTACAACACTTTCGTATGTATCAAAATCTTTATCATTATTTTTGGGTTTTGAGTAACTGACAAATTCAAAGGTGTATTTCTTCATATTTTTCTCATCTAGCTAATTTGACACCAGTTTATAGGTGCGGTTAGAACTTTTTGCCAAGAGAATATTAGCTTTCAGTTAGTTCAATCTTCTTAAAGGAATTGCGTATTGTTTCAACTATAGAGGTGATATCCCCCTCTGCTTTGAAAAGAGTGTAGGAAATTTCCTCAAAAGGATTAGCGTGGATATGAAATTGACCTTTATCCATACTTAAAGAACTACTTACTTCTAGAGTGTGTTCGTTCATTTGGCCATTCTTATCAAAGACTTTCATCACACATTTTCCAGAAACTTGTACTAGATTTTCATAGGCTAAAGGTCTGTTGTGTTTTGGTAACTCGGAGTGTGGCGGTAGAACCATCACACCAGTTGTAAAATTCTTGTCTGAATGACTGAAATAGAATTTTGTTTTTGTTTGCGGGTCTTCCCAAGCTTCAAAGGCTGACATAGAAACTATTCTAACAAAAAGTGTGGGTAATAAAAAGATCGTTGGAACTTAAAAAGTATTGTGATGACAATGTAAATTGTTAGTTATTGGGGTTTGTACTATTGGCTCGGACTAGTAAACTATGTTGGAACTTACTACCAAGGTTTTTTGACCAAAGAAAAACGACCCATTTCTGAGTCGTTTTTCTAGCCACCAAAGCTAGCCAGCTTTTTGAGCTTTTGTTACAATCCAAACTACCATAATAACCACAAGGACTTGCTCCAAAAAAACTGCCATTTTAAACGTGAAAATTCCTCCAAAGTAGGAAAGGAATCCAACGTGCACTAACGGATACAGCCAGAAAGCTTGAGCAAACGGTAGCTTCATATCCATAGCTTTTTTAACTGCCCACACCCCTACCAAAAGAAGTGCTATGTGAACACTGACAAATAGCATTGTTGGAAAAGAATCTAGAAATGTGCCTATTGGCAAGAAAATCACCTCCTCTACAAATTTTTTACTTAACAAAGATTTTATAGGAAAACTTCAAAAATAATAGTAGGCATTTTTGACATTGAAATTGAGGCTAAAAATGATTGGCTCTCCCGGTAGAAAGCTAGAGATTTACGCGTCGCTTCGCTTCTAATGATCGCTTTGCGACTAATGGGCTCTCACAGGGATTCGATTCCAAAACCAAGAAAAAATTTAACCCGCCTCTACGTTGTGCGGTGGATTACTCAAGATTTCTATGACAAGAAATTCAAAGAATACAAGAATAAGCAGAACGATATACTTACTCAAAGCGAACGACACAGCAAGGCTGACGAGACCTACTACATTGAAGCTACAAAAGTGTTAGAACTGGCAAGTCGAGCTTACGAGCTATTCGAAAAAGCGGATTTGGAAGAAAAGAGAGAATTGCTAAAATACCTATTTCAGAACTCTAATTGGAACGGAAAAAGTCTTGATATAACACTCCAAAAGCCCTTTGATGTAATCCTCTCACACGCAAAAACTCAAAATTGGCTCCCCGGGTAGGACTCGAACCTACAACCTAGCGATTAACAGTCGCGCGCTCTACCATTGAGCTACCGGGGAATAACAGATTGCAATTTTACCATTAAGTTCAAGTAGGTTCAACCTCTAGTTGGTTGTTTACTTTACCTTATTTGTCTGCTAAATTATTTCCCGTAGGGAGGAATTTATGATTAAGGTTTTGCTAAGAGCGATCGATAAGATTTCCACACCAAAAACTATTTATGCCCATTGCGATATTCCTTGTGGAATTTATGACCCACACTTAGCTCAAGTAGCCGCCCACACCGTTATTCGAATGACTGCTCTTATCAACGAGTTGCCAGATGAAGATAGTAAAGATAGAGAGCACAAACTTGCTCGCTACACACTTGTCAAAGAAGAACACGCTGAACTAGTAAAGAAAGAAGTTAGGGTTATTTGGGGCGACTATTTCAAGCCAGAACACCTTGAGAGATATCCTAAATTACACTCTCTGGTTTTCGAAATAATGAAACTCTCTTCAAAGGTTCGCCAAGAAATTAACCCAGAAGCCTCGGAGCAATTATTAGCTAAAGTGCAAGACTTTACCGAAATTTTCTGGGAGACTAAGGGAGTTAAACCTACTAAAGCCCCTTCTAACTATCCATCAGGTGGTGAGATAGTTCTTCCCACAAAAGGGTAATGCGGTTTCCCTTAGAGCGCTTCAAAATAGTCGGCCACAGTATGGAGCCAGATTTTTATTCTGGCCAGCGCATTATAATAAATCGTTGGGCGTACATTTTTTCCGATCCTACGATAGGCGATATTATTGCTTTTCGCGACCGCCACGATAAGGGAAAGATAGCCCTCAAAAAAGTGAAAAAAATCTTAGATAAAAGCTACTACGTAGTTGGTCTTAATCAAGAGGACAGTCAAGACAGCCGTAGCTTTGGATACATTTCAAGCAAGGAAATTATCGGGAAGTTTTTTACGAGGTATTAGCAAAACTCGCAAGTAAGAGGTTTACCTTGTTTCTTCTTTTCCTCAATCCTTGGTCCCACCTCGCAGCATTTGTCACAACAAAAATGGCCGTTTTCTTTTCGGATACCCTCACCAGGTTTTAATTCCTTACCACAGTTGGGACAAGTTTTTACTTCTTCCTTTTTGTCATCACCGCCAAAAAGCCCCATAACAAATTAATTTTACCTGGAAGGAGAGTTGTTGTCAATTCTTATTGCATAGTGAAATTAATTTGATTATGCTTAAATTAATGTCGCAAACCTCCGAAAAGCACGTCTATTTACTTTCAAAAGAAGAAGTATTAAAAAATCTGGATTCGAGTGAAAAGGGTTTAAGCTTAGCAGAAGTAAAAGCTCGTCTTGAAAAATACGGCCCCAACAAACTAACTGAGGCGAAAAGAATCTCCCCGCTGGTTATTCTAGTCGACCAGTTTAAAAACCTTCTAACGATTATCTTACTGGCTTCCGCAGCTATGACGCTACTTGTTTATTTTTTCGGCGGTAGGGATCAATCGGATTTAATTGAGGCGGGGCTAATTCTCGCCATCGTTATTATGATAGCCGTTTTAGGCTTTTTTCAAGAATACAGAGCGGAAAAAGCGATTGAAGCTTTGAAAAAGCTATTAGCCTTTAAGGCAAAGGTGATAAGGGAAGGGGTAACCAAGGAAATAGACACCAGCGAGCTTGTTCCGGGAGACTTGGTTGTTTTAGAAGAGGGTGAAAAAGTTCCCGCCGATATAAGGATAATTGAGTTAGCTAGTCTTCAAACAAACGAAGCTTCTCTAACTGGGGAGTCCACACCCGTTAATAAAATCGCCGACAGCCTCGAAGGCGATTTACAAATCGCCGATCAAAAAAATATGGTTTTCTCGGGCACTTCTATAACCAGCGGTCGGGGCAGAGGAATTGTGGTAGCTACTGGAGACTCGACTGAGATTGGTAAGATTGCCACTTCAGTTGCCGAAACTGAAGACGAAGAGACTCCGATTCAAAAAAGGCTTGATAAACTGGGGAAGATTTTGGGGTATGGGACTCTAGCGGTTAGCACCGTAGTTTTTGTATTTATTGTCTTTTTTGCCAAAGACTTTGCCCATCTTAGCCTGCTTCAGAGAGTCCTCCATTCATTTATTGCCGCGGTTGCTCTGGCAGTAGCCGCAATTCCGGAAGGGTTGCCAGCGGTAGTTACCATATCCTTGGCCTTTGGCACGCAGAGAATGTTGAAGAAAAATGCTTTGGTGAGAAAACTGACCAGCGTGGAGACTCTCGGAAGCGTGGACGTGATTTGTGCAGATAAGACCGGAACTCTAACCAAGGGTGAGATGACCGTGAGAGAGATATATTTTGACGGGGCGAGCTACAGCGTTAGCGGCCGAGGCTATGATATAGAAGGTAAATTTGAAAAGGGCGGTGCGCCAGCGAATCCTAAGGAAATTGAGATGATTCTCAAATGTGGGCTTTCCTGTAACAATGCCCATCTGCAAGATGGGAAAGTGCTAGGAGATCCAACCGAGGCAGCTTTGATTGTTTCGGCCTCCAAGGCCGGTCTTAAATCAGTTGGGGAGAGGGTCAACGAAGTCCCTTTCAGCTCAGAGAGAAAGATGATGAGCGTAGTTTCAAAAGAAAATGGCGATCTTTTCGTTTACACAAAAGGGGCTCCGGAAATCGTACTTTCCAAATGCTCAAAGTTCATTAAAGATGGGTCTGAAGCGGATTTGACCGAGGAGTCTAAAAAGAAGTTTCTGCAGGAAAACGGGAAAATGGCGGCCAAGGCTCTAAGGGTGCTGGGATTTGCTTACAAAAAGATAGCTAAGGCTGATCCTGAAAAAGTCGAGGAGGATCTAGTCTTCGTTGGAATGCAGGCAATGATGGATCCACCAAGAGAAGATATTAGAGGATTGATAGAGCAAGCAACCGAAAGCGGAATTAGTGTGGTAATGATCACTGGAGATCATCTGGACACCGCCAAAGCAGTTGCTGCCGAGATTGGCATAAAAGGCGAGGCAATTTCTGGGGCTGATCTTGAAAAGCTCTCCGATGAGGAGTTTAGCAGTAAAGTCGAGAAGATAAACATCTACGCCAGGGTAAACCCGGAACATAAATACAAAATTGTGGAAGGGTTGAAGAAGCACGGGCACCTTGTAGCTATGACTGGAGACGGTGTAAACGATGCTCCAGCTCTGAAGAAAGCTGACATTGGTATCGCGATGGGTATCACGGGTACTGATGTAGCTAAGGAAGCTTCTGACATGGTCCTTCTGGATGATAAATTCGGAACGATAATTTCGGCCATTGAAGAAGGCAGAGGCATATTCGACAATATCCGTAAATTTGTAGACTACCTGCTTTCCTGTAATGTCGGTGAAGTTATCGTGGTCTTCCTGGCTCTAATTTTATTCCAAGACGTAATATTGACAGCCGTGATGCTTTTGTGGATAAACATTGTTACCGATGGTATTCCGGCAGTAGCCCTAGGACTTGATCCTGCTGAAAAAGGGATATTTCGCTATTCCCCAAGGAAATACCAAGAACAGATAATGAACAAAAGAGTTTGGTTTGAGATTGTTTTTTTTGGATTCATTCTGGCGGGAGCCGTCTTACTAGGTTTTTACATAAATCTTTCCGAAAGCCTTGGCGAGGCGCGGGCGGTGGCTTTTATCTCAATAGTTATTTTTGAACTGATAAGACTTGTAAACATTCGCAGCGACTATAATATTCCTTGGACAGCAAATCTGCTCCTACCAATATCTATAGCGGCCGCTGTTTTGCTCCAACTACTGATAGTTTATGTACCCCTCTTTGCAAACTGGTTCGAACTCTCCCCGATAGACATGTTCGACTGGGGATACATCGTCGTCGTGGGTCTTGCGCTCTACGTTGTGTTTAGATTTTTCGACGGCTTCCTAGACAAGGCTACTAACAGTGTTCCAGCACCAAAAACTTAGGAGATATTGATCCTCAAAGAAGCGATATAAACCCCTTAGCGAAAAAGTTCTTTTTGTGGTAAAAATATAGGTTGTGATGTTTAAGAGCTTTTTGGTTTCTCTGATTTTATTAGCTATTATCACGACAATGTTTTTACCCGTTCCTGTGTCGGCCCATGGCGCTGGTCCACCCTTCCTTTTAATAAACGGTAAGTATGCCCAGACTAACCTTTATTATCTAGGGGACTCTATTTTTAAACCTGGTATTTCCTGGGACAACGCAGCGGATAAGTATTTAGTTAACGAGACAATCCAGTTTCTAATCGACACAAAACAATTCTCGGCCCCTAAGGAGATAATCGAAAACTCAACCTTTCGCTGGAAGTGGGGGGACGACACAAAAGACTTTTCCTATGGTATTGATCAAAGTCATCTTTATGAAAAAATTGGGTCTTACCTAACCACAATCGAGGCTAAATCTCCAGATTCTCCGGAGTTTACCCTTTTGGATAGTGTGCAGATAGATGTAGTTGCCTCAAGAGAATATAAGATGCCGGAGGCAAAAATAGCCTTGCTGCAGGGAGAATTTAAGGTGGGAAAGCAGATTAAATTTGTGAGCCAGTCTAGGAGCGATTCTTCCACATCTCTAGATTCTGAGGAGTGGTTTTTGGGGGAGAATAAGTATGTAAAAGGTAGAATCGCCCAGCGCTCCTTTACCGCGGATGAGTTTTCAACAAGCTTTATTCTTCTTCAAGTTAAGGATAAGAATGGACTGATTGATCATACTGGAGTAAGGGTAGACAGAGAAGGAGAAACGTTAAAATTTGTTGATATTAGTACGGTGGGTGGTAAAGTTCCAGTTGTTACAGAATCAGCTGGTTCTAAAGATGTAACTAAGTCACCTTTACTATATATAATAGTAGTCTTCGTTCTGGGCTCTGTTGGTTTGAGTATTTATTTAAGCCGGGTAAAGAGATGATTTTTTTAATTAAGAACATAAGAAAAATAATTTTAATAACTAGTGCAGCGGTAGCCCTCTTGATCTATTTATTCGTAAAAACGAATATAGAATCTGCCGATCTTCAAAAAATTAGACTGGCCCAAATATACGCTCTGACAGCGGTAACTTATTTGTACTTGGCGCTAATAGCCAGCCCTTTATACAAGCTTTTTCCCAGACTACCCACTAAATCCCTTCATTTAGTGGCCAGAAGGGGGATTGGTGTTTCGGCTTTCTTTTTTGCTCTGCTCCACTCTCAAATAGCTTTTTGGTGGCTTTTAGGTGGCTTTTCAGGGCTTGGGTTTCTTAGCAACGCTTATTTAAAAGCAATCAGCCTCAGTTTCATCGCTTTACTGATCTTGTCTTCTATGGCCGCTACTTCATTTAATTGGGCGGTTCAGAAACTTGGAAGACGTTGGAAGATGCTGCATCGATTGGTATATATTGCGGCGACCTTAATTGGAATTCACGCCTTAATGCTTGGCACCCACTTTATTGATTTGTCGGCATCTATCCCAAAGATATTTTTCGTGGCCCTTTCGGTCCTTTTAATTTTGGAGGCAATAAGATTTGACCGGTTTTTAGCCGAGAAGTTTCTTTGGCTGCCCAAAGTAGGTTTAAGCTTAGCGTTGGTAGTAGGTTTAATAACTTACGCAAGCTTTTATCTTAAGCCACCACATGAAGGCACAACGTCGATAGGTATTCACTCCCAACACATTAAGCTTGCCGAAGAGGCTCAAAAGGGAACCGCCCCTTCCACCACCACAAACAATTCACCAGGTTTAGATGGAGACAAAACAAAGCGTTATACTGTAAATTTTGATCATCAAGAGGGCATTTTACCAAAACAAAAAACTACCCTAAGGTTTAAAGTTTTTGATGCTAGCAGCGGTTCTCCCGTGTCGCTTTTCAAAGCTCCCTGGGAAAAAACTTTCCATTTAATTATTGTGGATGGAGAGTTAGCTTACTTTGATCATATTCATCCAGTGCAGAAAGGAGCCGAATTTGTAATCACTACTTCCTTCCCCCACGATTCAACCTACCGTCTTTACGCTAACTTTCAGCCTTTCGGAGGAATTGAGCAGCAGATCGCTTTCAGCTTACAAGTTGGCGAAAAGAAAGAGGTAAAAGCTAGCCAGCCTGTCGACCACCACCCAGTTAAGATTTTTGGTGATTATGAAGTAGAGTTATCTACGGGCGCCCCGTTAAAAGCAGCGGATATGTCTTTGGGAAAACAAAAAATCAGCTTTACTATTAAAGATGCTAATACCAAAGAGCCAGTAACCAACTTAAAGCCCTACTTAAACGCCTTTGGGCATCTCGTAATGATAAAACAGGATAATTACGATTATTTACACGTCCACCCTTACAATTTGACGCCGCCGGTAAAGGACGCCTCTGGTGGACCAACTGTCGAATTTTTACCGATTGGTATTTATGGGCCTTTTAAGGCTGGAGTCTACAGAGCGTTTGCCCAGTTTAATCACAATGGCAAACTATTTGTTGCCTATTTTACCGTCAAAGTTGAATAGATTATCTATGAGAAAGCTTCTTCTTATCCCGTTGCTGGTCATATCGATACTAAGCTTAGGGGCCTCCCCAGTTGAGGCTCACATCTTAAAAACAGATGGTTCAATCGGGGCGGTTATTCATATAAATCCGGATGATGATCCCTATGTGGGGGAAGTGGCTGACTTTTATTTTGAAATAAAAGATAAAAGCGGAAAATTCAATTCCTCAAACTGCAGTTGTGCTGTAAGTATTTTACGAAGCAGAAAAGAAATATTTTCCGCCCCGCTTATTCAAGAAACTGGTCTTACCTCAGAAAGTTTTTCCTTTACCTTTCGAGAAAAAGCGGTCTACACACTAGTCCTAAAAGGAACTCCTAAGGAGCCAGACGCTTTTCAGCCTTTTAATATCACTTACGATCTAAGGGTATCTAGAGAGCGTTTGGGAAATTCATCAGATTCTAAGGGAGACTCTAGCGGACTTTATATGACAATTGGGTTAATTATAGCTGCCGTAGCTACCTTCTCTTTCATTTTTAGATTGAAGAGGAAATCTAAGGAGTCAGTAAGTGAAAAATCAACTAACCCAAAATTTTGGTTGTTAATTATCATAGCCACATTCGTTCTACATCAGGCTTTACCATCAGGTTTCTTATTGTTCCGTCATCATGAAAATCATGATACCCAGCAATCACACTCGTCAGAACATCCCTGCTGTATGGCGCAACCGATTGTACCGATAACGCCCCTTGGTGTGGAGTCTTTTGTCGATGTGGCTGGGCTGTTGTTAGAAATTGAACATGAGAGTCCTTCACTATCAAAATTTAGATCAATCGACAATAAATCCCCTCCCGACGCGGCTTAATCATCAGTCTTTATTATTTAAGCGTATTTCTTATTGAAAGGAGTTTTCTTATGAGAAATAAGTTATTCATTAGTTTAGCTCTCTTACCGATAATGCTTGGATTAGCCGCAACAAGTGTGTTCGCTCATGTAGTTGTAAAACCGGATGAGGTTGGCCTCGCCGCTCGTCAAGTATTTACGGTTAGCGTTCCCAATGAAATGGAAATACCAACTGTAGCCCTGAGGCTTGTTATACCAGAGGGTCTTGATAGCGTGATTCCTAATGTAAAGCCTGGATGGAAGATAGCGATAAAAAAAGAGGGTAAGGGGGAAGAAGCTAAAGAGGTCGAGATAAATTGGACAGGCGGGTTAATACCAGAGGGGCAAAGGGATGAGTTTCTCTTCAGCGCCCAAGCTCCCGGTGAAAAAGCCAATTTACTCTGGAAAGCCTACCAAACTTATTCCGACGGCACGGTGGTGTCTTGGGATCAGGAGCCCAAAGAAAACTTGAGTGAAGAAGAGCAAGAAGAAATGGAAAAGAAGGGTTTAGGGCCGTACTCGACAACTAAAGTTGTCGATGATCTTTCTGGTCAGGAGAGCAAAACCGAGAATCCCGGTACTGATCGGCTCACCACCTGGTCTGCATACGCAGCTTTGGTGGTCGCAGTAGCTGCCTTGGTCTTAAGTTTAAGAAAGAACAAGACATCAATATAAGAACCTAAGACTAATCAGTGCTAAAATGGTAGACCCCAAGCTTTAAGCTTGGGGTCTACCTTAATAAAATATTTTATGGTATAAATTTAATAAGGTGTTAAGAAAACTGCCTAGATTAATAACCGTATTACTTAGCCTATTTTTTTTCCTCCCTACGAAAGTCTCCGCTGCCTATGGTTTAACTTCAGCTGATGCCTCCTCAACTCTGGAAGATGCAACTCGGGCAAATTCAATAAAAGTTGTATTGGTAGCCTCGGCACTAATAACTATTTTTGTTGTTCTGACTTTTTTGTTTAAAAATGCCAGCGGCCTCCTCAAAAAAATTCTTTTTGTAGGAATTGTAGTGCCAACCCTTTTAGCCTCAGTATTTTTAGCTGGCTCTACGGTGCGTTTAAACTTAGCAAGCAGTAGTGGTGGACCAGTGCATTGGCACGCTCAATTTGAGATTTGGGATTGTGGTAAAAAATTAGATATTATTGACCCCAAGGGCTTTTCGAATAAAGTCGGAACAGCTGCCCTGCACGAACATAATGATGGTTGGATTCATCTGGAAGGAGTTATTATAGACCAGAAAGATGCCAGTCTGGGTAAGTTTTTCCAGGTTGTCGGCGGTCAATTAACAAGTACGAGTCTTGAAGTCCCCACCAACTCTGGCGTTGTATCGCGGCAAAATGGAGATCTTTGTCCAGATGGCATCCCCGGAAGTTTGCAAGTATTTGTGGATCAGACAGAAGGCAAAATATTTACTCAGAAAAAACTTGACGATCCAGGCTCATACGTTCTCTCTCCTCACGGAAGAATTCCACCAGGAGATTGTATAATTGTCGAATTTGGCTCAGAAGATAAAGAAAAAACTGAAAAGCTCTGTGAGCAATACAAGCTCCAAGTCTTGAAAGGGAATTTATATGGGAATTGAGGCACATTTACCCACCTTAGGAGTGGTCGTTGGAAGCGCGGCAATAGATAGTATTAATCCCTGCGCTATCGGGGTGCTGATTTTAATGGTTTCAGTGGTTCTATCCGGGGGAGGTACTGTTCGCCGCATGCTTTTCCTTGGAAGCTTATACGTATTTGCAGTATTTGTCACTTATCTTACCGCCGGACTTGGACTTATTTACTTTCTTGCTTCAGTTCCACTTTTTGTCACCGAATATTTATCCATAATAGTTGGCTCCTTCATCATCGTTGCCGGTCTTATAGAAGTGAAAGACTTTTTTTGGTACGGCCAGGGCTTATCGCTTCACATACCGTTAGCTTTTGTTGATAAAATCAATCGGTTTGCCCGTAACACTACTATCCCGGGGGTTCTTCTACTGGGCGCCTTTGTTGCTGGAGTAGAGCTTCCTTGTACGGGCGCACCTTATCTTGCAATCATTACAATACTTTCACTTAACTTTAATTTTGCAGCTTTCTTAATGCTAGTTCTTTACAATATAATTTTTGTAGCGCCACTTCTTTTCATCCTTGTTTTGGTAGCAAGTGGAGTGAAACTTCAAGCATTAAAGAAATGGAAGCAAGAGTCTCGCGGTTACATGAGACTATTTATTGGACTACTCCTAATCGCGCTTGGTTGGCTCTTGATTCTGATTGCTAACGGGACTATAAACTTTGGCTAATGCCAGAGTTTGCAAGAACGCTGGCCCAGTAATTTTGGTTAACAATTATGGCTCATATAGTTAAACGCAAAGGTCACAAACAGGAATATGACGATCGAAAAGTCTACGCTAGTGTCTACGCGGCGTGTCTAAATGTTCACATGAAAGATCAAGAGGCCGAGGGCATCGCTGATAAAGTCTCTAAAGACATTAATCAGTGGCTTAAGGATAAAAGTGAAGTTGACTATAGAGAGATTTTTGAACAAGTGACGAAATCGCTGTCGAAGTACAATGGGGACGCTTCATTCATGTACAAGACCCACCTAGACGTTTCCTAAAACACCCCAGTTTCTTAGAGTTGACCAGGAATTTAGTTGTTTTTTGTCTTGCGGCGAGAGTCCTTCAGGAGTGTCCCTTTGATTGGTCCAGGTAAGACTATTTCAAGAACGTCTTCAACTGTTTTTCTAGTTCTTTTGCCTCCGGTTAGAAGAACTTGACCAATAGTGTTTACTAACCTCTCGGCTGGTATTGTTTCCTTGGTTCGCTGACCGTAATTAGCTACCTGATCTAGTGTTAAAACTGAATTGATTAAACCAAGATGAGTGAACCCCATGGGGAAGTTACCCAGGTGTTCTTTGGTGTAAGGGTCAAACTCCTCAGCGTAGAGACCAAGAGGAGTGGCAAAGTGGAGTACCTTTTCCAACCAAATTTTAGCCTCTTTGACTCTACCAAGCAGAGACAAGTTATCAATTAGCCAAAAAGTAGTGAGGAAAAAAGCACCCTCCCCATTTTTAAGTTCGTCTTTTTCATTTGAGGTGCGCAAAACAAACCAATCTTTTGTAAGAGTAGACATCGTTTTTTCTAGAGTTGAAAGCATTGTTGGATCATCTGGTGCCAGAAACCCAACCAATGATATGTTTAAATTACTGGCATCGATAATATCCGATCCGTAACTTTCAACAAAAGCGCCTAGCTTTTTATTAAAACCATTTTCAAGAAGATCAACTTTTATCTCGTCTCGTACAGCCTGCCAATAATCAAAATCGGCATCAATTCCAAGCTTTTTAGCAATTCTTATTCCCCGATCCATGCCTACCCAAGCCATTAATTTAGAATAAGTATGATGTTTGTAATCGCCTCTGCCTTCCCAAATTCCAGCATCTGCCTCTTTCCAGTGGAGAGCGCAATACTCTACCAGCCGTTTCACAAAACTCTTCATTTTTGGAGAAAGACTGCCACCACACTGAACATATAAATTGATGGTCGCAAGAGCCTCTCCAAAAACATCAAACTGCTTTTGGTTTGAGGCAGCGTTGCCAATCCGGACCGGTTTTGATCCCAGGTAGCCTTCTAGGTGATCAAGATCTGTTTCCTTTAACTCCCTTTCGCCATTAATGCCGTACATTATCCTTATACCCTCCTCCTCTTTTACCGCCACGTTTTCAAGCCAGCGCATAAATTCACTCGCCTCTTTCAGATACCCCAAGGCTAGTAGGGAGTACATTATAAGAGAAGCGTCTCTAAGCCATGTGTAACGGTAGTCCCAGTTCAGGAATCCACCAATCTTTTCTGGCAGCGAAGTTGTCGGGGAAGCCACAACCGCACCGGTGGGATTATAAGTTAGAAGCTTTAATACAAGGGCGCTACGAATGACCTCTTCATAAAACATCCCCTTGTATTGACAGATTCCGGCCCACCAGCGCCAAAAGCGGGCTGTTTTATTAAAAAGACTTCGGAACTCACTTTCTCCAAAAGCAGGAATTGTACCACCCTTTCTAAAAAAACCAAGGGCAAAAAGAGCCGTCTCGCCTTCCTTTAAATCAAAATCTAAGTAAACAACCCTATCTTCGATTTTGGGTTTTCTCTCGGTCCAGAGCACTAGGGTATTTTCTCGATTGTCGGCGATGAGCCCTAAACCTTCTTGAAAAAACACTTCAACCTTTTCTTTCGCAAAGTCAGGAGTGATTTTTAAAGTTAAGTTTATTCTATGACTGCCCTTGAGAGCCTTCAATCGGCGGACAAATTTGGTACCAAACTCGGGTATACTATTTGTCTCCTCCTCGTCTCTAGAAAGAGGCATGAAATCAGAAAGGAGAACGCTTCCTTCCTGATTAAAGAATAAAGTCTCCAATATGTTGGTGTGGTAAATATAGCTTTGGTCCGATTTATAAAACCCTTCTGGTGCTATTTTGAAAAAACCGCCTTTTTTAGAGTCTAAAATAGAGCAAAAATAGGCTGGCGAGTCAAAATTGGGAAGAGCGGCCCAATCAATTGAGCCGTCGCTTGCAACTAGAGCTGCCGTGCGGCAATTACCGATCACACCATAGTCCGAAATTTTCTTATACATTGAGTTCATTGTAGTTTTTATTCTTTTAAATTAAAAGAACTGAGTTTTAGTACCGACTAGTAGCGAACTTTGTTACGAGCTTTATAAAGGGTAATTTAGCAACCCTTTTAGGGCGGGGAGGTTTCTTAGATATTCTGATGAGTAAGGGGAGGCCAGTTCAACCACGACCACGATTTTGTTTTTCTCGCCAAGCCACTCTTCAAGTGATCCAGTAACATCGTAAGAGAAGACCTCATCGTATTGGGCAGCCCCTAAAAGAGCGGTGTAGCCTGTTTTGGACGAATACCAATCTCTTAAGCTGTTTGACACGCCATCGCTGATTACTACCCCAGCGGCAGAGTGGTAAGAGAGAGTAATTTTTGGATTCTCGGTGTTTATTAAGTCTCTTAGAGCTTTTGTCTCTGGTTCAGAAAATGGTTTTGCCCCGCCCCCATTCGTAACTGGACCACCGTTCCAGTAGGTAGTTTTTTGCCAGGTTGGAGTATTCCAGTTTCTATTTAGATCGACACCACGAGCGTTAAAGCGGTTTTCTTTGGCGACACCGTCCGGGTTTGCAAGAGGCACAACTATAAAGGTGCGGCCCTCTGCTATTGAGTTTTGGTTGGCTCTTAGGTACGCTACCCAGCTAGTGAGTAGATTGCCAGAATTGGCCTCACTTCCATGCATTGCCCCAACTAAAAGGATTTTCTTGGAACCAACACCAAAATAGTAAGCTTTTATCGGCCGACCTTGAATAGAGTAGCCAATAGTTCTGGAGCGCTCTAGGGTGGTTCTAAAATTGAAGTTGAAGACTTTATTGCTTGGTTCCCCTCCGTTTCCTTTCACACCAATACTTAAGCTAAAGCCATAATTTTTAAAGAGATTTAGAACCCTTTTCGGTACGAATGTCATCGTATTGCCCGACCAACTAAAAGTGCCGGCAACTTTTGGTTGAACAGAGAACTTTGCTTGGGCAGATTTTTTATCGACTACCTGATCAAATGTAACTGAGACTGGCGAAATTAAAGGTATTCCCCAACCTTGGGGAGTGGCCCCGACTACTTGTACAGGACCAGCGATTTCGAACTTAAGGACGAAGTCTTCTTCCAACATACCACCATCTTCCGCCTCAAGATTTTTATCAACAGTGATCTTGTACTCAGTATCAGTCAAGAATTGAGGATTTGGGGTGAACTTCACTTCCTTTTTATTAACAAATTCAAGACTCCCTTCTTGAGACGGATTTAGTTTTATAAACGAGCCCAAAAAGACGGTTTTCACTTCCTTGTTAAATTTTATGGAGACAACACTTTTTTTGCTGGCGTTAGTTACTTTTTGTTTTGGGGAAGTTTTAACTATCTTCAAAGGTTCAACAACTAGATATTCACCGGCAAAAAGATTAGTAACATCTATACCGGCCGCTTTGAAAGAGAGAGCAATAAAATACTTCTTGCCTTGGAAAAGATTTGCCTTTGGAATAAATTCCACCTTCTCGCCGAGCCTTTTTTGCTCAACTTCAATGGGAGGATTGGATATGAGTTCAAAGTCCCCGTAATCTACTTTTTTATCCAGGGTAAAAGAAAAGATTGGATTGGATTTAATACGCCCTTCATCTGGTTTCGGGTAAGAGCCAACAATTTTGGGTAGAGACTCGGTTTTAAAAGAAAATGAAGAAGATTTTGCCGAGAGTCCAATTGGGTTTTTTGAATCCTTCACTACCACTTGATAAGTTTGGTTCGGTTGAAGTAGGTTTTTTGGTTTAATAATAAGATTCTGGTTGACTAGAAGCCCAGACCAGGAATGATCAAATTCTACTGGTGGAAAAACTTCTACTTTTACCGAGGCTCTTTTAATTGGGAACTTAAAGTTTAAATAAATTGGTTCATTTAATTTTTGTTCAACTTGTTCTGAGGTTAGCGAAGCTTTGGCGGGTAGGGCAAGAAAGATAAGAGATGAAAGAAAAATCACACAAACGGCGGAAAACCCAACAACGTGGGGAATTTCCCGCAGAAATATTGACAATACAAAGTGGTACGCCTTTGGCAGGGATTGCACAGCCTAACTTTAGTTTAAGTTTGAGGTAAAAAAGTGTCAAGCTACCAAAGTGGTGTATTCTAGGATTTTTTGCGAAGGATATAGACTGCGTTTGATTTATCGTCCGAAATAAAAAGTGAACCGCCGCTACCAAATATAAGGTCGACCGGCCTTCCAGCTGCAACCGAGCCGGTAATAAATCCAGTTACAAAATCCCTTTCAGCAACAACTTTTCCATCTTCAACCTCAAGAAGAACTATTTTATAACCAACTGGAACTGAGCTGTTCCAAGAACCATGAAAGGAGGCTAAAAGGTCTCCTTGCCATTCATCTGGGAATTGGCCAGAGTTGATAAAAGTAATGCCCAAAGGAGCAATGTGGGCGTGGTAGTTCCAGTGGGGTGAAATGGTACTTTTGCAACGTTCCTCTGACTTGCCAAACGGGTCAACTACGCTTTTGCCGTTGCAATAGGGCCAGCCATAGTCACCACCCTTTTGAATTATATTTAGCTCATCTGGTGGTAATTGATCACCAAGAAGATCTCTGCCCATATCGTTTCCCCAGATTTGGCCAGACTCATCAAATGTGAAGAAGACTGTGTTTCGCAGGCCTTTTGCAAATATTTCGAAGTTTGATCCATCAGGATCGGCTCTCATCATCGCAGCGCGGCGGTTATCTTTTTCTTCACAGATGTTGCAGGAAGAGCCAGCGGTTATGTAGAGCTTTCCGTCAGGACCAAACTTTATTGTTCTGGAAGAGTGCCCACCACCGGAGGGTAAATCTAGTATCTTTTTAGGATCTGAAGCTGAAATTTGGTCGGGATCATATTTATACTGGACGACTTCATTCTCCTGCGCAACGTAGAGGAATCCTTCATAAAAAGCAAGGCCGTGGGGTCTATTTAAATTCTGCAGTATGGTGATTTGTTTGTCGGCTTTGCCGTCCCTATTGCTGTCTGGTAGGGCGATAACCTTACCACCGTCAGGCAAGCTTACTAAAAGATTTTGGTTTTTATCAAAAGCAAGGACTCTGGCACCAGCTGTTAAATCCTTAGCAAACAAGCGGATTTCAAAGCTGCCATCTATTTTTAGGGGGAAATCGACCTTCTGCCCAGAAGACTGTTTTACTACGGCTTTTTCCAGCTGTTCGGCAGTGTTTTCCTTCGGTGGGAAAAATGCAGGAACTAAACCTTTCCCGACTTTGAACCAAAGGAAGACAGCTCCTAAGGCAATCACCACCAAGATTAAAATAAGGAAGAATTTTTTTTCACTCTAGCATTACTTTATCACAAGGGTGAGCACCTTTAAACGCGGAAGCGGTCGTTCCATCCATGGGCCTAGCGCATTGTGTTGTGCGCGAGTTCCTAGTATGGTACGACCGCTTATTTCGAGGCGAATTTGCAAGGTCCAGCCTCGATCGCATGTGTATACGACATGCGTTGGGTCTCCTTCCCCGATTGATCGTTCTCTCTAGTTGAAGAGGATATAGTGTGTCTCTGACGGAGTGTGTTGGCTTGTCACCTCCACGGCTGTGATCCTTTGGGCTCTCTCTGAGTGTGCTGCTCTTGTTCGGGCCCTTGGTAGCTCGTGATCCCACTCCCGCCGAAGCGACTCACTAATCCTCTTCTACCTACCTCCAACCCCCCTAGGGGTTGGAGAACCATCAAGATCTATATTAAGCGGTGAGAGAGCAGTTATCCGTAAGGGCCCTTACTATAAATTAGTGATTTGAATTACTAAGGAATTGTAATTTGGATTACATTTGTAACAAAAGTGTCACGGGGTTTTTTTGGGCATAGCCTGTTTTCCGCTTCTTGCACATTCTTCGAGTCTTTCTGAGTCCTCCACCAAAATATAATGTTTCTCGATAGAGATAATCCCGGCCTTTTTTAATTCTTGAATTGAAATACTAATAGTTTCGCGAAACATCCCGGTAAGATTGGCTAGCTCTTGATGAGTTAGGGGAAAGGGAATCGTAGTTTTACTTGATTTTTTCGTGCCATGTTTTTTAGCAAGCTGGGAGATGATGTACGCCAGCCGACCAAGAGAATCGTGAGTGACAAAAGCCTCTATTCTTTCCTCCACCTCGTCCCAGTTGTCAGATAAGGATCGACCGATTTCAAGAAGAGTAGCAGCATCTTCCTTGATAAGTTCCTTGAATTGGGAGATAGGAATCCAAAGAAGGTCGGTGTCGATTAAACTTTCGGCGTAAACTACGTGGTCCATGTCTTTAAATAGGGGACTGATGGTAATTAGCTCTCCTTGACCGTGGATGTGGAGCATGACTTCTTTGCCGTCTTCAGTGTAGCGGTAGATCTTTATAGCACCTTCTTTTACCAGGTATATTTTTGTGGGTGGGTCGTCAACGCCGAAAAGTATCCTCCCTTTCTTAGCCTTCAAAAGGGCCCCATATCTATTAAAGATGGAGGCAAGTTTATTCATTGCCAAAGACCTTCCGGGACAGCTACACTTGATTTTAGTAGGCGTAATTTACCACAACAATCAATTAAATTGCAACTAATTAATAATCTTAAGTTGATTTTTGGCAGTACTTAGGTTAATTTAGAACGAGTCAATGAGCTTATCCTGCAAAGAAATAGATAAAGAAGACTTAGAATATTTTCTCGGAGATTTTCCGCACACCCCTTTTTTACAAAGTTTCGCTTGGGGCCAGTTTCAAAAACAAATTGAAAACAAAGTGTATCGATTCGGGGTTTTTGATTCAGAAAAACTAGTCGGCGTAGTCTCCGCTCAGAAGGTTAAAGCTAAATTTGCCTCATTTCTTTATGTTCCTTGGGGACCGCTAATTAAGGATTGGGAAAAGCAAAAAGTTGAGCCTCTTCTCAACAAGTTAGCCAAGATTGCGAAAGAAGATAATCTAGATTTTGTCAGACTTGAGCCGCGGGTTATTGGGGGGTCGGAAGCGGAGATTCTTGAAAGAGGGGGATTTAGGCAAAGCCGATTCTTTACTCAGCCAGAGTGCACAAGCATAATGAATCTTTCCAAAAGTGAAGAAGAGTTACTTTCCGCAATGAGCGATTCTACTCGCTATAACGTGGGAATGGTGGAAAGGAAAGGGGTAAAGGTAAGGATTGGAAATTCAGAAGACATAGGTATTTTCGAAAAACTCTTAAAAGAAACAGCATCTCGCCACCAATTTACAGTTGATATTAAACCTGGATATTACAGAAAACAATACGAAATTCTAAGCGAGAAGGGGATTATGAAGGTTTTGGTGGCCGAATACAATGGACAACCTCTGGCTGCAGCTTTGGTAGTGTTTTATGGCGATACCGCTACTTATTTGCACGCGGCTTCATCAAGGACTCAGCCTAAATTACGTGCACCCTACCTTTTAGTTTGGAAAGTCATGTTGGAAGGTAAAAAAAGAGGCTTTAAATATTTCGACTTTTGGGGAGTTGCTCCAGAAAACGCAGGTGAAAATCACCCTTGGTCCGGAGTCACTTCATTCAAAATGAGTTTTGGTGGGGAAAGAATTTGTTACAGCCCAGTTTTTGATCTTCCAACCTCAAATAAGTATTTATTTGCGAAATTTATTGAGAATATTCGAAAGCCTGTTAGGAAAATACTGAGATTATCATGATAGGTAATAATATAGTCCAAAATACAATAAATTACTTTAAAGAACAAAGAATATTGGTTGGTTTATCACTCGTGTTTTTGGGTTTGCTGGTGGTATCTTTTTGGGAAAATAATAGCCTGGAAATTTATGACGCTCCTGGTCACGTAAGTCTTGTTTGGTACATAAAAAACTATCTCTGGCCGAGCTTCATGGGTTGGAATCCCTTCTTCCTCGCAGGTTTTCCGCAAGGTATTTTCTATCCTCCTTTATTCCATTGGGTAGCTGCCACATTGTCATTTTTAGCAGATATCGAAACCTCAATTAAAATAATTATTTCACTGGTAATTCTATCACTTCCGTTTGCTGCCTATTTTGTGGCCAAAAATACTATCCCCGATACTAAATATCACATCCCGACTACCTTATTAATTATGATTTTTTTGGCAGTCTTACCAAATTTTCTCGGGATTGGATTCCGGGGTTTGTTTCAGATAGGGCTTATTCCAAATTTTGTTTCAACAGTTTTACTTTTTATTTTTATCGGATTGCTTCATAGAGACCTTAAGCAGGGAAAAATCTTACTTTTGGCGCTCGTCCACGCATCCCTGATTTTGACGCACATCGTTGCCGTGGCTTCGGCGGAGATTTACTTATTTATCTACGCTTTTTTCCTTTGGCGCCGCGGAGAACTTAAAGTTATCCCGTTTATTTGGTTGCTGACCTTGGCATCGGCAATCACCGCTTTTTTCTGGGTTCCTTTTTGGGCAAATTTTTCTTTTACCTCAGTTTCCGCCCACGTTCCTTCTTATTTCACATTGAATATTGTTTTGGCTGCAGTTGCAGCGGGCCTCCTTTTCTATAGTTTGAGGAGTCGATTGACTGAAGCCGGCGCACTTTCAACTTTTGCAGTGGTCATCACATTAGTCGCTGCGCTTGATAGTTGGTTGATCACGAATAACATTCGAACACCAGTCTCCGACACCCTTTATTCACTGCACTTTTACCGATTCCAGCCTTATGCCTATCTCGCCTTGATTTTGGGGTTAGGATCTTTGATGTCGGATTTTGGTTTATTAAGAAGCACCAGATTATTTAGGTTTGGAAGCTTGGGTTTATTTTTAGTTCTGCTAGCTTACCTAATCTTCCGAAGTCCAGTTGTAACTGGGTCGAAGTTTACAGTCGAGGACACAAAATTAGATGGTAGGTTTATCGAATCATCTCGAAGAACTGAGAGTGAACCACTTATCTATACAGCCCAGACGAAGCTAGCGATGCAGAATCCAGAAAATAACCCATGGGCTTATGGACTTTTCACAGACGCCACGCCAAATGGCCCATATTTAGGAAGTTTGATCCGCTCACTTCGCCCTGAGGCTTACCCAGAAGGGGAGGGAAAATATATTGAAACAAAATTTATCTCTGAAAAAAATGTAAAAAAAGCGGTGGATTTATTTGGAATTAAATATGTATTAAATTTGGGCGAGGAAAAAGGAGAAATAGTTGGCAGTTGGCAAGTTGGGGACAGGTCAAAGATTTATAATACAGAAACGGTTGGCGAAGGAGTATTAGCCGAAGTAGTCGACCTCGCCCCAATACCGGCAGGTAGAGATTTTGACAAAAAAGTAGAAGAGTGGTGGGACCAAGAGGGGGAATGGTCTACACTTCCGTTTAAATCAGAGCCGGGCACAGATATTGATAATTTAGATACAAATAAGTTTGATCTAAAGACGCAGGTTGGAATTGTTGAGCACAACAGGGACTGGACTAAGATGAAGATAAATATAGCCTCAGAGGCTCCCCAACCAGTCCTAGTAAAGGTTTCCTACTTTCCCTGGTGGTCTGCCACTAAGGATGGTCAAAACGTTCAAATTTACCGCGCCGCCCCAAATCTAATGCTAGTTTTTGCAAAGGGAGAAGTGGATTTGGAGTTCAAAAAACCGGTTTGGTTAAATTTTCTTTATCTAGTTTCAGCAATCACGTTTTTAACCTTAGGGTTTCTCGTTGTCAAAAAATTTCTGGACAACCTATAGGAGTTGATATTTAGATCCAGTTGTGCTATGGTCAGGCCCAAAATCCGGGAGACGCAGCCCATTCACTAGTTGCAGGAGGATAGATCAAATGGAACTTGAGATGACCAAGTGTCGTCGGTGTAAGGAGGAAACACCGAAGTCGGGGAAGTTCTGCATGAACTGCGCCCGAGTGCTCAAGCCTCGTTCGTACAGGAACTGGCCCAAAAAGCGGTTGAGAGTGGCAGATGATGCCGATTTCGGGCCGTTCATGAATGACATCTTCAGTGGGGAGTATCGAAAGCTACCGAACGCCGACGCCGTAAGGTGGGCTTTGTCTCGCCTTACTCCAAAGACACAGCAGGTACTCATCCGGCTCTACGGCCTCGATAACGGTGGTAGTAGAATTGATAAGCAGGTGGCGGAAGAAGTAAAGGTTACCAGGGCTACAATCCATCAGTACCGAAGTTTCGGGCTGAGGGACCTGCGCCATCCTGTTATTGCCAAAGTCCTGCTCGGCTACCATCCAATTCCAAAAGAATAGGAAGGTAGATCATCAAACCAAGAGACCTCGAAGCCATCGAGGCCTCTTCCATTTTTAACCCTTGAAAGACCATAGTGGTTCCTTTATTCTTAAAATAAGATGAAAGAATATGACGCTTTTGTAATTGGTGCCGGGAGTGCGGGGATGGTGGCTGCTGGTCAGGCTTCCGGTATGGGTGCTAAAACCGCAATTGCCGAAAAATGGAAGCTTGGGGGCGACTGTCCAAACCGGGCTTGTATTCCTACAAAAGCACTACTCCATTCCGCCGATCTTTTTTCTGAATTTAAACAAGCCGAAAAATACGGTTTATTTGCCGACAATGTCCGTTTCGATTGGGCAAAGGTGCAGGAGTGGAAAGACAAAGTGGTGGCCGAGCGAGTAAGTCATGAATCTGAAGAGTCCTTAAAATCTCAGGGGGTAGATCTTTACTGGGGACAAGCAAGTTTCCAGTCTCCCACTGAAGTAAAGGTGGGCGAAGAAATTATCAAAGCCAGAAAAATTATCATTACTGGAGGTTCACAGCCAGCTGTTTTCCCAATCGAAGGTTTGGATCAAGTTGGGTTCATTACCTCAAATGAAGCAGTCGACCTCAAGGCCTTGCCGAAATCTGTATTAATTGTTGGTGCCGGAGCAGTCGGAATAGAATTTTCCGAGATTTTCTCCCGTTTTGGAGTGGACGTCACTATTTTTGAGGCCGCCCCTCACATAATTCCAGCATCGGACGCTGAAGCTGCCAATGCTTTAGCCGAAGTGTTAAAAAGACAAGGAATAAAAATTCACTTGAATTCAAAAGTGTTGAAATTTGAGAAAAATGGCGCTTTGAAAAGGGCGACAGTTGATATTGGTGGTGGGCAGACGCAGATGTTTGAAGCCGAAGAAGTGCTTATGGCAACTGGGCGAAGGCCAGATTTTGACGGGCTAAATATCGAAGTAACTGGAGTGGAAACTACCAAAAAAGGAATTGTGGTGGACGAATATCTTAAGACTAAAGTTGAGAATATTTACGCAGCCGGCGACATCACCGGAATTATGCAGTTTACCCACATGGCCACCTATCAGGCGATTCACGCAGCCTACAACGCCTTGACAGATAAAGAACCTGTCAAAACCGACTATCGCGTTGTGCCTTGGGTAGCCTTTTCCGACCCAGAGATTGCCGGGGTAGGCAAGACGGAAGAAAAGCTAAAAGAAGAGGGAGTTAAATACACCAAAAATATTTTTGAATTTAAAAATCTTGGCAAGGCGACTACTCAGGCAGAATATGACGGTTTTGTAAAAATCCTGGACGATGAAACCGGCCAGGTTCTCGGATCCTTCATTGTTGGTCCTCAGGCTGGCGAGTTAATCCACCAGATTGTTGTCGCTATGGCTGGGAAAGTTCCTATCAGCACAATTGGAAAAGCTATATTTGCCTACCCTACTTGGTCTGAAGGAGTAGGGTCTGCTGCAGCTGAATTTTAACATGAAGCTTAAACTTGCTCTTTTCTCGCTTTTCCTTTTTGTTGCTATCGGGGCCATTTTCGCCTTTGTTAATCTTTACTATTTAGCACCACCTGATCCAAAGATTGAGCAAAGTGTTGTTTTAGCAAGCCAGGATTTGCCAGTCGATTCTAGTGTGTTGACAGCGGAAGACTCAAGCCCGCCAAAAGAAACAAAGGCCTCAAAACCCCTTGTCCTAAAAGAAAAAGTATCAGTAGCCGGTCAATCTGTTTATACACCACCAAAGCCTGCGATTAAAACTACAAATAAGGGTGATAATCTTTTGGTTTTAATAAACAAAACTATCCGTTTGCCTTCAACCTATGTACCAGTCGGTCTTGTGGTTTTAGATAATAGTATTAAGCTTGGATACCCGGGGATGCAGCTTCGGAAAGAAGCAGCAGATGCATTACTAAAAATGATTAAAGACGGAAATAAAAAAGGGTATGACTACATGGTTAATTCAGCCTATCGATCCTATCAAACTCAAGTCACTACCTATAATTACTGGGTTTCTCAGGTGGGAGTAGCCGAGGCTGATAGGTTTAGTGCTCGGCCCGGATTTTCTCAACATCAACTTGGGACGGCACTCGACATAACTTCATCCTCGGTTAATTACAAATTGATGGCTGCGTACGGTAACACTGCTGAAGGGAAATGGCTTGCCCAAAACGCCTATAAATACGGGTTCGTTCTCTCATACCCAGCCGGCTATGAAAATATTACTGGTTATACCTACGAACCTTGGCATTTTCGTTATATCGGAGTCGGAAATGCCAAAAAGATGAAAGATTCTGGTCTAATTCTCGAAAAGTTTCTGCAAAAATATGGGGTTTGGTAGTTAACCGACAACCGGTTCGATCTTGATTCCGAGTAAAGCGCTAAAATCCGCTCTTTTCCAATACTCATCCACTTCTGGTGGTAGTTCAGGATGGTCAAGTAAAACTTTCGCCCTTGTCTCATCGGATACAAATTTAGCGCCAATACGTCGTGGAACATGTATCAAATATGCCGGCTGTTGTTGCGAGTCACGAAATTCAAATTCAAAGTTTCGGTCAGTCGAATTATAAGATACGCGAGCCCAAATTTGACCTTTGTGGTCTTTAAACTCGACTCCTTCCTTTACAGATGCTCTTTGAGCTAATCCCTCAATTTCTTGAGTCGTTTCGAAATTTGGTCTAGAACGGCCACCCATCTCAGTTAATGGACCCTTAAAGTCTATACCAGTCAGCTCGTTATTATCGTACATCGGACAAATATAAGTACTATTAGATAATTCTGGCTCAGTTTCCTGATTTGTGTTATCTTCACCGAGCGCATCCCTCCTCTTTTCCCCAGAAAAAATATTTAGCTCATAAAGGATGTGAGGAACAGTAGTGTTGGGATCCACAATAGAATAATCAGAATCAGAATGGTCTACATAAAGGCTCTCATGTTCTCTTGAATATTGGCCGGCAATTCGCCTGGCTTTATAAAAACGTACACCACCCATAGCGACATCTGCTTCAGAAGTGGGCTCGAATGAATCTGCCTGGAAATCATAAGCGAAATAAATTCGTTCGTAACTCGTTGAATGCGGTGTATCATGACGATAGTTGACAAAAAGACGCTTTTCGTCAAGGTCAACTTCCTTGTATGTCTCCGATTTAAATAGATCCCAATCGAGATTATAACGGCGCTCTTTAAATTTAGGTAATTGGGCTTTGAATTTTTCGCCTATTTCTTCCTTTCCCCTTTCCGTCATCATTTCCTCAGGGGGAATTCCCAGGCTTCCTGGATCTTCGGGAACATCTTGCATAACTATAGTGTAAAATATGAGCTTCGTATAAGCAAATTGGTGTATCTAGTTCTTAAAAGGTAAGATATATTAATCATGACAAAAAGACAAAATGTAATTACGGCTCTTTTGATTGCTTATCTTGCAACTGTCGTTATTTTGATGATCGCTCGTAACATTTCCATCACTCCGGACCGTTTGTTTATCTTTCTACTTTTTGGGGCAGTGATTGCTGGGCGTGGGATCACTTTTCTAAAGGATTGGACACCGTTTTTTGCTTTAGTTTTAGCCTATGAAATGCTGCGTGGTTTTGCGGATAACTTCTTTGCGCCTCACGTAAAGCTTTTGGTGGATGCAGAGAAGTTTTTGTTTGCTGGTCACATTCCAACCGAGGTTCTTCAGAGCCTTTTTTACACGAGCGGGCAGATTGGTTTTGTGGATATTGGGGCCATGATTGTGTACTTTCTACATTTTCCACTGCCTTTGGGGGTTGCTTTCTTTTTGTGGCTCCGAGATAAATCACATTATTATCGCTATATAATTGCGCTTATCGTGCTGTCCTTTTCAGGATTTATTACCTTTTTGTTTTTCCCGGCCGCCCCTCCTTGGTACGCAGCCAATGAAGGCTTAATCCACGTGACAAAAATAACTAATTTGGCAGTAGATCATCTAGGCTGGACTTGGAACCTATCGTATTATTATTCACGCTTAAATCCCAACCCAGTAGCCGCCATGCCCTCACTTCACTCAGCCTACCCACTACTTGCTCTGCTTGCTTTGAGAGCTTATTCCAAAAAACTTTTCTGGTTTTTTCTGCCGTACCCGATATTAGTGTGGTTTTCGATTGTGTATCTTGGGGAACATTATGTTATCGACGTGATTGGGGGAATAGTTTACGCGCTGGCAGCCTACTATGTGGTATATAATTATTCGGAGGTAAAACACAAGGTTAAAAATTGTTATCAGAATATTATTGGAAAAAGATTAAGCTCATAGGGATCTTGAAATAGATTGTAACCTGACGCGTAGAATTAATAGTAACTTATTAGTACTAATTTATGGTTAATACTCTCATCCTTGCTAAACCACGCGGCTATTGTGCGGGAGTGGCCCGGGCTGTTGAGGCGGTAGAAAAGGTACTGGAAATTTATAGCCCCCCAGTTTATGTTAAGCATGCTATTGTTCACAACGTTAATGTTGTAAAAGATCTTGAGAGAAAAGGCGCAATATTCGTAGAAGAAGTTAAAGAAATACCGAAGAATTCTGTTGTTGTTTTTAGTGCTCATGGATCCCCGCCTCACCAATACGAAGAAGCAAAAAATAGAAATTTAAAGTTGATAGATGCAGTTTGCCCATTAGTTACTAAGGTGCATGTTGAAGCTAAAACTTATGCCCAAAAAGGTTACACGATTATTCAAGTAGGGCATCGGGGGCATCTAGAACCTATCGGGGTCGAGGGAGAGGTAAGAGGCGTTAATGGAGAGTATTATTTAGTTGATAATAAAATTGATGCAGAAAAAATTGATGTAAAAAGGGACGAAATTGCTATCCTAACCCAGACTACGTTATCCTTGGACGATACTAGTGAAATTATTGATATTTTAAGAAAGAAATTTCCTCGGGCTTTATTTCCTCCATCAAAAGACATCTGTTACGCAACCGAAAATAGACAAGCAGCGGTGAAGCTGTTGGCTAAAAAAGCAGAACTTGTCTTGGTAATTGGCTCAGAAACCTCTTCAAATTCTAATAGGCTTCGGGAGGTAGCAGAATCTTACGGTTCCCGTGCTTACCTTATTGATGATGTTACTTATATAAACGATAAGTGGTTAGAGGGCGCAAAAGTGGTTGGTCTAACTTCTGGCGCCTCAGTCCCAGAATATCTAATAGATGAAGCGATTAGTTATTTTAAGAAACTTGGAGTTGAGAAGATACAAGAAGTAGAAGCAGTTGAGGAAAATGTGTATTTTCCATTACCCGCAGAGGTGAGGGGTAGAATTAGTATATGAAAATACGTATTGACAGAGATTTATGTATCGGGGCGGGAACTTGTGTGGTGCTCGCACCAGACACTTTTGATCTTGATGATGAGTTGAAAGCAGTGATACGGAGTCCTGAGCTTGTCGAAGGAAAGCCTGGGTTTAAAGGTAAAGATTCGGGTGCAGATATAATAGCCGCCGCCCGCAGCTGCCCCGTACTAGCCATTTTCCTTGAAGATAAAGAAGGTAAACAAATCTACCCCTAAATAAAAATTACAAATTAAAGATCTTAGTTAGCCATTAAGATGGCTAACGCAAGACGTGATAGTACCTGAAAACCGAGCTGCTGCGGAAGGTTTGAAGATACATAACGTCTTATAGTGTTGACTTTTAGGCTATTATATGCTATATTTATAGCTAATTCGCGCTAACAAACGTTTAGCGGAAAAGCACATTGGAGGTGCATAGTGAAACGGTTACTAGGAATCGTGATCGCCATGGTAGCTCTGCTGGCGCTGGTTCCGACTCTCGTGTCGGCCAACGTCACGCAGGAGACGGTCGAAGGGTCCTCCGTGTTTGCGGCTATGACCATCGACCACGGGCGCAACTTTCACACAGACGTGAACGTGAGCGTCTACGAACCGTCGTACCAAGACCCGGACACCGGCGAGTTCTACCCGAACGTGAAGGTGGAAACCCGGACGTACCGGTGCAAGTTCTGGCGGTGCCGTGACTTCTGGTACACCACTGGCTACGCCTTCGTGGACGTGAAGGCAGGAGCTGGGTTGGCGACATACAACCTCAGCTCGTTGGTGACAGCCGAGGTGTACCTGCCGCGAGGCCAGGACGCTGTCTATGTCGGCAACTTCAGCTACGACCTCAGGGTCGAGCTAACGGCCGATGGCAACCCAGTCGCTTTCGACACGAAGGACTGCTACGAAGACGGCGACTTCGGCTACCATAACTTGATGCGTAAGCACCTTGCTTTCGCATCGGCAGCTGGGACGTTCAATGGCGTGGGGATGATCGGGTACGGAGAACTCTCGGAATTCACGGTCACGTACACAATCGTGGACCGGATCGATAAGGGCTTCGAGATCCCGCCCCTCTGCCGACCGCCTGCCATCTGAGGCGCGACAGTGTGCGGGGGAGAGGCTAGTGAGCTTGCTCATTCAGCCTCCGCCCGCACTAAACTATTTTCCTACCCATCATAATTTTCTTAGATTTTGTTGACAATTTGTGAATTTAATATTAGTATCCAGCCTGGTTGTAAGCTTAAGGTCAAGGAAGATCGACGGAAGCCGATTCAGTGTTCAGAGGAACAAGGAGGTTCGAAGAATGACAGTCCGAATGCTAGTATCGTTGGGAAGCGAGCTCCTGGAAGAGGCAATCGTGGCTCTCATCATATCGCAGAAGCAATCGATCGAGGTGCGCCTGGAATCACTTCCTGAAAAGGAGAAGAGGTATAAGTTCGACCTTGTTCTCTTCTCAGTTAAGGGGAATGACGTTCAAGGTAGAGTCGATGAACTTCAGGGGTTCTATCCTGAGGCGAAACTACTCTACCTCCCGATCACGTCCGTGGAAGATTCCATGGCACGCAAAGCGCTTCAAGCGGGTGTTGCTGGAGTGATCGATGAGTCATTCGATACTCAGGGTTTCATCGCCGCATTCAGTGATGCATTGGCAGGTAGGACAGTATTGTCCAAACCTCTTGCCGTTCGTCTCGCGCTAGAGTCTGCCAGCAACGGCGCCGGCGGTGTTGAAGAGGAGTTGACGCCTCGTGAGATCGAGGTACTTCAACAACTGAGAGAAGGCAAGACCAACAGAATGATCGCTGATACATTATGCATCTCCGAACACACGGTTCGAACACACTTTAGGGTGATAAACCGGAAGTTAGGTGCGAAGAACCGAGTCCATTCGGCGGTTTTGGGGTGGCAGCGCGGGATCATCTGACCAACACTTACAACAACCATCTGTGGAGGGACATCTCTTTCGAGCTGTCTCTCCGCCACACTTATTTCGCTACTCATCTAGATTCTTCCATAATCATGTGCTAAACTTGGGCCCAAATGTTAGAGATTAAAAACCTTCATGTTTCTACAGACCGTAAAAAAATTCTCAAAGGTGTTTCTTTGAAAATTAAGCCTGGGGAAATTCACGCTCTTATGGGTCCCAATGGCTCGGGTAAAAGTTCTCTATCGCTTGCTCTTATGGGTCACCCACGTTACCAAATTACAGCGGGATCCATTAAACTCGATGGGAAAGATATAACCAGCCTCACTCCAGACAAAAGAGCGAAGGCCGGTTTGTTTCTCGCCATGCAATACCCAGTGGCCGTTCCCGGTGTATCAGCAGCCAATCTTTTGCGAACTTCCCTGAAAAATCTAAAGGGCAACGTTAATACCGCCGAATATATAAAAAGCTTGAAAGGTAAAATGAGCGAGCTCAAGATTGACGAATCTTTTGCTTCTCGGGGAATTAATGACGGCTTTTCCGGAGGCGAGAAAAAGAAAATGGAAGTGCTTCAGCTATCCGTTTTGGAGCCTAGATATGCTGTGCTTGACGAGACGGACTCTGGACTCGACGTTGACGCACTTAAACTGGTTGCTCAAGGAATAAAAAAGACCTCGGGGCCAAAAATTGGAATTTTACTGATCACTCATTACCAAAGAATTTTGAAATATATTCAGCCTGATTTTGTGCACATTTTGGTAGATGGTAAGGTGGTGAAAAGCGGAGATCATAAATTGGCCGAAGAGATTGAAGATAAAGGCTACGCTAGAATTGAGAATAGATCGCTTCGCGCCCTGCGTTCCTACGAACTATAAGAATTAATTATGTCAAAAACAGCGACAATTGAGGTTAACGAAGGCTATCGAGAGAAGTACGGGTTCTCGAAGCCGGAAAAGTATGTTTTTAAGACCCGCAAAGGTCTTGACGAATCTATCGTTGGAGAAATTTCTTATCAAAAAGAAGAGCCTGATTGGATGCGGGAGTTTCGGCTCAGAGCCTATGAGATTTTCAAGTCCAAAAAGCAGCCTAAATGGGGGGCCGATCTTTCGAGAATTAATTATGATGAGATTTATTACTATCTAAAGCCGACAGAAAAGCAGAGCAAAAGTTGGGAAGATTTACCTGTCGAGATCCGCGAAACATATGATGCAATCGGTATTCCGGAGGCTGAAAAAAACTACCTTGGTGGAGTTGGGGCCCAGTATGACAGTGAAGTGATCTACCATTCTTTACGAGCCGATCTTGAGAAAAAAGGGGTAATTTTTTTAGATACCGATACGGCTCTGAAAAAATACCCAGAGTATTTCAAAGAATATTTTGCCCGGGCGATTCCGCCGGCCGATAATAAACTGGCCGCGCTAAATAGCGCTGTGTGGTCTGGTGGATCCTTCATTTACGTACCACCTGGCGTCAAAGTCGATGTTCCCCTCCAAGCCTACTTCCGCATAAACGCGGCCCAAATGGGGCAGTTTGAGCGGACACTAATTATCGTTGACGAAGGAGCCCAAGTCCATTACGTCGAAGGCTGTACCGCGCCGATTTACACTACTGATTCGCTGCACGCTGCAGTTGTTGAAATTTTTGTCAAAAAAGGGGCCCGCTGTCGCTACACCACAATTCAGAATTGGAGTAAAAATGTTTACAATCTCGTAACAAAGCGGGCAATGGTGGAAGAAGATGCTACCATGGAGTGGATTGATGGCAATCTTGGATCGCAAATAAGTATGAAATACCCATCTGTTTATTTGAAAGGTAGGGGAGCCAGGGGTGAGATACTCTCCATCGCCTTTGCTGGAGCCGGCCAGCATCAGGATGTAGGTGGAAAGGCCTTTCATCTGGCGCCTTACACCTCGTCTCAGATAATTTCTAAATCAATCTCGAAAGACGGCGGCCGCTCTTCTTACCGCGGGTTGCTCAAAGTGATAAAAGGCGCCAAGGGTGCCAAATCTAACGTGCGTTGTGACGCCTTGATCCTCGACAATAAATCCAGATCCGATACTTACCCAACGATGCAAATAGATGAAGAAAATGTGCAAGTTGGTCATGAAGCCTCTGTTTCCAAAATTGGGGAAGATCAGTTGTTCTATTTAATGTCTCGTGGTCTTTCCGAAAACGACGCCACTTCCATGATTGTCAATGGATTTATTGAGCCTATCGTACGGGAACTACCTTTAGAGTATGCGCTCGAACTAAACAGATTAATTCAACTAGAAATGGTAGGAGCGGTTGGATAGGCGAAATCCCTCGTAGCCTTGGCGAAGTGGGACCGAACCTATTGTCAAAGAACTCACCCTCGAATACTTCCTCGAACTAAACCCAGCGCACGTAAAATGCAGATCAAACCTTCTTAAACCGTCCAGCCCGCGCACTTTTTCCTTCGACTTCGCTCAGGACAAGCTTTAATAGAAGTGCTATAATTGCTTTTATGAAAGTTCTCAACTATACGGTTTATCTGCAAAAGGCCGAAGAAGGTGGCTATGTTGTTTCCGCACCAGCGCTGCCAGGATGTACCACTCAAGGTGGCACAAAAGAAGAAGCCTTGCAAATGATTAAAGATGCTATTGAAGGTTATATTGCTTCTTTAAAGAAACACGGTGAAGCTGTTCCTCAGGAGACTGGTGAAATTGAAAAGGTTTCCGTCTCCGTCTGATGGCAAAACTCTCTCCTCTCAAACCCCGGGAAGTTATATCAAAACTTAAGAAAATTGGCTATATTGTTGATCACATTTCTGGGAGCCATTATATAATGCTAAATCCGAGTAGTAAGAGTCGCATCCCGGTGCCATATCACGCAAAGGATGTAAAAACTGGTACTTTGAGATCAATTATCAACCAAACCGGGCTTTCAGTAGAAGAATTTATGAAAATAAAATAGTTTTTATACTTGAACTAGCCTGATACAATTGGAAATGATCGGCTCTGTAGGTTAATAAACTTATACTATTGATTATCCCCGTTTTTTCTGTTAGTACCTCGGTTCCAATAACGTATTGATGCCTTAGATGGTAGAAGTAAGGAGGGAAACTACCATGCCCGACGCTTTGAGGAATTTTCTTGGCCAGTTTCGGTGGCGTGAGGATCAGCTCGTCTACGTCGAAGGAAATGGTATGGGGCGCCTTGCCAAGAGGGGTTTGGTAAATGGTACATTTTTCAAGCCCCTCTGCTGGGTGCACGGACCGACCTTTTCTCTATGGTTTTCCTACACGAAGCTTAGGCCACCTAGAAAGGAGCAGACCAAAAACTACTTGGAGATAGAGGACCGTTGGGCTAGATAGAGGAGAGCTGAATAGTAGGTTCGAGTCCTTAGCCCACAAAGTGGTTGCAGAACGCTTTAGCGTTCTATCGGTGTCGCAAGTGGCGGCTTTCGGGGCGCGGGTTTCCAGAGATCAACCCCGGCGCTATTCTTTTTTTGACTTACCCACTCCAATTGAATTGATGAGATGCCTGTGTTAAAATTTGGCTGCTATGAAAAACCGTGATCCAAAAGATATTGGTAAAATAATTGTTAATCATGAAATAATGGTAGGTAAACCGGTAATTGCTGGCACCAGAATACCTGTTTACATGATTATTGACCTGCTTGCTACTGGTGTTACTACCGAGGAAATCCTTCGAGATTATTACCCCAATTTGACAGAAAAGGATATTAATGCTTGCCTTCGCTACAGCGCAAAAGCTTTAGAGCACGAGTATATTGAGTTTATCGATAAAGAGAAGGTACATGAAGCTGATCTCCGATGAAAATGTCCCCCACCTAATTAATGAATACTTAAGAACTAAAGACGTAGATTTAGTTTCTGTAAAGGAGCTAGGATTATCCAGATCTCCAGATAACATAATTACTGAAGAGGCACATAGACTTGAACGAGTTATACTAACCTTTGATCTTGGGTTTACTAGGCTAAGGAACATAAGTGGGACCACTAAATACGGTTTAATTATTATTCGTCACAAAGGAAAAATTCCCCAAAATTTATTTAAAATAATTGATAAATTTTTAGAGAAATACAAAGATTCTGATTTTATTAGGAAAATTGTTGTTATAGACTCCCATAAATTTAGGGTTAGGGACATTCCAATGTAGATATGAAAAAGATCAACCTCACTTTAAAAGAAAACCAGGAAAAGGTTTTGCCTTTGGTGTGGGCTTCGACAAGATCAGCCTCTAAGGAGACAACTGGTCCAGTCGAAATCAACGTTAAAGCAAAACTCATCGGTCGGGGAGCGAAATTGTCGGTCATTGGGGCTTTCTTTTTGGCGAATAAAGATGAGGTTAAAGTAAACGTGGATATAGATCATGTAGCACCAGATACTACAAGTGACACTTTGATCAAATCAGTTTTGACAGACCGCTCAGTTGGCGGATTTTACGGCCTAGTCTCCATTAAAAAAGGGGCAAAAAATACCAATACTTTCTTTCGCGAAGACGCGTTATTGTTATCAGACACCGCCAAAGCCGAAGCAATCCCATCTCTAGAGATAGATGAAAATGAAGTAAAAGCTGGTCATGCCTCAACAGTCGGACCAGTCGACGAAGAACAGACGTTTTACCTTATGAGTAGAGGAATTGATCAAAGAGAAGCAAAAAAGCTGATAGTGCAAGGATACTTTAGTGGGATTTTAGAGCAACTTCCAACTCGGGAAAAGGCCTCTCTAGAAAATTTTCTTTATAAAGAGTTTAATATTTAAATAATGCGAGCTAAAAAATTAGTTGAGGTTTTCGTTCCGTTATTAGTTTTTTCTCTTTTCTTTTTTATTTTGTATCTTTTTTCTAAGGAGCAGGTTGCAGCCCTTTATTCAGCTTACCGAGAAGGGCAGTTTCAGGTGCCAAGTTCTCCCGAATTTGGCGCGCAGTTTTTGGTTAGTGTTGGCAGTTATGTAGTTGGATTGGCCTCCCCTATCATTGGAGGTTGGTGGGTATTGGTAGCTTATAAGCGACGGGTTGCTAGAATAGCGGCAGTAGACAGGGTGGAAAGCTTACTTACAGGTGGGTATAAAGAGAAGCTAATCCAGCGTGAGTTAGAGAATTGGGAAAAAGTTGTTCTTGAACATAAATATAAAGATACAGGTGACAGGGAGTTTGATCTTGATAGACGTTCCCCCGTGTTTAGTGTACAAGGACGGCTGGTAAAACTTGAAGTGAAAACTGAATCTAAAATGACCAAGGTAGAGTGGAGCATTCGAGGCTTTAAAATCGATGAGAACAATTATTCAGACATCCGCTTCCGCAGCTTTCAAGAAGGCCAGGAACTAATTGTGGAGTTTTCACCATTTTCTCACTGGGTTTGGGATGTCTACCGGGTGATTGACGGTAAACGAGAGTGGCTTCTCAATACGAATCACGATAACTTTAATTTACTCAAGGCGGGTTTGGTTAATATCGTGCTGCGGGCGCCCTTCGGTTCGCATCAATACCAAAACATGAAGGAGGGAGACCTTATTAACTTTAGTTACGGAAATGATGAGATTGGTTTCATTGACAGCTCCCAAATAGAAGTACGTTATATAAAGCACTACCGTAACATCGATGATTTACTCAAGACTGAGGGTTTAGTGAATGTTTTCCCTAAGGCAAAAGATATTGGGGAGGCGATTAAAATAATCAACTCATTTACTAATTATGATCAGAGAATAAAACGTGGTGGGGTTTACGCAATTGGTATAAAATACGTAGAATAATTTCATAAGGAGGAGGAATGGCCGAATTTCAAAAAGCAGCAAATCTTTCTAGTATTAAAGAGGGTGAGGTAAAAGGTGTCAAAATCAACAGTGAAGAAATCGCGCTTTACAGGTTAGGTAAGGATATATTTGCCACAGCTAATATTTGTACCCACGAGCAGTGTATAATCTCGGATGATTATTTAATTGACGGCCAGGAAGTAGAGTGTAATTGCCACGGGAGTCATTTCAATATAAAAACCGGGAAAAATACTGTGCCACCAGCCGCAGAGCCACTCAAGACTTACAAAGTGAAGGTTGAAGGAGACGAAGTTCTTATTGAGGTCTAAAGATAGACCAATCTTGTATTTCCAGCCTCAAAGAGTTAGAATCCAATCTCCATGAAAGAGATGTTAACTAAACAAAAGACCGCGCTAGACGTGGAAAAAATACGCAAGGATTTTCCAATACTTAAAAGGGAGGTTTACGGCAAGCCTTTGGTGTATTTTGACAACGCTGCTACAAGCCAAAAACCGCATCAAGTAATAGACGTAATTTCCGATTATTACCAAAATTATAATGCCAATGTTCACCGTGGGGTTCACAAACTTTCTGAAGAAGCAACAGAGGCTTATGAGTCAGCAAGAAAAAAGGTTGCTAATTTTGTAAACGCTGGGGACTCTCGCCAAATCGTCTTCGTCCGCAACGCTACCGAGGCGATTAATTTAGTTGCCTACAGTTGGGGCCGGAAAAATATAAAAAAAGGAGATGAAATACTTTTGACAGAGATGGAACACCATTCGAACTTGGTCCCGTGGCAAATTTTGGCGAAAGAGATTGGAGCCAAATTAGAGTTCATCCCAGTAGACGAACTCGGTCAATTACAAATTACAAATTTCAAATCTCAAATTTCCAAACGGACAAAATTGGTGGCTGTGACCCACGTGTCGAATGTGTTGGGAACAGTTAACCCAGTCAAAGAAATAATAAGGCAAATCCATGAACTCTCAACTAGAAACTCATCACCAGCACCGAAGGTGCTGATAGATGGCGCACAGTCCGTACCGCATATGCCGGTCTCTATTCAAAATATAAATCCAGACTTCTACGTTTTTACTGGACATAAGATGCTTGGACCAACTGGAATTGGGGTTCTTTATGCTAAAAAAGAACTTCTTGAGGAAATGGAGCCGTTCTTGAGTGGTGGAGAAATGATTATGGAAGTGACACTTGAGAAATCAAGCTGGAATTATGTTCCTTGGAAATTTGAAGCTGGGACTCCAGATATTGCCGGTGCTGTTGGGCTTGGAGCAGCAGTGGATTATTTATCGTCTCTTGGAATGAAAAACGTGCGCTATCATGAAAAAGAACTCACAGCCTACGCATTAGAAACGCTCGAAAAAGTTAAGAACCTTGTTGTTTACGGTCCAACTGATACAGAAAAACGAGCTGGGGTTATTTCATTTAATATCGTTGACGACAAAGGTGAAGTGGCGATTCACCCGCATGATCTTGCATCAATTTTGGACTCAGTTGGAATTGCAGTCCGTTCCGGTCATCATTGTGCCCAGCCTCTCATGAAAGTACTTGGAATTCCAGCCGCTGCCAGAGTTAGCTTTTATATTTATAACACGAAAGAGGAGATTGATAAGCTCTCGCCTGCGATTGAAAAGGCGAAGAAAATATTTAAGGTATGATCGAAGATCAGCTCTACCGACAGGCTATTTTAGAAGTCGCTAAAAACCCAAAAAATCGGGGGGAGATTGAGCGACCTGATCTTGAAGCGAGGTTAGTCAACCCCCTTTGTGGAGACGAGATCAAACTTCAATTGAAAATACAACATCCAACATCGAAAATCGAAGAAGCCATGTTTAGTGGTAATGGATGCGCAATTTCGCAGGCTTCCGCATCACTATTGGCTGAATATGTAGTTGGAAAGTCGATCGATGAAGTCGAAAAGGTAAACTCGAGTGATATACTTGAATTAATTGGTATTAATCCAACACCGGCAAGATTAAAATGTGCGTTTCTGAGTTTGGACACTCTTAGGGAGGCTCTTAAAGATGACGCTGAAGGTCAAGGTTGATCGACTGTTATGTATCGGAACTGCCGACTGTGTTGCCATTGCACCAAATACTTTTGAATTGGATAGCGAGGCTAAGGCAGTTGTTAAGCAGCAAAACGGTGATTCCGATGAAAAGATCCTTGAAGCTGCCAAAACTTGTCCAGTACTGGCTATTATTGTTGAAAATGAAAAAGGAGAGCAGGTTTTCCCCTAAATTACTATGCAAGAGCCTGGAGATACACAAATTCCACCAGAAGCACTAGGTAATGAAGCACCGAGAAGTGAAGGGGACACCTATAAAGGTCTAGCGGATCATTGGGAAAGGGTTGTTGGGGCAAAGGGAAAAGAAGATCGGGCAAATTTTTTGGTAGGTGTTCTTAAGGAAAAAGGCTCCGAGAAGGTGTTTGACGCTGGCCTTGGCATCGGCTTAGATACGCTATCTTTAAAACAAGCTGGTTTCAATGTAACCAGCAACGAAATTGACGGGGAATTCCGAAGGAAAGCAGTGGAAAATGCTGCCAAAGAAAGCGTCGAGCTGGACATTACTACCTACGATTGGCGGGATTTAAGCGGTTTTGAGTCAGAATCTGTTGATGCGGTAGTTCTCATGGGTAACTCCTTGACCCAACTCTTTGGTAGGGAAAATCAACTCCAAGCTGTTTCTGAATTTAGAAGGATTTTACGCTTGGGGGGGGTCTTAATCATAGACGAGCGGAATTACCAAACAATTTTAGATGATAGAGAAAATATTATAAAAGACCCGATTAATAATTTTAAACTACGCTACAATGGGGTTGGGGGTAGCGCAGAAAAAGGAAGAACTACTTACAGTTCTGAGGGTGGGGTTATAGGCATCCTGCCCGAAATTACTGACAGCAAAGTGGTAGTTTCTTACGTTGATACAAAGCAAGAAAATAAGGTTCTTGGCAGTCTAGAAGTTTACCCGTTTAAACGTGGAGATTTGCAGAACTTGTTAAGAGACGCTGGGTTTCGGTTGTTTGGTATGTATAGCGACATGATTCCTGGCTTTGATCCAAAAGCGGATTTTTATGAATACGTAGCTATGAAGTAAGTTGTCTGTCATTCTCGCGAAAGCGAGAATCTTGCCCGTTAGTTTGAGTCTCAAGGACAAAAATTATTTTGTTTACATTATTGGCAACGAACGCCCTACCTTGTATATTGGCGTGACTAATGATTTAGTTAAAAGAGTTTATGAACACAAAAAAGGGATAGTTTCAAGTTTTACTAAGAAATACAGTTTGAACAAGATTTTATATTTTGAGATATTCAATCACATAGAGGATGCTCTTAAGAGAGAAAAACAACTTAAGCATTGGAATAGAAATTGGAAGTTAGAGATAATAATAAAAGAAAACCCAAATTTTGAAGATCTTTACGAAGAGATAGTCAAATGATTCTCAGTCAAGCTGAGAACGACAGTAGTAAGGTTGTATAATCAAAAATATGAAACAAGTGGATTTAGCCCACGAAGTGGTCGCAGGACGCAAAGCGGACTATCTAATCATTGGCGGAGGAGTGGCCGGTACTACTGCAGCAGAGTTCATTCGCATGCAGGATTCTTCTGGATCAGTTGTCATTGTCATGGAAGAGCCTGAGATACTTTACTCCCGAGTGATGCTACCTCATTATTTACGAGACCAAATACCCTTTGAAAGACTTTATCTTCGAAAACCAGAACAATACAAAGAGAAAAATATAGAGCTCTTAACCGGTTTAAGAGTGGATAAAATTAGTACTCAAAGTAACAATATATACCTGTCAAATGGGGAAGAGCTACAATATAAGAAACTTCTAATTGCTTCTGGTGGCAAGGTCACTCGTCTACCAATTCCCGGAGGGGATTTAAAAGGGGTCACTTATCTGCGCACCGTAGCGAATGTTAAGGAAGTTAAAGATTTAATGGGGAAAGCTAAAGAAGGAGTAGTGATTGGTGGGGGCTTCATCGGTATTGAGTATTCTCAAAGCTTCATTAAAGCGGGAATAAAAACCACCTGCATTATCCGGGAGCCGTATTTTTGGAGCAGCGTGGTTGGTGAAAACTCCGGTAAGCTGATTGGCAAGATATTGGAAAAAAATGGGGTCAATATTATCTCGCAAGCCCAAGTAACTGAATTTGTTGGTGATGTAGCTTTGAGCGGGGTTAAACTAGATAAAGCCCAAGAAATTCCAGCCCAAATTGCGGGAGTCGGCGTCGGTATCCACATGGACTTGGATCACTTGAAAGACTCTGGTTTAAAAATTAATAAAGGTGTTGTTACAAACGAGTACTTGGAAACCGAAACGCAAGATGTTTGGGCAGCTGGGGACATTGCGGAATTTAAGGACGTTATTTTTGGTAAATATCACCAGATGGGTAATTGGTCCAATGCCGCTGCTCAAGGCAAAGTTGTTGGCCCAAATATGACAGCCGGTTGGGGATCGTCAGTAACTAGCCGTGAACAGTTCACTACAGTCTCGGCCTATACTATTTCAATATTTGACGTGCCTTTTGCGTTTATGGGAGATCCTGTTCCAGATGAAAAAACAGAGCTTATTGAGAGAGGTTCCGTCCAAGAAGGTAAGCTAGGACGCCTACACGTCAAGGAAGGAGTTTTAGTAGGTGCAAGCATGATAAATCTCTCCCAAGATCGAAATGCAGTGTCAGAACTTATCAAAAAGCGTGTTAAAATAACCGCTAGTAAAGAGAAACTTTCCGATACTAATTATAATTTAAACAGTCTTTTACCAAGCTAGGATGGAATCACCAAAAGCTAAAAGCACTTTATCTGAGCCGCATGCAGTTACCTCCAATTTGCGAAACATAATACTCGGTGGTCAGGATGGACTAGTTAATGTTTTAGGCATAGTTCTTGGGGTTGCCGTTGCTTCGCAGGACTTGAGAATTATTTTAGCGGCAGGATTAGCCGCTACTTTTGCAGAGAGTGTTTCTATGGCCGCGGTTGCTTACACCTCAACTCGGGCCGAACAGTCTTTTTATGAGAGTGAGTTTGAAAGAGAAAAGCGAGAGATAGAAGAAGTACCGGAGATAGAGAAGGAAGAAATCCGGGAAATTTATCGAAAAAAAGGTTTTTCCGGGAAACTTCTAGAAGATGTAGTAAGTCAAATAACTTCTAACGAAGAGGTGTGGCTTGATGAAATGATGAAATTTGAGCTTATGCTTCAGCCTATCGAGACAAAAAATGCCCTGTCAAGCGGAATTGTGGTAGGTGCCGCTGCCGTTGTCGGCTCAGTAGTTCCCCTCTTACCATTTTTCTTCATACAGTTTTTTAGAATAAACATCAACCAAGCCGTTCTGATCTCTCTGGCAATCTCCGCTATAGCCCTTTTTGCAGTGGGTGCATATAAAGCCAAGACTACTGTAGGGGATTGGAAAAAATCGGGTGTAGAAATTGCCGTAATCGGTATAATTTCAGCTTTGGTTGGATATCTTGTCGGCTCCTTCTTCAAAGCCCCACCGACTCTCTAGAATTTGCTAAAAGATCCCAAGTTGGCTGCAGCACTAATTTCCCTCAGAGTTGACACCAGGGCCAGATTAAGGGTATCCTAAGTTTATAGTTATGGAAGAGCCGAAGAAAAAAATCTTGGTAATTGATGATGAAGAGTCAGTCAGGGAAATTTATCGCCGTGAATTCCTCAACAGTGGTTTTGGAGTGTCGGTGGCAGCCGACGGAGAGGAAGGACTTTTAAAGGCCGGCGAAGAAACCCCAGATTTAATCCTTCTTGATATTATGCTCCCCAAAATGAGTGGAATTGATGTCCTGAAGTCTTTAAAGGAAAACCCATTAACTAAAAAAACTCCCACTCTTCTTCTCACAAACCTTGGTGAGGAGACTATCATCAAAGAAGGGTTTGAACTTGGTGCTGACGGATATTTGTTGAAAGTTTCTTATACCCCGATTCAGGTAGTCGAAGAAGTAAAAAAATTCCTCCAAGGAACTTAAAACCCCTTGAAAATGGCAAAATTTGAATTTCGGGAAAACCAGCTGACTCATGATTGGGTCATTCTCGCCCCCCAAAGAGCTAAAAGGCCCGACGTTGCAAAAGGAACAGAACCTACTTGCCCGTTTTGTTACGGAGCCGAGAGTAAAACTCCAAAGGAAGTTTTTCGAGTCGGCAGCGGAAAGCCCAATAAGCCTGGATGGATAGTCAGAGTCGTCCCTAACAAGTTTGCATTTGCGCCCATTCACGAAATTATAATTCACAGCCCGATTCATCACGATGATTTCTTCAGTTACTCGCCGGAACATACCGCGAGAATCATTCGGGTATACAAGGCCCGGTTTCTGGAACATAGCGACAAGGGCCAAGTTTATATTTTTCACAACCATGGCCAGGGGGCAGCCGAATCCCTGCCGCACTCCCACACCCAGCTTACCGTAGTTTCAAACGAAGTTATCCTGGACGTTCCGAGAATGGGAACACCGGAAAACGTTTTTGGAAGAACCAAGTACTTTTCTCTTTTTTGCCCATCCTCTAGCCAGTGGCCTTATGAAGTTTGGGTTGCACCAGTTGAACGCGGCCGACAGTTCGGCGATATAAGGGAGGAAGAGATTAAAGACTTATCAAAAAATTTGTTAAAAGTGTTGCGGAAATTACAAAAAAATCTTGGTGCGGATTTTTCATTTAATTTTTACATTTATCATGGTGGAGATTGGTATTTGAGGTTAATTCCAAGAGTTAAAGTCCCGGGTGGATTTGAACTAGGTACCGGAATTTTTGTTAATACTGTCGACCCTGCCTTTGCTGCCAAAAGACTCAAGTAACTCCTTGTTTGCACCGATACCCAAATTTTAATATAATCTTCCCAACTTATGCTTAAAAGTGAGAAAGTCTATAGTGAGTTGAAGAAAGTTTTGGATCCAGAGCTGCATATAAATATTGTGGATCTTGGCTTGATTTATAATGTTAAAACTCAAAAAGATGGGGTAGTAAGTATTTTAATGACCCTGACTTTTCCAGGTTGTCCCTTGGGAGCCGTAATTCATAAGGAAATTAATGAGAAAGTGGGCAGTTTAGCCGAAGTTAAAAAGGTTGATCTTAAAATAACCTTTGATCCACCCTGGGATCTTTCAAAGGTGAGCGAGGAAGCTAAATTACAACTTGGGATAATGTAGTATGTTCAATTTTATCGATCTGATAGTTGTAGTTTTAATAATCTATCTAATCTGGCAAGGGTGGCGGACTGGGTTTATCGGGGGTATTTTGAACCTACTCACCACCGCCGTTTCTCTAGTTGCCGCAACAATTTTTTACCCTTTTATTGGCGATTTACTTAACAACCAATTTGCCTGGGGTCCAAATTTGGCTCACGTGGTAGCCTTCTTTATGATCTTAATTGTTCTTGAAGTTGTACTTAGTTTTACGGCTAACCGCCACTACGGACTTTTTGCACCTGTCTTTAAAAAAGTTGAAGGCTTTCTGCTAGTAGATAAAATTTTAGGTGTTATACCATCCTTATTAGTAGGATTATTCCTTGTCAGTCTTTTTCTTCTGCTGCCTTTAATGCTTCCCGTCAGCGCAAATTTAAAAAACCCAATCGAAGAGTCTTGGTGGGGTGGCAATGTCTTGCCTTTGGGTTTGAAATACCAACCTACGCTCGAGAAATATTTAAATCGGCTGCCTTACCAAAACTTAGTTTACCTTATTACTCCGGAGCCTTCCTCTCAAGAAACGGTAGAAATTAACATTCCAAAGAAAATTGAGTTTAAGGAAGATCCAGACTCAGAAAAAGAAATGCTGCTCCTTGTTAATAGAGAAAGAGCAGATAAGGGCTTGCGGCAGCTTTCAACGGACCCAGCTCTGCGCAATGTTAGTAGAGCCCATTGTCTCGACATGTTTAAACGAAGTTACTTTTCCCACTATACCCCTGAAGGGAAGTCGCCTTTTGATAGAATGCAGGCTGCAGGAATAAAATACCAAGTGGCGGGGGAAAATCTCGCTTATGCATCTTCTGTCCAAACCGCCCATCAAGGTTTAATGAATTCAAAAGGCCATCGAGAAAATATCCTCCGCCCAGAGTTTGGAAAGCTTGGAGTTGGTGTAATTGACGGGGGACTCGCCGGTAAAATGTTTTGTCAGGAGTTTACGAATTAATAATAGAAACAATCCATACGCCTTTAGTATCGGCAGCAACAAGGGGATTAGCAAAGAAGTTAATTAGAGAAATTAGCTAAACTTTGATATAATTCTCAGTTCTTAGGGCGTGTAGCTCAGTGGTAGAGCGGGTGTCTTATAAACACCAGGTCCCAGGTTCGATCCCTGGCACGCCCACCAGGGGGAGTTTATCTTCTTTGGTGGGTGTGAGCCTGGTTTACCTTAATTGGTAGATTATACACGAAGCTTTGTCATTTACGCTTCACTAATTCTGTCGGTACTTTGTGATGGGGGTTATCTTTTTGCTAGCTTGTTGATAAGGACCAAAGTAAGCCAAAATAAAGCAAGATAAAAGATAAAACCAGCTATTAGGTCTAGAATGATCAAGCCAACTGAAGTGGGGTAAAATGGCTTACATAAAATCGTCCAAGGACCACTATAAGCGTAATCAAAACTGGTGCATAGTTGTTGACCTTGAGATTCGAAGCACAGAGGTTGTCGTGGCTGGCATATTCGCTGCAAAACCAACCAACTGGTGATAGTAGCTAAGATTGCCAAAATTGAAATGATCCAAAACTTTTTGCTAGAAAGCCCCACAAGTTGATTTTACCACGATTTTGTTATAATAATGGTCTATGAAACTTCTTTATGTTCTTTTAGCAGACCATGCTTTTTTATCGATCGATAAAAAAGTAAATATCATTGGGGTTTTTGAAAATATTAACGCAGCTAAATTCCCGGTTACTCATCCAAAATTTGTGGTGGTCGGTTCTGTAGACAGCCCCAAACCCAAATTCAAAATGAGTGTTGTTTTAGCGGATAAAGAAGGAAAGGCTCTTATGGGTGGAAATAACGAGAGAGAAATAAGTTTACCGCAGGACTCTCTAACCAGAAATTTCAACTTTATCATTGAGGTAATAAACGCTTCATTTTCGAAGTCTGGTGAGTATAGCGTGAAAATTTTAATTGACGGTAAAAGTATTGGTGAGCAGACGCTTCATGTTCTTGAATCGTCCTCACCCCAAACTATCAGTCTTTCTGATCTAAAACCCAGTTAATTTGATTGACAAAAAGTGCTCTTTGAATCTATCATTAAAATAGATGCAAAACCCTCAAACACCCTCTCAAGTTGTTCAATCAGCCTACGTACCAGTTGCGATTCCAGCCGAAACAGCTCCCAAAAATCCTGGTAGAGGGCAGGGCATAATTGGTATCGTCTGCGCAGTAATTGCACTCTTCTTGTTTCCACCAATTTTTGGCATCGCCGGTATAATATTGGGTTCAGTATCTTTGAAAAAGGGGGAGAGGAATTTAGGCTTGATAGCAATAATTCTTTCCGCAGTCTTTATGGTTATTGGAATTATTCTTGGAATCTGGTTAAACACTGAAGTAGAAAAAAGTGGTAGTTTCATCCTTGGTCCTATAACCAACCTTCTTTAGATGATTTTTGTTCTTATACCAATTTTGGCCTTTTTACCAGCCTTTTTTTGGTTTTTTATTTTTTTGCGGGAAGATAAGTTTGATCCAGAGCCAAGAAGGCTAATTATAAAGCTCTTCCTTCTAGGAACTATAGCGGCTCTTTTTGCAGCTATACTGGAATTTGCGGTTGCCTCGGTGTTTTTTGGCCCATTTAGTGAAGACTTTGGGCGTTTTTTTAATGACCCAAATGCGGGCAGCTTCCCAAACCACGTCCTAATTTTTTTGATCATTGAGATAATTTTATTCGCCGCCTTAGAAGAAGTGCTAAAAATCACAGTTGTTAGGGAGTTTGTTTTTTATGACCCACATTTCAGGCAGGTTGTAGATGGTGCAATTTTTGGGATAAGTGCTGGTCTTGGCTTTGCCACTCTGGAAAATTTGGGATATTTTTTTGGGACCGCTTCCGAGGAAGGCACCGGGTCTTTAGTGGTAGTGTTTATTTTGAGATTTTTTGCATCCACTTTGCTTCACGCTCTTACCTCCGGTATGTCTGGGTATTACCTGGGTAAATCCAAGTTTTCTAAGGAAAAGGCAGTATTTTGGCAAGGACTTATCGCCGCGGTTCTTACCCACGCGGCCTTTAATCTGTTTCTTTTTGGTGGGTTTTTAGGAGTCTTGTTTGAAGTTGTTTTCCTAGTGATAATACTCGTTTTCCTAATCAACAAAATGGAAAGTACTGAAGCTCAGACGATTTGGGGTTTAGTTTTTCTAAAGGGAGCAGGAAAAAAGGGGACTACTTCTTAAAGTTCGTTTAGTTTTATTGGTTCCTCAAGCCTTCCTTGGATAAGATTTAAGTATTTCTCGGTGGTAGCCAGTCTCTTGTGCCCGGCAAGCTTAGAAACAAGAACGAGAGATGTTCCACCCATCAGATGATGGGCAACAAAGGTGTGACGAAGATCATTTACTTTTGCATCCTTGATACCGGCAAGCTTAAAATATCGATCGATTGCGGTCCGGATGTTTCTGACAAGTAAGGGCCGGCCAGTTTTAGTGATGAAAAGAGTATCCTCGCGTGTCTGCGGCCTAATATCCAAATATTTTTTTAGAGATACTTCGGCAGCTTTGTTTAACGGTACTGTTCTTTCTGGATACGATTCTCCAGCCGGTACGTGAAGCTCTCCAGCCTTGCCATTATTTGCATAGTTGGCATCGGCTGTTTTTAGCTTGGCAAGCTCACCAATTCTTATCCCAGTTTGAAGTAAAAGTTCAATTATTGCGGAAATTCTAATGTCATCTCGCGCGGCATCACGCAGGGCCCTGTACTCCATTTTAGTAAGAATTCTTGGGGGTTTCATCTCAAACTTAGGATGTTCAAGAAGCAGCGCCGGATCATCGGTTATATAGTCATTCAGCTTTAAAAATCTAAAAAAAGTTTTGGTGGAATTTGTTTTTCGGGAGATACTTTTAGGTGTGTAGCCTTCTTTTTGAAGCTTTATCATAAAGGCTTGAAGGTCTTTAGTATTCACCTCGTGAACCTGGTTTTTGCTCAGGTCCTTAAGGAAGTTTAAAAGCTGCTCAATATCCTTACCATAAGCTAAAATAGTCGCTGAAGAGCGACTTTGTTTTTGCAACTCGTCGATAAATTTTTTGTGGGCATCGTGAACCTTAATCATAATAAGTAACTAGATTTTACCAGGTAAGGAAAGTACTTGTCAAGAGACTATAAGCCATTTAATATCTCCGAAACTACGCGGCTGCTAGTTTCTCAGCTATTATCATGTCTTACGCTAGGGCCTTTATCAATTATTTGAATTAATTCGTTACCATTAGCATTTATTCGAGTATTATATAATTACCATATGAGAAGGATTATTAGTTTTGGGATTATCGCTGTTTTGTTAATTTCAGCTCTCGGCCTCTCTAAGAGTATTTGGGACTCTTACGGCAAACTTAAAAGGATTTCAGAGACAAAATCCAAGGAACAAGTCCTGATTAGTGATACTAAAAGGTTGAAGAAAGAGCTAGCCGAGAGACAATCGAAAGAATTTATTGAGGAAGAGGCTAGGAATAAACTTGGTTTAAGTAAACCCGGCGAGACTATATACGTCGTTGACGGTGAAAAGAAAGAAACTTCTAATGAGAGGGTGGAGGGTAAAAGTTTAGCAAACTGGCAACTTTGGCTTAAGGTCTTTAAATTAGCGGAAAGAAACGGTAACTGAATAGCTTGAGACGGTAGCTGCCTTTTGTCTTACGGCAATTCTGTACTGACCCTTTTTGGCAGGGCTAGCAACACTCACAAATTCATAGCTTTTGTCTTTGTGCTCATCCACAACTCTAATATTACCATCTGGCTCATAAATCCAAAGCGACACATCTGCGTCTCCTTCCCCATTTACCCAAGCGGTGAGTCTGCAATTACCCCCATCAAAGACAAAAGTGTGCTCACTATCTTTATTTGGGTTTAAGCTTCCGGTGAATGTTCGCTCTGCAGGGGAAGCGCAATTTTCCTTAGCCTGTGCCAAAAATCCTCTTTGAGCATATATTCCAAGAACTGTAAGGGGTAGCATAAGGAGGATAAAGAGAGTCACAAATAGAGTGTAGAAACTCGGGATGGAAAAAGGTTCTTTCAGAGCAGTTTGGACTTTTTCAAAGAGATCCATGTAAATTAAATTTACCCTTGTTTTTCTCGGATGTCAAATACAGAGGACCTTGGTGCCAGGGGGGAGATTCGAACTCCCGACCAACGGCTTATGAGTCCGCTGCTCTACCGCTGAGCTACCCTGGCAAATTGCTAGATTTCGCTGAATATAATACCAAACCCTTTATAAACGCACAAACCCCACATTTTAAGTGGGGCTTGCGTGGTTGCGGGTGCCGGATTCGCACCGGCTTGAGGAAGATTATGAGCCTTCCGGGATTCTAAACCCCCCACCCGCGACGCATGAAGTATATTAACAGATAGCAAGCTTCAAGTCAAACTTGTGGCGACATTGTTAAACCCACTAGAAATTAGCCTTTCTTTTCTATATTATATCTACCACTATGCTCGAGTTTGTCCTCTTAGCGGTTCTTATCATTTTATCCGCTTTCTTTTCAGGGATTGAAGTAGCCACAATTTCCTTAAGCCATTTAAAGGTAAAAACTCTTCGCAACCAAAATAAACCAGGATCAGAGATTCTTTACAAACTCAAACAGCAACCCAACAAGCTTTTAATTGCTATTTTAATCGGCACTAATATTGTTAATACTGGGGCAGCAGCAATTGCTACTGTAGTTGCCATAAATTTGTTTGGTAATGCGGGAGTTGGAGTGGCCACTGGTGTGATGACTCTTGTGCTTTTAGTTTTTGGAGAGATAACCCCAAAAACCTTTGCTCTTCAACATGCTGAAATGATCTCACTACGTTTCGCGCCGGCTCTTGAGTTTCTGATATTCATCTTTACCCCAATAATTTTTGTTTTGGAGAAATTAGCGAGCGTTATTCAAAGGTCATCTAAAAAGCGGGCTCTCTTGAGTGCAGAGGAACTTCGGACAATTATAACGGTTGGGAGAGAAGAGGGAATTTTAGATAAGGAAGCAAGCGAGATGATTCACTCGATTTTGGATTTTGAAGAGACAAAGGTTGGTGAGATTATGACCAGAGTCGATGATGTAGTAATGTTTGGCGCCAATATCACGATCGATGAGGCCGTATCTAAAATAATTAGACATCCATATGATCGCTACCCCGTATTTCAGGGAACCAAAGACAATATTATCGGTACTATTGACGTCGCCGATCTTTTAAAGGAAATATATAAGGAAAGAGACGATGAGGGTCTTACAAGTATTATGAAAGAGCCGATTTTTGTAAACAAAAATGATTATGTAGACACAACTCTAGTTAAATTTAAAAATCTGGCGGTGCCCTTAGCTATTGTTAAGGATGATGACAACAAAACAGTCGGTATAATTACTTTGCAAGATTTGATTGAGGAAATAGTCGGTGAAATATTTGAGAAAGAAATTATTAAGGGTAGAGTAGGATTAATTAATCGGTAATCAGCACGTGTTAGGCGAAGTAGCTGTTCGTGTCCCAGCGTTTAAAAGGATGCCTTGATTTGAACTAATACTAAAAATAATTACCTTTGTGCCTTCCACCTCACAAGTCTGATAAGTGTACTTCGAAGTGTCGACTTGAAGTTGTCCGCTTTCTCGTAATTCATCCAAAGAGTTTGGGTAACGACCATTTTCTGAAAAGTAAACTTGTAAGCTAGTTTCTACTGCTGTTAAGTTTGCTTGATCTGAAAGTACATTTGCTTTATCTATCGGCGAGGTTACACTACTTGAATTGTTTGAATTTAGAATTCCTAAGGGGAAGTATTTAGGTAGAAGGAAGTTAAATGTTACGATCAGTAAAACAAGTATAAAGACAGCGGCAAGTAGCGAAATTAAAGCAGAACCCCTCATAACTGTAGTATATTAAATTAGGTTATGGTTGGAAAGGAATATATCGAGGAAACTAATAAAAAGTTTTGGGATGAGAAATATGATCCCGATTGGGTTGGTCCTGGTGAAGTTAAAGCTTTGGATAAACCCAAAGAAGCGTCGCGAAAGGGTGAAAACGGGCAGCTATTTGTTATTGCTGGGTCAGAATTTTACCACGGAGCTTTAGTTTACGCAGCGAAAATAGCTTCTAAATTTGTCGATCTAATTTTTGTTTATTCAACCCCAGATAATTTAAAGATTATTCAAAAAATAAAAGAGAATCTAGCAGAATTTGTTCCAGTTAATGAAGAAAATTTTGATAAGTATTTACAAAGATCGGACACTATTCTAATGGGGCCTGGACTTGGAACGTCAGATAAAACTAGGATTTTACTTGAGAAAGTGATTGAGAAGCACCCAGACAAAAAGTTTCTGCTGGATGCAGATGCGCTGAAGGTTTTAAAGCCAGAGGTAGTTAATCAAAACTTTGTAGTGACACCACATAGCGGTGAGTTTAAAACTTTCTTCGGTGTTGAGGCGAGTAAAGAGGCTGCAATAGAGATGGCGAAAAAATATGGCTGCATGATTGTTATGAAAGGCCCAGTCGATTACATTTGTGGACCAAATGAATATAAAGAGGATCACGCTGGAAATCAGGGAATGACAAAAGGTGGAACGGGAGATGTCTTGGCTGGTATGATTGCTGCCTTTATGACTAAAAATGATAATTTTCTCGCTGCTTGCGCCGGCACATTTTTAATTGGTTTAGCCGGGGATAGGTTGAAAGAAAAAGTTTCCTACTGGTACTCAGCGACTGATGTTATTGATGAGGTTCCAATGGTTAGGAAGTGGTGCGAGGCTTTTTAGCCGCCGCATTGAAGCGATTGATTTCGAACAGATTACAACTCTTACTATGGAATCTGCAGAGATTTATCGGGAAAAATAGTGTTTAGTGAATTAAATAGAGAGCAAGAAAACTTAATGAGTTTTGAGTATTACTACTGATCAAGAAGAGTAGGGTTGAACTAAAGATATTGATGATATAAAGAATGCCTCTCCTTCCTCCCGCAGTTGGCATTCTTAATGTGGTTTTGAGCGAAGAAGACCACGTCCGATGTTGATACCCTCACGAACAAGGTCTTTTGTGCCCAATCCCTCTTCCTCAATATAGCACTGGTAGGTGCATCCTGCACAGACTGAACGCTTGTCGGTTCTTTCCTCGACCCATCGAGCGTCATTGAGACTTTGGATCGAGAGAACTGGAACACTGGTTGCGTATTCACTGCACGCCATCAGCTTGCCCTCGTTGTCCACCACCACCCAGCGATCGGTGCTCACATCGCAGTGCCAGCTCCTCGGATAGAGATCCCAGCCTTTGATGTAAAGATCTGAGTTTTGGATCAGTCCAGTCCGCTTCTTCTGCTTCAGCACCTGCGAGGTGAAATCCTCGATCTGCCCAGGGGTTGGTTGCAACTGAGCATCAAGTGCGCTGAATACACCGCCAAGGCTCTGGACGAAACAGTAGCGGAAGAGAATTCCTCGAGAGTTCGTCTCCCTCATCACATCAGCCGTTGTACCGATGGATTGTCTCGTGACCACGACTCCGAGTACTGGTATTGCTCCCAACCTTCTTGCCGTCACTAGCAGATCCAGTTGCCTGTCCAAGTCCTCTGCTTGATGGAGTGACAGCGTGAGGACTTTGACACCAGAGCCGGTCAGAGTCTCCAATCGTACCAGGCCTCTAGCCCCAGCAAAGGTATCACCGTTACTGGTTACGTTAACCCCCCCCCTCTTTGCAGCGTAGGCAACGATCTCTGGTAGATCCTTGCGTAGCGTTGGCTCACCACCGAGAATTCCGAAGAGTCGGACTCCCCAGCTGTGCAACCTATCGATGATCTCGAACCAAGTCTCGGTTGGAAGCTCGATACCAGAACCTTCATCAGGCACCACGCAGTAAACACACCTTCGGTTACAGCCAGTGTTCACGAAGAGCGTACCGTAGCGTGGCCCTCTTGTTGCAATGAATTGGGTACCCCTGAGAGCACCCGACACTGAGAATATACCCATTTCTGGTGCCCTCCTTCCGTGTTATTGGGTGCTCGATTGTTATCCCCTGATCCTATGTTAGTATATTACACTAAAGACGCTAAAAAATCAGTTAGTTGTGGAGGAAATGATAAGGGTCCCGGCCGTGCTCGTGTGTATGTATGTAAAGCGGTTTGACAAAAGTATAGCCACATGATATTTGTAACCCTCATGCTTACTAGCTTGAACCAAGTCTCGCCGAGTCTAGGCGTGCACAAGTGGTGTCACAAGAAAACCGACTAACGTTGGTGGGTTTTGTGGTGCCTTGGTTTTAAGCTAGTTCAAATAAAAAACAAAGTTACTTCACAGCTCACCAAACGGTGAGCTATTTTTGTGGCAAAGGAGTCTAAGGTGATCGCAAACTTCAAAATCGAGTCGGCACTTACACATAAGAAGGGCTGCTCGACAGAAGGGAAGGTACATCTTGTTGAGTATCACAGACCAGAACTTGCTCGTACTGACATTGTTCTGCTCTGCTGTGAGTGTGAAGGGTTAACGATCCATGTTCATTTGGCGGTGGTTCGGGCTCTTCTAGATGCCAGAAGGCAGAGTGAACAAGAGGCCCAGGTTCTTTCAAAACTTGCATGCTTTAATTGTGGCGGTCCAAGACACATTGGCTGGTGCGGCTCGTGATACGCGCGACAGTAAGCTGAAGAAAGGAGAAATCGGAAGATGAGCTGGATGGGGAGTTCGGTGGACTTGAGTGGTTCACCAAGAACGATCGAAGAACGCCTGGCGGCAGCAAAACACGGCGAAGTCGGAAATGGCGTGCTATGCGATGCCGGCTTTGGCTGGGAGGACGATTCTGAGGAAGTGGCGGTGACAGAAACAGTCTTCATCAGCCAGCTCATGAAGAAGTGTAGGGGCTGTGGGGTGAAGGTGAAGGTCCCGATTGAACTGGAGTACGTGTGGCATAAAGTTGGCTGTACGAATCCAGGGGATCTCAAAGTCCAGAGCAAACTTCTGGGCGCCGATCACACCAGGACTGGATCAAGAGATCCGACGCTCAGAAAGCCTCTGTTGCACCGCAATCAAACCGTCCTCCTGTGCATCGATTGTGGTAACCAGGCTAGGATTGTGAGCGATCCGGTAGAGTGTCTCTGCGACTACGAAGGGTTCTAACAAAGGTCTGAGATGTGCGCGGGTGAGCAGGGAAAAAACGAAAGGAGTGAAGGGAAGATGAGTCGGAAAGAGTGGTACTTGGTTACCTGGGATGTTCCTACATTCGATGGGAGCCCTGGTAAGCTGGTCTACACCCAGGCAGTGAAAGCGAGGCACCCACAGATAGCTTTGTGGAAAGCTAGTCGAGGGTTTATCGAAAAGATGAAATGGGCTCTCGATAACAAGTGGAAGTCCATCGGCGGGAGAGAAACCGAAGCCCGGCTTCTGAGTGGGGTTATGGCTGGTAACCCATCCCTTGAGCGTGGCAGAGCGCTTTTCTGGGAGCAGGTCGAAGGAGCTAGGTTTTTTTCACGGCCGTTACATGAAAACATGTCGCACCTTGGAGGCCTCAAACTTGGAGAGCGGGTTCAGTTCGACTCCACTCTACAAGGGCGTTTAGAGGAGTTGGCGTGCGGTCACAAGAAATTCTACCGAGCCCTCGACGTTCGCAGCCGTTCGGCAACCTTGAAGACTGAAGTTTGCAAGGACTGTGGACTTAGAAGGGTCGTTGGCTGGTATCAGGAAGGAGAGAATTGGCCATGATCTAGCCGGAGAGAGGTTTGAGGGGGCGACTTGCATTCGGCGAAGTCCGCTTGTCGCCCCCTCGGCCACATTCTAGCATATTTGACAAAACGCACTACCAATTATATATTTGTAGTGCATTATGAAAGAGCATTTAAGTGTGGTTACCAGAAAAGGGCAAATGACTATTCCTGCGCCAGTACGTAAGGCTTTAGGACTTAAGCGGGGCGATAAAGTTGCTGTAGTGGTAGATAAAGCCCAAGCCCGTTTCGTCCGTGCGGATAGCCCAGTTAAACGTACTGCTGGAGTATTCAAAGGCCTTGGGACACCACTTACCGTAGAGAAGTTACGCGAATCAGCCGAAAAGGCTATTGCCGAAGAAGCCAGGCAACGGGTGGGAGACTAAGTGAAGCTTGAATTTCTAGATACGAACATTTTTCTCCGCCATCTGCTGGGCGACCACTCAGTTCAATCACCAAGAGCCACCGCCTATCTTTTAAGTGTTGAACAAGGTGAGGTGAAAGTTAGGGTTTCCGATACAGTTATATTTGAAACTGTCTTTACTCTTCAAAGGCATTACGGTTATCCGAAAGCAGCTATTCGTGACAATCTTCTTCCCTTGATTGATCTACATGGAGTTATTCTGCCAGCCAAAATGCGACTCCGTAGCGTGTTTGATTTATATGTAGAGCAAAACCTTCCTTTTGCTGATGCCTACCACGCTGTTTTAATGGAAAGTCTCAAGCTTTCTAGGATTGTATCTTTTGATAAGGAATTTGATAAGATTGAAGGTATCGAAAGGATCGAACCATGAAAAGAATCTTAACGGGTGACCGTCCTACAGGTAAGTTACATTTAGGCCACTACGTAGGCTCACTAAAAAACCGATTAGAGCTTCAGGATGAATATGAAGTATTTCTTCTTGTGGCGGATTTACATGCTCTGACGACAAATACAGACACATCTGAAATCCAGCAAAATATAAAAGATTTGGTGCTAGATCAGCTATCAGTTGGTATTGACCCTAAAAAGGCAACTTTTTTCGTTCAAAGCGCTGTCCCAGAGGATCAGGAATTGGCAATAGTTTTGTCAATGCTAGCCTCAAAATCACGCCTTGAGCGAATTCCCACTCTGAAAGATATACTGCGGGATTTGAAAATAGAAAACCTCTCTCTTGGGCTGCTGGCGTACCCAGTTCTTCAGTCAGCAGACATTTTAATAGTGAGAGCGAATCTAGTTCCAGTAGGTAAGGATCAAGCAAGTCATATTGAGCTGACTCGTGAGCTTGCAGAACGGTTCAATGCAGCCTATGGGGAAGTTTTTCCAATTCCTGAATCTTTGATACCAAAGGAAATTGGTGTGCTTACTGGAGTTGATGGAAAAGCAAAGATGAGTAAATCTCTTGGTAACGCTATTTTCCTGAGTGATGACGAAAGATCAGTCCAGGAAAAAGTAATGAATATGTATACAGATCCTACCCGGATTCATTCAACAGATCCTGGGCATGTGGAGGGAAACCCGGTTTTTATTTATCTCGACGCTTTCGCGTCTGATAGTGATAAGGATCAGGTAACAAGTTACAAGGAAAAGTACGAAAAAGGTAAAGTGGGGGATGTGGAGGTTAAGAAGTTTCTGGTGAAAGTTCTTAATGACTTTTTGGGGCCGATCCGAGGCCGACGTACTGAGTTTGAAAAAGAGTCTGGCTTGGTAGAAAAAATCCTCGAAGAAGGAAATAAAAAAGCTAAAATTGAAGCTCAAGAAACTCTCAAATTAGTCAAAAAAGAGATGAAGCTAGTTTAAGCTCTTTAGTCATCATTGAATGGTATTAACTCATCTGGTATAATTCCCCGCAGCATGCCTGAAGCACCAAAGTTAAAAAAACCAGGGAGAGGGTTTTTTCAAAGCCCAATCTTCTACATTATACTTATACTTGCAGCCACACTTATTATTTTTGGTTTTCTTCAGCCAAATAGCAGTGGAGAAGCGAAGCCACTTAATGAAGTTCTAATCCAAATCAAAGACGATAAAGTAGAATCGGTAACAATCGATGGCCAGAGTGTAGAAGCAAAACTGAAAGATGGTACTACCATTAAATCTCGTCTGCAGGAGGGTGAAATTTTCAACGAAACGCTGAAAGCAGCTGATATTGATATCACTAAAGTGAAGGTCTCACCTAAAGATACTTCTACGAGAGACACAATTTTAGGCCTTTTAAATGTCTTCCTGCCAATAATTTTGCTGGCCGGGTTTTTCTTCTTTTTCCTAAGGCAGGCTCGTAATGCCGGAGACAATATTCTATCTTTTTCCCGAAGTCGGGCAAGACAATTTAATAAGGATAATCCAGCTACAAAGTTTCCTGACGTTGCTGGTGTTGACGAGGCTAAACAAGAGCTTTCTGAAGTAGTTGATTTTCTCAAGAAGCCAGAGAAGTACCGCAGTTTAGGGGCTAAGATTCCAAAAGGGGTGTTGTTGGTTGGACCGTCTGGTGTTGGGAAAACTTTACTGGCCAGAGCAGTCGCAGGAGAGGCTGGAGTGCCTTTTTTCTCGATTGCAGGAAGTGAGTTTATGGAGATGCTAGTTGGGGTTGGTGCATCAAGAGTAAGAGATATGTTCGATACAGCAAAAAAAGCCGCCCCCTCAATAATTTTTATTGATGAAGTTGACTCTATTGGTAGGCAGCGCGGTTTGGGTATTGGCGGCGGTCATGATGAGCGGGAGCAAACTCTAAATCAGATTTTAGTCGAGATGGACGGGTTTGAAACTAATACTAATATAATTGTGATGGCGGCAACTAACCGCCCGGACATGCTAGATCCCGCTTTAGTTCGGCCTGGCCGGTTTGATAGAAGAGTTGCCCTGGACCTTCCTGACATTGAAGGAAGAAAAGCGATAGTTAAAATCCATTCCCGTAATAAACCTTTGGGTTCTGATGTGGATCTTGAAAAAATTGCTCGAAGAACAGTTGGATTTTCCGGTGCAGATTTGGAAAACATGCTAAACGAGTCGGCGATTATTGCGGCAAGAGATGGTAAAAAGGAAATAAACAATAAAGACATCGAGGAAGCAGCTCTTAAAGTTCAACTGGGGCCAGAGAAAAAAAGAATGACTTCTGAAGAAGAAAAAAGAATCACTGCTTATCATGAAGCAGGGCACGCTCTTGTCACGAAAATTCTGCCTAACATGGACCCAGTTCACCGTATATCAATCGTGGCTCGTGGCGGTACCGGCGGTCACACTCTAATTCCACCCTCTCAAGACAGATATAACGAGACCAAAACTCGGCTTCTGGAGACGATCACTTCTCTTCTTGGCGGCCGGGGGGCCGAGGAAATCGAATTTAATGAGTTTACGGTTGGGGCAAGCTCTGATATCCAAAGAGCCACCGATATAGCCAGAAAGATGGTTACCGAGTTTGGTATGAGTGCTATTGGGCCATTGACTACTGGAGTGCACGGTGAAAACCCCTGGATTGCAAGAGAGATTGGCGATCCAAAGCCACTTTCTGAGCATCTCGCCGCTAAAGTGGATGATGAAATTAAGAGGATAATTGATGAATGCTTTGAGCGGGCAAAAAAAATCATCCGCGAAAATAAAGAGAAGCTAGATCTGGTGGCGAAAGAATTAATCCAAAAAGAAACTTTGGAAGGGGATGAGTTTGAAGAAATCGTAACTCGCGGAGAAAAGCTTCATCAGGTGAAAGAAAAAATGAGAGAGCCTCACGAATCCCCAGAAATTAAAGTCAATACCGAGCCGACCGAAGGCAAAGTAAAAAGCTAGCCTTTCAAAAGGTTAAGACCCTCCGGTGAGAGAGGGTCTATGGTGGTTTGTTGGCGAACTTGTCCTTCTACACCTTGCCGAACACCATGTGGACGACTGGGATGCCGTTCTTTCTCCAGTCCGTTGGTGCGCGGGCTAGCGTATCTTGAACAAACCGCCGCCTAGCCTCGTTGGTGCTGAACCGCTCGCGCAATTCAGGAATCCGTATAGCCGCTGCTCAGAAGCTACAGCTCGGTGGACTAAGAGGTACTCTTCTGGACCCCAAGAACTCCCATCCGATCCCCATTATCTGCCTCCCTTAGCAGTTGCCACCTGGGTGTAGATCTGAGTAGTAGACAGTTGGGCATGACCCAGTCGCTCTTGGACGGTGGGCAGGGGCGCGCCGCCTCTCAGCATATTGGTGGCGAAGCTGTGCCGCAAAATTCTGGCCGATACCTGCTCCTCGTCTATGTGGGCGGCGCGGGCGTACTGCTTCAAGAGCAGCCAGAATCCCTGGCGCGTCAGTCGGTCGCCGCGGCGGTTCAGGAAGAGCGCAGTATTGCTGCGCCTGACCTTCAACAGACGAGGCCGGCCTCCATCAATATAGGCCGCCACGGCCTGTAGCGCTCGAGCGTGGATCGGGATAAGGCGTTCCTTCGACCCCTTGCCTATGCAACGAACGTAGGGGTTGTGCGAGTCTAGTGAGACTTTGTCAACGTCGAGCGAGACGAGCTCACTGATGCGTAGACCGGTGGCGCAGGTTAGTTCCAGCATCGCTCCGTCGCGCAACGCCTCTGGCGTGGCCCGCTTAGCTGGCTGCTCAAGGAGATCATCCATTTGCTGGACGGTGAGCGGCTTGGGCAATGACTTACCGACGCGAGGCGGCTCCAAACCCTCCGTGGGATTCAGAGGAATATCACCCTCGGTGTGGAGGAACTGGAGGAACGACCTCACGGCTGAGAACTTGCGGGAGACAGTGGCGTCGGCGCAGAGTTTGTTGCGCAGTTCCACGATGAATGACAGGATTGTGTCTTGACTGACACACTCCCAGCCCGCAGCGTTGTCCACCAGTCCACTTTAGGAAAGGAAAGAGTAGAATTGACGCAGGTCGTTATCGTAGGCGGCGATCGTGTTCTCCGAGGCTTCTCTTTCTGTCTGGAGAAAAAGCAGGAAGTCGCCTATTCGAGTTTCCATGATCTACCCTCCATCGGATTACGAATTGAAAGGTGCGTTTGCCCCTCTCCATTGCTCCAAACGTACTCCTAGAAAAAGCTAAAGTCAAGATTTGAACGAGAAGTTTATGGTGGTAAAATAAGCCCATGTCTAAGAAGCTAGTCCTTATTGATGGCCACGCAGTTTTTCACCGGGCATATCACGCGATGCCGCCTTTAACTACTTCGAAAGGCGAACTTGTAAACGCTGTTTTTGGTTTCACAAGCATGCTGCTGCGCGCAATTGCCGATATTAAGCCAGAATATATCGCCTGTACTTTTGATACTGCCGATGCCACTTTTCGCCACACTGAATACACTGGATATAAAGCCCAGAGAGCGGCTGCTCCCGAGGAGATGCATGAGCAAATGCCTCGAGTTAAAGAGGTTCTCAGCGTTCTAAATATTCCAGTTTTTGAGCTTTCCGGTTACGAAGCCGATGACATAATCGGCACTCTTGTTAAGCAAGCCACCGAAAATGGAGCGCCAGACCTTGAAGTTATTATCGTTACTGGTGACAGGGATAGCTTTCAGCTTGCTCGTCCCAGAGTGAAGATTTACACGCCTGGAAAAAGTTTTTCAGATGTAGTCTATTACGATGAAAAAATTATCAAAGAGAAATACGGCGTGGAGCCAGAAAAGATTATTGATATCAAGGCTTTAGCCGGGGATCAATCAGACAATATTCCAGGAGTTCGGGGGATAGGCGACGTGGGTGCAACAAAGTTGATCAAAGAATTCGGCACAGTTGAAGAGATTTACAAAAATCTAGACAAGGTTCCGGAGAAATTACGTAAACTTCTTGCGGCCGATGCAGAGTCGGCGGTTATGTCTAAAAAGCTAGCCACAATTGATGTGAATACTCCGATAGAATTAGACTTAAAAAAATGTGTCTTGCATGACTACGATAAAAACGAGACTTTAAAGCTTTTTGAAGAGCTTGAGTTTAGATCACTAATAAACAAATTGCCGGGGATGGATAATAAAACTCGAAACTCGAAGCCCGAAATCCAGGACGATAATCAAGTTGGGCTTTTCGACAAAGATAAGGAAGAGAAGACGGGCACGAATGATGAGTTGGACAAAGTTCTTCGGAAAATGGAGGAGACAGGGGTTTTGATGGACAGGGCAAAACTTGAGGATTTGTCTAACGAGGTTAACGGTGAACTTTCAAAGTTGGAAAAAGAGATTTATAAGAAAGTTGGTCACGAATTTAATTTAAATTCTCCAAAACAACTCTCCGGTGTGCTTTATGACGAACTTAATCTTATACCGGAACGATCGACCCGTATCAAAACTCATAAGTCTACCGATGAGGCTACTTTGTCGACCTTGATTGGTGCGCACCCAGCCATCGAATTAATTATGAAATATAGGGAGCTTTTTAAATTGAAATCAACCTATATCGACGCCCTCCCAGCCCAAATAGGTTCGGACGGTCGCATTCACACGACTTATCATGCTGATACCACACGGACTGGGCGCTTATCATCTAAAAATCCAAATCTCCAAAATATTCCAGCCAGAGGTGATTGGGGTGAAAAAGTGCGATCTGCTTTTATCGCGCCCAAAGGATCAATATTACTGTCTGCCGATTATAACCAGATTGAGATTCGGGTGATGGCGCATATAAGCGGTGATAAGGAGCTTAAAAGGATATTTGAGCAAGGCGAGGATATACATACTGAGGCGGCAGTCGCGGTTTTAGGAAAAAAACCAGAGGAAGTTACACGCGAAGATCGAAGAATTGCCAAAATCATCAACTTCGGCATTATGTACGGAATTTCGCCTTTTGGTCTTGCCCAGCAACTGAAAATCCACCCCTCCGAAGCCAAAGAGATAATTGAGCGCTATTTTGCCCGTTTCCCAGCTGTGGAAGCTTGGGCAGGTAGTATTCTACGTGTTGCGTACGAAAAAGGGTACGTAGAGACTTTGGGGGGCTTTAAGAGGTATGTACTGGAGCTTCGTAGCAGTAACCAAACAGTACGTAAGGCGGGTGAGCGGATCGCTGTCAATTCCCCAATTCAAGGAACAGCCGCTGACATTATCAAAACCGCGATGGTTGAGATCAGTAACAAGTTGCGAGTAACAAATAGCAAGACAAAGATGATTTTGCAGGTTCATGATGAGTTAGTATTCGAAGTTCCGGAAAATGAATTGAAAAAAATTGCCCCGATCGTTAAAGAAATTATGGAGAACTCGTTTCCACTTTCAGTCCCCCTGGTTGTTGAGGTGAAGGTTGGTAAGAATTGGGGGAGTATGAAAAAGCCCCATTAATATCTTATAGTAGTTGACTTTCATATTTAAGTGCGCTAATATTTATGTCCGCGGAACGTTAGGGGGACGTTACGTGTTTAACCTCGAACCGGAAGCACCGGTAGCCTTCGGGAAGCACCCGAAGTGTAAAAGGAGAGGACATGGATACTAGTGATATTATAATAGCCACGTTCGGATGTGCATCCCTCACCCTCTTAATTTGGGGCAAGCTTATTGTCCCAAATTTGATCTGGAGCCTTCCCGGTACAGATCGAGAGGAGATTTGGGATTACATCTGGCCATTCCCAGAAAGGCGGAGGAGGGTTTTCTACAGCGCCTTGGATTTCTGGCCCAAGGATTGTCGCACCGTCGACGAAGGGATGCTGATGTGGACGGCTCAGGAGATGGTGGACAATCGACTCCGAAGGCTAGCCCGAGATCTTGATTTGGCATTCCAGCGCCAAGAGGCGGCCCGTCGCAGCGGTGACCAACAGGTGTGGAATTCGACAACAGCCTATTACAAGGGCCGTTTCTGGGGGGCTTGGAAAGCGGCAAATGACCTCGGGTTCCAGATGAAGGAGACCTACAGGGCGAATGCTATGGCAGACGAGCACCCCTGCCGAGTCAATTACGGGTACAGTCGGCAGCCTAAGTAAGCTACAACCCGCTCACCTGTCAACGCCGGTCGGTGATGATCTAGCGTCATGCTTGATCCACCGGCCGGTTTGCGTTTGTAACAGTTTTTATTTAAAGTAATTTCATGCCGGAGCTTCCTGAAGTCCATACGATAGCTGAAGACCTTAAGAAGAAGGTTGTCGGTGCTCAGATAGTCGAGGTCTATTATACTTCTGAGGGTCAAAAGTTGATCAGTAAATCTGGGCAAGATTTGACGGATATTATCCCTGGTAAGAGAATTGAGGGAGTGGAGCGGAGGGCAAAGTACCTTATCTTGAATCTTTCCGGTGGGAAAAAGCTGATTTTTCACTTAAAACTAACTGGCAGGATTCTGGTTCGAGCCGCTTCCCATCCACCAGATGAATTTACGCGATTGATTGTGAAGATAGATGATGGTCGGCAGATACGATTCACGGATAGAAATGGGTTTGGTGATGTGGTTCTTGCGGAAAATTTCGACGATGTTAATCAAAATCTGGGCCCCGACCCGTTTGAAGTTCAAAACAAAGCATTTTACGATCTTGTAAGTCGAAGTAGTAAAGAAACAGTAAAGGAAACTCTGCTTGATCAAAAAATTATCGCTGGTGTGGGTAATATCTACGTTGATGAGTCCCTGTATTTAGCGGGAATTAACCCGTTTCGTTCCCCAAGAGCTTTAAGTCTCAACGAGACAACACGATTACTCGAATCAATAAAAAAAGCTTTAGAGGAAGGTATAAAACATCGTGGTACCACAATAGATTCTTACCTTGATACTGACGGTAAACCAGGTACTCATCAGTTCCACTTATTAGTTTACGGAAGAGGCGGCAAACCTTGCAAAAAATGCGCAACTCATATTGAATACACCGAAATAGCCGGCCGCCGAACTCACTTTTGCCCAACCTGCCAACCTAGAGAACAGCTTTCGCTGTTCTGAGCTAAAACCCTAGGTAAGTCGGCGTTCTCGTCTTGTAGACGGATCGCGGGACTTTCATTTTGTGGTTGAAAACTTAAAGGCAAATGTATATTATTGGGATGTTATGAAAACTACCACCTTCCATAGCATCGTTTGGAAAGAAGCTAGTTTGTATGTGGCTCGTTGTCTAGAGATTAACGTGGCTTCGCAAGGTGAGAGTCATGACGAAGCCGTTAAAAACCTTAAAGAAGCGTTAGACCTTTACCTCGAAGATCATCAAGACGCGGTTCCAGAAATTAAAGAAGTTGAGGTGGAGGAAGTTACCGTCTAGCAATTAGCTAATGCCGAGACTTTATTCAGCCAGGAAAATCATTAACACCCTGCGAAGAGCAGGGTTTCTTGTAGTTTCTCAGAAGGGGTCTCATGTAAAGCTGCGTAAGACCATCGGCCAAAACGCTCACAGTAATAGTTCCAAACCATAAAGAAGTTGCTTGGGGAACTTTTCAAAGTATTCTAGAGCAAGCTAATATGAGCAAAGAAGATTTAGAAAGTTACATGTAATTTTGAGACTTACATTATGCCAGAGTTACCTGAAGTCGAGACAATCAGAAGAGACCTGAATAAGGAACTAAAAGGTCGAAAGATAATTCGGCTTAAATACCATGATTGGCCCAAGATGATCAAGCCAAGTCCAGCCGAAGTTGAAAAAGCGATTAAAGGTAAAAAAATAAAAGATTTTCAGCGCCGGGCAAAGCTGCTTCTTATGCACTTGGACGATCACGGAAGTACGATTGCAATGCACCTTAAGCTTTCTGGTCAGCTTTTACTTCGCAAGCAAACTGACCCGCCTGACCGGTTCACCCACATCATCTTGGAGCTCGACAAAGGTGATGAGCTTCGTTTTAACGATCTTCGCAAGTTCGGCTTTATGAAATTACTCAAAGATAAGGGCGACTTAGATAAACTTCTCTCTGAATTTGGCCCCGAGCCTTTTACACCTGAATTTACCTTTGAAAAGTTCAAACAAATTGTTAATAAAGGCACCAGAGCGATCAAAATTGTCATAATGGATCAGAAAAAGATTTCCGGCGTAGGGAATATCTATGCTGATGAAGCGCTTTGGAGAGCCAAGATCCATCCCGAAAAAAGAGCCGAAAAATTAACCGAAGAGGAACTTAAAAAACTCTACAATTCCATTCTTTACGTTTTAAAAGAAGGTATTGAAGACAGAGGAACTAGTGTCGATCAGTATTTGGATGTTCATGGAGAGAAGGGTGGGCACGCAAAAAACCTTAAGGTTTTCCGCCTTAACGGCGAGCCTTGCCCACGCTGCAAAACTACGATTAAAAAAATTCGCGTTGGCGGCCGGGGAACGCACTTTTGCCCGAATTGTCAAAAAGTTAACAATTGACGGAGAATAATTAGCAAAAACCATGAACTCCGAACTCAAAACTCATCACCCCCACATATCAGTCGTGATACCTGCTTTCAACGAAGAAAAATATCTGCCGAAATGCTTGGAATCGCTCCGTAGCCAGGATTATCCGAACGATAATTACGAGATTATTGTAGTTGATAATAATTCGACTGATGGTACAGTAAAGGTTGCCGAAAAATACGGCGCTCGCGTGATCGGCTGCCAAGTTCAGGGAGTATCAGTTTCAAGGCAGGCAGGAGGGCAGGCAGCCTTTGGAGAAATAATAGCGGGCACCGACTCTGATACTATTGTAGCTCCGAACTGGCTCTCGATTATTGAAAAATCTTTTAAAGACCCAAAAGTGGCAGCAATTACTGCCGGTGCAGAGTTTCACTCGACTGGGTTGATCAACAAGACTTTGGCGAAATACGGCTTCCCATTTTTTATGCAACTTCAATTTTTGTTGGGGAAGCCGGCTCTAAACGGATTCAGTTTTGCTATCAAAAAAGAAACTTTTGATAAAATTGGGGGGTTTAATCTTAAACTTGCCTCCGCCGAGGATGTAGATTTAGGAATCCGAGCCTCAAAAGAGGGTAAAGTTTTGTATGTGCCAGAATTAAAAGTCTATACTTCGGCAAGAAGGATGGAAAAATCTAGAATCAAATTCTTTTGGCACCATTTTAAAAATATTATTAGATTTACCCTGCTCAAGAAGGATCCAGAAAGCTTCGAGGCCGTGCGATGAGAGTTGTTTTTTTCACCGATACTTACTGGCCCCAAATAAACGGGGTGGCGGAAAATATTGAAACTACGAAAGCCCAGCTTGAAAGAAAAGGTCATGAAGTTTTGGTGGTGGCGCCAAAAGTTCCCGGCTACCAAGATAAGGACCAAAATATCCTTAGATTGCCAGCTGTTAAGTTTATTAAAAATCCGGAGCAGCGTTTTATTGTCCCAATTCCAGAAAAATCCCTGCGGGCCCTTTTTAGAGAAAAAATTGATATTATTCACGTTCAAACTCAAGGAAGTGCTGGGTTTTTAGGTTGGGAAATAGCCCAACTTAAAGGGGTTCCTTGCGTGATAACCTACCAAACTCTTTTGAACAGGTACACCCATTATTTTTTAAACGGGACGCTGTTTCGGCCGAAAATGGCGGAAGTTGGTAGCCGAATTTTTTGCAATTTGGGAGAAATAGTAGTGGTGCCTACAGAACGAGTTAAAAAGGAGCTTGAGTCTTGGGGCGTTACCAAGGAAATTTCGGTGGTTCCAGGTGGAGTTGAGTTGGAAAGATTTAAAAGCCAAAGCAAGGGCTTCTTAAGAACGAAACTGAAGCTAGATAAGAATCAAAAAATCATTCTTTATTTGGGCAGGCTTGGTAAGGAAAAAAGCGTTGATTTTATAATTGAATCCTTAACAAAGCTTTTGAAGGAAGAGGAGAGCGTTTATTTGGTAATAGTTGGTGATGGTCCTGAAAGAGATCACCTGGAAAACTTAGTCAAAAGACTAAATCTTTCTAAAAAAGTTTTGTTTACGGGCTTTATCGAAAGAAAAGACGTACCAAAGGTTTATGGGGACAGTGACATTTTTGTTTTCGCATCAAAAACTGAGACCCAAGGACTGACTGTGCCGGAGGCAATGCTAGCTGAGTTACCAGTAGTAGTGGTTGAGGACCCTGCTTTTGAAGGAGTTGTAGTTGATAGAAAAACAGGACTTTCGGCCAAATTTAACAAAAAAGATTTTGCCAATAAGGTGAGAGCTCTTTTAGAAGACGAAGAATTTCGAAAAAAATTAGGGAAGAAAGGAAAAGAGTTTGCCGAGAATAAATTTTCTGCCCAAGTCCAGGCAGGGAGGTTAGTTGAAGTTTACAAAAAAGCGATTCTTCTCCACGCCGGAAAAAGAACGGTTACCAGGATCTTGCGCTCAAGATTTAACTTAGTAGCTGATTTCTTAAAAGTTAACGAGGTATTTACCAAGTTTAAAGAAATAGTTAGATGGTACAGATTATGATAATTGATGGTCGGAAAATTAGAGACGAAATCTTGAAGAATTTAGCATTTAGAGTTAAGACTTCAGAATTAAAACCAACTTTAGTAATTATTTTAATTGGAAATAACAAAGCTTCTGAGTCTTACGTTGGTCAAAAGAAGCTGGCGGGGGAGAAAATCGGGGCACATGTCATAATCGAGGATTTAGATGAGGAGGTTTCAGATGAAGAGATCCGGAATTTAATCAAGCAGTACAATAATGATAAAAAAGTTCACGGTATTATTTTGCAGCTTCCTTTGCCGGCCCACTTAGATTCAGATAAGTTAACCAATCTAATATCGCCAGAAAAGGATGTGGACGGATTCGTACCTGGATCTAAGTTCAAACCAGCGACTGCAATAGGAGTTATCGATCTGATGAAAAGATCAAGTGTAGAAATTAAAGGTAAAAATGCAGTCGTTGTCGGCCGAGGAAAAATTGCTGGGAAGCCAACAGCCGATTTGTTAAAAGAGGAGGGGGCGAAGGTATTTACCATCGATTCAAAGACAAAAAACCCTAAAAAACTTACAAAAGAAGCAGATATCTTAGTGTCGGCGGTAGGGAAACCTAATTTGATAACAGCCGATATGGTGAAAAAAGGAGCTGTAGTAGTCGATATCGGAATCAACCCAGTCGATCCAACATCCAAAGTCCAACATCAAAAATCGAAAATTGTCGGAGATGTGGATTTTGAAAATGTATCCAAAATAGCCTCAAAAATTACCCCAGTCCCGGGTGGAGTAGGACCAATGACAGTGGCCGCCCTAATGAAAAACCTCGTAGACGCGGCCTTTTCTTAAAATAAATTTTCCGTTTTGTGGTAAAATTTGCCTGAGACAGCTTGAAGAAAGGGGGTACAGCTCGGGGAGTGGATAAACGACACAACCACTTGGGCCTCACCTTTTTGACCTGGTCGCTATTTGCGATCGCGGTTCTTACTGGTGGGGGCATAGCAGCGCTCATAGATCTCCGTTAGCGGAGATTGTATTAAAGAAGGGGGAATTGACCATGGCAAACGACTGGGCTCTCATCCTCGGCGCCTCAAGCGGCTTCGGCGGGGCAACCTCGCTTGAACTTGCCCGAAGCGGTTACAACATCTTCGGCGTGCACCTGGATCTACGGGCCACGCTACCGAATGCCCAGCGCATTCAGGAGGAGATTGGCTCGCTTGGTCGGGAGTTTGAGTTCTTCAACGTCAACGCCGCCGACGCTGAGAAACGCGCGTCCGTAATCGAGGCGATGCAGCAGCGCCTACGACAAGAAGGCGACAACGCTTACGTCCGCGTCTTCTTACACTCACTCGCCTTCGGCACTCTCCTGCCCTACTTTGGTGAGACGCCAAAGGGAGCGATTAGCCAGAAGCAAATGGAGATGACGCTCGACGTAATGGCAAACAGCCTGGTCTACTGGACGCAGGACCTGATCGGCCGCGACCTGCTTAGTGAGGGGAGCCGCATCTTCGCCATGACGAGTTCCGGTTCAACACGCGTGATCAATTCGTACGGCGCCGTTTCCGCGGCGAAGGCGGCTCTGGAAAGCCACATTCGTCAGATAGCATTCGAGCTAGCGCAACTAGGCATTGCCGCGAACGCGATCCGCGCCGGCGTTACTGACACGCCCGCGCTCCGTCGCATTCCAGGCGGCCTCGAGCTGCACGCGCAGGCCCAGGAGCGCAATCCCTCCGGCCGCTCGACCACCACGGACGACGTCGCGCGCGCCATAGCCGCTCTTGCCGACGAACGCCTCCGCTGGATGACAGGCAACGTAATCGGCATCGACGGTGGGGAAGAGATTACAGCATGAGAGGTCTTCACCAGAACGAGCAGCGGATTCTCAACCACCTTTTAAGGGTGGGGGAAGCAACACTTGCCGAGTTGAGGGCGGCATTTCTCGAGATACCCAACGACGTCATTGACATGTATCTCGACCGTCTGACGATAAGTGAGTTGGTGGGAACCAACACCCGCAAATACCAACTTACTCAGAAAGGTCGGGAGATTGCGAAAAAGCTGCCGGAAGTTCCGCTCAGAACTCTGACAGTTGCGTAGAAAGGCAAAAGGGAGATCTTCGAAAGGAGGTGAAGAAAGGAGAGGATTTCCCTTAATAAACTTTAAAAACAAATCTCCCAGATACAAGCCCCGCTTCCACTTTCTGACCGCTTTTGATCTTACCCTCAACAATCTGCAGTGCAAGTTCATCTAAAATCCGATCGTTTATAACTCTCCTCAGAGGCCGAGCGCCATAAACTGGATCATAGCCTTCTTTGGCGATTTGTTCTTCGACTTTTTTGTCAATTAGTAAAGTTATTCCCTTGCCTTTAAGCTGGTCAACTACTTTAGCAAGTTGCAATTTTGTAATTTGCTCGATTTCTTTCTCGCCAAGTGGCTCGAAGAAGACAATTTCATCCACTCGGTTAAGAAATTCGGGTCGGAAGGTGTTACGCACTAACCCCATAAGCTCTTCCTCCATAATTTGTGGTGTTTTACCAGAATATTTTTGAATGATTTCACTTCCCAAGTTGGAAGTCATAATTATCACGCTATTTTTAAAATCAACGGTGCGCCCACGACCGTCGGTGAGCCGGCCATCATCCAAGACTTGCAGGAGAATGTTAAAAACGTCCCTGTGAGCCTTCTCAACCTCGTCAAAAAGGATTACGGCGTAGGGGCGCCTTCTCACTGCTTCCGTGAGTTGACCGCCCTCCTCGTAGCCTACATAGCCTGGTGGGGCACCAACAAGTCTCGCCACCGTGTGCTGCTCCATGTATTCACTCATGTCGATCCGTATCATAGATTTTTCGTCGTTAAATAAAAATTCCGCCAAGCTTCTGGCAAGTTCAGTTTTACCCACGCCAGTGGGTCCGAGGAATATAAAGCTGCCAATAGGTTTGGTTTCTTCAGAGATACCGGCTCTGTGGCGGCGGATAGCATCAGAAACTGCTTTTACAGCCTCGCTTTGGTCTATCATCTGCTTGTGAATCTCGTCCTCCATGTGGGCGAGTTTTGCAGATTCAGATTGCACGAGCCTTGCCACTGGTATGCCTGTCCAGTGAGCGACCACTTTGGCGATATCTTCCTCGGTCACCTCTTCTCTAAGTAGAGGAGAGCTGCCCGAAACCGCTTTGAGTTTTATGTTTAACTCTTTTACTTCTTTTTCAAGCTGGGGGATTTTGCCAAATTTCAGCTCAGCAGCGCGGTTTAAATCTGCTTCACGCTCGGCTTTTTCGAGGGCGATTTTGGATCGCTCAAGATCAGAGTTTTTAGTTCTGAGGGAAGAAATTGCGTCTTTTTCTTTTTTCCATTTGGTTTCCAGAACGTTGAATTTTTTCTTTTCTGAGTCAATTTCTTCTTCAACTTTCTTTAAACGATCTTTACTTATCTGATCTTTCTCTTTTTTTAAAGCTTCCCGCTCAATCTCGAGCTGTAAAATCTTCCTCTTCATTTGGTCCAAGTCGGCCGGCATTGATTCGACCTCCATCTTTAGAGCGCTAGTTGCTTCATCAATCAAGTCCACTGCTTTATCCGGCAAGAATCTTGCATAGATATAACGATCAGAAAGGGTTGCTGCTGCAATTAAAGCAGAGTCGGTGATACGAATTCCGTGATGCACCTCGTACTTTTCTTTAAGGCCCCGGAGTATTGCAATCGTGTCCTCAACACTGGGTTGATCAACGAAGATAGGTTGAAATCGTCTTTCAAGTGCAGGATCTTTTTCTATATACTCTCGATACTCTTTTAGAGTAGTGGCCCCAACTGTGTGGAGCTCACCTCTGGCAAGAGCCGGTTTTAAAATGTTGGCAGCATCCACTGCACCTTCAGCTCTTCCAGCCCCAACTACCGTGTGGAGCTCATCAATAAATAAAATGTATTTTCCGCTTTCGGTAATCGCTTTTAGAACTGATTTTAATCTTTCTTCGAACTCACCGCGGAAGGCAGCTCCGGCGATTAAAGAGGCCATATCCAGCTGGAAAATATCCCGATCTTTCAAAGTGTCTGGCACATCGCCGTCAATAATTCTTTGGGCAAGGCCCTCAACAATAGCGGTTTTACCCACACCGGCTTCACCGATTAGCACTGGGTTATTCTTAGTTCTTCGGGAAAGCACCTGCATAAGCCTTCGAATTTCTTCATCTCTGCCGATAACAGGGTCCAGCTTACCTTCCTTCGCGAGCGTAGTGAGGTTGCGCCCGTAAGCTTCAAGCGGATTTTTGGCTACTTGGAAAGGAGTAAATACTTCTGGTTGCCTGTCCATAGGGAATGTATAACATAAAATATTAGCACTTGCAATACCCTACTGCTAACTCCGTGCGCTAGCATCGCGGGCAGGCCCAACTGCCAAGTCTAAACCATAGGTTTTGACAGTCAGGAACTCCTGCTAAATTGGATAGAGCCCTTACAAGATAGTTAGTGTTAATGCAAGACTTATAGAGTTACAAATTATCAAAACTATAAGAGTGTGAAAAATTATTATTATTTTAACTGTAAGACTCGTAATAAATTACTACAAGGTTGACAAATAGGGTGTTTCGTGTTATTTTGAGCCTCCTCAAAATGCCCTTGGCAAGGGTTGGCTTGCCCTGAGTTGAGCTGGTTGCTCGGGAGAATAAATAAGGGGAGGATCAATTTTACAACTGAATATCCGAAAATCCACTCGACAAAGGAGGTTGCCATGCAAGGCACAATCCTAAGTCTGGTGGCAGGGCCCTTCAAGGCCTTTAGTGGGGGAATTCGTCTGGCGGCTTTTATTACGGCGGTAATCGCCTTTGCCCTTACCTTTCAAGGTCAAGGACAGGCGAACGGTCAATCGCCGACACCGACCGAGACACCGCCAGTCCAGGAGGAGGACCTAGGGAGCCAGACGGTCCCGATCGAGAAGCTCCTGCCTGATCTCGACATTGACAATGACGGATGCACCAACGAAGAGGAGCTTGGTCCCAACCCCGCTCTTGGAGGCCGAAGGGATCCGATCAACGCGTCGGATTTCTTTGACACACCGCCTCGGGACAACACGGTGTCAGCAGCAGACATATCCAGGGTGGTGGCTCGGTTCGGTACCCACGAAGGGTCCCCTGGGTATTGGCCGGACTTCGACCGCTCAGCTCCACCACCAGGAGGTGACCCCTGGGACTCAGGCCCTCCCGATGGTATCGTGGCGGCAGCTGACATCGGACTCATCGTCTTCCAGTTCGGCCACCGCTGTGAGCAGATTGAGTATTGTGGTGGAAAGATCTACGATCTGGGTGTAGCGGAAACGGTCGACTCAGAGATCGAGTCTGGTGAGAAGTGGCGAGACTGCTACTACATTACCGATGCCGGCGGGAGAATCGTTTCCTACGAGTACAGGCAGATGGATGCGAGTCAAGGCGAGGAGCCGTTGACAGAGGCTGAGGTAGAAGCTCTCCGTCTGGAGAGCTCAAATCTGCAGCCTGTTCCGCAGGCTTTTCGGTCTCTGTACTGCCAGAAGACATACCGGTGGTACAACCCAGTTGGTCTCAACAATGGGACCTTCTACCTGAAACAGCGGTTCGTTATCACGACGTACTCCAACATCGTGTGGGAGCCTCCAGCAGCGATAGCGACCGCTGATGCAGCGTGGGGTTGGGAGGTGGATCAAGACCCACAGTACTCCACCAATCCTATCGCTTGGTACAGAGGAGGTGCGGTTGCGGTTGGGGAGACTGAAGCCTGGACTCGGTTCAAGTATCGGATCGAGGCCTTTGGCATCGGGTTCAGCTTCCGGACGATCACGGCCCGGATCACCCTCCACTTCAAGTACAACTTGTGCTCGTGGTGGGTGAGGCCGTAAGGAGGGCAACAATGCGAACGACGGTACTACTCAGCTTGGTGGCGGTACTCATAGCCGTGGTGGTTGTTATGGGTGCAATCGGCGCCCAATTTGAAAACGATGAATCGGAGCAGGGCGAAACGTCCACTCCGGTCGGCGTTTTCATCACCCCAGACTAAGGCGGTAGCGAGGGAGAAGGGAGAGGGCAGACGACTTTGGCGGAAGTCTGCCCTCTCCCTTTAATAATAGACAGTAAAAACAACTATTTTTGACCCATGGTGCTATAATCGGGGTAACTGGAGGGAGGTATTGGATGAACATTAACAACTGACATGTCGAAGCGCACATCGGCCAGGTTTTGTGGCGGCTGATTCAGCCGTCTAAAGGGAGGGAGCCTATGGAAAAGGCCACCGGATAACATCACACGATCTCGACCGACCGCGGTCGAGAATTCGAGAGGGAGGCTTTACATGAAGCAGAAAGTAGCCTTGTGGCTCGTCGTCTCACTACTCGTGGGCGTGGTAATTACCACGGCCTGCAATGGTGGTGGCGGCGCAGACACGACGGCTACGGCACCACAAGTCGCTGCTCCTACTCCAAACGAAGCAGCGATAGCCGAACTCGCCGCGCTGTCCGAACCGTTCGCTCCGGCGGGCATGGCCCAGCCGTTTGCCAGCGTTCTCGCTCAGCTCCAACTCAGTCATCCGACGTGGGTCTGTCAGACACCACCGACTGCTGTTGCGGCGCGTATATCCAACTACGTGCGCGTGCCTTCCGAGGACATGGAGGGTGTGGGGCTTCTCGACGTAACTGAGGAGTTCTTCGATGCACTCCGCGTCGAGGGAGATCGTGAGGACTGGGCTTTCGTGTCGGTGGGTCTGGGGCCAGAGGCATTCATGGTCAGTCATCTGACCGCGCCGCCTACCGGAGAGCTAACGTTCGAACAGCGCACCATCACGTTTGACGGCGCGGACATCGCCTGCCTCGTGCCGTCACCAGCCGATTCGACGTGGTTAGGCTTCACGTGCCGTATTGCGTCGGGCGGTATCTGCCGATAACCTGAAAGAGGGAGACTTCACAATGAAGCAGATCATCATCGTTATCACTGCCCTCGGGCTGCTGGTGTTCAGTGTTGCAGCGACCTGCAACGTACCCCAGCTCCCTGAATGGTGGCCACCAGGCCCAGAGGTTAACGAGGGCCACGATCCCTACGACGCGCCGTGCGACATGACGCCGTCGCCAGGCTTCACCAGCTGCGAAGAGGAAGTGGGCTTTGCCCAGTGGCTCCTCGATGAGAATGGTGGTGCTGGTAGTGCGCCGATGCCAGGGACGCAAGGCCAACCGCCTCCGGAGGGTCAGGAAGCCGGACCGATCCTCAACTCAAACGGCGAACAGGTGGGCATCTTCGCCGGCGACGACGACCTTCAGTGCGCCGACGTCCAGTTCGAGCCGGACAAGTTCGTCGTGTACGACTGCGAAGGCAACCTTATCCGGGAGGTTCCGAGATGAAGCGGTTGATCCTCACAGCGACGATCATCGCCACGATGCTCGGAGGTATGGCGGTGCTGACGTCTCAGGCCGACGCTGGTCACATGGACCATGCGACTACCTGGACGTACGCTTGGCGGCAGTACTACGCGCCGGACCCGTCCGACCATACTCTGGGAATCCGGGCGTCGACCGACATCGTTTTCGAACCGGGCGCGCCGGATCCGAACGTGGACTTCGCCACCATCGTCTCCTTCCACTACCGGTTCAGGTGGAATCAGCCGTTCAATTGGACAGGTGAGTGGGTCTACGGTGGTCTTTACGGCACGGTCGGTTGCGGCTACAGCGGGCCATGTGACTACATCTCCGTCGCGCCTCACAACAACGTGTCTTTCCCTGGTTGGCACGGCTTCATCTGCGACCGTGGGAAGAGCGTACACATGATCTGGGAACACTACACGGAAGGCGAGAGCTCCCGGATCTACTACAACCTGACCACCAACACCGTCTGCGCCTGAGCGCATGATGGCGGTCGAGTGACGGAACAATGAGGAGAGAGAAGGGCAGCTAACTTTGGCGGAGGCTGCCCTTCTCTTCGCCTAAAAATCTTGCTTTTCTGCGGTAATTATGCGATAATTAGAGCGAAGCGAGAATTACATCGAAATCGCTTCGATATAATTTTCCAATGTTTACTCCTAAATTTAAAATCACCAATAGCATTCTCCGTAACCAAATTCATTCGCTAATCGCTCAAGTAATTTGGGTACTCTCGAATGCTGTGACCACTTTGTGGACTAAAAATATTCTAAATTATGTATAATCCTAAGTTTAAAATCACGAATAAGATTTTGAATAACATCGGCAAAATAGAAGCTGCCAAAGAAATTATTGAAAACGCCCCTCTAGTTCCTTCCTACGAAGCAAAATTCAGGGAAGAGGCAATTATTCGCACTGTTCACCACGGCACTCACATTGAGGGAAATCCTTTGGAACAAAAAGAAGTGGAGGATGTCCTTGAAGGCAAAAAAATCTCGGCGAGGCAGCGGGACATCCAAGAGGTTTTAAATTACCGCGAAGTTCTAAAATACCTTGAAAAAGTAAAAAATGAGCCTACTACCGAAAAAGTTCTCCTAGAAATTCACTATCTAACCACTAAAAAAATCCTGACAGAGGCACAATCTGGAAAATATCGAGATATTCGCGTTCGCGTGGCAAACTCAGCTACCGGGGAAACCTCATACTTACCCCCAAAGCCGAAAGAAATAGCCGATTTAGTGCGAAGTTTCTTCCTCTGGTTAAACCGCTCTTCCGTAGAGGAGGTTCATCCAGTTATAAAAGCCGGTATCACGCACTATATTTTGGCGGCAATTCACCCTTTTGTGGATGGTAACGGTAGGGTCGCGAGAGCCTTGGCCACACTTGTTCTTTTTAAAGAAGGCTACGACATCAAAAAATTTTTCTCGATTGAAGAGTATTTTGATAAAGATGCGGGGCGCTATTACAACGTTTTGCAAATCGTTTCCAACCAATCAAAGAAAATAGAGGATAGAGATTTAACAAATTGGGTGGAATACTTTACCGAGGGATTATCCATCGAACTTGGTCGTATCAAAGATAAGGTGCGAAGGCTGTCCGTCGATCTGCGGCTGAAGAGTAAAATGGGTCAACTTCCGCTGAACGATCGACAATTAAAACTTGTCGAATATATGCAAGAGTACAGAGCAGTTTCTAATAAAGAATGGCGGAGTTTGTTGCCGATGGTATCGGATGATACAATATTGCGGGATTTAAAAACTTTGATGAAAAAAGGGCTAGTTCGAAAGAAAGGCAAGACTAAATCTGCCATTTACGTGTTAAGGTGACCGTTATGAAATTTTCAGAGATTTCTACTTACTTCGAAAAACTAGAAAATATATCAAGCCGTATAGAACTCACACAAATACTCTCAGAGATGTTGAAAAAAGTATCGTCTGATGAGATCGACAAAGTTGCTTATCTCCTTCAAGGGCGGGTGGCTCCATTCTTTGAGCCGATCGAAATTGGCATGGCGGATAAGTTGGCGGATTTGGCTATTTCCAAAGCGTATGACAAGCCCCGAGACGAAGTCCGTAAGTTGATCAGTAAGACTGGCGATCATGGAATCGCGGCGGAACACTTAAGTTTAGAATTAACAATCCAAAATTCAAAATTGACTGTATCTGAGGTTCATGAAGGTCTATACAGAATAGCGACCTCATCTGGAGAAGGGAGTATGGAGAAGAAGATAAGCACTTTGGCGGATATGCTTAAGCAACTAGACCCAAAGAGTGCTAAACATCTAATGAGGATTACTTTGGCAAAATTACGACTTGGTATCGGTGACCCAACAGTTTTAGATGCTTTATCAGTTTCTAAGTCTGGGGATAAATCCAATCGTCCTGTCCTTGAAGAAGCGTACAATAAAACTTCGGACCTTGGTTTCGTTGCTAAAACCTACTGGCAGAAGGGGTTAAAGGGCGTTGAGAAGATTGAATTACAGGTTGGAAAGCCAGTACGACCGGCTCTTGCAGAGAGACTTCCAAATGCAGAGGAAGTTATAAAGAGGGTGGGAAATGAGTTTGCAGCCGAGCCAAAATATGATGGGTTTCGATGCCAAGTACATCTTCAAAAGTCAAAAACAGCAACAGAAGTAAGGATTTTTTCGAGGAATTTGGAGGATTTTACCAACGCTTTCCCAGACTTAGTAAAGGCTTGCCTGGAAGAAATAAAAGCCGACAGCATGATTTTTGAGGGAGAAGCAATTGCTTATAATCCTTTGACGGAAGAATTCTTACCATTTCAAGAGACCACAAAAAGGCGGCGAAAATACTCTGTGGCAGAGTTTGCGCTGAAGCTACCGCTCAAACTTTTTGCTTTTGATCTTTTATATCTAAACGGCAAAGATATAACCAAGCTGACTTATAAAGAGAGGCGGGAAAAGCTTGAGAAAATTATCGATAAAGAAGGAACCTTGTTAGTTGCAAAAGAAAGTGTCCTCCAAAGCGCGGAAGAACTCAAAAAAATGTTTGAAGAACAGGTTGCTGCTGGTCTTGAAGGAGTGATGGTTAAAAAGCTCGACTCTCCTTATAAAGCTGGTGGTAGAGGGTATCATTGGATCAAATTTAAACGAATGGCAGCTGGGGAACTGTCCGATACCATAGATTGTGTGTTACTGGGTATTTATACAGGAACTGGTAAAAGAACGGCTTTTGGGGTGGGTGGTTTGCTTGTTGGTCTCTACGATCCAGACAAAGATGAGTTCCCGTCTGTTAGCAGAGTAGGTACTGGACTGACAGATGATGAATGGAGAAAAATCCGCCAGCTGGCTGACAAGTTAAAAGTTACAAGAAAACCTGCCAGAGTAAATTCGATTATCGAACCATCGGTTTGGGTTGAACCAAAGTTGGTTATAGAAGTCTTTGCAGATGAAATTACGCGAAGTCCAATGCATACCGCAGGTAAGGTTGAAGAGGAGCCAGGTTATGCGCTACGTTTTCCTCGTTTAGTGTCTTTCCGCTCTGCAGACAAAAGACCAGAAGATGCTACAACTGTGAAAGAACTCATTAAAATGTACGAGCAGCAGAGAAAGGTTAAAGTTTAACTGTGAAGTTTGTCGCCGATCTTCATCTTCATTCCGCTTACGCAAGGGCGACCAGTAAAAATTTAAATTTTGACACGCTTTCTGAATGGGCGAAATATAAAGGTATTAATCTACTTTCCTCAGCTGATTTTACTCACCCAGTTTGGTTTCGCGAAACTAAAGAGCAGCTAAAGGAATCTGGAAATGGCCTTTATAAATATAAAGATACAAACTTTGTTCTTGGCAGCGAAATTTCCTGTATTTATTCTCAGGGTGGTAAGGTGAGAAGGATCCACTGCTTGCTTTACTTTCCAGACTTAAAAGACGTTGAGGAGTTTAATTCATTGTTAGGTAAACGAGCAAACCTTGTTGCCGATGGGCGGCCAATTATCGGACTTTCAGCAAGAGATTTGTTGGAGCTTGCTCTGAGCGTAAGCGATAAGGCTATTTTAATTCCAGCTCATGCTTGGACGCCTTGGTTCTCACTTTACGGAAGTAATTCTGGATTTGACTCGATTGAAGAGTGTTTTGGAGATTTATCCGCCTACATTTATGCTATTGAAACTGGTTTGTCCAGCGACCCAGCCATGAACTGGAGAATTAAGGATTTAGATAAACGCTCAATTGTTTCTTTTTCCGATGCTCATTCTGCTCCAAAAATGGGCAGAGAGTTGACAATTTTTGACACAGATTTTAGTTACGATGGCTTGTTGGAAGCTCTAAAAAGCCCAAAGCAAGCAGAGAATACTGACGAACGTTCAGAAGCGAAGGCTTTGTTTGGTAGTCGTTCAGCAATAAGCCTTACCATCGAATTTTTTCCAGAGGAGGGTAAGTATCACTTCACTGGTCACCGAAACTGCGATGTTAAACACTCACCAGAAGAGACTGATAAATACGGAGTTATTTGTCCAGTTTGCAAGAGAAAATTAACAGTCGGGGTAATGCATCGAGTTAATGATTTGGCCGAAAAAGATAGAGGGGAGGATTTTAAACCTGACAGCAGACCCTCCTATAAAATGCTGGTACCATTATTGGAGATACTTTCCGAAGCTTTAGGCGCATCCACTGCTTCAGATAGAGTTAGGGTTGAATACACGAGTCTTGTTAACAATTTTAGTAATGAAATGGCGGTTTTGTTAAAAGCTACCGCTGCCGATATCGCAAAAATCTCCTCAAACCCGAGAGTGGCCGAGGGTATTGATAGGGTGAGAAGGGGAGATATCGCAGTTGATCCTGGTTTTGACGGAGTTTTTGGCACTGTGAAAATATGGCCCACTTCGGATCGACTGATTCGAGAGAGTCCTGCTTTTAGAAAAGTTCAGGTTCAAGCAGAAGGTCAAACCAAACTGTTTGAGTAAATACTGCAGCTGTTATAAGATCTAGTTAAGGAGGTGATAAACTTGCCCGAAGAATCTAATCAACCTGTGCCAACTGGTACTCCAAAAAGTGATGAAAATCTAGTTGCCGCCGTTAGCTACTTGTGGATTCTATCAATAGTGATTTTGTTAGTTAAGAAAGATTCAGACTACGTAAGATTTCACGCGAGACAAGGAGTGGTACTTTTTGCCTTCTCAGTTATCGTTTGGATCGTCGGTGTTATGATCGCTTTTCTTTGGCCACTTATTTATCTTGGCGATCTTGTTATACTAATTGCGGTGATTGTAGGTTTTATCAAAGCTTACAGCGGTGAGCGGTTTAAAATGCCAGTGGTTGGTGACCTCGCTGAGAAAGTAAATCTTTAATATAGCAGGAGAAAACTGTGGTGGTTAATACAGCTTCGATTTTACAGAGGCTAGTGCCTTCTAATTTTAATAAAAGCGTAGGTGGTTCAGAAAGTGGCTCCCACGATGTCAGGGAGTACTTTGGTGAAGACGCTTTAGTAGCAGCTCTAAGTTATATGCCACTAGCGAGTGCAGCAATAATACTTCTTCGTAAGGATAATTCCGAATTTGTCCTCTATCATTCAAAGCAAGCGCTTATTTTAATCCTCTTTATCATCCTTTCATTTTTTCTCATTCCCAGTATTTTTAAACTTCCCGTAGTTGGGATTTTAATGGTTGCTTCTATAACTAGTGTTTATAGAGCGCTCTCTGGAAAAAAATTTTATATTCCAGCAGTTACCGAACTTGCCCGCCTTGTCGAAATATAATCCACCATGATCTTTAAAGATCGCTTTGAGGCTGGTCGTAAGATCTCTCAACAATTAAAAAATGTTAAGAGGCCCTTTATATTAGCAATTCCTCGTGGTGGAGTTGTTTTAGGGGCTGCGATTGCGAAAAAGTTAAAGTGCCCGCTCTCTATTATCGTTGCGAGAAAGCTGGGTGCACCTGACAACCCTGAGTTAGCAATTGGAGCTGTAACCGCAGACGGAGACCTTTTTTTAGATCAAGATTTAATCGATAGGATTGGAGTCCGTCCAGAATACATAATGTCTGAACAAGAGGCGCAGATGAAAGAGGCGGAACGCAGGGAAAAAGCTTATCGGCAGGGTCTCCAGAGGCCAAACTTAAAGGGGAAAGCAGCCATTTTAGTTGACGATGGTCTTGCAACAGGAGCCACCATGGAGGCGGCTATTCGGTCTGTAAAAAGAGAAGGAGCTTCAAAAGTGATAATTGCGGTGCCAGTGTCTCCACGCGGTACCGTGGAGCATTTTAAGGGGATAGTCGATGACATTATAGTCCTTTCCGTTCCTTCATCGTTTTTGGCAATCGGCCAGTTCTATTCTGATTTTCCTCAAGTATCCGATGAAGAAGTAATCAGCCTCCTAAAAAAGTCAAACAAATAGAAAATATACTTTAGAAAAGCCAAAGTCCCTTACTATTTATGACAAAATTCACGGTCGTAAATTTTGTTATAGAAGAGCTGGCGGATATATGTTATTATCTAACGGTTATGAGTTCAATGAATAAGGTTTTAGAAGGTTTGGCAGCACCGTTTACAGAAGGAAAGCTCACCATCGGTGAAATAATTTACCACCCCTACAAATTGCTTTATACGGATCTAGTGAAAATCTATAAAGACAGTGCAATAAATCAAGCTTTTTGGAGAGCAAGAAATAAAGGATTCGTAAAAAAGAGGATAATTAAGGGAAAAGCCTATTTTGCAATTACAGAGCTTGGAAAGCAAAAGCTAGCCTCGTTTAAAGGTAAATTCGATCTTGGTTTTGAGTCCAAAGGGGAAGACTGGGATGGAAAATACCGAATTTTTTTGTTTGATATTCCAGAGAAAGATCGAATTATCAGAGACACATTGAGAAGAAAACTAAAAAGGTTTGGTTTTGTCGGTTGGCAAAAAAGTGTTTGGATAAGCAAGGAGAACATCGCTGGCGAGCTTCGGGAGTTCGTTAAAAAAGCAAATCTGGAAGACCACGCTCTGATCATCGAGACCAACGATTTAGGTAATAAAAAATTAGAATACCTTATGTCCGCGCATAAGTTTTAAATTCGTCTATGACAAAATCCCCGTTCGTAGAAAATGTCGTAATTAGGTTTGATATTTTATAAAGCTGAGGCTATGGAAAGAGTTAATATTAAAGTTTCGGGCAGTGTTCAAGGAGTGCTTTACCGATCAGATACAGCTAGTATTGCCCAAAAGTTGGGTTTAGTTGGTTGGGTGAAAAATATGCCTGATGGAAGCGTGGAAATAGTTGCCGAAGGCGATAATGAAGAGTTGGGAAAATTGATCCAATGGTGTTGGCAAGGACCAAGTTTTGCTAAGGTTGAAGACGTAAAATTGAAGTGGCAAAAAGCAAAAGGGGAGTTTAGGGATTTCGACATTACGTATTAAATAGAATCCCAAAGGCAGAGTCCTAGAGTACTTATCATTAAGATTTAGTATTGTATGGATAAATAGACTTTTTAACTATTCAATCACCAATAAACCTCAGTACTTGTCATAATAGAATACATATTAGTCTATCAAATACCATATAAGAGAATAAATATATTACTCAAAAGTTAACTTTTCAATACAGGATTTTCGTTTCACGGGTGTTTTGCAGTATTATAGTACCCCGGAAAAACACTAGAGGATGTTTTGGCACCTGCTCTAACCGATCAATTGCGCAGTTAATATAATGAAATTAAAAACTAGTTAAGCAATATTGATTGTAATTATATTGACTTTCGGAGAGCTTTAGCTTTAGAATAAATTTATACCTGCCTATGGAAAAAAAGGATAAAGCTCCACAAGAGGTAAAGTCTTACACCGCAAATTCTCTAACCAGAATCCTTTTAGATTTTCAAACAAATATTTTACCAAACGCTCCTCGAATCTTAAGAGTAGGAGTTTTCATTATAGCTTTGTTAATTGTAGCCTTGGCTATTGTCGGAGCCCTCTTCTTTATAAAGGAGAGCTTACCTTCTTTATTAACCAACAAAAAATTAAACGATAAAAAAAGCAGTCAAGAGGGCCAAAAAGAAGGGCAAAAGTTCATGGTGGAAGGAAAGGTGGAAGAGGTGGATGAAAAGAGTAGGCTAGTTAAAGTCAAAGAAGACAGTACCGGGACAATTTATAGTATAGACGTGAGTCGAATTGATCAAATTAAGATTATACCTTTGCCCAACTCAGGCACTCCAGCAGAAAGCATAGCTAGCGGTTCCACTTCAGTTAAAAATAAAGTACAAACCCTTTCGATAAATTCTTTGAAAAAGAACAATCAAGTTCAAATTTTGGCAGTCGAGAATTTTTTTGGCAAAGAAAGCTTTTCAGCTAGGGAGATTTTTATTTTACCATGAAGTTTATTAGTGGGTATCTCAAAAAAATTTGCATAGGTTTTTTCTTTGTAACAACTCTGGTGTTTATTTTACTTTCTTATCCGGCGATTTTTAACAAAAATGAGGTTCATGCCCAAGCAGCTGGTGGATATGGTTGGATTACTCGCTCTCTCTTAGGACCGGCGTCTTCTTACACTGTCTCTGTTACCGATGCTTCGGCAGCTTCCATAACAGCCGATCTCATCGAGATTTGGGTGGACACGACCACCGGAACTCCTACCAAAACCTGCACTAATGTTACTTCTTGTCAGATTACGCCAATGTCGGCATCGGTCCACAGATTTTGGGTTCACGTAGTGGAGCCTGGGTACCATGATTTTTGGGGTAGTGGGGTGGACTCAGTTTCTTACTCTGGTACCACCCGGGTTACGGATACTACAGCTCTTACAACAACGGCCTCCGCCACCAACACAAGAAACAACACTCCAGTTTCAGGAAACTGGCTTAATTACGACCCAACTGCTTATAACGTTACTTTAACTTCACCAGCAGGTGGCGGAAACATAACTAATATAACCCAAAAAATTTACAATACTGGTACTGGGATCACGACCACAAGAACTTTCGCCGTTAACAACGCCTCTCCCTACACCACAAATTTGAGTGCAGCTGGACTTACCAATGGTTGGTATGGATGGGGTATTGAAGGCAAAGATACAGGTGCTTCTCCACACCGACTTGCTTGGAGCTCTGGAAACAGCTGGTGGTTCTTTGGGATTGATCTTTCGCCAGCAACGGTAAGTTGTACAAAAGAATACGTGGGTAAATCAAACGGTGACTATGATGTAAGGATTTTTCATTCTGCTTCAGATACAGATTCTACGATAGCTCAACGGTGGCTGCAAGCTAGAGATATGAACGGAGGAAGCTGGTATGATCTTTTCAACACCACTAGTTCGCCGGCATCACCTTACACATTTAACGGAGTTGCCGGCCACCGCTATGAATTTCAGTACCGAGCTCGTAATGCAACCGTGGATTCAGTTGGGAGCCCGGCTGGTTGGAGCAACTGGCACAATTGTGGTGGTGCTGGTGATAACTTTATTTTGACATTCTTTAATGATAAAGACGCTGATGGAGTTTTTGATTCCGATGAGGCTTTTGGAGGTTCGAACAGTTTTGCTCAGTTGATTGCAAGACTTTACGATTTCAATGCCGTTGAGATAAATGTAAATAGCTTTGGGACAGCTGGTTACACTAAAGGTGTTTCCGATGCTCAATTTACTGTGGATCCTGGCATAGGCCCATCTGGTGGAGATTTATGGTCGGCTTATCTTTCAAAGTGGTATTGTAATGATGCAGGGGGAGCACCGTGTAGTAACGATGGAGTTTCGCAAACATATAACGGCGCACCCGCTCCAACTTGCACTTTGCCCAACCAGCCTCTTGATAACTGTAGGACGGCTGCTTACAGCTTTGCTTATTCGACAAGTTCTAGCTCTATTCTTCTTGGTATCACGAATAAATTAGATGTTACTTTGGATGTTGTTTCCCCAAGCCCAGTTCCCATGGGGATAAACAGTTCCAACAGTACTGATATTTCTATAAACTGGAGTGTTGGCTGGCCAATTACGTCAAAAGCATTAATGAGTGTAATAGATTGCGATCCAGATCCTTGCAGTCCAGCTGATTTTAAAGTGGCGGACAACTCTAATCCTTGGAATCCCAGGAAAGTGTCTCACCCCCCGGGGTCTTCCCTTACAAATTTCACCATCACTACTCTTAACCAAGCACCCGGCACTTATATTTTAACTGTTAAAGCAACTTCAGAATCTGATTTTTCGTATCCAACAGTTGTTGATACGGGAACCGTAACGGTGATAGTTAAAGAAATAGCTTGGTTAAAGACCACTGTTGGGGATTTGAGTGCGAACGGAAATATAAATGTCGATACCCCAAAGCAAGTTTTAGCAAATAACACTGCTAATTCCCTTACTGCAGGCTCAGATTTTTCTCGCTCCATTCTCCACCCCAATTCCACTGCTGACTCCTTACCGCCTCCAGACCACGCTGCCGTTAGTGCTGGTCAAGGATATGTTGGTTATGATCAATCATCAGGTAATAATTACATACGTTCTTACCTAAATTTCAATACATCCGGCATTCCTCAGGGCTCAGAGGTGCTAGCAGCCGAGATTAGTTTTGATGTCTTTAACAAAGATATAGCGGCGGGAAATTTTGATGTCCAAATAGTTAGGAAAGAGTGGTCCTGGCCGGGGAATACTCTTGATACTAATTGGCACTTGGATCAGCAGTCTGCCACTACTTATCCGGGAAAATTTCTCTTTAATACGTCTACACTACCTAACCCTCTTTCTGGTATCGTGGTAAATTACGGAATTAATAAAAATGATATTGTGGTTGGTGGCAATACTAAGTTTGAACTTAAGGCAAACTGCCAGACCAATACATCACCCCCTTTTAAGGACTTCTGCAGCTTGCCGTCCGCTAATAACTATTTTTTAATAAGAAACATTAAACTGACCACCTGGTGGAAGAGTGATAGTTTCAGCCCGACGAGCGCTTCATATGAATCTAGTCATGGAATAACCGGTCAAAACTGGACGACGCCTATACCCTCCCCACCCGATGGAGCCTCTGGAGGCCCCCTATCGGGAGGCATTGGTCACAGTGGGTTTTACAGCGGTAGTTTAATGAGGCGCACTTACCTTGCTTTTGATACCACAACTATAGAACCTGGGTTTAATATTCGCGGTGCTTCTGTCAGCTTTAAAGTTTTGGACAGTGGTGTAGATTCAAATGGTACTAATCCCGGTATTGAGGTGGGGTTGGTGCGCAAAAATTGGACTGGAAGCCCCGATGTAGACTATCACGCTCCTCCAAATGACTATGATTTTGCCGACAATCAACCAATGGACGGTAAATTCAATGTCCTTGACACTCAGGGGTTTTCCGACCCCACTGGTAATGGTAACAGGTTTAGCTTTCAGGTTACGGACCTTGCTGGTATAAATCAGGGGGGAATTACTAAATGGGAACTTCGTAGTGATGAACCACTGGCGGATAGCATTACGGATTATATTACAGTGCAGGACATAAACTTACACATAACTTTGGAAACAAGCGCCGATTTCTTAGTGGTTGCAAAAGATAGTATAAACGGTTTGGTAAGTGCTACAGATTGGTTAGTCGAAGGTTATGGTTCTATTAATACAGGGTTTACCTCAGATGATTTATTTGGAGAGCTCTGGAGCGAGTTTGGTGGAAAAAGAGCCAAGAACCATCCAACTAACGGTACTTTGCCAACGCCAACAGCACCGGCAAACGGGGGAGTCTATGCTTACCCTAGCGTAGCCTCAATTAAATCCGGAAATCCAGCCGACGAGGCTAATTTTACTTGGGGTAGTGGGGCCGTTCAATCTGGGAATTCCACCGTCGTCCTATTTATAAATGGCGCCCTAAATATTGAATCTGATCTTGATCTTGGCAACCGAAAAGCGGTTTTCATTGTGAAAAAAGGCATCTCTGTAGATGGGCAAGTGAGCACCATAGATGGGTTTTTTGTGACCAACAAAGGATTTGATAGTGGAATTGCCCAGGCTGGCGGTCCAGCAAATTGGTACGATACTGATTGGCAATTCCGCAAGAAACTTACCGTTAATTATTCACAAGTGAATTCTACCGGGTTGCTCCCGACCGATCCTGCCGTGGGCAGTCACAGCGATTTCCCAGTTTATGTGAATTTGGCAGATTTGGGATCAGGCTTCTTTAGCAACGTCCAAAGTGACGGTGGGGATATTGTGGTTACTTCCGGAGATGGAACCTCAAAGCTTTATCGGGAGTTGGTGAGCATTGACGCTGGATCCAACACCGGAGAGCTTTGGTTTAGAGCACCAAGTCTTTCAACAAGTGCTAACACAGAGCTTTACATATATTACGGCAATAGCGCTGCTAATGAGACAAATGATAATGCAACTTGGAATAGCGGGTATTCTATGGTGCTTCATATGAATGGTTCTGGCACCACCGTAGCTGACAGCACTGGTAATGGTAACACTGGTACAAAAAGAACTCTGACTACTGGCCCGGCCGAAATAGACGGACTAATTGGTAAAGCCCAAGATTTCTCAGGTGCAGATAATACTGGGGATTGGGTACGTGTGACCGATAGTAATTCTCTTGACGCAACCAGCGCTCTTACCCTGGAGGCTTGGATAAAGCCAGATTGGTTGGGTGGATGGAAGTCAGTTGTTTCTAAAATGTGTGGAGCAGCAAGCCCAACCCACCACTCCTATACTATTTATGCAAAGGATAATCTCAATAAGCCTTTGAGCCAAATAACAACTGCATGTAGTGGAGGTAGCGAAAATACTATTTCTGGTGCAAACCTCCAAGCACTTCCACTTAATACTTGGTCTCATGTTGGTACTAGATATAGACATCCTGGAGAATTGATGGTGATGGGTCCATCATCGAGCAGTAATCTTTGCGATGTAAGGTACCAAAATTCGACGGCTAACATATACTCATCGGATAAGGATCTCTACATTGGGGGAAATCCTACTTGGGGACAGGAATTCGTCGACGCCAAAATAGATGAAGTGCGCGTTTCCAGCGTAGCCCGCACGATTGGCTGGATAAAAACTGGCTGTAATAATCAAAACTCTCCCTCATCCTTTTACACTATCGCACCAGCCGAGGGAGGGTGTGTTGACTGTAGTTTGACAGTAAATGGCGGTGTTACTGCTTGGGAAGGCTACAGTTTAGGAAGAGATTTGGGGGGAGGTAACGTGACTGATCCATCCGAGATATTCAATTTTGACCCCGCCTACCTTTATTACTTTGCAAGGATTGATCCAGGAGTAGACTTTTCACTTCTTGGCGAAGATCGAGGTGGAAGGCTGGAAGTAGCACCCTAAATGCTGAAGAGAGCGGCCCTTTTAATTTCCTACATCACTGAGCCTTTCCTAACTGCATCTCTTGCCCTGCTTCTAGTCTTTATCAAAGTTGATACAGATTTTTCTGATAAATTTCTCTGGTCAGCTCTTGGATTAATTATTGGTGGGGCTCCAGCCGTGGCAGTTTTCTTATATGAGAAAAGAAAAGGGAAGATTACAGATTGGTTTATCACTAATCGAGAGCAGCGCAGAGATGTTCACCTCGCCTGGCTTATTGGATCAGTAGTTTTGAGTTTGATATATTTATATATAGATGTGCCAAGGCTTCTGCTTGCTACTACCCTCAGCCTTACCTCACTTGCTGCGCTTGCAAGCCTAGCGACAATTTATTGGAAAATTAGTATCCATATTATGGCGGCGAGCTTTCTGGTTTTAACTCTTTTGCTTGTGTATTCAAGCGCCTTTTTACCCGTCTTTTTTTTGATACCTTTGATCGGCTGGTGCCGAATTTACCTTGGCCACCACACCCTTTCGCAAGTAAGTATCGCCGCAATTCTCGCAATATTCGTTGTATACTATATTTTTAATCTTTTCGGATTGGCTACCTTTTGAGTAAAATAAACAGTATATTAGTTCTCGACTCATTTTGTTCGCTCGAATAGTATCTCGACAAGGTTAGGTAAAATACTCTTCGAGCGCAGTCAAGAAGTTGACATTTGAGCGTTGACATTTGGTATTATTAGTATATATGTTGACTACTCCACATCTACTTGTAGGTGCAGCAATTGGAAGCGCTTTGCCTGAGGCTTGGCAAGTTGTCCCAGTGGCAGCAGCGTCCCATTTTGTTTTTGACTCAATTCCGCATATCCAAGGTTACATCGAAGTGGAGGATCTTGAGAAAAAGGAAGTGCTGTTTTTGACAGCTGATCTTCTTTTTGGTCTTGGACTTTTAGCTGTTCTTGCTCTTAATAGCCCCGTTGGAGAACTGATGTGGATTGGGGGGATCGCCGCAATCTTGCCCGATTTTCATCATATTATCCAAGTGATTTTTGGCCCAGAAGCGCTTTCCCGCTACCACAAACTTCACATGAAGTTCCATTGGAAAAAGCCAATGAGTGTTTTGCCAGGGGTGGCGACTCAAGTGATTACTGTACTCGTCGCCATCGTTATTGCAGTGCGAAGTAATTAGAAGTTTAATAACCAAACAATATTTAATTTTTTAATTTTCAAATCCGGAATTTTTGAGCATTGGTATTTGGAATTTGTTTGATTATTGATCATTGAGATTTGGTTATTATTAGAAGTTAGGCTGTTATTGACTTACTGAAATAGCCTTCGTATAATTAAAGTAGTTTAGAAGACAGCTGCCTAAATGATAAAAATAGGAAATTTTGCCCAAATCGCCCCGGAGCAAATCTTTGTTTTTCTAGTTGGTTTGGTATTTCTCTCAATCTTTGTAACCTTCATAATTCCTCTATTCTTGAAGTCGGATAAGCTCCGATTTAACTTTACTTATTTCACCAAAAGACTCGGCAAACACCCGGTTTGGAGTGTTAGTGCAGTAGTTTTTGTAGTGGTGATTTTAGGAGGCACTTACATTTGGTATTTGTCAACATTGCCCCAAGTTGTATCTGCAGATAGCTTCAAAAAGACTGAAGATGCGCAGCTGGTTTTTATAGAAAAAAGTACAGTTTACCAATTAACTCAAAACGGAGGTCTGTTTTTGGTAGATACCCGACCGAAAGAAGAGTTTTATAAAGGTCATGTCCAGAATTCACTAAATATTCCAGTCACCGAGCTTGAAAATAGTAGATTATTGGTTTTTCTAAAGGGGAAAAAAGTGGCTTTGTATGGTAGCAAAGATGATTTAGATGAGGTAAAAAAAGCAGCAAACGAACTGCGGAAAACGCTAGAAACAGAAAAAATTTATGTGATTGAAGGAGGCCACGAATCTTTAGTTGATTCAGGATTTAGTGTTTACGCAGGAGACTCTTTTGAGTCGTTACCAATAGGTAAATGAAAGTTTATTTAATGATTAATAAATTAAAAAAACCAGTTTATGCAAGTTTAATAATTGCACTTCTAATATCGCAATTTGGCTTGTCTTACCCGAATAAGGCTATGGCTCAGATACAGAACCCAATAAAGGACCCACCAATCCCACCGTCAGCTCGACATGGACAGCAAGTTAAAGTGCCAATATATATTCCGAAGGAGACTCTTGATATTAGGCAAAAGGCAGATACTATGCTTGTAATGGATCTAAGTGGAAGTATGGCTGAGCCTTGGGGCAGCGGGACAAAATACGATGCTGCAAAACAAGCGCTCCACGCCTTTATCAATCAAACTGAATGGGACGCTCCTGCAGGTGGCACAGTGGAGGAATGGGATAAGGTTGGGCTCACATCGTATCAAAACGTTAACGGTACGTGTAACAATGGTAGTGGTGTAAATATTTTAAATTGCGCTAGGGTGGAAAGTAGTAGTGGTAATAACGCATTACTAGATGCTTTTAAAGCTATGAATTCACCAGGCAAAATTAATTTGAATGGTGATATAAATTCTATGCTAGCGCCAAATGGAGTTACCCCAATTGGAGCTGGTTTGGAATTAGCTAATAGACAGATTTTACACTATGGCAGGTCAAATGTTCCAAAATACGTGGTTTTAGCTACAGACGGATTACAAAATAGATGGCCAAGTGTTTTTTCCCCAATAGATCCAGGAATCCCAGGCGTTAGTTTTGGCGGCGGTCCTGGAGGCCCGGGAGACCCAACTCCATTGCAAAAGGCCATCACCAATAACATAAGAATTATAACAGTGGGAATTGGTTCTGATTCCACGGGTAGTTTTGATCCAGGAGGATGCGTGGACTGCCCGGCATCAATAACTACTGGTATTCAATACATGAAGTATGTTGCGTGTATAACGGATCCTGATTGTAGGAGTGTTCCACCAGACAGCAATCCATATACAAACGATCCAAATAGCCCGTTTAATTTCTTTTTTGCACCAGACAACAGTGACCTCGAAACCCTATATGAGCAAATACAAAATCGGATAAGATCGGATTATGATCCGATACTTATTGATCGGCTTAATGTTAACGTTTTTGAAACTATCCCCGGGTTTAATGTAGTTCAGATTGATGATTGGGAAGTTTGGAAACTCGAAGATCAGATTTACGGCTGTGGTGCGGGAGGTAATAACGTAAATGCATCAGGACTGTTTAACGACACTTCAACAGATATTACCGTACCGGGCACAATAATTAAAAACTTTAACTTCTTTGGCCAAAGAGGTATTTTTGTCAACTTCGGAGTACCTCTAGAAAGTAATTATAACTATTTTTGTATACTGTTAACGGTAACTGTGAATGATACAGTGTTACCTAGAAACACTCCTCCTTACGATGTAGATCTTGGGGGTATAGTTGGTTACCTGCTTCCCAATGGTACGGTCGAACCAGACCAAGTTTTCGAGCTGAATAAAGGAGCGATTACAATCCTTGCTGATTATGACCCGTGGATAAAAACTACCGACGGAACGGTTGGAGTGTTAGATCGCACTCTGGCGACCGCCAGAATTGATATGAATAGATCTTCGCCGCCCGAGGACAACGCTAGTTACCTCACCCTTGTGGATGGAGGAATAAATAATTTTACTTCTGCTAAGGACTGGTTGGTTGGTGGCTATCCGTTTAACTCAACCGCTGCTAATTCGCCTAATTCAGATTCGTTAGAGGGAAGTGCTGATATTTACGCTACCCTTAAAAATAAGTATGAAGCTAGAGAAATCGGCGCTCTTACGGGTCCGGGACCCTGTATTTATTGTATTAGAGATAGTCGAATTGATAACGCTGCAGGAATTTCTAGCTCAAAAATATTACTCTTTAATCCAGGCGGTGCTTTATCCCCACTTATTGACAATAAAATAGATTATCACGGTGATAGCGCCGTGATATTTGTAAATGGAGACTTAAGAATAGAAAAAGACGTAGAGGTTGATTCCGATAAAGGCCTTGTTTTCATTGTTAACGGTAATATTTTGGTGGAAGATGACGATGTTAAGACATTAGATGGAGTTTACATTTCTAATGGTGTGTTTAATTCTCATGCTGGCGACGAGCGATTAACTATCAATGGGTCAGTTTTAGCTTTCGGAGGTTTTAATTTACAAAGGAATCTAAATTCGGACAACTTTGATAGGCCATCTGAGAGGTTTCTATTCGAACCAAAATACCTTTGGCTTTTTCGCAATATTTTGGGTGACTCTAACGTCCTCTTCGAAGAACTTCCTCCATAAGATTAAATTCAAATAAACTAATCCCAAGCTCCTAAATTTTCGTAGACATGATAATCATTTGATTATTGTTGCTTGGTAACTGTAATCTCTTTAGTCAATACTCATGCTTCAAACTTAGCCTCATCTGTGTTAAAATTTCCCCCATGTCAAAATCGAGTCAAGCAAAAAAAGTACTGGTGGCTCTTTCCGGTGGGGTGGATAGTTCTGTTGCAGCAGTACTACTAAAAAACCAAGGTTACTACATTGAAGGAGCTTACATGCAGTGCTGGAACACCGGTCCATATTGTTCTACGGAAAAAGATAGGGCTGATGCTGCAAAAGTTGCCGCGTGCTTAGGTATTCCTTTCCGTATCTTTGATTTTGAGAAAGAGTACAAAGAGCGTGTTATCGACTATTTTTTCTCCGAATACGAGGCTGGCCGCACCCCAAACCCCGATGTTATATGTAATAAGGAGATTAAATTTGGGATATTTCTCAAGAAAGCGCTTGAGCTTGGATTTGAATATGTGGCTACTGGACATTATGCCAGAATTAGGATGTCGGATGCTGGATCTTTGATATTAGATAAAAATCGAAAATCGAGCTACCATCTTTACGCAGGACTGGATCTTGCCAAGGATCAGTCCTACTTCCTTTACACTTTAACGCAGGATCAGCTAGCAAAGGCTATTTTTCCGATTGGAGATTACACTAAGAGTGAAGTTAGAAAACTTGCTTCCGAGGCTGGTCTGCCGACTGCAAACAAGCCTGATAGCCAAGGAATTTGCTTCGTTGGGCCAGTAAATTTGGCAGAGTTTCTTAGAGAAAAAATTAAACCAAAGGAAGGGCAGATAGTTAACACGGACGGTAAGACTATTGGAAAACACGACGGCATACCTTTTTATACGATAGGGCAACGTGCGGGTGTAGGTGTGAGCTCGTCTGTGCCTCACTACGTGGTTGAAAAGCGAAAGGAGCCCAATAAGTTGGTTGTTGCGCCGGTTGGGTCCAGGGAGCTTTACAAGAGGTCGTTAGTCGCTACAAATTTAAATTGGATTGGGTCGAATCCTAAATCTGGCGATCGATTGCAGGCTAGAATCCGCTATCGGCAGCCTTTGGAGGAAGCTAGGATTGAGTCTATCGATACAGATGTGGTTCGAGTGAAGTTCAGCGAGCCGCAAAAAGCGGTAACTCCAGGTCAGGTAGTTGTTATATATGATGGCGCGGAGGTTCTTGGTGGAGGAATTATTGATGAGTATTGATACAAAAGGTTATACAAAGTTATATTTAGGTAATTGATAACTTTAATGTAAATAAATATATCAAAAATGATCAAATTTAATGATTTTATAGACGTGCGGTTTTGGGTTAGTTCGGGACGAAACGATTGGGATGAATTGATTTGGTTTTTAACATTTTTCGCTTTGCTCTTCTTCGCGGGGGTTATTATCGGTATATACTTAAAATTTGGCTCGTCTAAAAATCCTCTAATTGGTAAATATATTGCCCCGTTAGCCTGGAGTTTTGTGGGTTTTGGGGCATTAGGAGCGTTATTTGTATTTTTTAGAAAAGAAGGTGTTGCTTTCCTTTCCGCCCACGCTTTTTGGGCTATTAATATCTTATCGCTTGTATTTTTACTTGCTTTTTTCAGCTGGCGTTTTTTCAAGAATTATCCAAAGGATAGAGACTCTTATGATTCTTACCAACTGAAAAAAAGATATTTACCAACCCGAAAGCACAAGTAAGTTAGGGTTGACAAAGGGTAGATTTTGAACTAGAATGAGGCCGAAATGTAAAGTTTAAGGTTCGGTACCACATTTCATTGATTCGCAAGAAGAGCTTGTATTTGCGGGCTCTTTTTCGTTGGAGGGGAAACACCGTGCACTTTGAAAACTCAAAATTTATAAGGAACGAACGTCAATTCGAGTAACAATGTCTACAGCATTAATCTGTAGTCTGATTTGAGCAATCAAGTCTTCAGAAATTTGGCCAGCGCCAAATTTTTTCGGAGAGTTTGATCCTGGCTCAGGGTGAACGCTAGCGGCGCGCCTTAGGCATGCAAGTCGAACGACCCGCTTCGGGCGGGAGTGGCAGACGGGTGAGTAACGCGTGAGAACGTACCCTTTAGTGGAGAATAACCCATCGAAAGGTGGGCTAATACTGCATGTGATCGCAAGATCAAAGAGCATAACTGCTCGCTAAAGGAGCGGCTCGCGTCCTATCAGCTTGTTGGTGGGGTAATGGCCTACCAAGGCTTCGACGGGTAGGAGGTCTGAGAGGATGATCTCCCACAATGGCACTGAGACACGGGCCATACACCTACGGGTGGCAGCAACCGGGAATCTTGCGCAATGGGCGAAAGCCTGACGCAGCGACGCCGCGTGGAGGATGAAGGCCTTCGGGTTGTAAACTCCTTTTACTTCGATGTCGTGTCGAGGAGAATAAGGGCCTGCTAACCACGTGCCAGCAGCCGCGGTGATACGTGGGGCCCAAGCGTTACCCGGATTTACTGGGCGTAAAGCGTGCGCAGCCGGTTTTGAAAGTCACCATTTAAACCTGTGGGCTCAACCCACAGCTTGGTGGTGATACTTCAAGACTAGATATCCAAAGGGGATGCCGGAACAGTTGGTGGAGTAGTGAAATGCGTTGAGATCAACTGGAACACCAAAGGCGAAGGCAGGCATCTGGGTGGATCATGACGGTGTTGCACGAAAGCGTGGGGAGCAAAACGGATTAGATACCCGTGTAGTCCACGCCGTAAACTATGGACACTAGATATCGGGCTGGTGACGGTTCGGTGTCGTAAGCTAACGCGTTAAGTGTCCCGCCTGGGGAGTACGGCCGCAAGGCTAAAACTCAAAGGAATTGACGGGGAGGCGCACAAGCAGGGGAACGTGTGGTTTAATTCGAGACAAAACGAAGAACCTTACCAGGGTTTGACATGTAGGTGTTAGGACGCTGAAAGGCGAACGACCCTTCGGGGAGCCTACACAGGTGCTGCATGGCTGTCGTCAGCTCGTGTCGTGAGATGTACCGTTAAGTCGGGTAACGAGCGCAACCCCCATCGCTAGTTGTATCACTCTAGCGAAACTGCCCCGCTAAACGGGGAGGAAGGTGGGGACGACGTCAAGTCATCATAGCCCTTATATCCTGGGCAACACACACGTTACAATGGGTGCAAACAATACGAAGCTAAGGAGCAATCTGGAGCCAATCGCAAAAATACACCCTCAGTTCGGATTGCGCTCTGCAACTCGAGCGCATGAAGATGGACTTGCTAGTAAACGCGGGTCAGCATACCGCGTTGAATACGTTCTCGCCTCTTGTACACACCGCCTGTAGCAGTAAAACGCTACATAAAATCGCGCTTGGCAGCATAAATAGCTAATTGGTTAAAATCCAATCTACGAGTAATAGTAGCCAAAAAAATCTGGCAGCTTTAGAAGAGTAATTTTCTGGAGTGGAGGGCCTGAGGCAAATGGCAGTCCGTGAGTTAAGAAGTACTTCGAATGAGTGATCTCAGCCGGGCGGTTTGAGAGAAATTCAACGTTAAGTAAGAGTACTTTATGGAATGTCAGGAAAAGTTATTTATGTGACCCAAGGAGATCCTATCGAGGTAGAGGTAAATACTTGATAGGAAGTCTGCAGATTCATAGTACCCACTAGAAATTATGCAGTGTATTATTTGGTGGGAAAGGAATCTACGAAATGTTAACGGCCGACTATATTGTTGGGCTTACTGATGGTGAAGGGTGTTTTACAGTTCAGATTCGAACTGACCATCGAATTATTCTGAGGTATTTTATAACCCAGCGGTTTGATATTAGGGGACTTTTGAACAAAGTTCTAGATTATTTCAAAATTGGGTATGTTTATGTAAAGTCTCAGGGTAATGATGTAAGAAAAACAGCATATGTTTTTGAAATTACCCGACAAGGTGATATCCAAAATATTATTGTTCCTTTTTTCAAGGAACATTAATTACAGGGTATTAAATCGGAGTCCTTTAACCGATTTGCTAGAGTTGCTGAGATTGTTAAAGATCGTCAGGACGTGCGCAAATTAAGTAAAAAGGAGCTTAAAGAAGTTTGGCAGTTAAAGCTCACTATGAACACACTTAACAATGAGCTAAAAAACATTTCGGCTCGCTTAGTGCCGGAAATCGGCTTGCTAAGTGGGAACGGAAAGCAACCTCAAGCTATTCCAATCCGTCAAGTAGGGAAAGTCGGGGGCACCCGAAAACTCAATTTATTGGGGCTAAGGTGAACTCGGCGATCAATGCTAAGTCGTAACAAGGTATCCCTAGGGGAATCTGGGGATGGATCACCTCCTTTCTAAGATTCACTGGAATTTCACAGAGACTTTTGGTCTTTTGAAGCCAGCTGGTCAAAGCCAAAGGAGCCGAGCCGAAAGTATTGGCTCTAGGCCTCCATTCACGATGGAGGTCATGTCGCCTCCGAGTTTCGGAGAAGGACGTTCGTTCCTTATAGATTTTGAGTTAAAATGAGAAACCCCGGTTTGCGGGGTTTTTCTGTTTATGATAGAATTTGCGCGGCTTTAGGGCACGTGGCTCAGTGGTAGAGCGCGTCTCTGATAAAGACGAGGTCGATGGTTCGATCCCATCCGTGCCCACCATTTAGCACACTCATTTTTCAACTGATAATCACCCCAAATTAACCTTGACTTTATATAAAAACGGTGTTATATTCCGTGGTAATGAGGTTTTTCTCATTGAGAGGGTTTCTTTTTGAGGCTAAGTGATGATAGATCAACTGTTGGACAGCAGGTGTTTATCTCTTAACCACTAACCTCTTAAAGTTTTCCCTATAGACAGATAATAATTAAATATGTACAATCTGCCTTTTGAATTGGCGGCTTATCGAGCCGGATTTTCTGTTGCATGGGCCTGTGGCTCAGTTGGCTAGAGCACCTCATTTGCAATGAGGAGGTCGTCGGTTCGAGTCCGACCAGGTCCACCACGCTTGGAGACCTTGGAATTTGGGGTTCTAAAACAGACGTTTAGTCAAGTGTCAGAGCGTCAAGTTTTTCTTGATACTTTGACACATGACACGTTGAAACGTGCCATGGCACCTTGACAACTGGATGGAAAGTTAAAGATCTTATTAACGCATCTAGTGGATGCCTTGGTCTTCTTGGCCGACGAAGGACGTGGTAGACTGCGATAAGCCTCGGGTAGCTGTCAACAAGCGCTTAATCCGGGGATTTCCGAATGGGGTAACCCACCGAGTCTAACTCGGTACCCTTGCGTGAATACATAGCGCGAGTGGAGGGAACTTCCTGAACTGAAACATCTCAGTAAGGAGAGGAAAAGAAAACGAATGTGATTCCCTAAGTAGCGGTGAGCGAAAGGGGAACAGCCCAAACCCCGATTTATCGGGGTGTTGTAGGGTGTGACTATCTTTAATGATAAAGAGTTACAAAGTTTGTAGGTAGCAGAAAGCGCCGGAATTGCGCTTCCATAGAAGGTGATAGACCTGTACGCAAAACTTACAAATCTCTTGTTACATTCCTGAGTACCGCGGAGCACGTGAAATTCTGCGGGAACCCGCGCCGACCATGGTGCAAGGCTAAATACCAAGAAGGACCGATAGTGAACTAGTACCGTGAGGGAAAGGTGAAAAGTCCCCCGGTGAGGGGAGTGAAATAGACCTGAAACTAGATGCTGACAAGCAGTGGGAGTCCCGCTTCGGCGGGATGACCGCGTGCCTATTGAAGAATGAACCGGCGAGTTAACATTAGCTGCGAGTTTAACCAAGTTTGACTTGGGGAGGCGTAGTGAAAGCGAGCCCTAACTGGGCGATTAGCAGCTAAGTTTAGACCCGAAACCAGGTGAGCTAACTATGGGCAGGGTGAAGGCCAAGTAAAATTGGCTGGAGGCCCGCACCCGTGTCTGTTGCAAAAGGCTGGGATGACCTGTGGTTAGAGGTGATATGCCAATCGAACCTGGAGATAGCTGGTTCTCCCCGAAATGCATTTAGGTGCAGCCCTATTTAATAGTTTTGCTGGGGTAGAGCACTGGATGGATTGTCGCTTCGCAAGAGGCGGCGTCTAACCAAACTCCGAATACGGCAAAATGTTTGGTAGGAGTGAGACTGCGGGGGCTAAGCTCCGTAGTCGAGAGGGAAACAGCCCAGACCGTCAGTTAAGGTCCCTAAATATAGGCTTAGTGTGAAACGTAGTATATTTCCTTAGACAGCCAGGAGGTTGGCTTAGAGGCAGCAACCCTTTAAAGAGTGCGTAACAGCTCACTGGTCGATTCGGGAAGTGTGCGCGAACAATGTAACGGGGCTCAAGCCTATTACCGAAGCTACGGCTTCGCCGCAAGGCGAGGGGTAGGGGAGCGTTCTTGGTGGGTTGAAGGTGAGCTGTAAGGCTTGCTGGACTGCCAAGAAGTGAGAATGCCGGTATGAGTAGCGAGAAGGCGGTGAAAACCCGCCTCGCCGAAAGCCCGAGGTTTCCTGGGCAACGTCAATCGTCCCAGGGTTAGTCGGTCCTAAGCTGAGGTCAGTTTTCTGGCGTAAGCGATGGACAAGCCGTTGAAATTCGGCTACCAATGTAAGCTGATAAAGACACAAAGGGTTGACAAGAGTGGAAGCTTCCAGTACCGCTCTGCAATGGTATCTAAGCAGTTAGGAAGTGGCAGTAGGAAAATCCGCTGATTCACGTCTTATCCAAGCTGTGATGGCCCTCGCAAACCGCAAGGAGCGTGGGGGTGGAACGTTTTCAGACTTCGAGAAAATGCTCGTTGTGAGGCTTATGTTGACCGTACCGCAAACCGACACAGGTGGGCAGGTAGAGTATACCAAGGCGAACGGGAGAACGATCTTCAAGGAACTCGGCAAAAAAGCTCGACGTATCTTTGGAAGATGTCGTGCCCCGCTGATGAGGCGGGGTCGCAGCGAAAGACTCTCAAGCGACTGTTTATCAAAAACACAGGGCTCTGCAAACCCGTAAGGGGAAGTATAGGGCCTGACGCCTGACCAGTGCCGTAAGGTTAAAGAAGGGGGTGCAAGCTCCTGACTGAAGCCACGGTAAACGTCCGCAGTAACTATAACTGTGCTAAGGTAGGAAAGCTGCCTTAGAGAAATCTGACTAAATGCTGGAAACTCCGTGTATCCAACAGTACAATGTCATCCTGAACTTGCTTCAGGATCTAGATGCCGAAACTATTTTGGCATGACAAATGTGACAACCTGTTTGGTGCGGACAATCAGCAGGAAAGATCCGCCAAGTGGTGGAAATCCTCAGAGACTATACGTCAGACCACCCTTAGCTAAAAGCTATGAGTGGAAGATATAGTCCGATCTCTACGGCGACGTAGAGGGTTGAAAAGGAACACAACCGCTTCGATCTAGTATCGGAGTAACATAGGGAAAGAGCGAAATTCCTTGTCGGGTAAGTTCCGACCCGCACGAAAGGCAGAACGACTTGAGGACTGTCTTGAAGATCGACCCGGCGAAATTGAGATGGCTGTGAAGACGCGGCCTAAGTATGCCAGGACAAAAAGACCCCGTGGAGCTTTACTACAACTTGGCCCTGCGTCTTGTTTTACACTGTGTAGAATAGGTGGGAGCTTCGGCGACAGTGAAATACCACCCTTTGTGAAGTGAAACGCTAACTGCTAGCCGTAGAACCGGCAGCAAGACAAGGTCTGGCGGGTAGTTTGACTGGGGCGGTCCCCTCCTAAAAGGTAACGGAGGGGCCCAAAGGTCAGCTTCTCCCGGATGGAAATCGGGATGGACGTGTAAAAGCGCAAGCTGGCTTGACTGCGAGACCTACAAGTCGAGCAGGTGCGAAAGCAGGGTTTAGTGATCCTCCGCTTGTGTATGGAAACGGCGGAGCTTAACGGATAAAAGCTACCCCGGGGATAACAGGCTAATAGTGTCCAAGAGTTCACATCGACGACACTGTTTGGCACCTCGATGTCGGCTCATCGTATCCTGGGGCTGGAGTAGGCCCCAAGGGTTGGGCTGTTCGCCCATTAAAACGGTACGCGAGCTGGGTTCAGAACGTCGTGAGACAGTAGACCTGTAATGCAAGACAAGCATTTACCAACGAGCTGTCGTTCCTTCCGATGTTTTGAAGATAAGAGGACAGAAGGACCCCGATGCATATCGGGGAAAATCTAGCTATATGCTGGAAACTCCGTTCCTTAAAAGGGATTAGTATCTTGAGATACTAGCCTTATAGAGTTATATATCTCTATTATGGTTAGTGAAAATTCTTCAAGTGCGGACAATCAGCAGGCAAACATAGCGGATGAGTATCTTGCAGGATTTGTTGATGGAGAAGGGTGTTTCTATGTGGGATTCAGTCGAAGGAAAGATTTGCCTTTAGGTTGGCAGCTAATTACTGAGTTTCACTTGAGTCAAAATCCAGGTGGTAAGAATGTTCTTGAGTTTTTCAAAGATAGGTTAGGTTGCGGTTATTTGAAACCTAACCATCCCAAAAGTTCAACAGACAAGTCTTGGGTTTTGATAGTCAAAGATCGCAAGGATTTAAAAGAAAAATTAATTCCTTTCTTTGACAGTTACACTCTACACTCACAGAAGCAACACGATCTCGAGACCTTTAAACAGGTTATTAAGATGGTGGAAAGTAGGGATCATCTGAGTAAAGATGGTCTTACTACGATAGTCAACTTGGTTTTTAACACAAGCATAATTACCAAGAAGCGATACTCAAAAGAAGCAATTCTTAACGCTTTGTAGCCTCAGAGACTACACGCTAGAGTCCGATGAAGCATCGTCGGACAAGATATAGTCCGAACTTGGCAGCGATGTCAAGAGTTAAGTAGAAATACTTAACCGTCCGCCAGTTGGCGGAAAGTAACAAATTGTCGGTCTCTATCCGGCATACCCGTAGGAATCTTGAGTGGGTCTGTCCCTAGTACGAGAGGACCGGGATGGACCAGCCTCTAGTGTACCAGTTGTCAAAGCATTGGCATCGCTGGGTAGCTACGCTGGGTTGGGATAAGCGCTGAAAGCATCTAAGTGCGAAGCCCGCCACAAGATTAGGATTCTTAGATCCCTGGAAGACCACCAGGTTGATAGGCGGCATGTGTAAGGCTGGTAACAGTTTTAGCTAAGCCGTACTAATAGATCGATCAGATCTTTAACATGAGATATCTTTTCCATCCAGTTTTCAGGGTGTTGGCTGACTTTGGCAGAATTAACAATTAAAAATTTGAAAAAAAGAGAAATTCGTAGTTAGGATTCTGGCGATTTGAGCGGATTGGAACCATCTCTTCCCTTTCCGAACAGAGTCATGAAACGGTCCAGCGCAGATGATACTTGTGCTTCTCAGCACCGGGAAAGTATGTCATCGCCAGAATCGTATCTAAGAATCGCTCTTGTCATCCCTCAACCAGTAGTCGATTCCAGCCACTTAATAAACGCAAAAAATATCAGAACAGAGACAAGCGAAATGTCAAACCTATAAAGAGGGAAGTGTATCGGTTTTTGGCGATGTTCTTACCTTGTGTTGTTGTGATAACTACTAAGTTATCTAAAGTACCTTTTTCTAGAAGCTTTTTAGTAAAATCATCGAGTTCTATTTGCTTATTCTTGTTGGCGACATACTTTATTTGTTCAATATTTCTCTCCAACCTTAGGAGAGGTCGGCTTATTGTTATACTTTTTGCACTCGAGTTTTTGTTTTCCAGTAGCAATGCAAAGGTGGTGCGCGGTAGAAAAATCTGTGTGAATTTGAAAAACCCGTAATAAATGTCCCCTGGGTAGTCTTCAAATTTAAAGAAAAGTTTTATATTCAAAGGTGTCAATGGTGTCAAATCAATTAGTTTGATCGACCTAATATCATCAATCTTCATTTTCTCTTTCCTAAATTTAGTTATTTTGTAGATATAAACTTCGTCGGTGTATATCTTAGCTTCAGATAAATTGATGAAGGTTATTATGAAGTAGGTTATTACAGTTAATAATAATTGGATTTATATTGGTGTAAATAAGTCATTAAAAATATTATACATCTTCTGTTGGTGACCTAGTCATCCCTTTACAAAGGGATTTCTTTGTTGTACTATTTCCCCACTTATGGACAAGAAAAAACTTGGTTTTGCTTTAATATTCACTATAGTCGGTTTCATATTTCTTCAGATTCCTATTAATCAATTAGCAGGATCGAAAGTTTCTTTTACTCTTTTTGATCTTTTTGCACCGACTGCTGCTGCATTTTTTGGTGGGCCGATAGGTATTGTTAGTGTTTTCTTAATGAGTCTAGCCAATTTTGGGCTTAAGGTTTTTCAAGGAACGCCAGTCTCGACTGGGGTAATAATCCGCCTTTTTCCAACCCTTTTTGCGATCTATTACTTTTCGAGAAAGGATCGATCGAACATTATTATTCCGATTTTAGCAATGATAATTTTCTGGGCAAATCCAGTTGGTAGGCAAGTTTGGTATTACGCTTTGTTTTGGCTAATTCCAATTGCTGCGTACTTCCGTCGCGACAACTTATTCATCCGTTCTTTAGGATCAACTTTTTCAGCCCATGCAGTTGGAGGGGCTTTGTGGATTTGGGCCTTTAACTTGCCGGCGAGTGTTTGGATGTCTCTTATTCCTGTGGTTGCGGCAGAAAGACTTCTCTTTGCATCTGGAATTAGCTTATCCTATGTCCTTCTTACTAACCTGTTGAGTTATTTAGAAGCAAGAAGAATTTTGCCAGAGAAAATCTTTTCACTCGAGAAGAAATATCTTTTCGGTAGCCTCAATAGGTAGATTCTATTCCTTGGTGGCTTTCAATTAAATCTTCGATGATCTTCCTCGTTTGCAGAGCTTCTTTCCTTGAAATACGATCAATTAGGAGTGGTTCTTCTGTTCGAAGTTTTGGGATAACATGAAGATGCCCAAATAGCGGTCCAACGTCAGCTTCAACTTGAGCAATGTCGTGCAAGTGCAAATCGCGCATCCTCCTCATTCCAGGTCCCACATTATTTACTAGAGTGATTTTGTCTTTTTTGATCAAAAGCTCATCTGGAAAAAGCTGAAAAGGGAACATAGACTTAACTTTATGAATTATATCTGGTTCTTGATAAGTCTGCCGGATTTTTTTAGGAACCTTTTCTTTATAATGCTCAACCGCTTCTTCCTCCAGCTCTTTGGCTTCTTTGGAGGAGAGACTTTCAAATTTTGCCATAACAAAATTTTAACACTGCTAACCTTTAATTCCAACAAATCAATAACTTGAAGCCACAATTGGTACTCTGGTGATTAACTCCTCCAAAATTTCTCTTGCGGCTAAAGCGTCTTTTCGGAAAATTCTGGTTATAACTAAAGGCTCCTCAGTCCTAAGTTTTGGATAAACTTGAAGTTGGCCAAAGATTGGGCCGCAATCTGCTTCCACTTGGGCGACGTCGTGAATATGCATCTCAATTGTCATGTCAGATGCAGGTAGGGTTTTAGTTATTAGCTTCACTCTGTCTGCAAATATAATCATCTCATCTGGAAAAAGCTGAAAGGGGAAGACGGATCGAACCATAAAAATTATACCAGCGCCATTTGGTCTTCCCTGGCCGTTTGGTAAAGAGTAGACGCCATTATCGTAAGCCCTAACGGCCTGATCTTCAATCATTTTTGCTTCTTGCGGTGTAAGTGCTTGAAACCTTCCCATATTGGCCTTATTTTACCGATTAAATAATAGTTTGTATGTAATTTGGCCCATGGTTTAAGTGTAAGGAAACTTGCAAAATCCTGAATTCAACCGTCGACTGGCTGGTGGCAAGATAGTACAATGGGGAAAATTAAGGAGATTGGGGGGGGGCCGGTCCGTTGGGTCTTGATTGAAGGGAAGGTGACCCAAGGGACCGGCTCCAAGTGACGCTTGTGCGGGTTACCTCCAAGCAAGTACTTCAGTGGGAAGAACTCGCCCTGAGTTTTCAACCCCAGTGCCGCACAAGCAGGTGACGATTAGGTACCAGGCCCGATTATCAGATCGGTTCTGGATTGGTTTTGGCGTCGCCGCGATTGTGAAACGACTTCGAGTTCGTCTCTCAATCGTTCGAATCTCTCTTCGAGCGGTAGATCAAGAGCGCCTGCCAAATCCCTATCCTCGCCAGTGTAGTAGCAGCACCACTTGGCATGATCGCCTCTGGACCGAAGGCAATAGTGGCATGTTCCGTGTATAGGGTAGGCCACCTTAAGTCTCCTTTTCTAGCGCCTCCGGCTGAGGTCGCGCTATACCGCGATAGACCGATTCTCTTGTTAGGCTCATCATCCTGAAGCTTCACCCCAGCGACTTCGTAAGAGGGGCCAAAGCCAAAGACTCTGACGAGTGGGAAATCTCTTGAGTGGCCGTCGCTCAGACGATTGCAGCTGCTGCACCTGCGTCCTTTCGGCCAAACGAAATCGACTTCCACGACGACCCTCCTTTCCACGAGTGTTTCCTTCTTCAAGAAGATTATACATTAGATATCCAAAATTTATAGCCGATAGGTTTATGACAAAATTTCAGATCGTGAAAAGTGTTATAAATAAAACCACAAGCACGTCATTAATTATCACGAGTTGGGTAGAAAAGATTACGGAGTTCGCCGACTAGGTAGAGAGAGCCGGTGGCGATTATTGCATCGCCTAGGTCGGCTATTTGCTTAGCCTTTTTCAAAGTATTTTTAGAATTTTTTTCAATCAAGACTTTTCCAGAGAATTTCAAGCTTTTAAATATCTTTACAACTTCTTCCGCTCGAGCAGCGAAATGCTGACCCATGTCAGTGGTCATGGTGAATTCAGTTATGACAAAAGCTTTCGCATGCGGCTTTAAAATTTTTAGCATTTTTTCAATATCTTTGTCTTTTTTAAAGGCAACGATGAAGACAAATTTTTGGTTAGGGATTAGAGAGGTTAGGGAATTAATAAGAGCCTTAGCTTTGACTGGATTATGAGCACCGTCCAAAATAATTTGGAGTTTTTTCTGAGCAATTTCGAAACGTCCCGGTACTTTGGCATTGGCTAGACTTTTATAAAGTTTTTCCTCTTTAATTTTAAACCCATGTTCAGCCAATAAATTAACTGCCCCTAGTGCAAGAGAAGCGTTTTCTACTTGGTAAGAAGCTGGTGTCGAAAGTTGATGTGAAGTCACTCTGTCAAACCAGCGGAAGTCGAATTTTGTGCCTGAAAAAGATATTTCTCTGATCTTATAGCCGAATTTTTCATTAATAAAAAATATTTTTGAGGAATTTTCTAGGGATTTTTTAGCAATTACTTTTTTGACTGCTAACTGCTGAGCTCCAGAAATTACCGGTACGTTTTTCTTTATAATTCCAGACTTATCTCGGGCGATTTTTTCAACTGTGTGTCCCAATATTTCGGTATGGTCCAGACCAACGTTAGTTATTATTGAGATTAAAGGGTGAATAACGTTGGTAGCATCTAATTTACCTCCAAGCCCAACCTCAACTACTGCAATGTCCACGTTAGCTTTAGCAAAGTAATCAAACGCTATGGCCACAGTAGCTTCGAAGTAACTGGGTTTGTCGAAACTTAAGTTTTTTTCCGTTTCTTCAACTAGTGGTTTTATTTTATTAACAAGATTTACAAACTCTTTCTCGGAAATTAACTCGCCATTTATTTGCATCCTTTCTCTGATGGTTTGCAGGTGAGGAGAAATGTGCAATCCTGTTTTGTAACCTTGCGCGGTCAAGATTTGGGATAGGTAGTAACAGACTGAGCCTTTTCCAGAGGTTCCGCCAACGTGGATTGATTTGAATTTTTGGTGAGGCTTGCCCAGAAGTTTGAGTAGATAAGTAATTCGCTCAAGTTTTAGAGCTTCAGTTGGTTTATATTCTTTAGGGATCAAGGTCTCCAAATATTCATTTGCTTGTTCAAAGTTAGAAAACATAGAGAGTATTTTACCACCCCAACAAAGAAAAATTTCTAGTATCTGCTAAAATGTCAACGTAGGTCAGTACATGTCGGAAAACGCAGAGTGGAGAAAGGAACAATCATGAAGACCAAGGAAACGGTTTTCGATCGGGTGGTGAGGATTGTCGTTGAGCAACTCGGAGTCGAATCGGATCAGGTGCAACCGCACTCCAATTTCGTCGACGATCTCAACGCTGACTCGCTGGATCTTGTCGAGATGATCATGGCGATGGAGGAAGAGTTCTTCACGAATAACGATCAGCCTTTCGAGATTTCGGACGAAGAAGCAGAGAAGCTTGTCAAGGTGCAAGACGTTCTCGACTATCTAAAGGATCACGGCATCGAGGACGAGTGACGGGAGTAGGTGAGCGATGGCAAAAGTTGCCAAGAGGGGCCCACCACAGTTTTGTCAAAAGACTGTTCGGTGGGCCTTGGCGCTTAAGATCAAATTTAGTCTTGGTTTACTGTTTGAATATCGATATGATTTAAGCTATACTAGGGAAACTTTTAGATTAAGAACAGGAGTTTTATGGCAAAATCAAATAAAATAATTTCATCTAACCCAAGTTCAGTAATGGGAGCTCTTCTTGAAAAAGAAGACTATGCTCCAAAAACCCTTTCCAGAGGCCAAATTGTTGAAGGCAAAGTAGTTGCTAAAAGTAAGGACCAAGTTTTTGTTGACATTGGGGCAAAGGCAGAAGGAGTAATTTCCGCCCGAGAGCTTGAAAGCGATGAAAAACTAGAAAATATAAAAATAGGGGACAACCTCATGGCTTATGTGCTGGTACCAGAATCTGAGGGTGGTCAAGTTATTTTATCCATCAAAAAAGCCGGAAGTGAGCGTCGTTGGCAAGAAGCTACCAAGAAGATGGAAACTTATGAGACAGTAGAAGTACGCCCAGTTGAATCAAATAAAGGGGGATTTTTAGTAGATTTTGGTGGTATTCGGGGTTTTATTCCATCCTCGCATTTAACAAGTAATCCAAGCAAAGATTCGACTGAACCAATTCAAGTTAAAATTTTGGAAGTTGATAAAAAACTCAATCGCCTAGTTTTTTCTGAAAAAGAGGCCAATCCCGAAGCGGCCAAACTTCCTAAATTTGAGCTTCCCTTCTCAGAAGGCGAAGAGATAGAAGGTAAAGTGAGCAAAATTTTGCCGTTTGGAATTTTGGTTGGCCTACCATCCTCAACAGAAGGAGAAATGGGCAGCGTTGATGGGCTAGTCCATATTAGTGAGATTTCTTGGGAAAGAGTTGAGGCGCTGGATGCGATATTTAAAATTGGTGATAAGGTTAAGGTGAAAGTGGTAGAAATAGATCCTGGCTCTGGAAAAGTAAACCTATCCATAAAACAGCTTGAAGAAGACCCCTGGAAAAAAGCAGAAAGCAAATACCCAGTTGGTAAAGAAATTAAAGCGGAAATCTCAAGAATAAGCTCATATGGCGCCTTTGTTCAGCTTGAAAAGGGAATCGAAGGATTGATTCACAGCTCTAAAATACCTTATGGCAAAAAGCTTGATAGAGGAGACAAAGTTACCGTAAGTATTGATCTTTTTAGCCCGGAGCAGAGAAGAGTCGCATTGAGGCTTGAGACTGATGAAAAAGATGAGTCTGTGGAGAAGAAGAAGGAAAAGAAACCCACTGACGTGCCAAGTGACCAAGAAAAGAGGGCCACTGCCAAAACTCAGGCTAAGGACAAGACGCGAAAGGTTAAGAAAGCAACTAAAAAATCATAACTAATAACTCAGCACTCTATAAATAGCGTATGAGCAAGAAGTTAATCGAAAAATTTACTGAAAGAGCTAGAAGAGCTCTTTCTGTCAGCGCCAAAGAGGCCAGAGAACTCAATTCAAATATTGTCGACACCGAACATGTTTTGCTTGGAATTTTAAAGGACAAAACCTCAATTGCTCACAAAGTACTCTCTAGCTTTCAGGTTGACTCCGAGAAAGTGAGGGAAGCAGTTATCGCCTCAACTGATCCAGAAGGAGTTCAAGAGGACAATGATGGTGGCTTTTCCGAAAGCTCTCAAGAAGCAATTGCGGCGGCCGCTCTTCAAGCCTATCTTTGGGGTTCTCCTTTTGTCGGGACCGAGCACTTACTTTGTGGACTGGCTAAGACTCCATCTGGTCTTGCCTGTCATATTTTAAGAAGCTGGGGCATTACTTACGAATCTTTAAAAAGTAGAGTAGAGTCTTACACTTCTTACCAACAGCCCCAGACCCCAACTAAACAACCTCAAACACCACTTTTAAATAATTATAGCCGCGAGCTTACGTCTTTAGCCCGTTCTGGTAAGCTAGATCCGGTTATTGGTAGACACAATGAAATTTCTCGGGTGCTTCAAGTGCTTTCCAGAAGGACAAAAAATAATCCAGTTCTGCTTGGGGAGGCGGGAGTCGGCAAGACAGCGATCGTGGAAGGGCTTGCTAAAAGAATAGTAGAACGAACTGTCCCCCAGAAATTTTTTGGCACGAGGCTCATTAGTCTTGATCTCAACGCCTTAGTTGCGGGCACTCGTTTTAGAGGGGACTTTGAGGAAAGACTTTTGGGAGTTATCGATGAGATAAAAGACGCGGGCAACATAATTTTGTTCATTGATGAAATTCAGACTATTGTTGGTGCGGGGGGTGCGGGCGGCGCCTTGGACGCTGCTAACATCCTTAAACCAGCACTAGCCCGAGGAGAGCTTAATTGTATTGGGGCGACTACCGTGGATGAATACGCCCATTTTATTGAGGAAGATCCGGCCCTAGAGCGAAGATTTCAGCCGATAATGGTAGAGGAGCCAAATGAGAAAACCACGGTTGGTATTCTGGAAGGTTTGAAAAAACGCTACGAGGATTTTCACGGAGTTAGAATCAAGAAAAAGGCAATTGATCTTGCCGTAAACCTGGCAGTGCGCTACCTTACCGATAGACACTTACCAGATAGCGCAATTGATATATTAGATGAAGCGGCATCTAAAAAAGCAGTTCGAGTAAACTCGCTAACACCATCGGCTATCCACATTGAGGACAAGATCAAATCCCTGCGTTTGGACAAGGAAAGTTTAGTTAAAGAAGAACAGTACGATACAGCTATTAAGCTACGCGAAAAAGAGAAAAAATTAGAAGATCAACTAGAAGAAATCCTTTCTAAGAACCAAACAAGAGAAGCTAGGATAGTCGATGAAGCAGATGTGACTGAAGTGGTCTCCATGATAACTGGTATCCCAACTGAAGAGCTTTCTGTAGACGAAGCCCAAAGGCTTCTGAACCTAGAAAAAGAGCTGGGAAAGAGTGTTGTAGGGCAAGGGGAAGTTTTAAGAAATCTCGCTTCAGTTCTTCGCCGCTCTCGGGTAGGCTTGCGTGATCCGAAAAGGCCGATTGGAAGTTTTATCTTTCTTGGCACCTCCGGGGTGGGAAAAACTTTAGTTGCCAAAACCCTCTCCCGGGCTCTTTTTGAGGATGAAGAAGCCTTGATTCGCCTTGACATGAGTGAATTTTCGGAACGCCACACCGTCTCTCGCCTAGTTGGTGCTCCACCTGGATACGTTGGTTATGAAGAAGGAGGAGAATTAACCGAGAAACTTCGTCACCACCCTTACAGCGTTGTCCTACTTGATGAGATTGAAAAAGCCCATCCCGAAGTTTTCAATATTTTGCTCCAAGTATTAGATGATGGTCATCTTATGGATGGAAAAGGGAGAATTGTGAATTTTAGGAATTGCGTCCTCATTATGACAAGTAATGTCGGCTCGCACTTAATCAGGAAAGAAGGGGATATTGGCTTTTCCAAAAAAGAAGAAGGGCGAAAAAGCGAGATAAAATATCACCAAGAAATGTCGAATAAATTGAAGGAGGAGCTTAAGCGCAGCTTTAAAGTGGAATTTTTAAATAGAGTTGATTCAATAATTGTCTTTAAGCCTTTAAATAAAGTAGTGGTTAAGAAAATAGCGAGTTTAGAATTAGCCGAGGTTAAGGAAAGGCTCAAAGATCTTAAAATAAAGCTCAAAACAGATGAAAGCGTTTATACAAAGCTAGTTGAGCTTGGATTTTCCCCAGAATATGGAGCAAGAGAGCTAAAAAGGGTAATTCAAGAAAAAATAGAAGACCCGCTCTCCGAGGGAATAATTTCTGGGAAGTTTAAAAAGGGAGAGACTGTTGAGGTTAAGGTGGAAAAGAACGAGATAGTAATTAAGTAAAAAACTGTAAATGGATCAATCAAAGCTCTATACCGATCTCGCCAATATTTACGACCTTTTTTACCAAAAGCATTTCAACTACCCTAAAGTTGCCAGTTTAATTGATCAATATTTAAAAAAGTATCGAGCCAAGAAGGTTCTTCATGTTGGCTCTGGCCCGGGCCGTCTTACAAAAATTCTTTCTCAAAAAAATAAATACGATGTGCAGATGTTGGACAGCTCGAAAGAAATGATTGAGCTCTCCCACAAGCTTCTCCCAAAAATTCCTCAGACCCTTGCAGATATGCGGGATTTTCACCTTTCAGAAGAGTTTGATGCCGTGATTTTGGCGGGTAGAGCCTTCCCCCATTTATTAACCGATGAAGATATTTCAGAAGCACTCGAAAAATTTCATGATTCTTTAAAGCCCCAGGGTATTTTGATTTTTGATACTTTTTTTGCCGATAAGATGTTACAAGGAGAGCTTTACCCGGAGATAAAAAAAATTAAGATTGACGGAATTGAGATTGCTAGGCATATAAAAACAAAAATTGTTAGTTATGACCCACCCATAACCAATTTAGCCTTTTCTTTTAAGGCCTACGATAACGGAGAAGCTAGGTTTTATGATGTGGAACACCTAGTAAGAGGGTTTTCTCAGGAAGATGTTAAAAAGTTGTTGGAAGAAAATGGATTTGAAGTACTAGAGTTTGCACCTGGTCTTGATGAGGTGAGTTACTTTACAATCGCGAGAGCTGCTTGAGTGTAGCTGACCTTGCCCAGGGCGCAAAGGTAAGGCCAGCCGTGAGCAGGTTATTGCGAGTCGTCGAGCTGTTCGAGTTCCTCGTCCCAGACCGCATCGCTAAGAGACTCGATCGCACCTCTGGTGTCGTCGTATAGAGCGACCACCCTCTCCTTCTCACGGATGAGTCTCGTTGCTCTCTCGGCATCTCCTGGGTTATCAAAGACTGCTGCAGTCTGCTCACCCTTCTTATGCCGTGCGCAATCTCTGAGGACTGTGATTGTGGCAGAGCCACCACTACCGCCAACAGTCGCAGTAGTCACCAACGCTCCAACTAGGCTCATTCTGTCACCTCCCTTATCCCGTGGGTTGATAGCGCCCTATCGTTAACTAGGGGAGTAGTATATCAAGAAATTTAAATATGTCAAAAGTATCTAAAAACGCCAAAGCGCCTCGGGGTAAAAGCTTTCGCAAGTATCCCAAGGCGCCCTTTCCTCTCCTTGCTGATTTTTCATACTACGCCCGCCAGCTGTTGAGTAGGTGACTCCGGGTCAGTCGATCCCCTCGAGCTCTCCCGTCCAGCTTTTCGCGGGGAGGAGCTGAGTGATAACGCCCGTGACCGCGTCGTAGTAGGCTACCACAGGCTCACCCCTACTTATGTCCTCGGCAGCTTTACAGCCGTTACGGAAACTGTCGAAGACTGCGAGGTTCTGTTCTCATCGTCGTACACACACGCCGCCTCGAAGGACTACGATATCGCCAAAGGCCTTGCCCAAGTCCCAGTTCACGGTTACATTTGTGACCTTCGCTGCGACTAGGATCATGTTGTCACCTTCCTTCTTCTGTGAATTGGTTCTTGTGCGCCGCGTTGGTACGATCTTATCAGTTCTCAGGTTCGACGGTGACTAGGCAGCCGGTTTCGGGGTTGAAGACACCAATGATACCTCGCCTTGGTTTACGCCTGCGCAAACTGCGTACCTCTAGGAGCAGCTCTCGGCCGCTGAATGTGCCTTCGACCTGAGAGCCGCGCCGTCGACCGTCAATGTGGCCGAGCAAGGTCCCCCGGAACGTTCGGTCTGACCCGCACTCGGAGACGGTTGATAGGTCAATCGCTACTGTCGGTAGTACGCGCATCTGAGACTCCTTTCTCCCGAAGTGATCGGGAATCCCTTCGACCGTTATAAATCAATAATACATCTGTTTTTTCGCGTGTCAAAATAGACTGAGAAAAAGAGAAATTACTTTTGGGTGACTTCGGGGACAATTTCGAAGCGTTTATCAAGCGCTTCTTGGAGTTTTTGAAGGCCGGTGTAGGCTATTTCTTCTTGAGAGGCCATGGCAACGCCAAATGGTGCTTGCTGCCTCATCCAATCAGCTCTCTCTTGCGCAAGAGCGCGGTAGCGATCCCAAGCGAAGTTGCCAAAAACATCCACCATCTCACTTAACTTACCTTCAGCATTAACTGAAAAGGCAAGGCAGCTTACTAATGGTAAACAGTAAGAGCCGGCAACCGGAGTGTTTATCGGGGCGGGCATCAAAGGCATTGTGTGGCTGCCCCTTGCGTCACCTGTTATCAACGGGGTTAGTCTAAAGGGGTCGACAACTTCTTCCAAAGCAGGGAAGATTCTTTGATTACGTACGATCATTACTGGGTCGTCTTTACCCTGATAAGTACCGGTAATATTGTGAAGCCGGTCTGTACTGGCGGCGACGGCTATTTCGGCAGGGTATGCTCGACTAACGATCGTGGCGATTCCATAGCGGTCGATATTGCGAAGAAGCGCCAAAATTGCCGTGTTTTCTTCCGGCGCGTTCAGACGGACTTGGCGGTGGGTTGGGGCGCCACCAGCCCGTACCTTATGATCCATGTCTTCGATTACAAAGGTGTAGCCTTTACCAACGTCTGGACTGAGCAAAAATCCAGAGCTTCGGGAAGGGTCGGCAAACGATTGGTAAAGGGCCTGATTGTAGGCTCCAGGGCCACATTTATCAGCCGCAAAAATAGCGATGGACTCGGCTGGTCTATGATTTGGCAAAAGTTCAAACGAAATTTCGGCTACTCCTGGGCCTGTGCCTCGGACATTTCCGCTTGGGGAAGTAGGGAAAAGGTCTTGACCAGCCCCATAAAGACCTTCTTTCGCGGCCTTATCAGCCGCAATTTCAAAGGCAGTGCGGCAATCTTTGTGAACAGTGGCGGAGCTCACCCCCTCTTTATGGGTAGTGATAATGGCGATGTCATCACCAGTATGTGTTACTTTGTAATCAATCATCCACGGTCTAATGGCGATGTAATCTTTAACGAGCCTCAGCATTCCGGAAGAAGGTTTTGTGTGACCACCCAAAGAGCCACAATCGGCTTTGATTACCGTTATGGTGAGTTGATTAGCGGGAGTTGATTGCGCAGGAGATTTTGATGGTTGCTGTCTTTGTGCCCTTGCCATTATTTTGGTTTATCGTGGGCAGCCGTTTGCTAGTTATTATAGACAGGTTTTTTAAAGGTTGTCAAACAGTTTTTGCTGGTCGAAAGTTTTAACCCTATAGTTGAAATAATCTGGGTTTTATGTTAGACTTTTCTAGTCTGCAGTGGACATAAGGGCCGCGGGACAAGGAGAGGATAGTGGACCATTATAAAAGGTTAGGGATTCCTCGCGACGCTGACGCGTCACAGGTAAGATCTGCCTATAGAAGGGAGGCCAAAAAAGTTCACCCAGATTTAGGTGGAGATGCCGAGAACTTCAAAAAAGTCCAGGAGGCGTACAAAGTTCTGAGCGATCCTGAAAGGAGGATGGAGTATGACCGAGAGTTAAGGTTCAGAGAACTTGGTCATGCTCTAATCGACTCGGAATCCTTGCCTATTGAACCGGCGAGTGAAGAAACGCTTCTCTTAATTGAGGAGTACTTGTCGAGGCACCTTCCGTGGGCTCGGGAAATAGCAGAGAAGAGCCCTGAAGGTATAGGTCGGATTTCGATCGAAGACGAAAAGACTTTCAAGTTGCTTAATGTGCTGGTTTGTGTCGAGCCAGATGGTCGATTGTCGTACCAGTACACAGGCTATCACTACCCGCCTGACTTGGAAATCCGCAGCGTAGATTACGACTTTTAGACCCCCAAAATCCTGTCCTGCGATGGGAGAGGTAAGTCAAGGTTACCAGTGGAGGTTTCCCTTGACTTAGATAATGAGTGGTTACATAAAAACCTCCAATTCCTAAGGAAGTCAGATAATGTTGGTTTTCTTAGGAGGAAGAACGACTCGGAAATGGGTCGTTTTTCTTTTAAAAATTTAAATTATAATCTTGAATTTTTCACAACTTGTCTCTTATTACTTGTAACTGCTAGAATACGCGAGCTATGGGTAAGAGTGAAACAAAATACATTTGCCAACAATGTGGGTACCAGTCTCCTCAGTACTTAGGTAAATGTCCGAATTGTGAGGCTTGGGGTAGCTTGGTAGAAACAATAGAGTTGGTGGGGAGTAGGGCGCGTAGTACAGGTGGCAAAAAAGAAGTATCTAGCCCGCAGAGGTTGTCGGAAGCCTCAAGAAAGCCATTACAGAGGCTTAAGAGTGGGATTTTGGAGCTTGATAGGGTACTTGGGGGAGGGATAGTTCCGGGCAGTGTAATTTTACTCTCCGGAGACCCAGGAATTGGTAAATCAACGCTGCTTCTTCAGCTTGCCGCCCGTTTCAAGTCTTTATACATTTCCGCCGAAGAATCGGTTGAGCAAGTAAAACTTCGTTTTGACCGTCTTGGAGAGCGTTCAAAAGATCTTTTTATTGTTCCGGAAACAGATGTTGATGTGGCCATCGCCTCAATTTCCCAAGACGGCTATAAAGTCGTAGTCGCCGATTCAATCCAAACTTTAGTGACTGAAGATTTAAATTCAGCAGCTGGCTCCGTCTCTCAAGTTCGCGAATCCGCCTATCGTCTCCACCGGCTTGCTAAGGAAAAAGGGGTGGCAGTCTTTTTGATCGGTCATGTTACGAAAGAAGGCTCAGTGGCCGGGCCAAAGGTACTTGAGCATCTAGTTGATACAGTGCTTTTCCTGGAAGGTGAACAGCACCATTTATTCAGGATTTTATCTGCTTCCAAAAATCGGTTCGGGCCGGTGGATGAAATTGGCGTTTTTGAAATGACCGAAAAAGGAATGGAGGAAGTAAAAAACCCCTCGAAAGAGTTTTTATCAGGTAGAATCTCGGCTCCAGGATCAGTTGTCGTTCCAATTCTTGAAGGGTCAAGAAGCGTGCTGACCGAAATTCAGGCTCTTACAAACCCGACTACTTTTGGTCTTCCGGTTCGTCGGGCAAGTGGAATTGATCAAAATAGACTCTCACTACTATCTGCTACTTTAATCAAAAGGGCGGGCTTATCAGTCGGAAACCAAGATATTTTTATAAATGTTGCCGGTGGCCTGAAAGTAGCTGAGCCGGCCGCCGACCTAGCAATTTGCCTTGCAATCGCATCATCCGCTTACGATAAGGTTGTGCCAAAAGACACTGTGGTTGTTGGTGAGGTTGGCCTTCTTGGAGAGGTGCGTGAAGTTCCTTATATTAATAAAAGGCTAGATGAGGCAAAACGCTTGGGTTTTAAGAAATTTATTACGCCGAAAAACGTAAGAACCCTTAGAGAAGCGGTGAGAGAAGGATTGGGACTGGGGAAATAAAACCATTTTTGTTCGGTATTTAAAATATATGTTATAATGCATTCTCGACTTGCCTTATCTTTCAAAGTTGGATTTATCACCGGGCAAGCGGAAGGGACTTATCTTTAATGAATGTCAGAGCCTTAATTAGGCTTGCAATTGGAATTGCTTTTGGAGCAGCCGGTTTTTACCTCTCGACTCTTTTTCTTAATCCACCCGAGGCTGGAGTGCGTCTGGGCGTAAGGGTAATTAGCGTAGCTTTAGGTTTGGGTGCGGGTATTTACGTTTTCCCGCTTGTTACCCGCTGGGTTGGGTACTGGAGCGGTGCCTTTGCCCAAAGAGTAGCCAAAGAAGTTATTTCGCAGCTTCGAATCCCGCAAATGCCTCAGATGCCTCGCATTTCAAATCCAGTGAGAAGAGGCAGAAATAGAGAGACTTCTAAGTGGGTTAACCCAATGGTAGTTGACACTAGCGCTTTAATTGACGGTCGTATTTTGGGTGTAGCTGAAAGCCATTTCCTATTCGGCACAATCATCGTACCAAATTTTATTCTTTTGGAGCTTCAAAATATTGCCGATTCTAGTAATGAACTAAAGCGGGCAAGGGGTAGACGGGGATTTGAAATATTAGAGGCACTTAAGAAGATAAATAGTATTAAAATAGTGGTTTACGAAACAGGCCAGAGTGGTCTAAAAGGTATCGATGAGAAGCTTCTCAAGCTAGCAAAGGGTTGGCGGGCGAAACTAATCACCACCGATTTTAATCTCAATAAAGTGGCTTCTGTCTCGGGAGTTAAAACTTTAAATGTCAATGATCTCTCCAATTTTGTTAAAACCCCGCTCATTCCGGGTGAAGATATAAGCGTGAAGCTAGTCCAAGAGGGTAAAGAGAAAAATCAAGGTGTAGCCTATCTTCCAGACGGGACGATGATTGTAGTTGAAAATGCCGGAAATTTAATAGGAGAAACAGTAGACGTGGTAGTTTCTCGAGCCCTTCAGACAGCCGCTGGCAGGATGATATTTGCTAAGCGACTAGAACCCCCAGTTGTCTAACAATCGCGACCCTTAAAAGTTTTTCACATCGCTAAAAAACCCTTTTATCGAACCTATTTTAACTATGGGGCACACAAAAATTTAGACTATTTTTTTCTATGGGGTTACAAAACTTGACAACCTAATAATAATGTGGCAGAATACACCTTAGAGTGTTAATTAGGATGATAAAGTATCTTAATTAAAGCTCCTTATCAATTAGCTATTAGAGGTAGGCCCTCTAAAAGGGAAGCATTGCTTCCCAAGCCACAAGAACAATGGGCAGGGATTGTGGCGATCCCCCGACGTAAAGTCGGGGAGGAATCATCAAGCTAGTTATTAGTGATGAGGGAAGAGTTAATGAGATTTTTTTGGAATGATATATTAGTTGGAAAAGCGACTAACATTAGGGTTAGTCAGGTAATCAGAGAAATCAATTATCTGAGAATTTTTTCGGAAGGACTTTGACAACGAAAAAGGGTGTTAAAAAACGAAGCACCACCATGGTCGGAAGGATTTCTTTAGACACCAATGGCAGTGCTTCGGGAAGTACATCTGGACAGCAGGTGCACTCTTTGTATATATTAAAAGGCTCCTGAAAATAAAAGTCAAGCCTGAAACAGCGTTTATACAAAAGGTGACTAAAGCAATATAATAAGTAGCACCTTGTACACTATAAATTTTAGCTTCGTAATTTCGTAATGGTCGGTCCCTGGCGTCCGGTTTGGGGTAACACTCATACTGGGCGCTGAGGAGCGGCCATTATTGGTTTTGAACAACTTAGTTGTACATTTAGTAAGATAGTACCCGACCTCTATACAAAATATCCATTGTAAGCGATTTTTTAGCCTCAAGAAAGCCCCATAGTTTGACAAATGGGCAGAACTGTGTTATGCTGCCCTGGCAAATTTTTGCACCTTGAAATTTTGCCTAAATAATTGATTGTGCCCAACAATCTGATCAGATTAGTTGAATTTTTTGAGAAAGAAATGGCAAACATTTATTAGATTTCTTGTCTCAGTATTTTAGTGATCTGGTTAGTTCGTTGGGCACAAGGTGGTGACAAACTTAGTTCCGCCCAAAAGGGCGTTTCACAACATCGGCAAGCAGACCACATACGTGGTCTTTTCATCCCAATGGGAGGTGAACCATGGATAACATTGGATGGTTTGTCTTGGCGGCAGCAGGGATGGGGCTGTTCTTCTTCCTGCTGTTGCTCCTGATCATGTGGCGACCGCGTGAGGAGCAGCCGAACCCCATCGACGAGATGGAGACTGCGGTCGGTATTCTCGACTTGGCTGACAATGCCAGTCGGCGCAAAGCCGCACCGCAGGATCATCTCAAAGCCTTCGCTGTGGCGGCGAACTACGCCATGAATGTGATCAACCGGAACGGTGGTGGGAGGAAGGCTCAGCCAGCGCCGGCTCCTCAGCCGCCGCCCCAAACGGCACAGCAAGGCGGTCAGCACCACATGGTCATTGACGTGAACGTCAACGTTACTGCGCCGGCTCCTCAGCCGCCGCCGCAACAGACCACAGGAGGTGGGTCATGAACCGAAGGCAATGGAGGACAGCGGTAGCTACTGTCGTCACTGCCATGGTCGCTCTGTTGGTCGTCTTGATCTTCATGGGCATGAACATGGGCGACACCGACGCCCAAACGACAACGACACCGACGCCAAAGGATGGAACGCCAACCCCCACCTTCGATTGCGCTACGGGCGAAGGGGAATGGGAGCTTCAGGATCTCCACGGCGATGGCGGCCGGGTGCTGAACGACGGGTTCAAGAGCGTGGACGACCTCCGCGCTGCTGCTAAGCACGACCCTGTCGTTTTGCACACCCTGCTCCTCCAATTATTGGCGGAGTCTCGTCACAAGGTGGAAGGGGTTCCGCTTGTGCTTGCGGAAGCGCAAGTGTACGATGAGATCCCAACACCCGAAGAGCTTCGATGCGTGGACAAGCGCAAAGAGGCGTTCGCGATGCTCGACGGTATCCTCCGGGTGAGCAAGTTCAAGGACGAGACGATTGGCGAGTTGGCCAACCGCCTCGACATCAACGTCGAGAACGGACAGGTCATAATCGCCAACACTTTCGTGAGCGGTGGTGACCAGGTCGGCTTGAAGACAGATGTCAAAAACGCCGACGACAAAGTCCTCACGATCTTGACTGAGGACGGAGCTGAAACGCATCTCCGCAAAGAGTGCGGCAACAAGATATCGCCGGAGAGGCCACCTGCGCTTGGCAAGGGCAGGATTACTGTCGTCAAGACCGACGATGGTAATAACCTTCTCGGCCGTGACCTTCCCGTGCCGGGCTTCCGCATCATCGCGGATGGCCCTCAGCACCTGGAAGGAGTGACCGACGGATCGGGTATGGTCCGGTTCGACGATGTCGAGCCTGGAACGTATACAGTTCGTGAGGTCAATCAAACTGGTTGGGAGCCTGTTACGCCGGGCAAAGTCACCATCAGGGTTGAGACGGACCAATCAATCCCTGCACGGTTCAAGAACCAGCAGGTGAGTAAGGAGGCACCGTCACCAACACCGAAGCCGACGGCCACGAATACGCCAAGGCCGCCTGGTCCAACGCCGACCCAAACGGGAGATGCACGCCCAACATCACCGCCACCATGCTGCCCACCTGCGCCTATCCAGGACAACCCAGGTGGAGGTACGTCAGTGGCCCCGACGTTTACGCCGGAACCCAGCGATACACCTGCACCGACGGCGACTCAGATGCCAAGGCCACCGGTCCCAACGTCGGTGCCCTGAGGTCATAGGTGAAGGAGAGAGGGGAAGGAGTGAGATCAAATACGGTTCTTAGTCTTCGGACAAGAATCGTCTGCCCCTCTCTTCGAAATTAGTAGCAAAAGTTAGTAGTTTCGAAGAGGGACTTGACAAGGCTCATAGTTTATGTTATAGTGCGCAAATCTTAAACAGAGATCCTGAATCAAGTTCAGGATGACACATGCCCCTCTTAAGGTTTCTGCCCAAAAGAAAAATTATGAAAAAATTAAACAAAGTAGTTAAAAAAGTTTTAGCAGGAGCAACTAGCGTTGCTCTACTTTCTGGTTCTCTATTGCCAATTACTTTTGCATTAGCAACACCAGTACACGCAGCGCCAAATATAGAGCTCACCAATGTGGTTGATAAGGCGGTTGCAGACAGAGGTGACCTTCTTAATTACACTCTTACAATAAAAAATACGGGAACAGCTGACTTAACTACAGTTTTCCTATGGATTAACGAACCGAACTTAGCTGATTACATAAATGGTTCTACTACCTACACTAGAACCTCTACAGGAATTACGCGTTCACTAACCGATGCATGGATTCGCGATGGTGTAAACTTTGGTACGGTACTCTCAGGTACAAATGTAATACTTAAGTATCAAACCAGAGTTGCTCAAAATGCCAATAATGACAATATTATTTGGAGTGCGGTCTCGGTTACAAGCGATCAAACAGCTAGAGTTCAAAAGAATTCCCAGACAAAGGTGTTCTTAAGAAACCCAAGTATTTGTGCTGCTAAGAAAGCCGATAAATCTACAGTTTCTCCAGGAGACACTGTTACTTACACAATTGAGCTTTGCAACAACGGTAACATGGTGCTTAATAACGTAAGAGTTTTTGATGTGCTTCCTTCTGAAGTAACTTACATAAAAGGTAGTACTACTTACGATCGTGGTAATTTCCACACTAATATAACTGACGCTTGGATCAAAGATGGTCTTAACGTTGGTGATTTAGACACAGTTAACAAAGGTCTTTTGAAATTTAAAGTTAAAGTAAAAAGTGACGTTAAAGACGGAACTGAAATCAGAAACGCAGCTAGAATTAAATCTGATCAAACTCCAGTTTGGATTGAATGTGACAACAAAATTAAAGTAGAAGTCAAGAAAGGTGCGCCAGAGCGTGGGCATTTAAAGATCTTCAAGTTTGAAGATAGCAATGGTGATAAAACATTCAACGATGGTGAGCGCAGCCTACCTGGATTCAAGTTCAGAATCTCTGGTGAAGGAATTGAGAAAACTGTAACCACTGAAGGTGATGGCGTAGTTATAATTCGTGACCTTGAGCCTGGAACTTACAGAGTGTCCGAAATAGTCCCAGCTGGTTGGAGAATCACTACCGACAATAACGTTAAAGTTGAAGTTAAAGCCAAAGAGCTTTCTGAAGTTCGATTTGGGAACAAGCAAGTTGGTAAAGTGCTTAGTAAGATCAAAGAGCTTCCAAATACTGGTCCTGGAGCGTTGTTACTACTTCTTGGTGGTATAGCACCAGCCGGTGTGTTCCTTCGCAGGTTGAAGAGAAAGATATAAGACGCTTCGTAACTTCAAAGCCCTGGTTACACTAGTGCTCTTACATCTTAGTCTGGCCATCTTAAGTACCTAGCTAAAGCCCTTGACAAGTAATGTAGACTATGTTTTAATTTGGGCGAATTGGCCTCTCATTAAGTTTCCCTAAACGTGCAAAAGCCAAAAGTTTATTATGCCAAGTAAATCTACTAAAATTGAACCAAAAGATCTGGTTAGTGAAAAAACCGAACCTAAAGAAGAAGCTTCTCTAAATGAGAGAAAAACTTCTGCTTCGAAGGAAACTAGTGTTAAGCCCCAAGTTCTAGATTACACAACCGTCTCCGAGCCTCCTCAAAAAGAGGAAGTACCAACCTACGAAGATACTAATGCTGGACCAACAGGTAGAGGAAAAGGAGTATTAGAGGTTATGCCAGACGGCTACGGTTTCTTGCGGGCCAGTGGTATGATCCCCGGGCAAGGTGATATTTATATTTCGCAGAGTCAAATCCGCCGCTTCGATATCCGAGCTGGAGATGAGGTAGAGGGTGAGATAAGACCACCGAAAGATACTGAGCGCTATTACGGTATGCTCAAAGTAGAGAAGGTTAACAGCTTGGATCCTGATAAAGCAACGGCCCGACCCCGCTTTGAAAATCTTACCGCTATTTACCCAGACAAAAAATTAAAATTGGAAACAGGTAAAACCCCACTATCAACTCGGATGATCGATATTTTATCTCCAATTGGTTTTGGGCAAAGAGGAATGGTTGTTTCACCCCCGAAGGCCGGCAAAACCACAATTTTAAAAGATATTGCAAACGGAATATCTACTAATCATAAAGATGTTCATCTGATGGCTGTTTTAATAGGAGAGCGACCAGAAGAGGTGACTGATATTCGCCGAGGCGTTAAGGGTGAAGTAGTTTCCTCCAACTTTGATGAACCACCGGAGAGTCAGATAAAAGTGGCCGAAATTAGCTTAGATAGAGCCAAAAGACTAGTTGAGACTGGAAAAGATGTTGTTATTCTCCTTGATTCAATAACAAGGCTTGGCCGTGCCTATAACCTGGCTCTTCCCCCTTCAGGCAGAACCTTAAGTGGGGGTTTTGACCCAGTGGCTTTGTATCCGCCAAAAAAATTCTTTGGAGCTGCCAGAAACTTTGAAGGCGGGGGCTCGCTTACAATTATTGCGACCGCTCTTGTAGATACAGGTAGCCGCATGGATGATTTAATTTACGAAGAGTTCAAAGGCACGGGTAATATGGAGCTCCATCTAAACCGAAGTCTTTCAGAAAGAAGAATATTCCCAAGTATAGACGTGAGCATGTCGGGCACCAGAAATGAAGAGTATTTATTCAAAGAAGGCGAGCTTCAAAAAGTATGGAGGCTCAGGCGCATGCTTGAAGCCTTGGGTGACCTGGAGCGAACCGAGCTTCTTATTGAGAGGCTTTCAAAGACAGCAAGTAACGAAGATTTCTTGGAAACTTTGCACAAAGAAGTGTGATACCCGAATTAATACGAATGGGTAAGTAGAGTGGGTTGTTTGGTTGTGTTATTATATTAGTAACAGTTTGTTTACGGAGGGTCCCGTTAGATAAGAGTGAGTATTCGGAAGGACACTTTTTCTTATTGAAGCGGGTTTTTCGATGGAAGAGCCATCGTCACAAGACAGCAGGGAAGATCTCTTTTATACAGAAACCTCAAATATATTCGAATACACTCCATACCAAGTTGGAGAGAGTGGCCTAAAATATTCTCTCAGTCTAAGATTCCTACAAACTGATCTTAGTACTTCAATTAAAAATTTAACAAAGTTATTGTTGTCCATAATTACAAGTACATTTATGCTTGTTTTTGACTTTATTAAATTTCTCATTATCTATGTAGCGTTCGTTAAAATAAAACTAATCGATTCTACGGTCCTCTTTGAGTCTATTAAGGATAAAGTAGTAGGTGCTTTGATGTGGCGAAGAGGACTACTTTTCCGCCCGTTTGTTCATGGAGGAGTAGTGGCTTTAATAGTGATAGCTGTGGTGGCAAGCGGACTTTTTAGCAAAAGTGATCTTGCAGCCCAGGATTTAACACTGACGGAGGCGGCTTTAACTGTAAATAGCAACCCTGAGACGATAATTCCTCAGGATAGGCCAAGGTCTAGCGTTATCGAATACACAATCGTCAAGGGAGACACACTCTCACAACTTGCGGAAAAATTTGGTGTGTCAATAGATAGCATAAAATGGGCAAACGATCTTTCAGATGCAGATAGTACAAAGCCGGGGGACGTTGTCAATATCCCACCGGTTAGCGGAGTTGTTCACAAAGTTAAGAAGGGGGAAACAATTACAAGCGTTGCCAAAAGGTATAAGGCGGCTGCTCAGGCAATTGCTGATTTCCCGTTCAATTATATTGATAGTTCGCTAGCACTTCAGGTGGGTACAACGCTTTTTGTTCCAGGAGGTGAAAAACCAGCTCCTTTGAGAGTACCGGTCGCCGGCTCCACCAATAGTCAAGCACCAGTCTATTACGCTGCTTCTGGTAGTGGGTTGTTCGGGTGGCCAACCAGCGTCCATGTAATTAATCAATACCCGAGTTGGTGGCATCCGGCAGTAGATATCGGTGCATCTTACGGTGATGGAGTCTATGCTGTTGGCACAGGACGCGTAGTTACCGCAACTAGACAATGGTACGGTTTTGGTTGGCATATATTCATTGATCACGGCAACGGTTACGTGACATCATACGCCCACCTTTCCGATATTAAAGTAAATGTAGGGCAGTCTGTTAAGCGGGGGCAAATAATTGGTGCTGTCGGCTGCACCGGTCTTTGTACGGGAGCCCATTTACACTTTGAAGTGAGAAGAAACGGATCTTCCATCAACCCACTTTCAGTCTTTTAAGATATTAAGACTTCAACTTTACTCACTTTTCTTGTAACATATGGTTGATTTATGATCGACTATGTAAAAATTCGCATTAGGGCGGGCGATGGTGGTGATGGACACGTCTCATTTAGAAGGTTGAAGGGTAAAGCCTACGGCCCGCCGGAGGGGGGAAATGGTGGAGACGGTGGTAACTTATTCATAAAAGCAACTAGGAACCTTTCAACCCTGCTACCTTATCGGTATAAGAAAGATTTTGATGCCCAAGATGGGGTTGATGGGGGGAAATCGGATAAGCAAGGGGCAAAAGGGGAAGATTTAGTATTGGAAGTACCGGTTGGAACTTTAGTTAATGATGATTCGGGTTCCACTATCATTGATATGGTAAAGAATGAACAGAAAGAGCTTTTAGCTCTTGGAGGTAAAGGGGGTAGAGGCAACTCTCATCTAAAAAGATCTGATATACCCAAAGATTTTAATGGAAAGATCAATTACGAAGCCCTAAAACACGCTGAAAAAGGCTCTCCTGGGGAACAGGTACTTGTAACTTTGGAGTTGAAGCTTTTAGCCGATATCGGTCTAGTTGGACTTCCAAGCTCTGGGAAATCAACACTTCTTTCAAAACTAACATCCGCAAAACCCAAAATCTCGCCTTACCCCTTTACGACACTTGAGCCTAATCTAGGGGTGATGCACCATAAGGGTAAGGAGTTAGTAATTGCCGACATTCCAGGGTTAATTGAAGGAGCTAGTAAAGGTAAGGGGCTAGGGGATCAGTTTCTTAGGCATGTTGAGAGAACTAGAGCCTTAGTCCACCTGGTATCAGCTGAAAGTCAGGATCCTTTTGCAGATATCACTGTAATTAAAAACGAGCTTTCCGAGTACTCAAAAAAATTATCAGTAAAGACTGGTAGCCTAAATGATAAACCAGTAATAATTGTTATGAATAAGATTGATATACTAATTGCTGAGGATTTAAAGAACAAAATAGATCAATTTAAAAAGTACAATATAGAAGTAATATCAATATCATCAGTTACGGGTGAGGGTTTAGAAGAACTTAAGGATGAGTTGATTAAATTGGCTTAAATATGTGGTGGACCCACCGAGAATCGAACTCGGATCTGGGCAATGCGAATGCCCTGTTCTACCATTGAACTACGAGCCCTTTAGCGGCAGGCAGGTCTAGCCAACTGAGCATCAGCTCTTTAAGAGCACAGGATTCGTAAGAATCAAACAGGCCCATGGTGGACCTGAGGGGACTCGAACCCCTAACCTCCTCCATGCCATGGAGGCGCGCTAACCAATTGCGCCACAGGCCCTTAGATGAGCAATTTTAGCACAGTGTGAGCTTTCACTCAAGGATTTGGTTTCGCTGAAGAGGTTGTTTCAGATGGTTTGGTTTTCAGGCCCTTTTTTAGTTCTTCAAGTTCGGATTTTACTCTATCTTTATCAGAACCTTCGGGTAATAAGTTTAAGGCAACTTGTAGTTGGATTGCAGCGTCTTGCCCGCGGTCCTCTTTTTTTCTGTAAGCTTGAGCCAGTGTATAATGGGGGGAGGCAAGATCGGGTTTTAGAGTTACGGCCCTTTCGGCAGCCCTGATCGCATTTTCGGTTTGATTTATTTTTAAGTACACACCTGCTAAAGCTTCATAAAATAGAGGATTTCTGGGGAATTTTTCTATAGCCATGGAATAGGTTCGAATAGTATTATCATCCGCACCTTTTACTGAACCGACAAGACTCGTATAAACTGTGGATAAAGACTCCCAGTTAACCACGTTTTCACTGCTTGTACCCCAAGTACGAGGCGTTTGATATCCGCTTGCTATTTTACCTTCGGAAACAGCTTGGGATAATAATGTTTCTAAGTTTTTTTTGTTTTGCTCATTCGCTTCTTGAGAACTTAGATTAACAGCAAGTTTAAGGTCTACTATAGATAAAGTTCGGTGATAAATATCTCGGTGGGGAAAAGTATTAGTTGCTTTTTCCAAAAGATCCCGAGTCTCAAGCCCCTTATTTTCAGAGGCTTTTTGAAGAGCTTTTTGATAAAAAACCTCGGCGCGATAAGCTTGGGTACCAAAATATGCTAATAGTGCCATGACAACTGTCGAAGGTATTAAAAGGGCAAAACCAAGTGTATTGTTGGTTCCTTCCTTTTCATCAGAAAAAGTTTTTATGGCACCTGAATTTAGGGATACGAGCTTTAAGTTGATTTTTTCTACCCCTTTAGCACCAAAATCAAAGAGAGCTCCGAATATTGACACCGCAAGAAGCATTAGAAATATACCTATTATTAGGCTCGTGTCGAAAAATAAACTCCCAACTACAAATCCCGAGAGGGAAGATAGAAGTAATAGAAGCAGGGGATTTTCCCTTATCGTTGAACTTTTCGAAACAAATTGAAAAAGTGGACGTAATATTAAGAATAAAATAATTAAGAAAAGAGCAAGCCCCGCGAAACCTACTGTCGAGATTAGATTAATATATTCGTTTGAAGCTTGCTCAAAGCGAACATTCCAATTTTGGGTTTGGTTTAGAGAGAGAGGCGAGTAGCGGGTAAAAACAAAAGGAAATGTTGCTGGGCCAGAGCCAAGAAAAGGCCTTTTGCTAGCTGCATTTGCAGCTATTTTCCAGCCGCTGTCTAAGGAAAGTGCGGGCTCCGCTTGTAAGTTTTTAGATTTGTTCTCCCCATTTATTAAAGGTTTAACTATGTTATCAGAAAGGGCGGGAGTTAAAAATATTATCGCTAATATGATAGCAATACCAGAAGCAATTAAAATATGTAGACGGGTTTCCTTGTCTTGAAGAACGTTAGGGGCGAATATAAGAAAGGTGGCAAGGGCGGCAATTAGTGCTAACCAGGCGCCGAGTACATTAATTATTAGAATAGGGATAAGAAGGATTATCGCAAAGCCAAAGCCTAAAACCCTCTGCCACAAAATTTTACTGGAAAGCGCGAGCCCAACGCTCACTGGTATTACCAAGGCATTAATGAAGGATAAAGTTCCCAGGCTCAAAATTGGTATCCAATCGCGGGTTTGGGCGATTTTGTAGGGGATCGTGTGTAGCCCAAAGAAATTAAAAATATTTATAATTGATAGCAGTACAATTGAAGCTACCATAGACCAAAGAGCCAAAGCTCTAGTTCTCCGGTTTAAATTGGAGACTGCTGTAAAGTAAAATAAGACAAGGGCAAAAACACCAAGTAGCGAGGGGTGAAAAATGCCGTAATAGCCAGCAACCGACACAAAAGGATCGATACTGAAGATTGTAGAAAGGGCGTAAATCAAAAGAAATGCTATCAGGGGTATGTCGATTGGGGTGCGAATTATCGTTACTTTTTTTTCCAGAACCATCTTAAAGGTCCAGAGACTAAAAAGGGCCAGAGATCCAAAAATAAAAAGCAAACCCTTGTTAAACTCAGTAAAAACTCTCGCGTCATTCGCGTTTTGGGGTAGGGGAATAAAAAGAAGAGGAACGATAAAAATTATAGCGATTATTCCAAAGTTTATTATTTGACTAATGATTCTAGAATATTGTTCTCTCATCTGACTTTAGAAGTTTATTAAAAATCCACAAGACTGTCAATTGTTACGAGAAATTAATTTATTATGATCCAATCAAAGCTAGCATTAGAGGTTACGGATTGGTCCGTGTGAACCTCAAACTTCCCATCTTCTTTAGTAATCCAGTAGCGTGTTGCCCCTGCCCAATCAGAAGTAAAGGTTGTTACAACTTTTGAGTCTTTGGTTAATTTCACATTTTCTATAGCGACAAAGGATTTGCCAGCCAGTATCTCTCCAGATCCCGAGGTCTTATCGCTTATCTTGAGTTCATCTGTCTTAACGCTTGAAGCAACTAAATCACCGGTTAAGGCAAGATCTCCACTAATATTAATATCCCCAGCCACCACTAAGTTTCCATCTAATCGCAGGTCTCCTTGGTTGTCCAAACCTAGTTTGTTCTCACCAATTTGTATCGAGTTGATAGTTAGTGAGTTAATAAGTGAGCCCTCTAAACTTGTTACTTGCCCCTCGCCATTTGTCTGTATTGGTTCTACATACCACCCCACAGAGACAAAGGCAATTATCTTACCAACACCGGATCCATCGTAGGACTGTAAGGCTTTTCCAACAATCGCCCCGCTCTTTGTGGCTTTCATAGCCACTCCTGGGGTAGACGAACTTGTTAATGGGTCGCCTGGAGCGATAGAGCCGTTCCCAGAAGAAACTTTAAGAGGAACTCTACCATTTAAAGCTACTGGCCTCGGATTTTCACTTGAGTTAAAATTCTTACCAATCACTTCATTTGGATTTGTGGAAACAACTCCGATTAAGCTTGGCTCGTAGGATTCTTTCGACTTCAACACCCAAGCTTTTGAACCTAGTTGACCGTCATTAACTACACCTTGAGCCTGGCGGTTAGAATCGACCGCAACTAAATCACCAGCTTCGATGGAAGAATCAGCAGTACCATACTCTTCAGCGTAATCTCCTGGGGTTCCTGAGCAATCCGATATGGCGGCAATTCCGGTTCCGGCGTCTCCGCCACCGTGACAAAGCCGTTCTGTCCTTGAGGTGGTGTTGTCCAAATTGAGCGAGAAAGTAGCTGCGGCTGCTGAAATTAAATCAGTTCCGTCGCCAAGCTCAAGTAGGGCAGTTCCATCAGCACTTCGGTAAAGCTGAACATTATTTGCAGTGGTAGCATCTGTACCCCAGCGGATTCCTGTACCGACTGTTTGAGTACCGAAAGTACCGTCACAATCAAAACAAATGCCGTAATTATTCGTAGCTTGAGTTTGAGGCTCGAGATAAAGACCGTAGCTATTAGTAATTGTAGCGCCTCCAAGTGTAGGATCCTTTGCGTGAAAGTTTGCAAAATTGGTGAAGTTTATGCTCACATTGGCCGCACCGTCAAAAACGCCGGCCACTCCCTTAGCCCAAGTTACCGATCCACTCGTGGTGCTAAACACAGGTCTTATGGAACCTTTCACCCCGGACACATCTGCGGTTAAATCAACTGTTGTACCAATCAATATTTGAGCTTGACCTATGACGCCACTAAATGTCCCGGAGGAATCAGCTGTGGGTCGTATATCAGCATTTAATATACCTCCCCATTTCACTCCAGAGGTGTCTGTTAGTATTGGACTAGCTTCAAAGGTGTCATCAGTTTTCAAAGTATTTAAATCAGATCGATAAAGATCGACACTATTGGCATCATTACCCCAGTTGATACCATTTGCTGCCTGCGCATTACTATAAGTCCCATCACAATCAAAACAGATCCCGTAGTGGGTGCCCGTGGCGTTGTATTGATCCGCGATATTTATGGCAACTGAAGTTTGGTCAGCATCGGCGATGGCGTAAGATCCAATGTTCATGGCGTTGTTTCGGCAGGTAGCAGTGGCTGGACAAGACCCCGCTATAGCAGCTAGGTCTAGAGCGTTGATAGTGTAAGTGTTAGCTGCAGCAGTACCCGCGATTGTAGGGCTAATTCTTAAACCAGTAGTAGTTCCGGTTGCAGCAAGTGCTGAAGTGAAGGATTCTTGGTTAAGTATCCCGGTGGTTAAAGAAGTAGAGCTTTGGGTCCAGGCTGTTCCACTGGTTACAGAATTGAATGTGAAGCTGGTTGTATTAGCCGCATGAGCAATTGAGAGGCTTCCACTAGGGGCTGTTAATGAGGACCAGGCTGTAGCGGCCGAACCAGAGCAAGCACTCCAAAGCGGCGCGGCACCACTAGCAGATGTTAGACAAAGCGTTCCCGCCCCACCAGTAGCTGTTTGAGCTAGCACCCCAGAACCGTTAGTGTAAACAACCCCATTGTTATTAGCGAAGGAAGATAGAATTGCCGAAGTATCTCCATCAGTGGACAATATAATGTCACCAGTACCGTTTGGTGAAAGAGTTAAATCTTCGTTTGCCCCCGTAGTAATATCCGTTGAGACGCCAGTAAATGTAAGCTGCCCACCGCTAGAAACATCAAAATTAGTGAAATCAATTGTTGGTGTGGTTCCTAAAATTACGTTACTACCTACGTTCAGGGCATTCACAATGTCAGAATCTGAAACATCAATGGCATCTGTATAAGTTCCAGAAGATGAGTCGATTAATATACCGTCTGGCATATCAAGACCATTTACATTTGTGACATTAAGTCCTATGTCAAGACCTTCAGGAAATCCTCCCCCAGCATTGGAGATTAGAATCCCAGTCTTGGCACCAGCCAGGGCGGATGCGTGTGCGTATATAGCAAGGTTAATCATATCAGTTGAACTAGTAGATATAATTTCCAAATTTTCTGTTCCAGAATGACTGAGAGTAACATCAGAATCAGCGAGCAAAGTCCCAGCTATATCTAAAGTCGCTGCAGGGATAGTAGTAGAGCCAATTCTGGTGTTGGCGTTCAATATGTTGGTGGCGCTTGTTCCGGTTTGGTATAGTGCGTAATTGTTTGTGGCACCACTTTGATCAGCCATATAAAGGCCATAATTGTTGACAACTGTTGTGCCTCCAATTGTTGGCGAGTCAATGTAGGAGTTGTAAAGACTCGTTCCAGCACCTGTATTGGAACCACCGACAGTACTTTTGACGTAATCGCCCACCATTGTAATAGTACTTGCTCCAGTTGGGCCAAATGTAGGTGTGTTATCGAAGGAACGAACGGTGGTTAAGGCGCTTGGGTTAAACGTAGGATTAACTACCAGCCCTCTAGCACCACCTGTTGTGAAAGTTTCACTTACATTAAGAATTCGAGAGCTTAAAACGCTTCCGCCTCCTCCAAAAGCACCGTGGCCAGAAACGTCCAAGGTACCGGTGATGCCGACTGTTCCGCCGTCGGCCACTGAAAGAATAGGGGAGTTATTATCCCGAACTTCAAAAGTATTCCCGGTTCCTAAAATATCAACAATGAAATCTTGATCGGCAGCAGTGTCAGCCAAGTTAAAGAGTATGCTGCCATCTGCATCGGCTGTGGTGATAGAATTACCAGCGTCATAGGCACTTTGCAGGGTAGCGGAAGAGGAACCTGCATTACAAGTAACTATGTTATCGGTCCCATCAATACACAAGGCAGTACCGGCTGCTCCCGAAAGCGCACTAGCAATTATACCAGCGTTAAAAGTGGCATCAGTATCGAATGTTGTTGGGTTGGTATTAAAGACCCAACCACCGGTAATAGTTTCCGCGACGTTGCTTTCCACAAAATCCGCATCGCAATCAAAGGTGTCGGGGTTTGCGTCATTAAACCCGGTTAGGGCAGATCCAGCAGAACAATCTGCAGGGTAACCCGTTAGCGCACTCCAGTCAACACTGCCAGATGAACTAATAGTTATATCATCATCCACCTCATCATCTTCAATTGCACCAGCGGCAATATTTAAAACCCCGGCCACAAATTCAAAATCGGCCGCGTTCGCGTTGACTTCTACGTCGTTAGCATTTACCGTAATTCCATTACCCGCACCAACATCAAAAGTTCTATCCGCCGAAAGATCGCCACCACCACTCAGACCAGCCCCGGCTGTTAAAGTTCTGGTTGTTGGGACACCACCAGACTCGGCAACACAAGTAAGAGCGTCGCCGACTGCTCGAACGAATTCACCGGCTCCACAAGAAGCAGGGTAGCTATTTAGCGCTGACCAGGCAACACTGCCGGAAGAAGATATCGTTAGGTTATTGTTGATGAAGGCATCGGATATTACTGATCCATTCCAATTGCCAGTTGTGATAGTACCTAAAGTATTGATGGAAGTCTGACCCGCGTAGTTGCTAGCAATATTTATAGCAGGGTTATCACCTCCAGTGGATGTGATTCTTCCGGCTGTTCCACTTACAGATCCAATTCCAGCGGTAATGTCTGGTACAGAGATAGTTGGAGTTTGACCAGTACCCACAGTCACATTTTCACCAGCTACAATATCGTAAATAACATTCGAAGCGGTTAATTGACCATCTCCGAGGTTAACATCTGCACCATTAGTTACAATGCCGCCGTTTGCGGACAGGAGTTTATCCATCTCAGTTTCAACATTTATCTTAAGGAATGGGGAAGTGGCCCGGCCAAGTACCGATCCAACTTTGTCACTTAGGAGGTTGGCGGAGCGGGAAATATCTTTCCCGTCACGGGAAATTGAATCTTTCGTGCCTAAATTGGCAGCTATATTTCTCAACCCTTGATGAGTCGGTGGCCAAAAGTAAGCGCTCACTAGGGACGCACCTAGTATTATTAATAATAAAGTAGAGTAGGCGAGGGTTTTACCCAAGAAGGGAAACCAGGATGTTGGATGGTCGATGTTCGAAGTTCGACTATCGACTATCGACGATCTATGATCGATTTCGGATTGGGCAAGGAGGTTTGGGTAAACTCCGTAAGCCGGAGTTAAAGTTATTGGTTCAAGGTTTGTTACAGGGTTAGTCTTTGGATCACTTTCTTCCCGGAGAATTGCTTGGATTGTTGCGCCACTTTTTAGCTTTCGGTCTACATCAACTAACTTATCGACAACCCAAGAGGGGTAACACCCTTCAGGTGATGCACCAAAAGATTTTCTTTGCGCGCGGGGTAAAAGACCGATTTTGGTGTAGTAGCGGAGCCTATTGTAGGGATAGCCTTTACCAAAATCAACACCCACCTTCTTAGCAAGGGTAATGATTTCAGAGTATGGCAGTAATGTTTGGCCCTCTAATTTAGTCGGTTCCATTGGCAGAGATTGGAACTTGGTTTCCCACGGGAGGTAGGCTTTCCCGTCACGGGAAACTCTACCTAAAATTATGAAATTTCCTGGAAGATTTGTCAAGTATCAGCTTCAAGTATTTAAGTAATTGAGTAAGTTTGTGATACCATTTGGTTAGATGCAAGGGACCAGAAGTCAGGGACAATGATAACTTCCCCTGGTCTCTGGTCACTAGTTTCTAAGCCTATGTACACTCGAACCTTACTGGGTTTAATGTTGATAATGGCGGTCTTTGGTTTTATATTCCCGCGCAGTAGTTTTGCTCAAGAGTTTTTGGGGACGCAGATTGCCACAAATCTTGAGGTTTCTGACAGCGAAGCGCAGGCGGGAGATATAGTCTCAATTACAGAGGATGATAATCTGGTCCGCGCAGTAGTTGCCTACGATCAAAATGTTTTTGGAGTAGTTGTTGAAAACCCGGCCATTGAACTCAACAAAAAAACAGACAAGTCAAAAGCTATAGTTTCAGAGGGTGAGGCGCTCGTAAAAGTATCAACGGTAAACGGTAACATTTCACTGGGCGATTTTATCACTGCTTCAAAAGATCCTGGTGTTGGTCAAAAGGCCACACAAGCTGGTGTGGTTCTCGGTAAGGCGTTAGCATCGTATTCTGGCAGTGGGGTGGGTAATATATCTGTGCAAATTAATATTCATTATCAAACTCAACTGGGGGGACAAAATGCCGATGACCTTTGGCAAAAGCTAGTTGCTTTTACCTCAACAAGTCTTCAAGAGCCTAACAACTTTCAACTTTTGCTTAGATACTTGTTCGCCCTAATTTTAATAATTATATCATTTGGTCTGGGATTCATTTCAGCAGCTCGGGCAGTTAGGACTGGAATAGTTGCAATTGGCAGAAACCCACTGGCAAAGGGGACTATCCAAGGTAGCATGTTTTTGAATTTATTAACAGTTTTAATATTCACAGCAGCCGGAGTAGGGCTTTCTTTATTGTTAATTTTCTTAGGCAGATAATATGGACACCTTACAAATACTATTAATAGGATCAATTTTCCTAAATCTCATTGTTTTATTGCTCCTTTTTAGTTTATATCAAACTCAACGCAATTTAGCCGATTTAACACCATTTCTAAGAAGGATATTGAAACTTCGAAATAGAGTTGTCGGCAAAGAGAAAAAGGTCTTGAGCGAAGCGCTTGAGGAATCTAAAGATACGGTGGAAGAGACCCTAGAAGAACTCAAGAGTGTAGAGGATGTGGGGGAGCAAATGAGGCAAGAATTAAACGCCAAAGCAGAGGCGTTAGTTAGGGATACTATATCAAAAGATTCTGAAGTATTTCAAAATATAATAAATACTATCACAGAATCTTATAAAAAAGAATTTGAGAATTTAGCCCAAGTTCAAAACTCTGAGTTTGGTAAAGTAGTGGCCGGTGCCAAGTCTTCCATCCAGCTTGAGATTGGCAGGCTGCGAGAGGAGCTTATCAAGGCCACTATCGAGGAGAGAGGTAAGGTCAACCAAGAACTCTCCTCTTATAAAGAAAAGGTGAAAAATGATCTTGATCAGAAGATATTCCTGGTGGTTTCTGATGTTGCTAGAGAAACTATTGAGCAATCGGTTGATACAGGTAAACACGAAGAGCTTGTACTTAAGGCACTCGAGCGCGCCAAAAATGAAAGGTTTTTGTAGGCATGCAACTCTCGAGAGAAGTTATAGCAAAAATATATACAACAAAGGAGCTCAATGATTTGCTTTACCAAATAGCGAAGATAGGTGAATCTGCAAGGACGAACCTTGCAGAGGTAAATCCAGGCGTTCCCGAAGTTTTAAAGGAGCTTGGGATTGAGGGTAACAGGGAACCACCCGAAGAAGATTTAGCTAAAAAGCTGAAAAACTTAAAAGACTTTCTCGTCAAATTACCAAAGGCTCGGCTTGAATTTGCTTTTGAGCCAAACGAAGAATTTATTAGGAAGATATCCCGACTACTAAATGTAGGGAGGAGTGATCACTTAGTACTGGAAATTACGGTAAAGAGAGACTTATTGGCGGGTGCAACCATCGAGTTTATGGGAAATTTCCGAGATTATTCTTACGCTTCAATACTGGACCAAGTTGTAAAAGAGAAAGTTAAGGGGGCTTTTTCATGAAAACCTTCGACGACTACTTAAGGGAAACTCAAGAAATCGGTAGAGTGGAGAGTGTTTTAAATACAGTCATTTATCTTTCCGGTCTGCCTAAGGCTAAGCTTTCTGAGGTAGTAATAACTGAGACTGGAAAGAAAGGTATTGTTCAATCTATCGACCCAGAACTTGTAGAGGTAATTCTTTTGGAGAGCGATCTACCCGTAATAGGGGAAAGAGTTGCAAGAACCGGAGAGAATATGAAGATCCAGGTATCACAAAATTTGTTAGGTAGGGTTGTTGGACCCCTTATGAATACCCAAGACGGCCTTGGTCCAGCAATGGGGGAGAAAGAGTCTAGGCCTGTATTCAATAAAGCGCCAGGGATTCAGGAAAGGGTTAAAATTTCAGAACAGCTTGAGACTGGTGTAGCAATAGTTGACTATATGATTCCCTTAGGCAAGGGTCAAAGGGAGCTTATTCTTGGGGATCAAAAAACTGGAAGGACCACTTTTTTGCTCCAGACAATTTACAACCAGGCAAAAAAAGGTACTATTTGTATCTATGTTGGAATTGGAAAGAAAAAATCGGATATTAAAAGTATTGAGGATTATCTTCAGAAAACTGGGATTTTGGGAAACTGTGTTATTGTATTTGCGTCGTCAGCTGATCCCGCATCCCTCGTTTATCTTGCGCCTTACTCCGCCTTTACTTTAGCGGAGTATTTTCGAGATTTGGGGAAAGATGTACTAATTGTTTTGGATGACCTTACAAACCACGCAAAATTTTACCGGGAAATTTCTCTACTTTCTAAAAAGATGCCAGCCAGGGAGAGTTACCCGGGCGACATTTTTCACATCCACGCAAAAATTCTTGAGAGAGCCGGTAGGATCAAATACGGGAGTGGTTCAGTCAGTATCACAGCCTTGCCAGTAGTTGAAACAGTCCAAGGCGACTTAACCGGTTACTTACCAACAAATTCTATGGCTATGACGGACGGTCATATTTTCTTTGACGAGGCAGAATTTAAAAAGGGAAGAAGGCCCGCGGTAAATACCTCTCTTTCAGTAACAAGAGTTGGCAATCAAACCCAAAATATGCTAGAGCAAAAAATAAGAAGAGCTCTTGTTGAAAAACTCAACCTTTATCGCAAAGCCCAGGAGCTTTCACATTTTGGCTTTGATCTTCCACTCAAAACAAGATCGGACTTAAATATTGGAGAGCGACTCGAGGCTATATTTGATCAAGAGACATACACCGTGATACCGAAAGATGTTGCACTTATACTTGTTGGCCTCGCATTTTCAGATTATTGGTCTAGTAAAAATATTGAGCAAGTGCGGGTTGAGAGGACAAAACTCGTCGAGGCCTTTGCGAAATGTGCCTTTGAAAGTGTTGTGGCAGATTTGCAAAAGTTTGAAGATGTTGAGGCTCTAGAAAACTATCTAGGAGCAAACCGAGAGAAAATTGAGCAAATTCTATATTCAAGAATCCAAAACACAGTAGTTTGAAATTATGTATACAAAAAGACAGATTCGGTATGAAATTGACAGTGTCGAGACAATAAAATCACTTACAGAGATTTATCAGCAAATCTCAGCTATTAGCATTTTACAAGTGAAAAACTCGGTTGGAAGGACTCGTAACTTTTTAGCTGGAGTTTCCTTGGTTTACAACCATGCAAAAGATTCTTACTTTAAAAATGCTCAGAAACTAATTGGTAAGAAAAAGAGTCTTTCCGATCTAGACTTTATCAGAAGAAATAATAAAGAAGTTTTAGTTTTTGTATCATCAAACCAAAGTTTATACGGCGATTTAATTTTTAAAGTATTTAACGACTTTATAAAAGACGTTAAGGAAAAGAAAGCAGACTCAGTCGTAGTTGGAAGTTTGGGTAAGGCACTTGTAGAACGGCAGAACCTCGATAGTAGGGTAGAGTACTTTGATCTTGCTGACTACAAACCTGAGTGGAATAAAATTCAAGAAATAACCGACTTCATTAAGAAGTATGAAAAAATAACTGTGTATTACGGTGAGTTTCTCTCCCTTGTCAGTCAGATCCCCGCAAAGAGTGATATTTCAGGAGGCGCTACTTTAGGATCTTACACTAAATCAGCCAAGGATTTCTTTTTTGAACCGACGGAAAAAGAGATCATGGAGTTTTTTGAAACCCAAGTTATCGCTAACCTTTTCCATCAAAAAATTTACGAGGCGCAACTTGCTCGTTTTGCCTCACGTCTCATTACAATGAATGAGGCTACCAAGAATGCCAGCGAGAAGCTCGCTTCTCTAACCGATGATTACTTAAGGTTCAAAAAATATCTGAGAAACAAAAAGCAGCTTACAACTACTTCTGGAAGGGCATTGTGGGGTATTTAATATGGAAGAGCTAGCCAAAACAAATAGTGGAAGGATAAGGTCAGTAAAAGGAGATGTTGTCGAAGTTGAGTTTCTGGAAGAAAAACCAGGGAGATTGGAAATATTAAACTTCAAAGATGATCCTTCGACAATACTTGAGGTATATTCTGTAGATTTAAACAATATAGCAACCTGTATCTGCTTCAGGGGTATCGAGAAGCTTTATCGTGGTGGGGAAGTTTTAAGATCGGGCGAGTCCATAAAAGTACCGGTTGGTAGCGAGGTGCTGGGGAGATTACTCGATTGCTTTGGTAATCCCCAAGACTCGCACGGGCCTGTACAGAGCCAAAATTACTCTAATATTTACAAGGCCTCGCCAAGCTATAGCGAGGTTAGTAGTAAAAAGGAAATACTGGAAACGGGTATCAAGGTCATTGACTTCTTCACGCCTTTTAGAAAGGGAGGAAAAATTGGTCTGTTTGGAGGCGCTGGGGTTGGCAAGACGGTGCTTCTTACGGAGCTTATGTACAATGTGGCCACCTATCATAAAGGTAAGTCTGTTTTTGCAGGTGTTGGGGAAAGAATAAGAGAGGGACATGAGCTCTATGAGCTTATTTCATCAAGGGGAATACTCGGAAGTGTGGGTTTAGTTTTTGGACAAATGAATGAAAATGCAGCGATTCGCTTCAGAGTTGGCTATTCTGCCCTTACAATTGCCGAAAATTTTCGAGATGAAGGGGAGGACGTTTTGTTCTTTGTGGATAACTTTTATCGGTTCATACAGGCTGGCAATGAGATATCATCACTGCTAAACACTATACCATCCGAAGATGGATATCAGGCAACCTTATCATCTGATGTTGGATCGTTTCAAGAGCGTCTTGTGCCCACTAAAAGGGGATCAATAACCTCCGTACAGGCGGTGTATGTTCCGGCTGATGATCTGACTGACTCAGGAGTGCAAGCAGCCCTTCCTTATTATGATTCTGTTATCATACTGTCTCGTCAAGTATCGGAAGAAGGCCGTCACCCGTCAGTAGATATTTTGAATTCCAGCTCCTCTCTGATCGATCCGATAGCGGTGGGTTACGATCATTATGAAGCAGTTTTAGAAGCCGAAAGACTAATAAAGCGTTTTAGCGATCTAGACCGCTTAGTGTCAATTGTTGGGGAAGCAGAGCTTGCACCAGATGATAGGGCACTTTACCATCGTGCTAAGAAACTTCTTAATTATATGACCCAAGATCTTTTTGTAGTGTCTGATGCAACTGGGGAGCACGGAAAGTACGTAAAAAGAGATAAAGTGGTCCAAGATGTAAAAGAAATAATTTCCGGAAAACTTGATCAAATTCCTGACGAGAAATTCTCTTATATAAAGGACCTAGATGATCTTGGATCTAAGATAAGATAAGGATTTTATGAACCAAGAAGTAGTGACCAAAAACGAACTGGATGTTTCAATTCTCTGGCATTCCTTTACTCGTGATCCGGACTATAAAGGCAAAGCCTCATCTATCTCCACCCAAAATGATTTAGGCCCGTTTGATGTTCTTCCCCAGCATGCCAATTTAATTAGTCTTATCAAAGACCGAATTATTGTAAGAACAGTTGATGGCAAAGGGGTTAATTATCAGTTTAGAAATGGAGTGCTAGAGGTCAGCAATAACGTAGTCAAAATCTTCTTGGGTATTTAAGTTTTCCTTCTGCGTAGTAGATAAATTAAGAGTAGGACCGAAAAAATCTCAACTCCAATGATAAGCCCTAAAATAAAATCCCGTTGATTATTAGACGGGCCTCCTTCCTTTTCCTCTTCCGGTATTTGGACTAAGGTGGTTTTTCTACCCTCCCCAGTTGACTTCGTGGCTACCTTTGGCGGGCCGATGGTTGGCTCTTGTATCCGTTTTGTTGGTGATTCAAGAGTCACTTTATTAGCTGTCTTGAAAGTAACACTATCAGTAGCGGTTTTGGAAACGGTGTCATAAACCTTTGCCAGAAGCGTGTGAGAGCCGTTAGAGAAGGTTTTTGTGTCTAGACCGAATCCATAAGGTGCGCTTGTGTCGGTAACAACTAAATCGCCATCGACGTAAAATTCTACTTTAGAGACCCCTACATCATCCGAAGCGTTTGCAGTAACATTTATAGTTCCTGATACGGTTGATCCATTGATCGGGTTAGTTATTAAGACAGTTGGGTTTTCTTTATCCACCGTACCACCAACGTCCACATCTTGAGCATATATTGGAGAAACTAGTATGAAAGCTAGCAAAACTGAAGCTAAAGAGGAGAAAGCTCTCATCAGCCTATCGGTGGGGAGGCAGGCCCGCCTTGACTATTCCTTGTTGGTGGATTTTGCCCCGGTCCAGACGCATTATTCGTCGCTCGCGAAACAATCCAGCGATTGTACTTTTTAACTAGGAAGATAATCATAAGAATTATTATTATTAGACCAAGTAGAATTACGAGTAATATTTTCCAAGGCACCACCCAGAAAGTGACGCTCGAGGTTAGATTTTTAGCAGGATCACCGTAGGTTAAGTTTAAGGTTGCCGTAAACCTTCCAATCGTTAGACTATCTGGACTCCAGGTAATTTTGTTACCATCTTTATCCATAAAGGCGCGGATGCTCTCTGGAAGTAGGCTGCCATCTTTCTCATTAACGTTAAGTGTAGCTACTGAACTACCAAAAATATTTTTGATCTCAATTACGCCTTTTGGTATAACGTGAACGTTGCCCGTGTTTTCCACTCTGACTGTAAATGGGACTGGCCCTTGCTCATAAAAATTCGTTGAGGTGGTGAATTCTTTAATATTTGCTGACTCTTTCGCGTCTCCGGCAACTCTCACTAAGATAAGCGAGCCAACTTTATTTGATATTCCAATTTGGCTTCCGCCCACTTTTGGTGCTGAAGTGCCAAACAATACTCCGGCGTAATGACCACCTGGCTCGGCATCGGCTGGTACATTTATGGTGAAATTCAAAGCCGCTGATTCATCTGGAGCGAGTTTTATGCCTTCCTGGGCGATTTTTATCCAAGAGGCGAGCGAGTACCCATAAGAGTTGCTCTGATCGCCAATTAAAAATTCCGGAGTTCCAGTTTCGTCCTTTGGTTTAAAGTCAAAAACTTCTGGGTAAAAAGTGTGTACAATATTAGAGACATTGCGCACTTTGATTATTTCCTGAGCCGATTTACCGGGGTCTATTTCGAAGTTATAGATAGGGGCGGATATTTGAATACCCACGCTACCTTCAGCAGCTTCTTCTTTCTGGTCAGATTCTTGAGCGAATAGAGTAGAGCTGAGGGTTGCCAGCGCAAACACTGTTGTTAAAAGGGCTATTAATACTTTCTTACTAGGCAGTTGAGCAGTCATTTGTTAATTAAAAAGTACCAGTCGTAATGTGAGTGACAATATGACTATAACTTCCGGCCGGTGTAGTACCACTTACAGAAGCCGAGTGACAAACAGTGGTAACCGCGCCCGAAACTGGCCCAGTATCGCCATCACCGCTGTCAGCATAAACCTGGGCACTTGTTGTAATTGCGCTGGCTGCTTCAACAACTCCACTGTCATCACATCCAGTACTATCAATAATGTCTTGAGTACCTGTAGTGTCGTTGCTAGAGACTCCATATTCTTCACTAGCTTGATCCACGTCGTTATCTCCAGCTGCATCATCTACGGTATTTGTACAAACGGCGACGGAAGGAGAACAAAGATTTCCGTTTTCAACTATAGTGGATGCGTAGCCGCTGGTTGCGTTTGTCGAAACCGTATTGGTGTATGAACAAAAATTGATTGCACTTGAGACTAGAGTACCCAAAGTACAGGTTGAGGCACTTAGCGAAGAAGTAACTGATGGATCAACAGTTGCTGAGACGGTAACCTGATCCCCACTCATTATGGCCAGAGCAAATTGAGCGCTATCTCCAGAAGTCGGACCGGTTAGCGATACTGTTTTACTCCCAGAGCTGGTAGCGTTTACAATTTGGTCATTACCAGCGCTGCCTGCGGTTGCGTTGGTACCAATCTCAATAACCACAGTGTCATTGGCGGCTGAATCAGCATCACCAGTGCAGCGGGTGAAGGTAAAGGTATCAGTAGTTGTGTCTACAGTGGTAACTTCTATCTCAATGGCAGCTCCACTACAACCACCGGCGGCCACAATAGTCTGCTCAGCTCCTTCCCAAGTAATATCAAAATCTTCGGCTTCAGTATTAGCAAAACCGGCCGTGCTAAAACCATCACCGTCGACAAAATCTACTACAAGAGCTTCCGTATCATCCCAAGCGGTTGCGAGATCAAACTGAATTGTGTGGTTGGCTGTAGTTGTGTCTTGGAGACGTGATAAAGTATCAGATATAGCTGTGTGAGATGCAGCTTGAACATCCTTATTGAATGAAAAGGGAAGGGCTATTATTGTCAATAAGACTAAGATTGCAACTGTGCGTTTAAGCATCCTGTCTAATGATTTTTTCATAAACCAAAAACTTTGTCAATTAGAATGTACCTGTTGTTATGTACGTTAAAACGTGAGAGTAAGACCCAGCTGAAGTTGACCCAGATATTGAAGCTGAATAACAAAGAATGGTGGCGTCATCTTCTATAGGTAGGGATGATGAAGCTACTAGTTGAGCTGAGGTTGTAATGGCGCTTGCATTATCTGGATCAGGGCCACATGAGGCATCTTGAGTAATAGTTTGACCGGATTGCGAGGTTGCAAGACCATATTCTTCGCTTCCTAAGCCAACTGTTCCACCGGAAACATCGTTAATGTCGGCACCAGCTCCAGTGCGTAAATTACCGTCATCTAGCACTGTTACTTGGTAGCCGCCAGCGGCATTTGTATCTACCTCAATTGAATTTGAAGCCGTTGTAACGGCTCCGGTGCTTAGTGTCCCAAGATTTATGGAATTACTCGATAGTGTAACTGTCATCTCGCGAATCTCGGCTAGCACATACTGGAAACCACTGCCGGTTCCATAATTTGCGCTGCTCCCGAACCCAACAGCAAACCCACCACCAGTATCCGTTAAGTTATAGTTTGTACTAGATTTAGATCCAGCCCAGTTCCCAAATTCAGCGTCCAGTGTGTAATTTGTTGACGAAGAACCAAAAGCCCAAACAGAGGAGGGTATTAATAGAATTGTCAGTCCAAATATAAAGAAAGGCAAGGCTTTATACATAAAATTAGTTATATATTAAGGATTTATGTAACTTTAGCCTGCCAATTTAAGTCTAACTAGAATAAATTCAAAAGTCAAATAAAACCGTCTTAGACTATCAGGGCACTAGCTCCTGCACCCTTGCAAGCTCTTGACTAACCCAATTTTACCTGCTACCATTCAGCTGCCTTTCAGTTGTAGTTTATAATAGTTTGATTTTTAATGATGATGAAAGTTAAAGCGCGAAAAAATTTTCTCCAGAGGTTATTACTAAGCGTGGTTCTTTTCATTTTCTTGTGCAGTCTTCTAGTAGTTTCTATTAAATCATCATCCCCCACCCATGCCCAACTAGAAGGTTTGCTTTACAGCGAAATTGTCGTGGACGATCTAAGCCAACCAAAAGATTTTGAGTTTACGAATGACGGTAGAATATTAATTGCTACCCTTGACGGTAAGGTACTAGTTCATAAAAATGGGCAAATACTACCAACACCATTCATCCAACTTCCGGTAAATAACGCGATAGAAAGAGGCCTAGAAAATTTTGCTTTAGATCCAAATTTTGATACAAATGGATATGTTTATATCTACTATACTTACGAGAATGATCCTGCTAATCCCCAGGGGCCAAAAAATGGGCGGCTTATCAGAGTGACAGCTAACGGTGATGTAGCGGTGCCTGGGAGCGAAGTGGTCTTACTTGGAACGCAAGTAGGCACACCGGCCGCTCCATCGTGTAACAATTTTCCCACTGGCACGGATTGTATCCCAAATGATGATCCGTTTCACACTGGTGGTGGCATGGAATTTGCTCCAGATGGAAAACTGTTTTTGGCTATTGGTGACAGTACAGATAATTTCCTAGATCCGAACAAACTGGCAAGGGTTCAAAATTTGGATAGTCTGTCAGGTAAGGTTCTAAGAATTAATACGGATGGTACAGGACCAGCAGATAACCCATTTTTTACTGGAGATCCAAATGCCAACCGCTCAAAAATTTGGGCTTACGGCTTTCGCAATCCCCACAGTCTTACAATTCAACCAGGAACGAATCTTCCGGTTGTTGGGAACGTTGGATCAACTTATTGGGAAGAAATTGATGTGGCTACCGCTAGCGGCAACTACGGATGGCCTTGTTATGAGGGGGTGAGCCAACACCCAACTAATAGTAGTATGCAAGTGTGCCAGGAACTTTATGCCTCTGGGGCAGCAGTTGTTCATCCTGTTTACAGCTACGAAAGGCCACCAAGTCAAGGGGCTGCCGTTATAGGAGGGGTGTTTTATCAGGGTGAAAACTACCCTTCAGTTTTTTCGAATTCCTTTTTCTTTGCTGATTGGGTCCAGAAAAAAATTGGTGTGTTGAAACTGGATGCAAACAACGAGCTTATTGAAGGAAGTGTGGAGACTATTTTGCAGAATCAAGGCTCCCCAATAGCATTCAAAATTGGTCCTGATGGAGATGTTTACTATATTACGTGGGAGGCTTTTACTGACAGTAGTGGGGACATCCGGCATATTATTGCTCCTGAGGGTAATTTGGCTCCAGTCGCGCAAGCTTCATCGTCCGTTCAGGGTGGGCTTTCACCGCTGACGGTTGATTTTAATAACACCAGTTACGATTCTGATGGAAATATAGTCTCTTATGATTGGGATTTTGGAGATGGCAGCTCTTCTTCCCAGGCAAACCCACAACACATTTTTAATCAAAACGGGACATATAATGTTCAACTAACGGTAACTGACAACGATGGTGCTACCGATACTGATGTGATTAATATAATTGTCGGAAACGCTCCTCCCGAGGCTTTTATTGGCACACCAACCGCTCGTTTATCTTACAATTACTTACAAACATTGACACTAAACGGTAGTGGCTTTGATCCAGAAAACGGGCCAATGGTTGCCTCAGGCCTTTCCTGGACCGTTTTATTGCACCACTGCGAGCCCGTGGTTGGAGGGGGTTGTCACACCCATCCATATTTGCAAACTTTAGGAACAAACAAAAATTTCATTGCACCGGCGGACTCAGGAAGCGAGTTACACTTTTTGGAAATTAGATTGACTGTCACCGATAACGTAGGTCTAAAGGGCACAAAGTCCATTTTTATTGGCCACAATAGCGACAGCGATAAAGTGCTGGATCACGAGGAAATACTAACTTTAGGAACTGACCCGCATGATAGTGACTCTGACAACAATGGAGTTTTGGATGGAGAAGGGGATCAAGATAGTGATGGGTTGCGGGACTACCAAGAAAGATTTATTTTAAAAACAAATCCAAACGCTTCTGACAGTAACGGGAATGGGACAAATGACGGTTTGGAAGATGCCGATGGTGATGGTTGCAAAAATGTCAAGGAGCTTGGGCCAAACAAATGGTTGGGTGGATTACGAGATCCCCTGAATAAATGGGACTTCTTTGACGCGGATCATGACTCAGTAATAGCGGTCACTGACATAGGATTGATCGTTAGTCATTATGGGGCAAGATGGGGCCAACCAAATTACTCAATAAATTATGATAGATCAAAATTTGCGGGTATGAGTGCTTGGCAGTGGGGACCTCCGGATGGAATAGTGGGTGTTCAAGAGATCGGGGCAATGGTGAGCGCCTACGGTACTGATTGTAGATAAAGGTCTAATTTACAAAGAACCAGTTGAAGTGGATGTCTTCTTCAGCGGGGAAGTAATCTTCAACGACAAAGCCCTCCCCAGGCTTTTTCTCAATCACTGTTAGCACATCATAAGTTCTTGAGGTTGGGGTGATAAAAACCAACGAGTTTTCGGATATTTCCGATGCTTCAATTTCAACCCTTGTTTCTCCTTTGCGTAGAGTTGCCGTTCCAGTTGATTTTTCACCCAAGCCCAATTTTTCCGTTTTGATCTCTTTAGCTGAAAAACTTCCGTCTAAAGTTAAGTTACCCTCAATTTTTACATCACCCTTTGCAACAAGATTTCCATCAACTCTTAAATTACCTTCATCGTCCAGCGAAATTTTGTTTTCGCCAATGCTTATGGTTTCAGCTTTAAGGTTTTTCATATTCAAATGGTCGATACCGGTTAGGTATTCGGTTATCTGGTTTTTTATTCGGGTTTCTTGGTCAAGATCAATAAAATTCCAACCGATATTTACAAATACAATAATGCTACCCTGACCACGCTCATCGAAAGCAGAAAGAGCAATACCAATCGTTTGTTCGGTTTGATCATCAACCTTCATACCCACACCCGGAGTTGAAGAAGAAGTTATTCGGTCCCCGACTTCGATTGATCCATTTTCATCGGTTACAAATACTGGCACTCGCCCATTTAGAGCGATAGGAAAGGGGTTGTCTTCTGGCTTTATCCTGTCACCTGTAACACTAAAATCGCTGTAGTTATTACTAACTATCCCAATCATAGTGCGGTTACTGCCTTTTTGAGCTTTGACTAATTTGACGAAAGTGTGAGTTTGCGGATCTAGTTTATGCTTAGTTGTTGTAATATACTCATCTCCAGCAGAAACAATATGGCCGTACGTTGTATTGGGCTCAACTGAGTAGAATTCGGCGTAATCTTCAGTAGAACCAGTGGTACAATCGTTTACCATAACATCCGTCGTATCATCCTCAGCATTGTCTCCACAGATGGCCTCATCACTAGCGTTACCAGCTAGATCAATCATCAGAGTATCGTTTATCTGTATTATTGTGTCCGTAGGCGAATCAATGACAGGATTGGTACCGTCTAAGTCAAACCTTAAGTCATTAGATGCAGTACAGCTGCCAGCTGGCGCACATTGGAATTCAATCTCGTCATCGGCAGTATTTAGTATTTGTTCATCATTTTGAAGATCTATATCAACGTCAAAAGCTGTTTCAATGTTGACTCCGGTTACAGGAGCTCCAGAGGCAGTTGCACCTTTCAAGCGAAGACCATTAACAGCTGCAGCGGCATTATCCGATGCATTACCGGCAACGTCTACTTTGAGTCCATCGGCAATTTCTCCAGAAGATAGGGCAGTACCAACATCCAGGTCAACAAACATTCCAGCTACATTTGTGCTATTAACATCAACATCAAGGGAAATTGCGTCTTGGGTCTTGTCCGTTGTGCCAGCGTCAATAGTTAGGGAGTCGGCAGCTGCTTGGACAAATTTGATGTCATCAGCAGCCGTGTAAATTGCATAATCTTCCGCACCAGCAATATAAAGACCATAATCGGTGCTGCCGTAGGTCTGGTTTTCAACTTTAATACCATAGTTATTGGTAACGGTTCCGGAAGTTTTAGTACCGGTATTGACTAACAAACCAATGGCGCTGTCAGTGGTAAATGAGTGGTTTATATCAACTTTTGCAGAGAATGCAGTTAGCCTGCCGGCTCCAAAGAAGCCTTGGCCGGCGATGTCGGTAGGGTTTGAAGTCACGGCGTCGCAAATGTTAATATAACAGCCAGTACCGGAAGCCACACCAACGTTGTAGGTTGTGTTCAGAGCCCCGTTGAAGTAGCCGGCGTAGGCGAAGTCCGATTCTGATGAGTCATCATTTCCAGACACCGTTGAGTAAATCCCATAAGCTTGACCGTTCCCGGTTCCGTTATTTTCAGCTGAAAAGTAGCCTCCATACGTTTTCCTGGTAATTTCCGCGTCATTTGTACCTGAAGTGTTTGAAGCTGAGGCTCTTATCCCGTAGGTGCCAGTTGTTGTGGCAGTTGTTGCGGCCGTATCGGTACCAGTTTTACTGACAGTCTGGTAGATACCGTAGTAGTTTGAAGTGGTATCGTCGGCCAAGGCTACGCTGGTAGCATCAAAATTTCCATAGTACCCGTATTGAGTAACACTGCCAGTACTGTTTAAATCAAAATAATTGTCAACACCACGAGCGTCGTTGGTGGAGGAGGTAGCGTTGACATCAACTAATCCTATGCCTGATGCGGGTGCCCAGTTGGTATTTGTAATTACCAAATCTTCAGTTGACGCTAAACTTAGGTTAACATCAGTGTTAAAGGTAGAGGTAGCGTTAATCGTGGCCGCGTCTGAAGAAGCATTGCCAATGCCGATTGTGGTTGAGTTGACGGCAAAGGTAGTGCCGTCATCTATGGTAAGGGTGCCGGAGGTGTAGTTGTCCGATGCATCAGAGCGAAGGAATGATACCGAATCGACTCCATCAAGCGCATCAGCATTGAGAGCGTAAGTGGAGGAGGCGATGCGTTGGCGAGGAGTCATTTCTGAGTCGGATTCAACCTTTACCCCAAGCCAAAGTGAAGCATTATCGGAGAATAGAGAAGCCGGTATGGTGGTATCCGACTGACTTGTATCACCTAGTAAGACAGAAAAGATACCATTTTGATCTGGTGTAACTGACCAGGTTTTACTCTTCCACATACAATCTTCGTCACCGCCGCCATCACAATCAACCTCCGTACTATCAAGATCGTCGTCCCATATTCTGAAGACAATGTTGGTAGCCGTCGAAACCGGTACATCATTTTCATCTGTTAGTCTTCCTTGAAAAGAAAGAATCCTCGGTGGAGTCGCGGCCAAAACATTACCAAGATCCGGCGCAGTTTCTCTTTTTAGCAAGTCGCCTATGAGTTGACCAAACATTAGGTTTGCAAGTAGTAACAGGAACACTCCCAGTATGGAGAAGTGGATTACGCGGTGAGCAGGGTGCTCGTGGTAACGCTGATACCAGAGTGGGCGAGTGTATTTGATATGGTGCTTTTGATGTATTTTATCTGGCACTGGAGGAGTTTTGGTTTCGTCCTTAAGCTCAGTTGATGGTCCTTGGAAGATTATTTGAGGTTGGGGTAGAGTAGTCGGTGCCTCTTTGTCGGAAAGAATATATTCAGTCGCTTTTACTAGATCTTCTGGAACATATTTTAAATTGCCAGCCCAGGAGAGGAATTTGCGAAGGGATGAGAGGCGGCGAGCCGAGATTGATGGTTTAGAGCGAAATTTTTCCTTAACAAAACTTCGGTAGGCCCGAACTGAGGGGAGAGTAAGAAAGACAAAGGAAAAGCCGGAATAGCGCTCATTAATCCAAGCGATAAGATGGCGAAGATCCGACAAATAGTTCTTTACAGTGGGATTGGAGTACCCGGAGGATTTTAGGTAATCCCTATATTTCGAAAAAATCTCGCCCAAGGCGAGATCAACTTTGGGCAGGTTGTCTTCCATTTTGGGCAGGGCTTATCGGTAAAGTTTCGTTTTAGCTTTACCAATAAGTATAATTATACCTTTTTTATACCATTAAATAGAGGTATGTGTCAAGTTTGGAAGGTAAGGGCTTTTGCTAAAAAGTACTTTCCACCTTTGGCAGCAAAGGTGGAGCCAAACTGCCGGCCAGAGATCCTCCAGCTAAAATCGAGGGTTTCTTCACGCTGACTAATCTATGGCCGGTAAGGAGAAGCCCTTAAACCGCCATACGAGCATGAGTATAGGCAAAATTCAACAAAGCGACCTAGTGTAAATTGCATGTTTGAGCCGAAGGCGAGTTTGGATAGGAACGCAGAGCGCGTAGCGATCTATTTCACTTGAGCGACTTAAATTTTGCTAGCACGCGCAGTTCAGGCGGACCCTTTGGTGTTACCTTTTGGTAAAAGGTAACAAATTTATAGCTTTGCTAAAGACATTTAGTTTGGTAGAATCATCCCCAGAGATGAAAAGATATGACGCTAAGACAATTGAGGCTAAGTGGCAGGAAAGGTGGGATAGAGATGGAACGTTCAGAGTCGATATCAAGAAAGCCGAACGACCCTTCTTCAATCTTATGATGTTTCCGTACCCCTCAGGAGAGGGTTTGCACGTCGGTCACGTCTACGCTTTTGGTGGAGCAGATACTTTTGGTCGTCTCAAGCGCATGCAGGGTTACAACGTGTTTGAGCCGATGGGATTTGATAGCTTTGGAATTCACTCAGAAAACTACGCAATTAAAGTGGGCAAGCACCCAAGAGAATTGATACAAGAAACAACGTCTTATTTCCGCGAGAGGCAAATGAAAAGGCTTGGCGCTCTCTTTGACTGGGATCATGAAGTGATCACTTCACAACCAAACTATTACAAATGGACTCAATGGCTGTTTATTCAGCTATTCAAGGCTGGCCTTGCCGTACGTAAAAAAGCACCAGTGGACTGGTGCCCATCCTGCAAAACCGTTCTTGCTGATGAGCAGGTGATAGGGGGTAAATGTGAGCGTTGCCAAAGCCAAGTCATCGAAAAAGAACTTGAGCAGTGGTTTCTTAAAACCACCGACTACGCTGAAAAGTTATTGAGCAATCTAGACAAAATAGATTGGTCAGAAACCACCAAAACTATGCAGAAGAATTGGATTGGTAAGAGCGAGGGGTTGCAAATAAAATTTAGCCTTGAAGTACCAAGGCAGGAAGATAAGAAACATTTAGTTGAGGTATTTACCACAAGAGCGGACACTTTGTTTGGCGCCACATTTGTGGTTGTATCTCCAGAAGTTGCAAAAAGTTGGATAGATCTTGGTTGGAAAGCTCCAAAAGAAGTAGCTGATTACATTACTAAATCACTAAAGGTTGATCAGCAGGATAGAACAGCTGAAAAAAGAGAAAAGACTGGAGTTTTTACAGAAGTATTTGCAATAAACTCAGGAAATAAAAAAGAAATACCCGTTTGGGTAGCCGATTATGTCCTCGGAAGCTACGGAACTGGTGCCATAATGGCTGTCCCGGCGCACGATTCTCGTGACTATGAATTTGCAAAAAAATATAATCTAGAAATAGTCGAAGTGATAATTGGTGGAGACGTTTCGAAAGAAGCTTATATTGGCGAAGGGAAGTTAGTGAATTCTGGGGAATTTGATGGTTTGGATTCTAAAGAAGGAATAAAAAAGATATCAGAATATATCGAAGAAAATCAGTTGGGTAAAAGAACAGTTAATTATCATCTGCGTGATTGGTTGATTTCTCGCCAGCGCTATTGGGGACCGCCGATTCCGATGATTTTCTGCGATAAATGTGCTAAAGATGGCAAATCAGCCAACAAAGATATGACTGGCTGGTTTCCGGTACCTGAGAAAGATTTGCCAGTAGAACTCCCGTATCTAAAGAACTACCAACCCAAAGGAACCGGTGTCAGCCCACTTGCCACTGTGCCAGAGTTTTTGAGCGTAAAATGCCCAGAATGTGGAAGTTTGGCGAAACGCGAAACTGATGTGTCCGACACATTTTTAGATTCGTCTTGGTATTTCCTCCGCTATCCTTCGACTCGCTCCGCTCGCTCAGGACAAGTCCCATTTGATTCCGATATTACGAAGAAGTGGTTACCAGTTGATTCTTACATAGGTGGTAACGAACACGCGGTTCTTCATTTGCTCTACGCGAGATTCATAACCATGGCGCTGCATGATATTGGCTATTTAGATTTTGAAGAGCCATTTAAAAAGTTTCGAGCTCACGGTTTGGTTATTCACGAAGGAGCCAAGATGAGCAAGTCGCGCGGTAATGTAGTGAATCCCAATGAGTTTATGGACTCTTACGGTGCTGATACACTTAGAATCTATTTGTTATTTTTAGGTCCTTATGAACAAGGTGGGGACTTTTCGGATCGCGCAATTGCCGGAGTTTATCGGTTCTTGAATCGGGTATGGTCTTTAGTTCAAGAGATTGCCGACAATACTTCGACTGCAACGCCCAGCCTTGAAATGGAAAGGGCGCTTAACCTTTTGATTAAAAAGGTTGGTGAGGATTTGGAAAACCTAAAGTTTAACACGGCGATTGCTGCAATGATGGAGTTCTTGAACATGATGAACGAGAAGAAAGATGAGTTAAACAAAGAATTAGCCAAGAAGTTTGTTTTACTTCTTTCCCCCTTGGCACCACACATATCAGAAGAATTATGGGAAGTTTTAGGAGAAAAGTTTTCGGTTCACCACCAACTTTGGCCAAGTTACAAGACCAAATTTTTGGAAGAAGATAAAGTAACAATAGTCATCCAAGTTAATGGACGTTTCAGAGACAAATTAGAGGCTCCTAAAGGTATATCTAAGGAAGATGTCGCTCGCTTGGCCCTTGACCGACCAAAAGTAAAAGTTTACACTAAAAAAGGACAGATCAAGAAATCTATCTGGATCGAAGGCAGGCTACTCAATCTAGTTACTGGTGGTTAACCACTTTCCACTAGTTTCTAGAAGGTTTTTACCACCCAAATTAGACAAGGAGTTATTTTAGTGCGTGATAACTATTGGCTTGAATCGCGTTTGAATAAAATTTGGCGAAATTACTTCTCTGATGTCAAGAGAACCAACCCAATCGTAATAAGGTTTGGCAGAGAAGCAATTTATCGATTTGGTTCAATTCGTCTTGATCTTAAAAAAAAGATTAGTTACATTACGATTAATGGGAGGTTTAGCAACTCAAAGTTCCCAGCCGAAGTAATAGATCACACTCTTGCCCATGAACTTGTGCATTATACCCAAGGTTTCTCTTCAGAAAACCCTCGAATGCATCGCTATCCTCATCGCGGAGGGGTGATTGATAAGGAACTCCGGTCTCGGGGTTTGGATCATCTAGTAGATTTCTATAAATCCTGGGTTCCCAAGTATAAAAGGTCAATAAAAGATTAAGGTTTAGTGTCCCACCTTGTTGATCTTAAATTATTAAAAGCGCTTTGCGCTCCTAAACCTCAAACACGCATAAAATTTCCTATAGCACTCTAGGTAAACAAATCCATTCGCTAATCGCTCAAGTTATTTGGGTACTCTCGAGTGCTGATAATTGGGTTGCGAAGAACTTAAACCTTGCTCAAGTTGTTAATGACGGTGCAAAAATATACGTTCCAACGGTTGGTGAGCTCGTATCTTCTGGCACAAGTGCCGGTAATTCGCAAGGTGCATAATCAAAAGTCTCTGGAAAAGTAAACATTAACAACGCTTCTTTATCTAATCTTGACACTCTGCCAAAGATCGGGCCAGTTACAGATCAAAAGATGGTTGAGGATCGTCCATACCTTTCAGTAGATGATTTACTGACCAAAAAAGTTTTAGGGCCAAAAACTTTTTTAAGGGAGTCAAGGATCTGGTTATTGTACAGTAAGAGTTTACCGCTTTATTTATCCAGCATTCTGATCGCAGCCGGTTTAGTAGCAATTAGGTATCACTTTATTCCTCGAACGCAATTAAAAGTAGGAAATGTTATAACTGAGGGAAAAGTATCGAAGGAGTCAAGAAGGGCCAGCGAACAAATTTATTTCAAATTAAATGACTATCAAATTATAATTAAAAAGTATCCAAATATATCATATGGTGATGTTGTTAGAGTTGATGGAGTTGCTAATGAAACTGGTTTAATCATTTACCCTAAGATCGAAAAGATTACAAGAGTAAGCAGCCTCCAAACTTTTCTTTATTCACAAGAAAAAGGTTGAGGATAAAATAAACAAATTTATTACCCGAGCCCAAGCACCTCTTCTTTCTGGGGTTCTTCTTGGTGTTAAAAAAGATTTACCGGAAGATCCCGAAGGATTAATAAATGGGGATGACGATAAGCAAGTAAAATTTTATTCATGTTCAGTTTCGGATATTGAGTTTCTGAAAATTCCTCACAACGGATCGGAGACTGCCTTAAGAAAAGACTATGCTGAGAAACTTTCGCCAGAAGTCGTGGTAATATCAGTAGGTAAAAAAAATAGATATGGGCATCCTCACAAGGACCTACTAAATTTATTAGCCTCAATTGATACGGAAATTTACCGAACTGATCAAGATGGGACAGTTGAAATTGTTACCGACGGTCAAGGATGTTATACTAATAAACAAAATGATTAGGAATACAGTCAAGAAGACAATCGAACAAGTTTTAAAAGAGGAAAAATTTCCTAAAGTCTCCTATGAAGTTAGAGAATCTTCCAATGTTAAGTTTGGTGATTATTCGACTAATGTTGTAATGAAGCTGGAAAAAGCTCAGGATAAACACTCAAAGCTAGAGTGTGCTAAAAAATTTATAGCTAAAGCGGAAAAATTTGAGGAGTTTTCAAAAGTAGATTTTGTCGAACCTGGATTCGTAAACTTCTACATAGAACCCTCTACAATAACGAATAATATCCAAAAAATAATTAAGGAAGATGAGTCTTTCGGAGAAAACGAGATTAATAAAGGTAAAAAAGCAAGCGTCGAGTTCATATCGGCAAATCCGACTGGACCACTACACATTGGTAATGCAAGGGGAGGCCCTTTGGGAGATACGATAGCTAATGTCCTTTCAGCTTCTGGATATCAAGTTATTCGGGAATATTACGATAATAATTTAGGCACCCAGGTTGATGTATTCGCGGAGAATTTAAAGGGAATGATTGACGGTGAAGTGGTAATGGATCAGTATCAGGGGGAATTTTATAACGATCTTGCGGCAAGGCTGAATAATCTTTCTGGAAAAAGTTTAGATGAGATTAGAGAGACGGCGATAAAGTTAATTTTCGAGGAAATTTTGGTTGATATAAAAAGTATGGGAATTAGGTTTGATAAAATTCAACATGAGAGTGATCTTCAAAAATCTGGTAGAACAGAAAAAGTTGTTAAATACCTTTCTTCAAAAGGGTTAACAAAGGAAAAAGACGACGCATTATGGTTTGCACTTGAGCATCATCCAGTGAAGGATAAAGAGGCAGTTCTGCGCCGCTCAGATGAACGCTACACGTATTTTGCCGATGATATAGCCTTTCATGAGCTGAAGTTTGAAAACAAGCCAGACTTAGTCGTAGACGTTTTAGGTAGTAATCACCACGGGCACGTCCCACGTCTTCGAGCAGCAGTAAAAGCTCTTGGATTTGAAGAAAAAAAGTTTAAAGTAATTTTATATCAATATGTTAGGGTAAAGAAAGGTAAAGATATAGTTAGTATGTCCAAAAGGGCGGGGAATTTCATAACTGCAGGTGAGGTGATCGATGAGGTTGGTCGTGACGCATTTAGATTTTTCCTCCTTTCACACTCGCCAAGTACCCATATGGATTTTGACCTCGAACTTGCAAAGAAGAGGAATGAATCCAATCCAGTATATTATGTCCAATATGCCTACGCTCGGGTGAGTAACATTTTGAAAAAGGCGAAAGAGGAAGGTTTTAGCCACGAAAAGTTTATCGGAGCGGACTTATCTTTGCTAAGACAGCCTCAAGAATTAGCACTCGCGAAAAAACTCCTAAAACTTCCTGATTTAGTTGAAGATTTGTCCGAGAGCTTAGCAGTAAATCAATTTACCACTTACTTAGTTGAACTAGCAGAAATGTTCCATAAGTATTATGAGAGTTATAGAGTGATAGGTGAGAAGGAAGATATTGCTAAGGCTCGCTTGAATCTAATATTAGCCACAAAAATAGTTCTTCGCAACACGCTAAACCTTGTTGGAGTCTCCGCGCCTGAAAGTATGTAGATTGCCAAAAAACCAAATACCTTGAATTTCAAAACCAGATTAAAAATTGACAAAATATACGATCGTTAATATTGTCATATTTAGGTTTGATTTAGGATTAATAATTTGTTAATAGCGCGCAGGTTGTTTTCGAGACCGCCGAACGGCGTGGAAAAAACGTCGGAAACTGTGGGCATAAGATCCGTGGAGGGGGTCATTTTAACTCTTTGCATCTTTTGAACTTTCTGTTACAATCATCGTTCAAATCTTAGGTTAGCGGAACTTTTCGCGTCATTAGGTTACATAATTACTTTTTATGAAACCAGAAAAAGTTACTTTAAATAATAAATTAAGAGTAGTTAACAACCAAATGCCGTCTGTTCAGTCGGCTACTAGCATGATTCTAGTAAGATCCGGATCTCGCTATGAAGAGAAGAAAACAAACGGTATTGCTCATTTTGCCGAGCATATGTTCTTCAAAGGAACTAAAAAGAGGCCTTCTACATTAGATATATCTAGTTTGATAGACGGAGTTGGTGGTGAGTTCAACGCTTTTACCTCGAAAGAATTTACCGGCTACTACATTAAAGCGGCAAAAGAGCATCTTCAGCTTTGCCTGGATGTAGTTTCTGATATGCTTTTAAACTCAATTTTTGCGCAAGAAGAGATTAACCGGGAAAGAAACGTAATCGCTGAGGAAATTAGAATGTACCTTGATACGCCGATGCGCTATATCGGGGATATTTACGAAATGCTTCTTTTTGGCGATCAGCCTCTTGGTTGGGATACAGCTGGTACTTTAGAGTCTCTGAAGAACATCGAGCGTCGGGACTTTTTTAAATATATTGAGGATTTTTACACTCCAAGTAACATGGTGGTAGTTATATCTGGAGGAGTGGATCCAGAGAGAGCAAACTTGTTTGTTGATGAATATATGGGAGCGATTAAAGATAAAAAAGCCAAAGGGTTCTTGCCAGTAACCTTGAGTCAATCAAAACCAATGGTTAAGACTTTCTTTAAGGGTAGTGAGCAGGCTCACCTTTGCTTAGGGGTCCGGTCATATGAGCGGGGTCATAAAGATAGGTATAAAATTGCCCTTCTTTCAACAATACTGGGCGGATCAATGAGTAGCCGGCTTTTTATTCAGCTAAGGGAGCGACGAGGATTAGCTTACTATGTACGAGCTGGCGTTGAGGAATATCACGATGCTGGAAGTTTGGCCGCCCAAGCTGGAGTTGAACCAAAAAACATTGAAGAGGCAGCTAAAGTGATTCTTCAGGAATATTCGGATATTGCACAAAATCCGCCTTCCGAGGTAGAATTGAGAAGAGCAAAAGAGTACATAAAAGGTAAAATGATTCTCGATCTTGAAGATAGTAGGGAAGTGGGTAATATCTTTGGCTTGCAAGAGATTTTAGAAGGAAAGATACGATCGACAGAAGAAATATTTAAAGAAGTTGAAAAAGTTACTGCTAAAGATATACAAAGTGTAGCAAAAGATATCTTTGTCAATCAGGGGTTGAACTTAGCGGTGATAGGACCATATAAAGAATCTTCGAAATTTGAAAAAATTCTGAGGTTCTAGTATCAAAGTGTCATGTGTTAAGGATTAAGATTTTGATTGATACCTGATACTTCATACAAAAATCATGGAACGTACTGTTATTTTAATAAAACCAGATGGAGTAAAACGGGCTCTTGTCGGAGAGGTTATTTCTCGATTTGAAAAAATGGGGCTCAAAATCGTGGCCATGAAGCTCGTTTGGGCAAATTACGATCAACTGGGCAAACACTATAAAGATGATAAAGAATATCTGATGAGCCTTGGGGAGAAGACTTTAAAGACTTACGAGGAGTATGGTAAAGACCCGGGAGAAGACCTTGGTACAACTGATGTATTAGAGCTTGGAAAGATGATACGTCAATGGACGATAAATTATGTGGGATCTGGCCCAATAGTGGCAATCCTTCTTGAGGGCCGTCACGCTGTAGATAATGTCCGCTCAGTTGCTGGCCCCACAATGCCGGTTAAGGCAGCACCAGGGACCATTAGAGGCGATTTGGCGACTGATTCGGCCGCTTATGCTAATGTTGAGAAGCGAGGAGTAGAGAATATTGTCCACGTCTCAGGTTCGGTTAAGGAAGCGAAGTTTGAAGAAAGCCTTTGGTTCCACAAAGACGAAATTCAGTCTTATTAATCCAGTAATCTAGTCTATACTTGTTTTCTCTGACCCCGAGGGACACAGTAGTTGTAGGTAGGAGTTGCTCCGGTTTGGGGACTACATCCTGTAAGGTTGATAACGTCCTTATCTTGTGCATCTTCAATTTGCGCAGAGATTATGTATTTAAAACAATCATTGCCAGAATTTGTATCATTATTATCACAAGGGTTATTGTTTATGTCGGTTGCGTTATAGAAATAACCTCGTGAGTCTCTTGGATCCTTAGGCATCTCATTCATATAAACTTTATCGCTGCCACCAATTGTACATTGAAACGCATGGTCCTCACCCCAAGTTAATGCAGTTCCATCCGGACAAACGATTAGGCCTCCAACTCCATTGTCGTTTGGGTATTTATTGTTATCACTATAAAATCTTTCTAGGGCTGCTTCCAATTTTGCCAAATCAGATTTTCTTTTAGAATCTCGGCTGCTCTCCTGAGCTTCTCGATAGGACGAGGCAGTAATCGTGACTAAAACCGCAATAATTACAATCACAATTAGAAGCTCTATTAAGGTGAAACCATAAGACTTTCGATTAAACATCATTGATCAAAAACCTTCTGTGGGTGGGCCGACAAAATAATTTGTTAGGCATCCCCATTGAAATTTATTGCAGACGGCAGGTCCGTTCCCACCACAACATAAACCAGCTCTTGCTTGGGATCCATTGTTTCCTGGTGGGGTAAATCCTACTGGATTATTTATATCTGGATCGGCAGTACCCCCACCGCTACCGTTATTCTCAAGCCAAGTACCAAGCCGGTAAGTACTACCATCTGTGCTCCAAACCCCTGGTGACACTTCTACCCTCGAGGTATACAAATAACCTGTCCAACTCCAACCACTGGTATATGTGTTACCTTGGAAAGGTCCCATGGGTGCATCGGGAAGACCGCCAGCTAAATAAGGCTCAATAGCGTCGTCGAAAGATTTCGCAACTTTTGTCTGGTAGTTATTATGCCCTCTATTGAAATCTACTTCCATAGTGTTTGTAGCAACCAAACATTGCGAAGTACTTGAAGGGTCGCAGGCCCCGTAATCACTTGCTGCAGCATCATCAGGAGTGGTAGGAGGATTATTGTGAATAGGATAACGCCCATGATCTGCATAATATGCTTCAAGGGCGGATTGGACTTCTTTAATCGTAGCTTTCTTTTCTGAGTCTCTACCTTGGCGCAGGGCATTTCTAAAAGAAAGGATACCGACCGTGAGGAGAATGGCAATTATTGCAAGAGCAATCAGGATCTCGATAAGAGTAAAACCACGCCTTGATATTTGAAATTTCTTGAAGTTGGACATTAGTTTAAATATAGATTAGCAAATAATACTTGTCAAACCTATTTCTCGCCTTGAACTCTGTAATTGTAGGTTGTAGATCCATTGCAAGCAACCGCTGGGCTCAAAATCCCGGGAGTACGCAGATTCTCCACGTTAGTGTAGAGTGAGAACGTACTGCCGGTGGAATCGTAACAATAATTTCTCCCCCCAACAGGATCATTTGGTAACTGCTTCATGTAAGTCTTATTATTACAGGTGAATGGAGAGGTACCCCAATCCAGAGCTCCACCACAATTAATTTTTCCGGCAGTGCTAGACGGGTATTGATGAGGTATGGTAGTTTCAAAATACTGCTCTAGGGAAACTTTAAGTTGATTGAGATCTTGTTGTCTTTTGCTATCCCGAGCGTTTCTTTGTGCGTTCCTCAAGGCAAAAATCCCAATAGATGTTAATATAGCGATTATGGCAACTACTATTAACAGCTCAAGTAGGGTGAACCCATTGCGCTTTTTTCTAGGTCCAGAGTAGAGTTTAGATAGTGGCAGAATCATTAGTTAAACTATAGTATTTAAACTTGGAGGTGTCAACAATTTGGTCGGCCTTGCTGGACGATATCAGGAACCTCTGGCCGACATTGAACTCGTTTGATTTTAGCCAAGCCAACCTAGGCCGTTTTTTCAATTATAACTTATCAAGTTAACAAAGACGAATCATCCTGTGGTGTGTAACCCAAATCCTTTAGAGCGTCTGAAATATCATAAAATCTGGTTTTGTTGTTTGAAATTCCGTAATAGATTCCAAACTTAACATCTGATTCTAAGCACCTCTCAATTAGCTGCACAAGGTCTCTATGACTTAACCACTTTTTCATTTTAAGGTTATCACCTCTTGGGTCATCATCCTTTAAGACACTCCCAATTCTTAAACAAATTGATTTAATTTTGTCAACCTCAAAAAATTGTCTAGCGACCGCTTCTCCAAAAGCCTTACTTACTCCATAATAACTTTTTGGTCTTATTGCGTCCTCGTTTGAGACTAGTTTACTAGTAGTATTGCCTTCATAACCTTCTGTTACTCTATTTGTACTAGCAAAAATTACTTTAGGGACTTCAAATTCTCTTGCACACTCATATATATTTCTTGTAGCTATTATGTTATTTTTAAGAACTGACTCCCAGCTTGCATTCGGATTAGCGTCTGCTCCTAGATGAATAATACAGTCAAGTTCGGGAAGCCCATTAAAGACCTTTTTTACTGCTTCTAAGTCTGATAAATCAATTCCGTAATATTTTTCCTCTGACTTCTCTTTAACATCAGTACCAAAAACTTCAAATTTTTCTGATAATGCCTTTGATAAAATACTTCCTATTAAACCACGTGAACCTGTTATTAGAAATTTTTGTTTAATCATGAGTTAAGATATCTTTTAACCAATCGCCTCGCAACGGCAAATCTAAAACTTTGTCTTTTTCAACCCACCTAACGTCCAAAAGCCCTTCCAAATCTGGCTTTAATTCTCCACCGATTATCTTTCCCTCAAAGAAATTTATCTCTATTTGTTTACCTACGTCCTTTTCACCACCTTTATATTCGGTATCGGAAACAGCCTTTTGGCCGAGACTCTGCGTAACTTCAATATCGTAACCTGTTTCCTCTTTTAACTCTCGTATCGCTGCTTGTTCTAAAGTTTCGCCTTCGTCTACGTGGCCTATTGGTATAGACCACAAACCCCACGCCCGACCCTTTTCTTGAACCATTAGAATCTTACTACCTTGCTCAATGTGGACTGCTACTACACTTACTTTTTCCATTGATTAAATCTCAAGACTTAGCAAGTCTTTAGCTACAACTACTTCCCCTGAATATGATTTTTTAGCTTCTTTTATAAATTCGGCTTCTGGGTCAAAATCATAAAGGTGGGTAAGGACTAGCTTTTTTACGGAAGCTTCTTTTGCAATTTTACCACCTTCAAATGGTGAAATGTGGGTTCTACCAGCCCCCCTTTCCCTATAAAGAGTCGGAAAGACTGATGACTCCATTAGTGCCAAGTCAGCATCTTTTGCCAGTTCAACCAAAACTTCGCTGTAAGCCGAATCCCCCGAATACATAAGAGTTTTACCTTCTGCTTCTATCCGGAAACCAATAGCAGTAAAGTGTTCTGGAACATGGGGAACAATTTTTGTAGTTACTTTCAAGTCCAACGCTTGGAAATTATCCTCACCATGTTCGTTTATTGAAACCTCATATTTTTCCCGCCTTTCAGGAAACATAAGTCTCAATTTCTCATAATCCTCGTTAAACCTAGGGTAACCGTGTAAATAAAGCGGTTTAGTGCGATTGTCTTGAGGTCTTTTTCTCCAGTCAGCATAGACCGTTGAGTTGTATAACGAGTGCATAAACCACATCAAATCTACTAGATGGTCTGCGTGGGGGTGAGAAATAAATACCCCGTCTACCTTGGAAACATAATCATAGTTTAGGTCGTTGTATAGTCTGTAGAAACTTCCTCCGCCAAAATCTATAACCCAAGAGGATTTACTTGTTTCCAAAAGAAATCCAGTAGACATTCTGGTTGGGTTTGCAATTGAACCTCCAGAACCAAGAATTGTGAGTTTCATATGTTTTGTATCTTACACCAAAAATGCTAGAATGGCAGCTATGCAGCCGATTTTCTTTGCGATTATTGCGTATATAATCTGGGGCAGTAACGTATTTGGTACTATTGCTACCAGAAAAATCGGACCGTATAAAACAACTTTTTGGCTTCTTCTATTTCTAATTCCAATCTATGGCTTGTTTTGTTTGTTGTTTCCGAATGGCCTTCAGAATTTAACGCCAACTTTGTTTCTTCTGAATTTGTTTTTAGGAATTATTGGCGGTCTAAGCTTGATTCTGTTTTACGAAGCCCTGCGTCTTGGAAATGCTTCGTTGGTAACAACTATTTCTGCTTCATATCCAGCACTTGTAGTTATACTATCAATTGTTTTTCTAAGGGAAGGTATGACTACTCAACAAGTAATAGCAATCTTGATTATTTTACTTGGTGTCATCATATCCAGTATAAATTTCAGAGATGTCAAAGATGGGAAGTTTAAGTTAGATGCTGGAGCGGTTCTGGCAATAATGACGATGATTGTTTGGGGTGTTTATTACACTTTTATAAAAATCCCAATAGATATAATTGGGCCAGCTTGGCCAAATTTAATTGCTGCTTTAGCTTATCCTTCTATCCTGATTGTCTTAAAAATCAAAAATATCAAAATCGATTTAAAAGATTTTAAACAGACAAAATACCCGTTAATCTTTAACGCCATTTTTCTCGGTGGTGGATTACTAGCCTTTAACTATGCAGTGGGACTTGGCGGGAATGTTTCAATCGTAACACCCATCTCCGCTTCTTACCCAACCTTGTTTGCTGTTGTTGCTTATTTTGTTTTCAAAGATGCGATTAACAAGCAACAAATTTTAGGAATTGTGACGACGTTAGTTGGTATAGTCTTACTTTCAGTTTTTAGTGTTTAAATGATGGTAGGAGGCTAAGAAGTCCGATTCTTCTCAGCCCTGATAGTATTTGATATAGTAACTCAGGCACGAAATGAATTGGTCGGCCTTGTTGGACGATATCAGGAACCTCTGGCCGACTTTAAATTCGTTTGATTTCAGTATGTCCAACATAGGTCGGTTTCTGAATTATAACACTATCTAATAAGTCTCTATTTATAGCTTTGATGGCAATTGTAGGAAGTACCCTAAAATAATCAGTCCAATTCCAGCCAGCCCAATAATCTGTTCTTTCCGCATTTCCGAAAAGACTCTATTGTTAATTTTATGTTCTTTCCAGAATCGGTAGTGGATTCGAATTGCTGTATAGGCAACAGGTAGCTTACCGATAACATCCAAAGTAAAACCCAAAGCTTCCATAATTACCTTTGGGCTAAGGTAGAATTAACATTTTTAGCAAAGCCCCTTGCTATTCGGGCTTTCACTATTCCCAGAGCTGCTTCTCTCGGTGTTAAATTTTTGTCTTTGGCATGCTCAAGAATAAACCTAACATTTTCTGTAATTCTTTTTTCTACCTCCCTGAACATGTCCTTAGGATTTTCTCCAATATACTCCGAATAGGAGGAAATCACACCACCAGCGTTCGCTATCAAATCGGGAACTATCAGTACTCCTTTTTTGGCAAGAATTTTTTCAGCTGTCTCACTTACTGGTAGGTTAGCTGCCTCAATAATTATTCTGGCTCTAACCTTTTCTGCGTTCTTATCATTAATTACTTCTGGAAGAGAAGCGGGAATAATGATATCTACTGGCAGAGTAAATATATCCTTGTGGGACAAAATTTTCCCTCTCTTGTAAGCTGTTACGGTGCCGGCTTCTCTTTTGATAGCTTGAATGCTATTAAAATCAAGTCCGTGTGGGTTATAAACTGTTCCTTTGCTGTCCGCTACTGCTACCACGCTTGCTCCTAACTCATCTAAATGTTTAAATGCGAAGCTGCCCACATTACCAAAACCTTCTATCGCCAGGGTTAAATCTTTTAAGTCTAAACCTAAGTGTTTTGCTGCCGCTTCTGCCGCACAAGCAACCCCAAAGCCAGTACTACCATACTCGTGAGGAATCCCGCACTTTTCCCCTGGTTTGCCAAAAAACTTCATACAAACTTCGGCTGGCTTACCAGTAGCCGAGTGCCAATCACCATTTGCCTGCGTATACCAATCCATTTCTTCCTCACCTGTTCCAATATCTGGTCCAGCGATATATTTACTTGGAGAGAAAGGCTTTATTGCCTTGGCAAACTCCTGAATTAGCTTTTTCTTTTGCTCTCTGGTTAAATTTTTTAGATTTGCAACAATTCCTGCCTTAGCACCGCCAAAAGGAAGCTTGGCTAAAGCTGTCTTCCAAGTCATTACCCTCGCTAATTTAAATACCTCTTGAACCGTAACACTCGGTGTGATTCTTACCCCGCCCTTACTTGGGCCTAAGGTGGTATTGTCTATAACCAACATTCCTTTCAACCCCACTTTGGGCTCATAGACTTCTATTACCATTTCTGGCCCATATTGGTCACCAAATGAATTTATATGCATGGCTTCAGCAACAAGGCTCCTTTTCAATTTCGGATTTTTCAAAATGTTCCAAAGCGTGAAGCTGCTCTTTAGTTAAATGAATTTCAGGTCTTTTAGTCTTAATAAGATTTATCGCTTCTTTTACACTCCCTCCTTGACTGATAAAGTAAGCTGCTACCAAAGTAGGGGCTCTGCCGTGGCCGTTTTGACAGTGAACGTAAACTTTGCTACCAAGCTCTGTTAGCAAATCGATAGTGACTGCTCCAAGGAGTAGCTGCTGCTCGCTAGGAGCGTGGTGATTTTTGGTTGGAAGCCAAAGGAAATAATTAACTCCGTAAGGTGTGTCCAGACTTTCGTCCTCAAGTGAAATATCAGCAGTTATACCTTGACTTAGTAATTTTTCATCAAAATGGAGTTTGCAGCACTGATTTGTACCGATAAAGATTTGGTCAGTAATTTTTGAATAATTAAAAGCGGTGTGCGATTTCATAAACTTTTAAACCCATTCATACGATAAATAGAAAAAGTTAAAAGAGCTACCGAGCCGAGTAAAAACACCCAACTAAAATAGCCTAGGGTTACTGTCACACCAAGTGGTAGAAAGAAACCCAAGGCGGGAATGCAAGCAGGGCAGGCCCCGAGTAAAACGCCAAATAAAGAGGCTGCCCCACCACTTTTGCCGCTTCCTACTGGGCAACAAGTATGTACATATTTGTTGTACACATAAATTGCTACAAAGCTACCAACAAGAATTGCCAAAATAGGATAGAAAAGGTTAGTGGGGAATCTTCCAGTTAAAGTGGCCAGCCAAATATCTAAGCTTCGTAGGGGAATAGCTGGCCAAAGTAAAGATACCAATAGGACGAAAAGTCCAAAAGAAGCAGAAAGTTTGTTTGTCCACGCTTTAGCAATTATCATTATTGCAGGAGCTCCTCAATTTTACTTTTATAAGCTTCGTAACCAACTGGGCTGTTGGCTAAGTTTCGAATAATCCCCTCTTTGTCCAAAAGATATTGGGTGTCTAAAAATCTAATCTCGTAACTATCTGTAATTTCTTTGTTCGCAAAAGCAATGAGCCAATCTTTACTACCGAAAGAGTCTTGCCAATCTCTTAAATCCTTTTCGGTCTCCCGTGGGTCGATAAAGACCATTAAGACATTAAATTTATCTCCACCGAGGTCTTCATCGAGTCTCCTGACTTCTTTCGCACCGATTTGACAAGGCACACAGTAGCTTGCCGTAAACCAAATAATTGCGGGTTTGCCCGTAAGTCCATCAAGAGAGATTTTTCTCTTTTCAATGTCTGTCAAAGTAAAATCTGGTGTTCGATTACCGACCTCCGTACCAGAATTGCTTGCACTGTTTGAACCAGTTAATCCTGGTTGATTACTAGATAGGGCAATGGCACCGACAATCGCTATGACTATAGAGACGCTTACCATTATCAAAAATGCATTCCTCATGTTTATTTAACCGAAGGCAGGGCAGAGGGCAGGTGAGCCACAATCGCTAGTGAGTGCTATCATCGTGTATGTCACACAGTGGGTTGTGCTCAATGATTTTGGCAAATACTGAACCAATAGCTGGATTGCCAGCCTCGTTGTTCAGTAGTCCGCCTGTGCCACTAGCTCCAAGAGGCGGATTTTCGCCTGTAGCTACATTGGCTATATCAGTAGCATCCCCAGCACCAGGTGCTGAAGATGGGTTTGCAAAAACTGGCGTGGCTAAACTTGCAAACATCGCCGCACTGGCGGCAACTCCTACCAAAAACCTTTTCATCTAGCTTCACCTCCCTTCAAAACTTACAGACAAGTAAAGATTTCTCAACTTCTACGGTTGTAAATAACCCAGCCAGCTACTCCTAGTGAGATTAAACCAAAAATAACGAAATAAATGTTCTTAGTTAGAAAACCAGTGATAAGTCCAAGAAACCCACCTACGCCTGAAAAGGCTAAAAGCACTAAAAGAATTGGGCCACAGCAAAGTGCAAACGCTATAAGGCCTGCTCCAAATACGGATTTGGAGATTTCTTTTTTTGTGTCTTGCTCCATACTTAAATTACTCCACACAACAAGAAAGTTTGGATACGTCTCTAAAGAAGTTTTGGGCTGCCAGTTTTATTACTTCACTTAGAGTCGGGAATACATGTACTGTATCTATCACGTCTTCCAGCGTCATTTTATTTCGTACAATCATTGTCGCTTCGTGGATAAGGTCGGCAGCCTCTGGTCCAAGGATATGAATACCAATAATTTTGTGGCTTTCTCTTTCTGCCACAATCTTTATTAAACCTCTCGTATCGTTGATAATCGCTGCTTTGGGAACCATATCAAAACCTAAAGTATTACAGGTGCATCTTGAACCTCCGCTAACAGCCTCTGCATCTGTTTTACCAACACCTGCAAGGTTTGGAGTAGTAAAGACCGCATAAGGAACGGCGGAGTAATCCATTTTTCTTTTCTTTCCGCCAAGAGCGTTTTCGGTAGCAATTTTGCCTTCCTTACCAGCAGTGGTTTCGAGTCTTAAAGGTCTATCAACTACATCTCCAACCGCCCAAACATGTGGTGCGGTAGTTTGCAGGTTATCTCCCACCTTAATTGCTCCTTTTTGATTTACTTCAACTCCAACTTTGTCTAAATCAAGCTCTTTAGTGTTTGGTGTCTTTCCTGCCGCAAACATTAGAATTTCACCTTTAGCTTCCATCTCCCTACCATCGACCTCAAAAGTTACAACTTTTTCTCCGTTTTCCTTCCTTACCTTTTTACTGTTGGCGTTGGTGAAAATGCTAACTCCTTCATCTTCAAGGTATTTTTGTAGTGCTTCTGATAACTCTGGTTCTGTCCTCGCCATCACTGTAGGGCCTCTTTGGAGAATTGTGACCTTTGTTCCAAAATGATGGTACATCTGCCCAAACTCTAGTCCAAGCGGGCCTGCACCAATAATCACCATCGATTTGGGGAGTTTTTTAAGTTTAAGAGCGTCTATGTGGGTGATGTAATCAACTTTGTCTAAACCTTCTAAGGGAGTCGGTAAAGCTGTGGAACCTGTGGCTATTACAAACTTGTCTCCGCAAAGTCGCTGACCGTTTACCTCAATTTCATTTTTGGAAACAAATTTTGCCTTTCCTTCAAAGTGCGTGACATTTTCGAGATTAGAGAGAACTTCTGAATATTTATCGTGCCTCATTTTCTCGACTATATTTAACTCATGTTCAATCGCTTTTTCAAAATTTACTTCTAGCTTTCCCGAAATAGCGTCAAAGCCGTGATTGCCGTAATAAGCAATCTCACCAATTTTTAGGAGGGTTTTACTAGGAACACAGCCAACATTGACACAAGTGCCACCAAGGGGAAGCCCCGCGTTGACCATCGCTACCTTCGTACCTGCCTCATTGGCAGCAATGGCAGCAGCAAAGGCTCCCGCTCCACCACCGAGAACTATTAAATCAAATTGTTGCATGACCGTGCTCCTTTTGTTTTTTAAAAAGACGTTTATTATAAATTACAGCGGCAACGACAAGAACACCTCCTAATCCCCAGATAGGCCAGCCAGTAAAATCTACTCCTCCATAAACATAACGTCCTAAGTACAAAAGGCCCCCGCCTACGACGATAAGTACTAAAGGTATAATATTTTTGTGACTACGAAAATCCAAGAGAAAGCCTATCCCCGCTATAGCCAGCGTAGCAAAAGCTAATTGTCTCCAAATTGGGATAAGGGCTCCGAGGCCCAGGTAGGTTAAAAGCGAAGCAGAACCTATCCAGCAGAGTGGGCAAGCTCCGACTGCTCCCGCTCCCAGTATAGGTAAAAGAATAGTTTGTAGGTTCCTGACAATGCTTCTCATATCTATTCTATACAATTAAATCCTTCAAATTATTTGTGAACTTGTTGCTTTTCAGCGAGTAATAAACTGTTTGGGCTTCTTTCCTCTTCTTGACAAGTTGTATATCAAATAGCTTTGCTAAGGCATGAGATACAGCTGACGGAGACACACCGACCGCCTTAGATATTTCATTTACCGAAAGCTCTGGGTAGTGGCAAAGGGTATAGCAGATTTTTAGGCGAGTAAGGTCACCCACCACACCGAATTGCCGAGCACACTGTTCTAATCTTTCCCTGTCTTTGAGCTCTGTTTTTAACTCAGTAAGATTTTTAGCCATAGTATATGAATATATGTTCAGATATTAAACCATATTAGAGTATATGTCAAGTGGAAAAGTTTTGTATCTCACACCAAAAATGCTAGAATGGCAGCTATAATTACTGCTGCTGAGCAGTTTTGTTTTATGGAGCTAATAAATTTTCTTGAGCAGATAAATAGTAACCTCTTAGAACTAATCGGTAACAACGATAACCATACAGAAATACTTGTTGCTGGCACAGCGTTTGCTGGTACGGTATTGGCTATATTTTTTACTCTTATTTCAATTCCTCTTCAAAATATTTTAAGTCGTTACTCTCAAGATTTAATAAAACGATTGACTGGTGACGCTATCTTTATTTCGGCATTTATATCTCTAGGGTTTATTTTCGTTTTTAACGCAGCACTTCTATCATTTGGAACCAATCGAGAGTTGGTTTGGATTAGCTTTGGTCTCGACATAGAGGCCGTCTTAATTCTTGCACTTCTTCTGGTGCACACGTTTTATAAACTGGACGCTCGAAATCAGGTCAAAGACATGTTTAATGGGGCAAAGAGACTAATAAAAACCAAATTGACTAAAAGTGAATCGAGGAGAAAAGAGGAAATAGAGCGGTTTCAGAAACAAATGAAGGAACCGTTAACCGCAAACGTGGAACAAGTTTTAAGAAAATTTCAGGTGGAAGATTCTGTAACCGACTGGTTAAAGTCAGAAATAGACCTTCCAATTGATGTCATACAAAGAGCTGTTTTGGACAACAGGTTCGAAGTGGTTGAATCTGGATTGCACGACCTAGTTGGTTTGGTTAATGCGTACATAATTGCGAGAAAGGATTATACAAGTGAAGATGACGCACTTATTACTTACGTAAGAGAAAAACTAATCGACGTGAAAAATTTAATCGGAAAAGATACACACCCAAAGATTACTTTAGCCGTTGCTAGGACAGCCAGAGATATTGCTATTGACTCCTTAAAAATTTCTCCAGTTAGAACTTTTGCTGGCGAAAATTTCATTCCGCTTGGTTTTGTAAATATTTTAAGAGACATCTGCATAAGCCAAGAATTGCTTAAAGAAACTTCTTATGCACCAATGTCCACGATTGAATATTTGGTTGATATAGCAAAAGAAGCTGTAGACAGAGGCTTTCCAAACACAGTTCCAATTGTCGTTGATAAAATCGGTGAAATTGGAAGGCTTACTACTAAGCTGCACCTTTCGTTCACAGATTTTGTAGCAGGCAAAGCCAATTGGGGACTAGCGGCAGTTTTGGATTACTTATTTATCAGAATGGAAGAAATGAGTAAATTTAACCCAAAGTTGGCAATTAAAACCACTCTGGAAGAGATAGACAAAAACATAAAAACTTACTTGGAAGACGACGAGAAATATCAATACACATTGCGTTCAAATATTAAACCCTTTTTCGGACCATTTTCCGTTGAGCAACACGGAATAGCCTCAGTTTTTGTAAGAGCTCTACAGCAACCTAGAAAGGACAAGCGAGTTTATTCTTACGTGCTAGAGGCTTTGGAAGACTTTCTTGTGGACTTAAACCAAAACGTAATGGCTGCTATGAATAAAGGACTGTATATCGACGTGAAAGAAATGCTTGAACATGTTTACATGATAGGCATGTCTGTTCTTGGGCTTGTCAAAATGACAAAAGACCAGAGATTAAAGGAAGAGCTAATTAATCTGCTTGAAAAGCATTTCGAATATCCCTTCACAAATGCAATTTCTATGTCTTTCAAGTATGAAGAAAGAAAGCATATCTTTGACCATGATTATTTAGACACGTTTACATCACTAATTGGTTTAGGTTTTTTCCAACTTAAAGATAACGATAGAGCCCTTTCAATTTTGCAGAACTGGATAGAGCATTTAGTGGAAATTATAGACACTAAAAAGAAAGATAGGCTTGCTTTGCACGAGGGGAAGAAGTATCCAAAACCGGAAATAGTGAATCCTTTGTCTGAGCTATACAGGCACTTAAGATTGAATGGTGTTTGGCTCTTAAAGTTCGCTCCAAAGAGTAAGCTGCTGGTAACCGTTCTAAAAGAGTTAAAAGAACAGCCAAGTGAAACTATTCGGGACGGAATATATGGCTACCGTAATCCTTACCCGGAGGGTTTAACAGGGCGTGGTTGGCACGTGCGCCGTCCCTATTTACCCTTCCGACCGAAATTCTTCATGGACGCTGATAAAGCCCTTTATGACCCAGAATACATTAAAAAATTTGAGGAGAAGTTGTCGAAATTAAAATAGTTAGATTGAAGCTAACAACTGAAAAAACTTTATGTTTATCACTATAAAATGCTACTTTTGCTACTCGAGTTGAGGCTACATAGTTGAGCCAAGTTGAGTTTTCAAGGCAGTTAGCCTTTATTTAAGTCTTGCTTTGACTGAAGCCTTCTCTCTTCTTCCAAGACATTATTGTTTAGATTATCTGACAAAATCTGTAACCATTTCGGGATGTCCTGTTGTTTCCAGCTCGATTTCTGGGATTTTGTTTTGGGTTTGTCTGGTAGAGGCGTACTTAATTTCATTTCTTTTTAGCCATCCATATTTTCCTAAATTTGCTTATAAATACCCAGAGGCTAATTACCATCATAATAGGCGCCGCGATTGTAGAAGCATTTACATTTAAGTTAAGTAAATCTACCAAAGCGACTGGAGAAAAAAGCAAGAACACCAAAACAGAACCAGCTAATATAAACCAATCAAATTTAGTAACTTTTGAATCTTTTTCTGAACTGTTCATATTCATACTCTCCAAACTCATCTTAAACTAGCAGTTTATAAAAGTCAAAGCTAAAAGCGAGGCTATTTATAAACCCACAGATTATAAAAATTGTCTTCACCAATTGATAGCCTTATGTTATGGTCACCAAAGACGACGTAAAGCTCGGGCGAACTATTAGGAAACTGCGTAAAGAAGCTGGTTTAACTCAAGAGGAACTAGCTGAAAAAGCTAAAATCAGTACTACTTACATAGGTTACATAGAAATTGGCCAGAAGAAACCGGCTTTAAGCACTTTAAGTAGAATTGCTTCGGCCCTAAAGGTCAAGGTAAAAGACCTTATTCCCTACTAATTGAGCCTACATAGTTGAGTAAAGTTGAGTTTTCAGCACCCACCCTGTATTGTTAGCGTTGGCTAGAAAATCGAAGCTACATTGTTGACCAGAGTTGACTTTTTGGACTCTTTAGTTAACTCAAGTTAACTATTTGAAGCTGATTGCTAAGTAATGCTAAGTTTTAACGGAGACTAGCTAATTGAGTCCCTTAGTTCAGCCAAGTTAAGTATGAAAATTAAAATTGAACCTAGGGTAGTAACAGCCGAAGATTTTGGGATGCTTTTTTGGGAAAATATAGTGCCCGATAACCGAAAGTACACAGATGTAAGAAAAATGTTAACGCTGTTTTCGAAAAATGGTCTGAGGGCAGATAATTACTTATTAGCCCAATGTATTGAACCTACAGTTAAACTTACTCGTAAGAAACGCTTTAAGCTCACTAAGGGCTACTACGAAGATAATGATAAGAAATATAAGTCACAGATTCGAAACAGATTTAGAACCATAAATAGGTTGATAGGACCTAAAAAGTTTGCTAGGTTTCATTCAGGTTATAGCGAAATAATTACACGTTCTAAACAAAAATAGCTTCAATAATACACATTTTTAGAATCTTCTTTAACTTTTAGGCTCAAAATTACATTTTTTAGCTTTGATAATACACTAAGCCTTTGTTTATGCTTGGTTCATGAAAGCGAATGAAGAGGTGAATGAAAAACTTAGAAAAATCCTCGAACCGAAGCTAAAAAGACATCTTTCCACGGAAGAATTAGCTTTGGCTGCCCTTAACCTTAAAGGCTTCGCTTCTACACTTATAAAAATGAAAATGGAGATTGATAAAAATGTCGGAATATCTGGTTAAAGACCTTTACGAAGCTGCATATCTTTATTCTTCAAAGCAAACTCTTAAGAGACTGGCTCAAGAAAACAATTATTTTTGGTTCGTTTTTGAAAACAAAGTTAGTTGTGAGAAGCTGGCTAACGATTATTGGGCAGGTAAAGCAATCGGAAATATAAAAGATTATGCAGATTCCCTGCAAAGTTTGAAGAAAAGATTATTTGCTCAAAAAACTGTCTTTCATCATACCGTATGACATAAAACTGCGGTTTGGGGTTGGGGTGCTGTCGGCTGACCTGCGTAAGAAACAAGCCGTCCGGAATAGGTTCAAAAAGAAAGAGCCTAACTCACGTTAGACCCTTCTAGTTGCCTAGCCATTGAAGTAGTAACTAGCCTAACAATACAGTCCCTGATGACAAATATCAAGCATTTATTTCTAGTTATCAGGGAGGGAACGAAAATCCGGAGGGGTTTATATGTCAACAAAACGACAAGTCGACAAAACTAAGACAAAACAGGTCCGAATTGATGCAAGTATACATAAACTACTCAAAGTTTATGTTGCAAAGCGCGGAGAAACACTTAGGAGCGTTATAGAGGGGGAATTAGCCGATATTCTGGGGGTAGATAATGATAAATAAGTGTGAAGTTGCGAATATCGTCCAACCAGGTTTATTGACGAGACATTTATAAGTTTTACAATTAAGGAGGATATATGAATATTAAAGCTGTAGCTTATTATCGAGTTTCAAGTAGAGAACAACAAGAAGAAGGGTACTCTATTGAAGCTCAACAAAAGAGGGTGAAAGAGTACGCGGAAAAGAAGGGTTTAGAGATTGTCAAAGAGTTTGCCGAAATTGAAACAGCCAAAGTAGCCGGACGAAAAATCTTTGGAGAAATGATTGATTTCGTTTTTTCCACCCCGGAAATACAAGGCATAGTATGTCATAAGGTTGATAGATTATGTAGGAATCTAAAGGATTATGTAAAAGTGGATGATTTAGGAATTAAAGCTTATTTTGTTGAAGAGGAGTTTGCTGAAAATGCTAACGGAAAGCTTACATTTGGATTAAAGATTATTCTGGCAAAACACTATATAGACAACCTTTCAGACGAAGTTAAAAAAGGAATGAGAGAAAAAGTTGAACAAGGAGGTTACCCACACAAACCGCCGTTTGGTTACACAGTAGATGCCTCTGTAATGCCTCACAAAATAGTGCCAGATGTAGTTGAATCAGTGGTTATTCAAAAAATATTTGAGTATTACGCTACCGGTTCTTATTCAATAATGCGATTAAAAGAAAAACTCGCAGAAGAGGGGTTTGGAAATAAGAAAAACGGACACCCAATTGCAAAAAGCGACCTAGGCAAGATATTAAGAAATCCATTTTACTATGGCTGGTTTAATTGGAATGGTGAATTGTGGAGCAACAAGGGAACTTATCTTCCAGTGGTCTCAAAAGAGCTTTGGGACAAGGTACAAGGGGTTCTGGACGAGCAGAATAGGCCGAAGGTAAGAAAACATAACTTTACTTACACAATGCTTATGAAGTGCGGTGAGTGTGGAAACTCTATAACCGCAGAGAAGAAGGTTAAACGCTATACAGGCACAAACAGGGACGTGGCTTACACTTATTATCATTGCACACGACCTTATCACAGCGAAGTTAAGTGCCGACAGAAACCTATAAATGAAGCTGATTTGGAAATAGAACTTGGAAAAGTGGTTGACGACGTTAATCTAGATAATAAAGCCGTAGAAGCTATTAAATTCATATTAAAACAAAGCCATACAGATGAAGAGGAATTTCATACCAATTCAATCAAAGCGCTTAACAGCCAAAAAGAAGAAATACAGTTTAAGTTGGATAGGTTGCTAGATAGTTACTTGGAGGGGACTATCAGTAAAGAAGTTTATGAAGTAAAGAACCGCCAATTGACTGAGGACAAAGAGAGTACTTTGACCCAATTAGACAAACACGAGGCTGGTAATAAGGATTATTTTGAACAAGTAGAAAATTTCATTGACTTGTGCCATATTGCACCCCAAATCTACACACAAAGTTCGAACACCCAGCTAAAAAGAGAGTTATTAAAGTTCCTTGTATCGGACTTGGTGTTGAAGGACAAAAAAGTAAGTCCTGTCTACCAATTTCCCTTCTCCGCACTAGTAAAACACCGCAAAAATGAAAACTGGTCGGGGTGAGAGGAATTGAACCTCCGGCCTCACGGACCCGAACCGCGCGCTCTACCACTGAGCTACACCCCGCCATATCGTATTCGGTAGAAGAAAGTCAAGGATTATACAATTTTATTCCTAATTATGCTAAAATTCAAACTTGACTTTGCCCCCGTGGCTTAACGGATAAAGCAGTCCCGTCCTAAGGGAAAGACTGGGGGTTCGAATCCCTCCGGGGGCGCCATTTAAATGAAAATGAATAGGAAAAAGAGATTTTGGGCTTTTATTTTAATAAGAACTGCAGCAAATTCTCTGATTATTCTAGGGATAATTTTTGCGTTTGTAAGCTTCTGGCCATTTGTTGGAGCAGAAATTAGATATTGGCTTAATCAGGCTAGAGGTGTGGACTATGTTATTGAAGGTGAAAGAGTATCGGCGGCGGAGCGTGAAAAGAGCGCGCTAGCGCCTTTGGGTTCCCAGACTATAGAAATAAAACCTAAAGATAAAAATTTTGGTATTGTGATTGAGAAAATTGATGTTAACGCGCCAGTGGTTGCCAATGTTGATAGCGGAAGTTACACGGAGTATATAAATGCACTTAGAGTTGGAGTAGCCCATGCTCAAGGGACCGCCTATCCAGGATCAAAAAATGCCGCCAATAACAATGTTTTCCTTTTTGCGCACTCGGCAATTAACCCAATTCAGGCAAGGCAGTATAACAGCGTTTTTTATTTACTAAGAAAGCTAGAAAAAGGCGATAGAGTGATTACTTTTTATAAAGGTATAAGATACAATTACGTGGTTTTTGATAAAAAGGTAGTTGAGGCAAATGATGTGCGTTATTTGACCGATATCTCAAAGGACCCGATTCTTACACTTCAGACATGCGATCCACCCGGCTCAAGCTTAAGAAGACTGATTGTTACAGCCAGGTTAGTTAACTAGCTTTTACTTCAAAGAGATGGAATAAAGATTAGGCTTTTTGCTATTTGCTGTATTTAAAGTTGTAGCAATAACAAGTCGTGTACCATCAGACCATGGGAAAACCTCTTCTTTGCCAAACTCGCCTGTATAAATAGCCATTTCGTTTTGGCCGTCAGACTCCACTATGCTGATAGAATCTTCCTTAATCAAAACTATGTGCTTGCTTGTTGTTGGGTACCATATGTAAGAGAGGGCCTTTGGTATTTTAAAAGTTTTTGCTTCCGATCCAGGGACAATTGAAGGCTCGGAATCATAGACAAGTGGGTCTTCTTTTCCCTTTAATATTAGAACTCTTTTTTCATCTGGTGAAAAGATTAATTTCGACGAGCCAAGTGAGAGTTTCTCTGCTTCTTCGCCAAGTTTTGACAGTCGGTCCGTCTGTTTTACGTCCTCATCTTTTTTCCACTGATCTTGAAGATCTTTGGAGCTTGTTGAAACATCGTCAAAAGTCTCGTTTAATCTCCCAGAATCTAGCAGAAAGCTTTTGGTTTTGCCAGAAGAATCTTTTAAAGTAGACAGTATTGATCGGCTGTCGGATGCCCAAACGAAGCTAGATTCGGAAAATCTTAAAGAAGATGTATCTTTCACTATCTGTTGTGGGGATTTCGAAAAAATAAGTTGGCGTGTGCCAAAATCAAGTACCCAAAGCCCTTCATTATTGTTATTTTCGATTCCGTAAGCGATTTTTTGGCCGTCTGGAGAAAGATTAGGGGAGATAACCCCGGTAAAAGTAAGAGCCGACAGGCTAGGGGCTGAAGGAAAAAGGTAGACTTCAATCGGCATCACCCTTTCTTTTTCCACTTCTAGTTCTTTAACCCAGTCACTAAATCCTTCTTTGGACAAGCGTACTTTATACTTGCCGGGTGGAAGGTTTGTAATACTGTTGTCAGTTGCTCCTCTAAGCTCTTCGTTTATGTAAACTGCGGCACCAGAAGGGACTGATGTAATGGACAAAATTCCAGTCCCGGCAATTTTACGCTCACCCCAATTAAGTCGATAACCCATACCATAAACAACTAGTACTAATGCGGCCGCTACGAATATAAATACCAGAGAAATAAAAATGGTGAGCCTTTTCATAACTTCGATTATTGTATCAAAAACTAAGTTTGTAAACCATGATGAAATTGTTTGATATATTTTAATAGTCTTTTGATATTTTCATTTGAAACTACTTGCAACAACAGTTCCCGAGCCATATAATGATCCTACTTTATTACCAACATGTTTTCCAAACGTATAGGTATTGATTTAGGTACAGCTAATTCCCTTGTTTATTTAGAGGGCCAAGGAGTCGTTTTAAACGAGCCTACTGTGGTGGCAGTTTCAGAAGATGATGGAGAAGTAGTCGCGGTTGGAACTGAGGCTAAGGAAATGCTTGGGCGCACTCCAGAGGGGATAACCGCCTCTCGGCCAATGAGGGATGGTGTCATTGCAGACTATTTGATAACCGAGGCGATGCTATCTTACTTTATCGATAAAGTCTGTGGCCACTCCCGTCTTTTTAAACCAGAGGTGATGATTTGTGTGCCGGCGGGCGTTACTTCCGTTGAAAGAAGGGCAGTACTAGATGCAACTCTGTCAGCTGGAGCAAGGAATGCTTACTTAATCGACGAGCCCCTTGCTGCTGCAATCGGTGCAAAAATTCCAATTGGTGCCCCGTCTGGCAACATGATTGTCGATATTGGTGGTGGTTCAACCGAGGCTGCTGTGATATCTCTTGGTGGCGTTGTGGTCCACAGTAGCGCCCGAGTTGCAGGTAATAAGGTTGACGAAGCAATCGCCCAGTATATTAGACGCAAATACAATTTATTAATAGGAGAGCGAACTTCCGAAGAAGTAAAACTTTTCCTAGCCAGCGCTACCACCTTGGAAGACAAAGTCAGTATGGAAGTAAGGGGAAGGGATAGTATTTCGGGTTTGCCAAGGACTTTGGATCTTACTTCAAACGAAGTTACCGAAGCGATCAAGCCGGTAGCCAGTCAAATTCTTGAAGCGATAAAAAGAGTTCTTGAGCAGACCCAACCTGAGCTTGCTAGTGACATAATTGATAAAGGGATTGTGATGAGTGGCGGAACGTCCCTACTGCGGAATCTAGACAAATACTTTACGGAAATTACCGGGGTTCCGTGCCACGTAGCCGAAGATCCACTTTTGTGTGTTGTCCAAGGCACAGGCACAGCACTTGAGAATATAGATCTGTATAAAAGAAGTATTACAAAAAGGTAATACTTCTTTTGCGTTTCTTAGATAAACTAAACCGATCTATAACAAAGAGATAGATTTTTTGAACTTGGAGATCTAGTTTATTTTGAGATTTGAGCTTTGACGTTTTAACTTACTAACCATGAACATAGGAATCGATGCTAGTAGAATTGCGACAGAGGAGAGAAGTGGTACTGAAAATTACACGCTGCAACTATTGAAAGCGATTTTGGACAAAGATAAGAAGAATCGTTATACACTTTATTTTAACAAACTACCGCTTTTTTTTGAAGTTACGCAGGAAAACGTTAGCACTCGCTATATTCCTCTGACATACCTATGGACTCAAGGTCGGCTTTCAGTCGAGTGTCTTCTGAAGCCACCGGATATCCTCTTTGTTCCAGCCCATACCATACCCGTGATAAGACGCCCTTCAATGAAAACGATAGTAACAATACACGATTTAGGAGCGGAATTCTTGGAGGCTTATCATAAATTCCCCCAAAAGATTTATCTAAATTGGTCGACTGAGTACGTTGGCAGAAGCGCCAGCCATATAATTGCTGTATCAGAATCTACTAAAAAAGATCTTACTAATACTTTAAGAGTTCCAGAGAAGCGGGTCAGTGTGGTTTATGAAGGAGTTGACCACTCATTTTTCTATAAGAGAGATACAAAGGAGATCGAAAACGTAAGGCTGAAGTACGGTTTGAAAAACAAATACCTATTATTCGTTGGTACTATCCAACCGCGTAAGAATTTAGTTCGGTTGATCGAGGCTTTCGCAAAACTTTCCCCGACCAAAACTGATTTAGTTTTGGTAGGGAGGCCAGGTTGGCTTTACGATGAAATTTATAAAGCTCCCAAGAGGTTTGGGGTTAGTGAAAGAGTCAAGTTCATGGGTTTTGCATCCCAAGATGATCTACCAGCCCTTTATTCTGGAAGTGAGGCACTTGTTTTCCCCTCACTTTATGAGGGGTTTGGACTGCCGATAGTTGAAGCTATGGCCTGTGAGGCTCCTGTAATAACTTCGAGATCTAGTTCGATGCCAGAGGTTAGTGGTGGAAACGCTTTGTTGATCGACCCAGCCGACGTTACTGATATCGCCCACAACATGATAAGGATTCTAAGAGAGGAAGACCTACGTTATCGACTAGCCGCTAAAGGCTCGGAGTGGTCCAAGAAGTTTAGCTGGGAAAAGGCAGCCGAGGAGACGATAAAAGTATTTGAGAAAGTCTACAATGAAGAGTGAAAAATTTTCAACGAAAATAGAAGTTTTGGGAGTGAAAATTGATAGTGTTACCTTTAGGGAAGCTTTGGATAGAGTAGAGCAATTGGTTCAAGATGGGAGGGGGGGAGAACATCAATACATTGTGAAACCAAATCCAGAGATCGTGACTTTTGCTCAAACCGACTCAGAGTTTAAAGATATTTTAAATTCAGCTTCATTAGCACCTCCTGATGGCGTTGGTTTGATTCTAGCCTCAAGAGCTTTAAAACTGCAAGGGCGGGCCTTCCAGGAATTGAAAGAGAGAGTCGGAGGGCCGGAGCTCATGGAGGCTATTTTGAAACTTGCAGACGATAAAGGTTTTTCAGTCTTTTTTTACGGTGCGAGACCTTTTGTAGTAGAAAAACTAGCCAAGGTCGTCCATGACAAATACCCAAATCTAAAAATTTCTGGTTTCCATCATGGATTCTTAGAAAAAGACGGGGAAGTTGTCCGCCAGATTAAAAAAGCAAAGCCAGATATTCTCTTTGTAGCTTTAGGATTCCCAAAGCAGGAAAAATGGATCGCTTCGCATCTAAACGAGTTAAAAGTACCACTCTCCATTGCAGAAGGAGGGTCATTCGATTTTATTTCAGGGGAAGTTCAAAGGGCCCCAGCTTATCTGATAAGGGTTGGTTTGGAGTGGTTTTTTCGGCTTTTGACCGATCCATCTCGTATCACTCGTCAAAGATCTCTGCTAACGTTCGCATGGCTAGTTTTTAAGAGATAGAGAAGTATTTTCTCCTTCGATAGACAAGATAGCCTATTAATACCAAGAAAACAAGGTTGGAGATCATCGAGACAGTCAATAATGGGTAGCTATTTTGGTTTTGGATAAGAGAAGTTTGGTATAAACTGGGTTGATAAGTGATAGTTTTGACAAGGGGAAGAACTTTTCCGACGTCGCTTTTAGCCTCAATCGTTAAGAAATTATCACCTTCTTTAAATTTCAAGTTTTCAATTATAAATTCACCGGATTCTTTATCTGGAAATATTGAATCAAGGTCTTGGTCGTTGAACCTAAAACTGACAGTTGCATTTGGATCGGATATTCTTGCTCTTATTCCAGTCTTGAAAGTATTAATATTGTCCTGGGCTGGTTGAAGAAGTTCTATCTTTGGTGAAACTTCAGAAGTTAAGTAGTATTCTGACCTATATAAAAAAGGATCGGTCTCTTCAATATTTTTATTCTGCAAAACCAGAAGATTACCGGCCTCCTCTTTAGTAGATTTTTGGCTGTAGGTTTGGTAGGTGAAGTAAGCTGAAAAAAGAGAAGAAACAAGTATTAGAAAAGCAACAGAATACAATAAAACACTATCAAGTTTGGTAGGCCCGGGCATTAATTTAATTATAGATGGGGCGTATTTTAGAAGTCAACGAGTTATTATATCCCACCTTTAGCACCAAGGTGGTGCCAAAATACCGCCTAGACTCCGCGTGCTAGCAAAATTTAAATCGCTCAAGCAAAATCGCAAACCCGTCCTTCGTAATCAAACATGCAATTTGTGCTAGGTCGCTTTGTTAAAATTTGCCCTGACGCGTGTTCGTAAAGGCGGTTAATGAAAAAATTGACTGTCACAAGTGGTCTAGTGGATAGAAAAGGAAAAGGCCCCCTCTGGGCGCGCCATAAGGGGGCCTTATTAGGCCCCTCTCGTTTCTCGTTGAACTAAAATTCTCTGAGAGATCTGGCTAACTGCCGCAATTTCAGGACAGGTTTACAGATCGCTGGGCAAGGAGTGCGAGCTGTAAATGTGCGACTACCGCCAGCTCACATTAAGAGACTGGTAGAGTGTTAGTTACCCCAATTGTGGTAGGCCAAACAAAAGGGATAACTATATCAAAGTATTTCACAAAAGTTGCTTGGTTGTCAAGATTTGGGTTAAAAACTGAAGTTGGGGATATTAGTTTAAAGTTTTCCGTTAGGTTTTATAGATAATTTTTCTCTGTTGGTTAGAACTTTCGCATCCCAATCTTTCTTGTACTTACCGTGAATTAGATAAAGCGCTGTATTCAAAGTTTTTGTATGATGGTTTCTCGTGAGCTTAAAAAACATGTAGTAGTCTTCTCCCCAAGGTTCTCCAAGAGTTTTGTTACTTGCTATGTAACGATTAAGTACTGGAAATTCTCTTTTGGCTTCATCAGCAAAGGATTTTGGGTCTTTCCTTTCAATCAACTCACCGACCTCTTTTAACAAAGAACGGTGAAAGGTAAAACCCCCACAGCCAATACGACCAGGTGGGAAAGGATCGTGGCCTCCAAATGGGTTTATGGACGGGTAAAAGGGTTCAAAAACTGTCACCTCCCAATTATTTTCATATTTTAAAACTCCATAGTTAAATATTTTATATGTTTGGTGTTTGCTAATAGCAGATGCAAGAGACTCCAAGTAACACGAGGTAAACTCATCATCACTGCCAAGCCAACATATCCAATCATTTTTCGTGGCTCTCATACCGTTGTTTAAACTTATCGCTCTCTCCATTCTTTGGGGGTTCCTTAAGTAATTAATTCTTTTATCCTTGTATGATTTGACCACTTCTTCTGTGTTGTCCGTAGAACCATCGTTAACTATAATTAGTTCCCAGTGAGGATACGTTTGATGAAGAATACTGTTTATTGAACGGCGAAGCATACCATCTCGGTTGAATGTTGGGATAATGATTGAAAAGGTTGGGTTATTTTTTTCCATAGCGAAATCCCCCTAAAAATAAGGTTGCCTGGTAGGCAACCGAGGGAAATATACTTTCTTTACGGATAAATGTCAAGGTTAGGTCTTAATTTAAACGGTGGGGAACTATACAGCCCCCTTCCTCTAGATCCGATTTTGCATCGGGTCGCAGATCGAGAGAGTTCTCAAATTTTGAGTTTGACGATAAAATTTGATTACGGAGCGATCTATCTCACCAAATTGCTAAGCAATTTCAAGAGATTTGATATTAAACGGTTTCCTTTCTCATTTCTCCCAAGAGCCACAAGACTGCCTCTCTCTTATACCTACGGTCACCTCGAGCATTTATTCTTATTGCAGGTAATTTTCCTCTTTTACCCCAGCGTTTGATGGTAAGGGGGGAAACACGAAGAAACGTGGCAACTTCTTTTACGGTCATTAATTCTGGTAAGTCTGCTCCTAAAGCCATTTTGGTATCCTTTGCAGTATTAAGAATACAGAGAATAATAAAGTACTAACTAAACATATCAGACTAAAAAACACCTTGTCAAGTTTCATTATCTTAGTACTTATAAGTATAATAAATAGCATCAGTAATACAAACCCATATTATCAAGAGGCGGCCGTGCTGGTCGTTTTGTACCCCAACCTCGAAGAACACGCAAGGTTCGAAAGATCAGCATAGCTGTCCCAGTCCGGCGGGGAGTGCGTGCAAACGCAGCTTCCCTCTCCTCGCCAGACGTCCTCTAAAACGCAAAAAGCTCCTTCCGTTAAGTTCCGGATCGGAGCCTTCTGCATTCGTACAAATTTTTACCTTTAGATTCGTTGGCGGCTTCTTTTAGACCACTTTGGTGGTCTAAAAGAGACGATAGAGGACTGTGGAACTTATTGAAGCTCTACTTTTGCTTCCCGTATAATCTTAAGCTTTCGCCTTTTTAATATTGTTCATATACGGCTTAAGCTGCGATTTTAACGGGACTGCTCAGGTCTCACTGCAGTTCGACCTTAGCGCCTGCTGCTTCCAACTTTCCTTTGGCCTCATTTGCCGTCTCTTTATTCACGCCCTCCACGACAGGTTTTGGAGCTGCATCTACCAAATCTTTTGCTTCTTTAAGACCCAAGGTTGGGACTATTTCACGGACCGCTTTAATAGCACCGATTTTATTAGCTCCTGCATCTGCAAGAATTACGTTAAAAGTGGTTTGCTCTTCAGCAGCCGCTTCTTCCGCACCTGCTGCAACTGGTCCTGACGCAACTGCAACTGGAGCAGCCGCACTTACTCCAAAGCGCTCCTCGAGTGCTTTAACTAAATCGGCTAATTCCAGAACAGAGAGTTTCTCGATATCTTCGATTATGTCCTTAAGCTTTCCAGAAACCTTCATTCCTTTTTTAGTTTCCTTTTTAGGCTCTTCTTTAACTTCCTTTTTTTCTTCTCCCTCTTCTTTTTCCTCCTGTTCCTTTTCTGCTTCTTCGGCTGCTTCATCGGCCCCTTTGGCATCTTCCGTAGCTTCTTCTTCAGCCCTTTCTTCTTCTACATCTTCTTTCTCGGTGTTTTCAGGCTCTGGATTTGACTCGGATTTTTCGTCGACCTGGGTCTTTTTTTCGTCGTCGTTCATTAACTAGCACCTCCTTTCGATTGGTTAACTTGTGATAAAACGTAAACTAAATTGCGAATGTTGGCGTGCAAAACACTCACGATTCCGTAAATAGGCGAATTTAGGGATCCGACGACTTTTGCTTGAAGTTCTAACTTGGATGGTAGCAGGGCTAATTGTTTTATTCTATCGGCGCTAAGAAACTGTGTTCCTAGAAAACCAGCTTTAGGGGTAGGTTTTTCATATTGTTTGGCCAGCTTTGCTAGGTCTTTAATAGGTGTAATCTCATCACCATAAGCAAAAAGGGCGGCTGTTGGGCCTTCTAGAGCCTCAGCAGGGATTTCTAGACCGGCTTTCTTGGCTGCTAGTTTAAGCAGAGTGTTTTTAGCTACAGTAAACTCGGCTTTATCTTCTTCAAGCTTGTTTTTCACTTCTGTAAATGCAGAAACGTTGAGCCCTTGGTAGTCTGCAAGCACAATAGACTTAGCAGATGTAAATTTTTCTGCTAAAGACTCGATTGTTAATTCTTTTTTTGTTCGTGCGCTCGATTTCTTTGTTTCGTCCATTAATTAAACCTCCAAATAACGAAAAAACCCCGGTTTCTACCGAGGTTGTTAGCGACAAGAGACAAGGTTTAAGTTTTTATTTTCCTTGCTACTTGTCACTTGATTATTGTTCCAGTTAACCTCGGCTAGACTTAAGTTTTGGACAAAGTCCAAAAAGCAAAGTTCTTCGAAGCGAGCGGTAAAATGTTATAAACCGCAAGCTAGAAGGTCTTTACTTCTGCTAGCTGTCTTTGGCAGAGGGGAGTATAAATTAAAGAGAAGAGCTTTGTCAAGCTAAAGAGAAGAAAGATCAACCCTTATCGATGGGCCCATGGTGGAGGAGAGGTAAACAGATTTTATAAGGGGTTTCTTCAGGGTTTCTGGCTTAGATTTTTGAATTTCTCCGATTAAGACTTTCACATTTTGTTCTAATTTATCATTAGGCAGGGACAACTTTCCAAGAACGGAGTGAATAATTGGGGATTTCTCAGTTTTTACTTCAACCATGCCATTCTGGAGGTCTTTGATTATTTTTTCAGGATCAGATGTTACAGTATTTGATTTTGGATTTGGCATAAGGCCTTTTGGCCCGAGGATTTTCGCAACCTTTGCAAGTTTGGGCATCCATTCTGGAGTGGCAATTATTTTATCTACCTCTACTTTACCGCCAGCAATTTTATCTAAAGTTGCTTCTGTACCAATCTCAACTCCCGTAATTTTCGCTTCCTTAGAACCTAAACCAAACACTAGCACTTTCAACTTTTTACCGCTAAAGTGTGGCAAATTGATTGATTTACGAATTAATTGTTCACTTTTTGTGGGGTCGATATTTAGGTTGATATGGGCTTCGAGGCTCTCATCAAACTTGGTAGTCGCTGCTTTTTTAAGTATATCAAATCCTACAGTGAGAGTATAGTCCTTTGTTTTGTCCACTTGATCAGCAAGAGATTTATAGCGGACGCTCCTAGTTTTTTGTTTTGAGTGTTTAGATTTCTTTACTTGTCGTTTTGCTTTAACCTCTTCCTTTACTTTTTCCTCAACCTCCTGAGAAGCTTCAAATCTTTCCTTTTCCAAAGTATCAACTTTTTCAGGCTCAAGTGCAGTTTCAATTGTTTTTATTCTTGGACGTCCCATTATTCTATGTCTACTCCCATGCTTCGGGCTGTTCCGGCTACAATCTTTTCGGCGGCTTCAATATTCTTCGCATTCAAATCATCCATCTTGTCTTCGGCGATTTTGCGCACTTGCTCAGAAGTTAGTTTACCCACCTTATCCCTATGTGGCACACCAGAGCCTTTTTCTAAGCCCAGCCTTTTTTTAATCGCCTCGGCGACTGGAGGTTTCTTGGTTATAAATGAAAAAGTTCTATCCTCAAAAACAGTAATTATAACTGGCAGAACGTTACCTTTTTGCTCAGCAGTTTTTTCATTAAAGGCTTTTACAAAATCCATTATTGGCAAACCGTGCTGACCCAAAGCAGGACCAACTGGGGGAGCAGCCGTTGCTTCCCCTGCTGCGATATTCAATTTTACTAGTGTCTTAATTTTTTTAGCCATATTTAAGTGGTTAAAGTTTACTTACTTGAAGGAAATCGAGCTCGACTGGGGTTTCTCTACCAAATATCGACACCAGCACTTTCAATTTGCCTTTTTCTTCATTTATCTCATCAATCGCACCGATAAAATCTGAAAATGGCCCATCGATAATTTTTACGGCCTCGCCCGTACTGAAGGTTGCTTTGTAAGTTGGGGCGCCAAGCTCAGAAAACTTCTGAATTGTTTCGACTTCCTTAGGATCAAGTGGTGTTGGTTTATTACCGACACCGACAAATCCGGTAACTCCTGGAGTAGAGCGGACAGCGTACCAGCTTAGGTTATCAAGATCCATGCTGACGAGAATGTAGCCTGGGAAAATCTTTTCCTGGATTGAAACTTTTTTACCCTCGCGAATTTCTATTTTTTCCTGAGTCGGTACCATCACTTCAAAAATTTTATTCTCAAGATTCGAAGCCTTGATCTTTTGTTTTAAGGTAGCCGCCACTTTATTCTCATGACCAGCATAGGTGTGGACTACGTACCAGCGGCCGTCTTTCTTTGGGGAAGCTTTTTCGACTTCTTCCTTTTTAGTTTCTTTTTTAACTTCTTTAGATTTTTCCTCTTTTACCATAATTTTTTATCGGCTAACTAAAAGGGCTAAAATTTTGGTTAGTACAAAATCTAAGCCGCCCAGAAAAGCACCAATTACCAAACTTAAAACTATAACAAGAGCCGTCATTCTGACAGTTTGACTACGTGTGGGCCAGGTAACTCTGGACATTTCTAGCCGCACGTCGTTTAAATAATTAACTGCGTTGGAAACTATATTCATACTTGAATCGGGGTAGAGTTTATCATAACAAATTTCAAACTACAATACCAATTATTAAAGGGATTCTAATGAGAAAGGGATTAAAAAGAGGTTGGCCGCAGGTGAGGTTGACACGAGGTCAGCTCACACTATAGCCAGAGGTTCGTTCCCAGCGGCTGCTCGCCTTTTTAACATACCGTTTCCGGCCCTGAAGTCAAGTGGTGGCAGCCTTACCCTTTGTCAGGAAGGCATCTTGACCGCAGGTGACAGGGTGGTTGGCTGGGCTTGGACCGTTCCCTGCCGAATGATGACGACCGCTCATTGTTGAGGAGACACAGGGCCACCTGACTCCATCGGTCGTCTGCAGCACCGCTGGGGTTACCGCGGGGAACAACTTAGTTTCAAAGGAATTTTGAAAACAAGATGCTCCCCACGAAACGTCTCTCAACTTTTAGCAATACAGCAAGTTAAACTTACCAAAAACAAAATTTACTCTTAGGAGTTTATTTTGTCAAGGAGGGGAGTAACAAATCTTATAGTAATTGTCAAGACCAATTATTTGATCCACTTTTTTATCTTTCCGATCATTTTATTCGGAAAAAACTCTGTTTTTATGAAGAATTCATTTGCGCCAAGGCGCATAGCTTCATCAGCAAATTCTTGGTCGGATAGGGCAGTGAGCACGATTACTGGTGTGCGGCCAACTTCTCCAGGAGTAAGGCGAAGCTCTTTAAGCATATTTAAGCCATCAAGCTTGGGCAGCATTATATCTAGAATTACTAAATCGGGTTTCTCGCGAGCTGCCTGCTGCAGGCCTTGGATTCCATCCTCGGCTTTTACCACGTCAAAGCCAAGCGACTTAAATTCATATGCATAGAGATCGAGTATATTTGGTTCGTCCTCAACAATTAAAACTTTTGTTTTTTTATTCATCTTCAAGCTTTTGGTAGGGTGAAACTAAATACAACCCCGTTTTTTGCGTCGGATTTCACCTCCACCTCACCACCCATGAGGTTTACCAGCTCACGAACCATGTAAAGCCCAAGGCCAGTTCCTTCGATGGTAGAGGCTACTTTAGGGTCTCGATAAAACTTTTTAAACAAATTAGGCAGAGATTCTTTAGTGATAAGTGGGCCATTGTCCTTGATGGAAGTAATAATTTTGTCTTTATGCGCTTCATGCGAAACGGTTATTTCGCCGCCCCACTTAGTGTATTTTATAGCATTACCGATTAAGTTTGCTAGAACCTCTCTAACATGGGTAGAGTCCGCCTTCACTGCCACTGGGTTTCGAGAAGCTTTATAGGAGAGATGTTGTTTTTTTCCTCTTGCCTGGTAGATAAAATCTTCAATAGTTAGTTTGGTGATTTGGGAAAGATCCACCTTCTTTTTCTTTATGGAAATCCGCCCCTTATCTATTTGAGATACTCTCAGTAAATCGTCTACCAACCTCTGTAGTCTTTCGGTGCTGTTGTATGATAGTTCTAAGAAATTCTCTTGAACCTTTGAAGGTTTCATACTTTTATCCTCTCGCACTTTTTTAATAAACCCTCTCAGGTCATTTATTGGTGTTAAAAGCTCTCGGGAAGCAACGCCAATAAATTCATTTCGGGCTCTTTCAAATTCAATTTCACGGGTTAAGTTGCGCACTAGAAGTACCACTCCGACTGGACGAGCGGACTCATCTTGGATTCTTTTTGCACTCACTGTAGCCGGTAAAAGATCGCCACCAGGCTTTTTGTAGAATCTTTTTGGAATGTTTACCACCTCGTTAACCCCCAAGGCTTTAAATATTGCTGTATCTTCCTTGGGTATTTTTTTGCCAGATTCTTCAACAGAAACTAGCACCTCAGTGACAATTTTTCCCACCGCATCGGCGGCTTTGGTATCGAATAAATTTGCAGCTTGTTGATTAAAAAGAATTATCTTGTTATCTTTATCAACTACCACAACCGCATCTACAAGCTCACTCAAAATGGCACTATAACGTTCAAAATTTTCTCGTGTTTTTGAATAAAACCTTGAGTTTTCAATCGCAAGTACTGTGGTGTAACTGAAGATCCTGATTACTTCTTGTTCTTCCCACTCAAATTGTCTTTTTTCGGAAAAGCCCATTATTATTATTCCAAGGGGCTTGTCCGTTACTTTTAGGGGTATAAGAGAAAAATACTTTGTTTTAAGGGAGGAAATAGCATCTGCGCAAGAGGCGGAACAACCCTCAATTAGCCCGGAATCTTCTTGATATTGGATTTTATCAATTTCGGAAATTTTGCTGACGATACAGCTATTACCATGCTTAATTGAACACTCCGCAAGGGGAGCGTCTTTTACCACGCCCTCTGTTTTCTTACTCCAGCTTGAGACGTAATTTAAGTCTTCATCTTCTTTTAGAAATAACAAAACTACCTCAGCGCCTAAAAGCTTGCCGATGCTCATTGGAATAAGTTGCATGAGGGTTTCGTAGTTCATTGTACCGCGCAGACCGGTGAGGGACTGATAAGTTTTTGTAAGCAGATTGAATTTTTTCAACTTATCGACTTCTTCCTCAAGGTCTAAGTTACTTCCCAGGAGAATGTTATCCTTTTTTACTAGATCCGTCATGATAAACAGCACGTAGCCTGATATTATCAAAATTCTTCCCCACGTTGCTAAGAAAAAATAAAGAGAATTAGCTCTGTCGACTAAAAGAATGTCAATCGATGGTAAGAGAGCGTGAAAAATAATTAGGAGGCCAATTAGTAGAAAAGCAAGAAGTGCTTCTTTCGCAGCCGAAGTTAGACCCACATATATTATTATCAATATGTAAAAGAAGATAAAGGGGCTCTCGATCCCGCCAGATATTTGAACGCCGGCTAATAGAGCGGCGGTTCCAGCCAGGGCAACGTAAAAATTACTCTGCTGGGTAAATTCTTGATCTTGGGTGAAGTGGAAGTAGAGGAACATTAGAAGGCCGAAAGCAAAAGCCATAGTCAAAATAATAATCTCAGTCACTAATGACCCGGGTGTAATAAGCACAATAAAAAAGGTGTAGAGGACAGAGGCCAAAATAACAAATTGATTAACTTGTTTAAAGCGCTCAATTCGGACTTTCGGAAGAGTTTTATTGTAGAAAGTTTCAATTAAAGGAGGCTCTGGTGGCTTGAAATTGGTTGCTTCCATAGGCAGATTTTGTTAGGTTTCTTTTTAGGATCCAAAAAACTTCTTAATTTTTTCGCAAACTTGCTTAGGAGTGTAGGAAGATTTTACAAGATAATCGCTTGCTCCAAGTGAAGAGGCAGTTTCCCGGTTGACTTGTTCGGCAAGATTGGTAATCATCCAAACAGGGATATCCTTAGTCTCAGGATTTGACTTAAGTTTTTTTAACACTTCAAAACCGTTCATATCGGCAAGCATGACGTCAAGGAGCAGAAGAGAAGGTTTTTCCTGAGAAGCCGTTTCCAAGGCCACAGCACCATTCTGGGCAACAGAATATTTAAATCCAAAATTATTGAACACCGCACTGTAAAGATCGGTGAATGAGGAATCATCATCAACCAACAAAATTCTTTTCTCCTGTTCCATATAAGATTTATTATAAACAAATCGGGCAGTAATTAAAAGCAAGTTTCTTAAAATGGCAGGGGTGGGGAGAATCGAACTCCCAGTCCGGGTTTTGGAGACCCGTGGTTTACCATTAACCGACACCCCTAAGATGGATTAAATTCAAATTAAGGTCTTAGCCAGGAATTAAGATGCCTGGGGCAGCACTCGAGATTACCCAAATAACTTGAGAGTTAGCGAATGGATTTGGTCACCTAGAGTGCTACTTTACTTCTTTGTGCTCAGTTACCTTACGGCAATGTTTACAAAACTTCCTAGTTAACAGTCGCTCAGGATCGTTGACCTTACTTTTTTCAGTTACGTAATTTTGGTTTTTGCAAACAGTACATTCTAGATTGATTATAATTATTTTACCTTTTTTAGCCATAAAACCTCCTTTGTCAATCGACAGTTATTAGTGCTAAACTAATAAATATTTATTTATATATCAATTATATGGAGCCGACGGTGGGAGTCGAACCCACGACCCCTTTCTTACCAAGAAAGTGCTCTGCCACTGAGCCACGTCGGCCTATATCATTAGATCTGCATTCCTAGCCCGAGTGATCGGGCGCACACGCTTTAGCGTGCTACCACTGAACTATCTGGGCGTGGTGCTGGGGGAGGGATTCGAACCCCCGAAGGCACAAGGCCGCCTGATTTACAGTCAGGTACGTTTAACCACTTCGCTACCCCAGCGCGTCGGGCTGGACTGCACTCTTATCATTTGCTTCTGAAGAAGCAAATTTTAGCGCTTCGTTAGCCCTCCTCTTCAAAATTCTTTGAATTTTGAGTCTACTCAATCTTCTGGAGCCGTCCGTCGGATTCGAACCGACAACCTGCTGTTTACAAAACAGCTGCTCTACCGTTGAGCTAGGACGGCCTGGCTTAATGCCTTAGGCCACTAGAGTGACTAAAAATCGTTGCTTTTAGAACATAAAATATTCGCAGGATGCTTTAGTGTCCTACCACTGAGCATTAGCTCCGCTGCCGATGGAGCGCTGCACTCGGGAGTACCCAAATTACTTCCGCCATCTGGCGGATGAATTTGGTTACGGAAAGTGCTTAGCAACAGCGCAGAACCCAGAGCGTTATCTCCCAGCAAACTATATCAAAACGTTGAGATTATATCAAAAAGTCCTTAGGGGTTCAATTAGACGAAAAACTCACCCTACGAGCCGCTCAGGGTGAGTTTCTCTTTAAAGATTAAGTCCAGCCCTACAATGAAGGAAGTGTGAAGTTATTCCTCCCAAAACGCTTAGGTGGGAACCCTGTTCAGCTCACCAAGGTGAGCCGAAACTCCGAGTCAACCCAAAGTAGAAGGAAATTAGCGGAAGAAAAATCTTCACCCCGCTTACCCTTCAAAGTAGGGTGCTCCCGTACCTACGGGATCAGTTATATTATATTCCCGAGTACACAAGAGATCAAGTAGCAAGCGAGCCTTAATACTTTAGCTCAGCCAACTAGAATTTTCAAAAAGAAGGAGAGGATATTTGAAATCAATGGCTGCAATATACTCCCACCAAAGAAGATAATAAAAATGAGTAAAAAAGGCCCGATTCTTTCCAATTCTTCCCAACGCGTTGCTAAGTCTCTGGGTAATATTCCGGCTACTACTTTAAAGCCATCCAAAGGGGCTATTGGGATAAGATTAAATATTCCAAGAACCAAGGTTAAGTTTAATAAAAATTGTAGGTAAACTAATATAAGATCTGGAGCTGAGGTCGAGACAACTCTGATTATCAAAGCGATTATTATTGCAACTGCGAAGTTGGAGACCGGCCCGGCGAAGGATATAAGAGCGGCATCGCGCCTTGGATTTTTAAGATTCCAAGGGTTAAAAGGAGTCGGCTTTGCCCAACCAAACAAGAGAAGTCCGCCACCGGTTAATACACTAGTGACTATAAGAAACAAAGGTAGAATAACAGTTCCTAAAGGATCGATGTGAACTTGAGGGTTTAGACTTATCCTTCCTTGATATTTAGCAGTTGGGTCACCAAGTTTATTAGCCATCCAAGCATGAGAGGCTTCGTGAACACTTACGAGAGCTATTATTGTGCCTAGAAATATGCTTATCGCAGCAAAAATAGAGACAGGATTGTTTGTATAAAGAAAATCCATAGAAATATTTGACTGATCTGGTATAGTTTAACAGCAACAAGTTGCAGGTGACAAGTAACATGTTAGTTTTTAATCGTTACGTGTCAATTGTCGACTGTTAACTAAAACTATGTACGTATGTGATCGTTGTGGAAAAGGGTCTCAGGTAGGGATGAATGTATCGCATTCCCACCGAAGGACAAAAAAAAGAAGTAAGCCAAATCTTCACAAAACTACCCTCTTTATTGGTGGCCGAAGCTTGGGATTGCGCCTTTGTACTAAATGCCTTCGGATAATGAAGGAAGATTTTCCTAATGCGGCCAGGAAAGTTGAGGTAGTACCCGTAGTTGAACGAGAAGTAAAAAAGGAATCCTCGATGTTATCTGAAGCTATCCAAAAAGCGGTTGATAATAAAGAAAAAGAACCAGCCGAAGTGACATAACAGCCCCTCACCAACTCAAATCAAAATCTTTATGACCTTGTTTGAAGTCTTTCAAAGAAACTGGGGACTTTCCCTCAAGTTGCACCATTCGATTCGGCAGCAGTTTTAATACTTTTCCTTGATTTTTTGCCTGCCCGCCAGAGGCTGCGCCATCAGGCGCTGCCAGGCGGGTCCAAACCCCTGGCCAAGGATGGTAAGCGCGGATCATAGTCTCAAGATTTTTTGGAGGCCTAAGAGCGTCGATGAAACCTGAATCACGGGTCAGACGGGGTGTATAGGTTGCTTTGGATTTAGAGGCAGTTTGGCGCCTGGGTTTGATACGCTTGTTTATCCAAAGATATATTACTTGGTGAAGGAGCTCTGAACCAACTTTTGCAAGCTTGTCATGAAGGGAGATAAACGTGTCTTTGGGACTAATTTTAACTTTTGCTTCAGCCAAAATTTCGCCTTCATCCAGCCTCTCATTCATAAGCATAATTGTTACCCCTGTGTATTTTTCCTTGTTCAATATAGCCCCCTGAATAGGGGAGGCACCTCGATACTTTGGTAAAAGGCTTGCATGCAAGTTTAAAGAGCCGTATTTTGGTATATTTAAGACGTCTTTTGGTAGTATTTGGCCATAGGAGGCAACTACGAACACGTCGGGGTTTAGCTTTTGAAGGGTTTTTACAACTTCTTTTTGATCAAGTTTTGTCGGCTCAATTACTCTAATGCCAAATTGCTCGGCAAGCTGTTTAACGGCAGACTTTTTAACCTCTTGGCCTCGACCGAAGGGTTGATCAGGTTGGGTTACCACTAGAAGAACTTTATATTCGCCGACTACTTGTTGCCCGATAATGCTTTTTAAAATTGTCGCTCCAAACTTCGGAGTGCCAAAGAAAACAAGTTTAGTTGGCTTAAAATGAACCACTTTTTCCTTTTTATCGACTATTTTGTCGATGTAAAAAGTGGATTTTAAGTGATCGTACTCATGTTGGATGATCCTTGCATAAAAGCCAGAAAGAGAAGCGGTTTTTTTGCGTCCCTTGAGGTCGATATAGTTAATTACTAGTTCGCTCGATCGGTTTAGAAGCCCTCGAAAGCCTGGAACAGAGAGACATCCTTCCTCGCCTTCGCCGGTTTCCTTGGATTGGCTAACAATTTTTGGATTAATAAAAACTTCGTTTAGCTTTCCAAAGTTGGCGATAAAGATATTGAAGGGAATATCCACTTGGGGAGCAGCTAGGCCAACACCGCCGGTAAACTCCAGAGTCTCCTTCATATCGGCGACAATTTTCCGAGTTTCAGAATCCACCTGAGAGACGTTTTTAAATTTTTGTTTCCAGATAGAATCTGTGTTTTTGGTTATCTTTAGAATCATTCGAGCTATTATAGCGTTCAAACAAAGCTACGACAAGAACTAATTATACGTAATTACGTCAGGACCTTAGAAACAAATTGAGTAGGTGTCTGAAGGTTAATTAATAGGTGTAGTCTAACATTGTTGTAATAAGTTAAATAGGACCTGAGTTGCCCGTTAGCCCTTCTTCATTAGGTCGTCTTCCTTGGAAACACTCTTCTTGTAAAGTGCGGTTAAATCTCTCCAGATGGGCATTATCGTTAGGGGTCCTGACCCGGGAATGTCTTAAAGTAATCTTGTTTCTCTTAAGCTCAATGTTAAAGTGGTCCTTAAACTCTGGTCCATTGTCGGTTTGGACTGTAAAGAACTTAAAGACAAACTTCTTCTGAGCCGCCTTAACAAATTTTAGAGAGTTTTTCTGAGAAAGCTTAGGAGGGTACTCCGCATAAGCTAACCGGGAATAAACATCAATTAAAGTGTAGATATAAAACCGACTAGTGTTTGGTCTAACGAAGTGGATGGTGTCCACCTCCACTAAGGCTCCTGGACAATTTGAGAGTGGTCTTGGGAGTGGGATGTAGTACTTAGCCTGTCTTTTCTTTCTGGTTAGATTAAACCTTCTTAAAACCCCGGTGGTATCGTGAACAGCGGGATCGTTGTGTCAGCCTTTGGGCTGTTCGACCCCTTCAACAGGCTGGTCGAACATCTGGTCCTCGAGACGATCCAGGAATTTTGTCGGGTTGAGGTTAACAATATCTCTGTCAGCGATACTGGCATCGCCGGCGAGTAGGGAAACTGTGCCAGCAGTAAATAGTGAGAACCGCAATCTGGCCTTAGGCGGTTCTATTCCCTAAGCAAATCTTGTTTATCCTGAGTTTGTCGAAGCAAGGTTTTCTTGGGAGGGAGCGTGACTCTAGGAGTAGGGTCGTGCTCTTTAACGCTTTTTAGTTTTTGCGCCTTTCTCAAGATCCGCTAGCTTCCACATGAAGATTTTGCCGCGGTTTAGAGATTTGGTATTGTAATCGCGGGCAAACGCTCTGGCTTCTTCCAGAAGCGGGCGGGGCTTTTCTTTGGCAAATTTAATATAGAGGGCTTTGTGCTTTTGGTCGTGCAATTCTTCCGAAAGCCTCACGCCGTAGTCTTGGAACTCATATTTTGCGTAAACTGGGCCTTTTTTCTCAATTCTCTCTTTAATTACGTCGCCAATTTTTTTAAACCCGGCTTTTTCTGTATCATAGGGTTTACTTTTGATAGTCATATTTATATTTTGATATATTAATCTGACTTAGTTAATTGTTTTAAAAGCTTTAAGCTTTTTTCATCATCTGGGTTTTCAGTTAGTAGATAGTTAAGTTGTTCCTTCGCTTCTTTATTCTTTCCCTGATCTATATAATTTTCGACAAGTTGCTTCCTTGCTTCAAGATATTGTGGCCTCCAAGACACTACTTTCTTGAGGATATCGTTAGCCTTTTCATAATCAGGATCGTCTCTCAAAAGGTAAAACAGGGCTATGTTGTATTGTGTTTTCGCATCGGTTGGCGCAAGCTCCCCAACTTTTTCAGCTGTTTTTATTGCATCAGGTAGATAGCGGTCGTGGTCCACTTTCACAAGCTCAAAAAGCACTCTTAATTTATTTCTCCAGACTCCTAGGTTATTTGGGCTAATTGAAAGAGCCTTTTCTATATGTTTCAAGGAGTTTTCTTCCATTTTCTTTGCAAAATCTTTATCTTCAACTTGGTGAGAAAGGTTTGCCTCAGCTGCGGCAAGTTCGGAGACAAAAAGCGGCTCATCAGGCCGAAGTCTCGTGGCGGAAGAAAGATTAGTATAGACAACATCGGCGGTATTTCCGGAGATTCCCTTAGCGAAATAGTAATCCGCAACCCAGGAATTAATTGCTAAAAGTACTAAGGCAGCTGTTAATATCACTACAGCTAACTTCGAAGAGTACTCCCATAATGGGTGGGCGGAGAGAAGTTTGAGATTTTTTTCAGATAGTAAAACGAAGTTCCTGCTTTTTTCTAAATCAGAGATTATGAAAAAAAATCCGGGGATGAGAAAAAATAAAATAGCGATGATAACAACGGAAAAGCCAAAGACATTTTGTACAAGGTAACTTACATAAGCAGAAACTAACCCCAGGGAAAGTAACTTTTCTTTATTCTCAGTACTGAAGTAAAGCCACCCAACAACTATAAATAGGAACGCAATAATTAACGCTAAGTATGGTAGAGTGCCAACAATACCAGTGGTGGATAGGTAGTTTAGGTATTCGTTATGCGCTTTGTTATAAAGAAAATCCCACTCCCCTGTCTCATTGTGTTCCGGCGGGCGGAATTTGTAATAGCTTACGGCAAAGGTTTCGACTCCGGTACCAAATATGGGGTAGTGTTTGAATGTATTAAGAGCTCCTTTCCAGACGATAAGACGTATCTGACCAGTTTGTTCACCCTCAATTTCAAGTTGAGTTACTGAGCCACTAACGTCAAAAGCAGCGCCCCTTTTAGTAAAAGCATTTCCGAAGGCTAGGTTAGACACTACAATTATTGCGATAACCCCAAAAAACCATCGCCAGTCGTTGCCAAGCTTTGGCACTCTAATATGTCGTCTGACAAAAAGAATTCGGTCGTGGATTTTTTCGAGAAACGTTGGCTTGCTTAAAAAAAGTAACATGAGAAATAATATACCTCCCGCTACGAACCCGAGCGTTCCGCCTCGAGAGTAGGTGAAAGTGAATCCTAGAAAAATAAGAGCAAGACCAGATAAAATCAGTAATTTCTGCCAGTTTTTCTCAAGAGTTAGAAGAAAAGATGTACCTATGAAGAAAAACATGGCCATGTAAGCTGCAAGCCAATTGGGCTGACCGAGTGTAGAAAAAGCACGAACCTCTCCATTCTGGTCCCAGTAACCGGCGTCTATACCCCGGAAAGAACCGTCTGGGTTACGGAAGAGGGGGGTTGGATGCTGGATAATAGCGTAGATCGCCACCAAAACACTTGAAGCAAAGCCGACCAGTAGTAATTTAATCGCTTTTTCTTTGTCAAGATGCGTAACAAGGGCGTAGTAGAGGAAAATGTAGGTAACAGTCGATAAAAGACCGCCATTGAATCTTGAATAGTAACCAAAGATAGACATGTGAGGATCATTCGAAAAAATTGTTGCGAGGATATTTCCAGCTAGGAAAAGAAGTAAAACTAGATCTAAAGGTGTCCTTTTTATATAGAGCCTGCGCTCCGAGATTCCTTTAAAAATCCAGGCACCAAAAATCGCCGTTGCTAATATGTAGGTGAGCGTCATCTTATTAAACTCAAAAAGCTCGTAGTTTACGGGAAGCCAAATGATAGGAACGAGGAAGATAAGAAGGTAGAAGGAGTATTCGATGACTATGTCGGGAAGAGAGCGGCCATCCATATCCAGATGATAATAGCATAAATTATTAGTTAAAAATACCACCCTCAAAAAATTTATAATTAGCCTGGGTATTAGATTATATTATGACAAAAACTACGATCGGATATATTGTCATAATATTTTCATTGTTATTGCCAGCCTTGATTTATGTGTCAGGGCTTTTTGAGTTTTTTAATTAGTATCAATAATTGATGGAAAAAGTGAGAAAGAGCAGAGCCGTGCTTGCGAAGTTCGCTCGCACGGACCTGTGTTGGTTTTGCTGTTGGCTGTTCTAGGGCTGTATTGACTAGCGTCTGATCTAGGTTTGGGGCTTAGTCAGACTTCGGTGCCTCTTCCTTCTCGGGATCCCTCGGCGCTAGTAGTTGCCTAAGGTGTCGGCCTTCACTTCCTGGTAACAGACTCGGGATGTAAATCGCGAAGGCAAGAATGGCGCCAATCGCGAAAGGCATTATTGTTGCCGCGGCAACTGAGTCCGCTTCGTTAGTGATCAAGGCCGTTCCACTGAAAAGTTTATCCAGGTTCGGAAGCCCCAGCCACGCAAAGATGTTCATCAGTGACGCGATGGACAAGAACCAAAGCAGCGTTTTTGCCCAGTGCTCTCTCACATGATCCTTATCGGCTTGGACGAGTAGTTCGCCGAGCTCAACTTGCAGCGGCAGTGGTCGGGTTGAGCGCTCGAGGATGTCCTTGTCGCTTTTGCTCAGTTATCTAATCGAGACGCCTCTCGAGCAATTGTTCCGCAGTTTCTGGTTCTTCCATGATAAGTCTCCTTCCTGCGCTGGTGGGGGTTTATCGGTATCGTGCAACCGCCAAACTTTTTATAGGGTAACACCAAGAGTCAATTAATTTAAAAATGATCTATTTTAGCCCTATTTAGCTGAGTTTAGATCTAGTTCAAAAATCTGCTGGTTGATATTCAAATTTTAGGGTGTTACATTATTAACAAGTTAGGTCAAAAACGAAGGACAGTCCCCATTCGCCTAAAGCTTCGTGGGTCAAGCAAGCTACGGGGGATAAAGCAGGTGTATGTTTATAATTGATCAATTCTTTGGAACATTTTCCCACGATTTAGCAATCGATCTTGGGACTGCAAATACGCTCGTTTTAGTTCGCGGAAAAGGCATTATGATCCGCGAACCCTCCGTTGTTGCAATTCACAAAAAAACTAAAAATGTTTTGGCCATTGGGACAGAGGCAAAAAAAATGGTCGGTAGAACCCCGGCCTCAATAGTGGCCCAAAAACCCTTGAAGGATGGGGTGATAAATGATCTTGAGGCAGCGGAGGCAATTTTGAAACATTTTATTAAAAAGGTTCATGGTGACTCTCAGGGCTTACCTAAAATTCCAAGACCAAGAGTAGTAATTGGCATTCCGTCGGACGTTACCGAGGTTGAGAGACGAGCCGTTCAGGAGGCTGCTTTGAACTCAGGAGCCAGAGAGGTTTTTCTCATTGAAGAGGGTGTGGCAGCGGCAATCGGGGCAGAGCTACCAATCGAAGAAGCAGCTGGTAACATGATAGTTGATATCGGTGGTGGTACCAGCGAGATTGCGGTTATTTCACTCGGTGGAATAGTCGTCAACCACTCCGTGAGGATAGCCGGTGATGAAATGGATCAGGATATAGTTAATTATGCAAGAGCCCGTTACAATCTCTTAGTTGGCGAAAAAACTGCTGAGCAGGTAAAAATCGAAGCTGGCTCCGCTTTTCCAGTTGGGGAAGAAATTAGAATGCCGCTTCGCGGAAGAGACTTAGCCACAGGTTTGCCAGCCACAATTAATATCGGCTCATCCGAAATTAGAGAAGCCCTGAGTAGCACTATCCAGACGATAATTGGGGTAATTAAAGACACGATTGAAGAGACTCCGCCAGAGCTTGTCTCGGATATTTACGAGCGGGGAATCTATTTGACTGGTGGTGGCTCCTTGCTTTCTGGCTTACCTGAGCTTATTTCCAAGGAAACAAAAATACCCACCATTCTTACTAAAGACCCGCTCACCACTGTTGTTATGGGTGCTGGTAAAGTTTTAGACAATGTGGAGTTACTTGAGAAAGTTAAAATTACTCAAGGTGTCCCGTGAAGATTTCCAATAAATTTGCTAGTTTTAGGATTATCTTAATACTTTTATTCCTAGGTCTTTTGTTGGTGCCCTTGGAAAGGTTTGGCATTTTTGCCCCGGTAAAAGGCCCAATTCAGAAAATCACCGTCCCGTTACAACTAGGTGCCTATAAATTTAGTAACCGACTTAAGGAAGGCTTTTCGACGGTTGCCGATGTAAAAAATCTCAGGTCCAAAAATTCGAATCTTTCCGAAGAAAATGCTCTACTTAAGGCTGAAAATGAGGAACTACGGGGGCTGAAAGAGGAAAACGAGGCCTTAAGAGCGCAAATTGGAGTAACCGCTTTCAAAAAAGAGAGTTTGATTCCAGCCTCCACCCTTGGTTTTTCGCCCCTTGCTACCAAGAGACTTCTGCTAATAGATAAAGGTAGGGTTCACGGAGTACGGAGCGGAATGATTGTGGTGGTGAAAAATATTTTGATCGGGAGAGTTTTTGAAGCATCGGAAAGAGTAAGCTCAGTAGAGCTAATCTCGGATCCTGACTCCAGTATTGCTGCTGTTACCAACAAAAAAGTGAGAGGAGTAGTTAAAGGCCAGTTTGGAGCCGAAATTGAACTCTCTGAAGTTGTTCAGGGAGAGAATCTTGAAAAGAGGGATCTTGTATTGACAGTTGGTGAGGGGGTTATACCGGCTGGTTTAGTAATGGGGGAGATAGAGAGCGTTATTAAGGTGGAAAAAGAGCTCTTCCAGAAAGCTAAGATTGCACCACTTCTTGATGTAGACAAGTTAGCAACCGTTTTTGTGGTGGGGGAGCCGTGATTTGGATTCTCCAGTTGCTGTTACTAGCCCTTCTTTCTCTTATTCCAACGGTGTTTTTACCAATAAATTTAACTCTTTTGGCGCTTCCGATGTGGGTTTTTAAAGCTAAATCGGGAAAAATTTTAGTTTTAGTAATGGGAGCAAGTTTTTTCACGGCCATTTTTGGGGATTTAAATTTTGGGCTTGTTTTGATAGGTTTTAGTCTGTGCATTGGTGCATTTATGTTACTAAAAAAAGCTTTGCCGGAAAGAGGTATTTTTGGCTTTTCGATGCTAATTCTTACTCTTATTATTTGGGAAATCATTATAAGAGGGGAACTTTTAGTTTATTCAAAGGTTTTTTAAGATGAAAAAAAACTCATTTTTGGGGCCTCTCTTTGGCGAAAATTTTCAAAAAAACAAATCGAAAAGGAGAGCTGCTAGTCACGAAATGCTTAAAAGGGCCGAGAGCTGGATCGGAAAAGGTTTTTTGGATGAAGATTTAGATATTTCAAAAACCAAGATTTCTGGTAGTCGGCGTTTGTTTTTTTACTTAGCTTTTATTCTCGCGTTTGTAATTTTGTTTTCACGCTCCTTTGAGCTTCAGGTAATTGAGGGAGATAGTTTCTTGGGTAGGGCAGAAGATAACCGGTACAAAGTCACAACTAATCATGCCCCCCGAGGGGTGATTTACGATAGAAATGGGCAAGTTTTGGCAAGAAATGTTCCAACATTTCGCGTCTCTTTGGACGAGGGCCTTATTACAGATGAAAAGAGGGAGGATGCTATAAATAAACTTTCCAAAATTATTGGTGTTTCCGGCTCTAGTATTAAAGATAAGTTAAAGGAAAAAGGGTCAGGATCTTCTGATCCAATAACAATTAAGGAGGATGCTTCTCACGAGGAAGCTCTGCGCCTTCAATCATCAGCTATTCCTGGGGTCGAGGTTGAAATTCGACCAAAAAGAGAGTACCCCTATAAAGAAATTTTAGCCCACGTAATTGGTTATACTAGCGAAGTTTCAAAAGAGGAACTTAAAAATCCAACTAGTACCTATCAATTGGGAGATAGGGTAGGTAGAGCCGGTGTTGAGCAGGAATTTGAAAATATTCTTCGCGGTGCTAATGGATACGATCTTGCCAAGGTGGACGCAGCTGGCAAAAAGCTGGGGAGCCTTTTAACTACAAAGCCTGTGGCCGGGGGCGACATCACCATAAGTATTGATATAGAGCTACAGAAAAAAGTTTACGTGATAACCAAAAAATGGTTAAAAAAAGCTGGTAGCAAGGCAGGATCAGCCGTTGCGATCGATCCAAAAACTGGCGAGATCCTTGCCCTAGTCTCAATACCCGCCTTTGACAACAATTCTTTCGAGGCGGGTCTTACCCAGAAAGAATACGATAGACTTTTGAAAAACACGACAAAACCACTTCTGTCCAGAGTAATTGGGGCAGCTTACCCACCAGGATCAACTTTTAAATTAGTTACCGCCGCCGCCGGATTAGAGAAAGGAGCGATAACAAAGGATACGGAAATTGTCGATACCGGATTTATTAAGCTTGGAAACCAAGTTTTTAACAATTGGCTTTGGCTTGATCATCACCGCCGGGAAGGTGCAATTAACGTTGTTCGGGCCCTTTCCCGATCAAACGACACTTTTTTCTTTAAGTTGGGGCAAAAAATCGGGGAAGATGCGATTGTAGAGATGGCTAAAAAATTCTCGCTTGGAGAAGCTACCGGAGTCAACTTACCAGGAGAAGCTTTGGGTCTTGTTCCGTCTTCAGAGTGGAAGCTAAAAACAAAGGGCGAAATTTGGTTTCCAGGAGAAACCTTGAATCTTGCCATCGGCCAAGGGGATCTTTTGGTCTCACCAATCCAACTCTCAAGAATCGCTGCTTTTTACGCAAACGGGGGCTCACTCGTGAAACCAACGATTTTAAAGGGTGAGGAGACAGTGTTGATCCCAAAATTTTTAAATGATGAAACTGTCGAAGTAGTGCGGGAAGGAATGTACCAAAACACAGTCGGTGATGGAAATGTTAGTTATTTGTTTAATTCTTTTAAGGTTAAATCGGCTGGAAAAACCGGCACGGCCGAATCTGGCGACAGCCGACCCCACGCTTGGTACACGGGGTTTGCTCCGTATGAAGATCCAGAGATAGTGGTCACGGTAATGGGAGAGCATGCCGGCCACGGCTCAGAAGTGAGTGCCCCCGCAACAAAAGAGATTTTTGAGTGGTGGTTTGGACGCCGACCATGAACTTTTTGACCCCTGGGGTCGATACTATATGTGTTCGACAAACCCTAAATGGTGGTGTATGTTATATACACCATGAAAAGAACCCAGCTTTATTTTCCAGAAAAAACTTTAGAGATTTTAAAAAGAGAGGCAAAAGAAACTAAAAAAACTGTTTCTGATATTGTCAGAGAAAGTGTCGAGTAAAGTTAAAAGAAGAGGGAGGTAGTGGAGCTAGTTTTCTAGTAAAACTCGCCCTGCAGGCAGAGCAAGAAGGGATAAAAGGCCCAGCCGATTTATCTGATAATCACGATGAGTATTTATATGGCCGGAAATCTCCTAAAGGGGGCTATCTTTATAGGCAAGATAAGAAAAAGAAGAAATGATTTTTGTTGACACTAGTGCTTTCGTTGCCCTCAGGAGTCCAGCTGATCCAAATCATAAAAAAGCCCACGAAGTTGCCTTTCAGCTTGAAAAGCGTGAAGACAGCCTCATAACTACCAATTATATTCTTGCGGAAACTTACACAGTAATTTCTCAAAAGGTAAGTAAAGATAGATTGATAGCTTTCGGAGAAGAGTTTGATCCTAGAATTAAGTTGATAAGTATTGATGAAGATCTGGAAGGAGCGGCTTGGAAAATTTTTAAAGGAATAAAATCTAAAAATGTTTCGTATTGTACCTCCTTTGCTGTAATGAGGTATTATAATATTGACCAATCCTTTGCTTTTGATGAAGATTTTGAAAAATTTGTAATTGGCTCTTAAAGTAAATTTTTCATAATTTGACATTTGTACCTAACAAACCCATAATTTAATTAATTCCTGCCTATGGAAAAATTAAACCGCCGCATTAAAAAATGCCGTGAAGCTATAACTTCTCCTTATAGAAAAAAAGATGTTATAATCGTATTCTGTGCATTATTAACAATTCTTGCAATACCACTGACTTTTTCAATTTTTCAAGTTAAAGAGTCAATAGAATACGCCCAAGCCCAGTCTAGTCTAGCTCCTCGGGGTATAGTAGGGGATGAGTGGCCAGATGTGATTGTTGGGCAGCCTGATTTTTCGGAAATTACACCCAATAAGGTTGTACCGAACAAACTATTTAACCCCCACGGTGCAATAATTGATCGGACTTCAAGCTCCCAAAGGCTTTATGTATTCGATGCCGGCAACAGCCGTATTTTGGGATTTAGCTGGGATCAGTGTATTGCTTCAACCACAAACCCCCTTAACTGCACACCCTCTCTCGTTATAGGGCAGCCAAACATGAATTCGTCGGCCTGTAATGGAGATTCAGCCTTTCAGAACCACCCGGTTAGAGCGGCAGCTAGTGCTTCAAGCCTGTGCTCACTAAATGAGTCTTCGATTAGTATACAGGAATCAATAATGGGAGCGAGCATGGCGGTGGATTTAGTTGGGAATCTTTATGTCACTGATTATTTTAACCACCGCGTCTTAAAATATATCCGGCCCTTTGAAACTGATACGGTAGCTGATGACGTTTGGGGGCAAAGCGATTTTACTGGAAACCAACCAAACAAAGGTGCCTCATCACCTGATTCTACTAGTCTGCGTTTCGACCCCTGCTGCGTTAATGCCTTTTTAGCCGGAGTTGATGTTGATGCTACTGGAAATGTTTGGATAGCCGATAGTGGTAATCATCGGGTACTGCGATTTCCGGCTGGTTCCAATACAGCTGATTTAGTTTTGGGGCAATCTGGCTTTACCTCTCGAAGTGCCGGTAGTGGGTTGAATCGGCTCTCCACCCCTAGTGTGGTCAGAGTAAATAGCAGCGGCTCGGTCTATGTTACTGATGAGGGCAACAGTCGCGTGATGAGGTTTAAGGCACCATTTACAAACGGCATGAATGGCGAAATTTTTGGTTCTGGATTTTCAATTCCGCATGGTATTGATTTCGATCCTACAAGACCAGGGAAGGTATGGGTCGCAAACAAAGGTGCTCATGTTCTCGAGCTTTGGGACGAAGATACCCAGAGCCGAATTTTAGAGCTGGGTGTGAGAGGAGACGGTAATGTTCTTGGAGATACGACGGGGTCGATTGGAATTGACACTGCGGGTAATATTATCGCGACAGCTCCAGGTTATGATTACGCTGTTTACCTTAAGCAAGATATCGACGCAGGACGAATTCGATATCCTTCCAAGCAGTTTTTTGGGACCAACTCCAATAGTGGAAATTTAATGGGCCCGAGTGATCTTGGTGCTCAGGTTACCGGAGTAGTCGCGTCAGACAATCAGCTTATTGTTGGTGGAGATGGACGGATATTATACTGGAATAATCCTATTAGCTTGACTAATGGGAAAGACGCCGATGGTTTTATTGGCTACCCGGGTTTTTCAATTAATAGCTTCAGCGATAAGGTTAATGGTTGGAACCCGGTGATGACAGCAGATGCTAATCATCGTCTGTATGCTGCTCTTGGAAAGATCTTTGCATACCAGATGCCACTGACAAATAAAGCCCAACCTTTGAAAGTAATTGGCAGCAGTCCTGGTGGAACGTTTACCACTCTTCCAGTGTTGGGTGGTGGAACTGTATCACTTGGAATCATCTGGGGAATTGCCGCGACAGATGGTAGTGAGTTCCTTTGGGTGTCGGATACCGATAACCATCGGGTGTTACGGATTCGCAATCCGCTGACCAACCCCTTAGTGGATGTGGTTTTGGGTCAAACTAGCATTACTGGCAAACAACCAAATCAGAGTGGTAGCCCAAGTGCTACAACACTAGGATCTCCAGGGGCTTTGGCCTTAGACCGACTCGGTAATTTATTTGTCTCCGATCACTCGTTAGAAGTACAGGGAAACTTCCGGCTCCTTGTGTTCAACAAGGATCTTTTCCCGACCAATAATACAAGTGTTCTCTTTGCGGTTGCAGCATCGAAAATATTTCCAGACGTTGCTACCTGGAAACCAGCGTTTGATTCGAAAAATCAAATGGTAGTAGGATACAACGCCTATCACGCTGGTAGTATTGGTTCGCCAAACCATCGGTTTGTAGGGATCTATCGTGATCCTTTAGGCGCATCTACCGCTCCTGACGGATCCCTAAAGGATTTCTACTCGATGGCGTTTTCAGCCACTTTTGATGAAAATGACAATCTTTATGTAGCGGATTTAAATCGGGGAAGAGTGCTTATCTATAAGCGGCCAATCACACCCCAAGACACAGAGAGTCCGACTGTTTCTGTTACGTCACCATCCGATGGAGGAACAGTTTCTGGGACAGTTGCGGTAGCTGCAAGTGCTATCGATAATACTGGGGTTACGAAAGTAGAATTTTATGTCGATGGGGTTTTAAAGGCAATCGACACAGCTTCTCCTTACTCTTATTCTTGGAATACTACTTTAGACAGCAATAAAACTTATGGTTTATTAATAAAAGCTTATGATTCAGGAGGTAATTTTGACAACTCCCAGATTTATACCACTGTGATTAATTACTCAAAAACCCTCACCTTTACCCCAGTAGATGATGCCACAATAGCCAAATCCTACCCCAACACTAGTTATGGATCCAGTAAATCCTTGGTGGTGGACTACGCTCCAAGAAGAAACTCTTTACTTAAATTTCAGGTGTTGGGGGTAGTGGGGAGACCAATCACTTCAGCCTATCTTAGACTCTATTGTACCAACCCCGGCCCAATAGGTGGTGCCTTTTACAAAGCGGGTAATTGGGAAGAAGAAACAATTACCTGGAATACAGCTCCTTCTACAGGAAGTAAAGTAGCTTCCTTAGGCAAGGTATCGTGCGCCAAGACCTATTCGATAAATCTAACCAATGTAGTTAAGGGGGATGGGGTATTGAGTTTAGCTATAGCTTCGACTAGCTCCGATGGGGTTGTTTATTCATCTAAAGAGTCAGGATCTAGCTTTTCTCCTAAGCTTGTTATCAATACCAAGTAAACTATTCGTTGACACAAGCTAATCACTAAAGTCATAATTTAGTTACATCCTGCCAAATGAGAGCTACTGATTTATTCAAACAATACCGCAAGTCCATTAATCCTCCGTACAATCGAAGAGACACCCTAATAATTTTGGTTACAATTTTTGTTTTGTTCTCAATACCATTAACGGTCGTTTTGGTTGGTCAAGGATTGAGGTTAAAGAGCAAAGCGGCAGTTCCTCCTGGGACTCGTGTTCCCTGGCAGGGTGGAGACTGGTATTTACACGGATTTAATATGCCTTGGTACAACTGGGGTTGTGATTTTGGATGTGGTACAGGAAGTGGCGTGAGTAGTACCAGCGTGAATAACGACATTGACAGCCGGTTCGTACAGGCAAAAGACTCCGGTATGCACGTTGCCCGTTGGTGGGTGTTTCCAGGAGACCCTTGGCAGATTACTAAAGATGCTTCTGGTGCCCCAACCGGATTAAACAGCGCAATTTATCAGGATTTTGATTCTGCTCTAGAGCTAGCCGAAAAGCACGATATGTACTATGTTTTTACTCTTTTTTCTGCACCCAGCCACATCCCAAGTTCTTGGATAAACAATTCTACTCAACGCGCTCAACTTGCGAGCGTCTTGGGTCAGTTGTTTAGTCGTTATCGAAACAACCCTAGGGTACTTACCTGGCAGATATTTAATGAACCAGAGTGGGATATGTGGAACAATACAGTTGACAGAGCCGGAACTCAGGCATTAGTTCGAGAAGTGGCCGCTTCGGTCCACGCAAATTCGAACGCCTACGTTTCGGTTGGCTCTGCCCATTTGGACGGATTGCCCTTTTGGGTTGGGCAAGGGTTGGATTACTACACAGCCCACTGGTACGATTATATGAGTAGTGGTAATTGGTGCGCGCGTTGTACAGATTATAATACGGTTAAGGCAAGATATAATCTTGATGCACCACTGGTGATTGGGGAGTTTTATGCAGGATCTGATGCAAACCCCTTGCAGCGTTTCACAGATTGGTACAATAAAGGTTATGCTGGGGGATTTGCCTGGTCGCTCTTTTACGATCACACTGGCGATCGGTTGCAAATTGATCTTGCAGCCGCAAAAACTTTCGCCCAAGGGAAAAGCGATATTGGTCCTAGAACTGCTGCACCGCCTGGCGATGCAGAACTACCTCAGCTAACAATAACCTCTCCAACAAATGGGACAACTGTTTCGGGTACAGTGAATATTTCCACTACCGCAACCGACAACGTTGGGGTGACAAGAGTGGAGTTTTATTTAGATAACAGCGGAGCAGCTCTCTGCACAGACACGACCGCTCCGTATACATGCAGTTGGGATAGTCGAAGTGTAACTAATGGTAACCACACAGTAGCTACGAAAGCGTATGACGCAGCTAACAACCAAGCTTCCCAAACAGTTTCTGTTAATGTAAACAACCCTATACCAGACACAGAAAAGCCGTCGGTTTCTATACAATCACCCCCACAAAACCAAACGGTATCAAATACTGTTTCCGTAATAGCTACAGCATCCGATAACATCGGCGTCACGAAAGTGGAGTTTTATGTCGATGGAGCTTTAAAATCAACGGATACTTCGCTCGATCCTTATTCTTTTAGTTGGGATACAAAAAGTGTTAGCAACGGTTCCCACACCTTGCAAGCGAAAGCTCACGACGCAGTCCCTAACATCGGAGAGTCAACCATCATAACTGTTTTTGTTTCCAATGATGTTGGGACACCAACACCACCCTCAGTTGACATAAAAGCAAACGGTTCAAACGGCCCAGTTACTATAATTTACAACACTTCAGCTACTTTATCTTGGTCCTCATCTGGTGCCTCATCTTGCGCTGCTTCTGGTGGTTGGTCAGGCAGCAAGGCTGCTAATGGTTCAGCTGTAATCAGTAGGATTAAATCCAACAAAACTTTTTCGTTAACTTGCTCTGGATCCGGTGGATCAGATTCGGATAGCGTGGCTGTAAGAGTCGGAAGGAAAGGAGATATTAATATTGATGGAAAAGTAAATATCTTTGATCTGTCTATTTTACTCTCAAAATGGGCAACAACAGATTCCGCCTCCAACTTGAATGATGAAGAAAAAGTTGATATATTTGATTTATCTATACTTTTATCTAATTGGGGTTAGTTTTGTCTAAATTTTTAGGAATGGCCAAGGTTGGTAAATTTGGATAATATGCCTGCCGTGATAAAAAAATTCAATCACAAGAAACCCTCGCACGTTGTATCCTTGCTTGCACTTATTTTACTTATTGTCGCGATACCTTTAACAGTCCGACTTGCTTTAAAAAGCGAGGACCCAATAAAATCTCCTCAAGCAGCGACCACAGTTCCTTCCGGTTATGCTGAAACTCCTCTAGTATCTGGTTTGTCAATCCCGACTGCCATGGAGTTTGCACCAGATGGCAGGCTTTTTGTTTCTGAAAAAGGGGGAAGCTTGCGGGTTATTAAAAATGGTAACTTACTCTCAACCCCGTTTTTGACAGTCTCGGTTAATACAGTTTCCGAAAGGGGACTGCTTGGTATAGCTTTTGACCCTGATTTTCAAAACAATCGCTATATATATGTATATTACACACGCTCTAGCCCGGTGAAAAATAGGGTCAGTCGTTTTCGAGCAAGTGCTACAAACCCAGACATTGTCGAGGCTGGAAGCGAGACAGTATTGGTTGATAATATCGCTTCGGATGCTGGAAATCACAATGCTGGAGCGGTTCACTTTGGTACTGATGGGAAACTTTACATAACCGCGGGCGATGGAGGATCAGTTGCCACAAATTCCCAAGACCTTAGCAATCTATCTGGTAAAATTCTAAGGATAAATAAAGATGGGACTATTCCTTCGGATAATCCTTTTGTTGGTCAATCCGGTCAGCGAGGTGAAATATGGGCTTATGGGCTTCGTAACCCATTTACTTTTGCTGTAGACCCAGCCACTGGCAAAATATTCTTGAATGATGTTGGAGCAGGGGCTTGGGAAGAGGTAAATGACATCCAAAAGGGTAAAAATTACGGTTGGCCAAACTGTGAAGGTCCGCAAGGCTCAGGCGTAGGGAGTTGCAATAATTCAGCCTTCACTTATCCAATCTACTCCTACCCTCACAGCGGGTCTTCGGCGATAACAGGGGGTACCTTTTACCGTGGGACTCAGTTTCCAGCCGATTTTGACGGCGATTATTTCTTTGCTGACTACATCCAGAATTTTATCAGGAAGCTTGAGCCATCCAATAATCAGGTCACTAGTTTTGCAACCGGCGCTTCCAATCCAGTGGATCTAAAAATTGGTCCAGACGGGTCTTTGTATTATTTGGATATATCCGATGGAACAGTCTACAAAATTCAAAAAGGGGCCCCAACGGCGGTAGCTAACGCTAATCTAACTTCGGGAAATGCTCCGTTGACGGTGAGCTTTTCCGGATTAGGCAGCACCGATCCTAATGGTCTAGCCCTTACTTATTCATGGGATTTTGGGGATGGGGCTGTAGGGACAGGCCTTTTAGCTAATCATACTTACAATTCAAACGGAATTTTTCAAGCCATTCTGACGGTTACTAATAGCAATAATGTATCAAATAATTCAAGCCCGATCAGCATAAATGTCGGTAATGCGGGGATAATTAGTTTCAACGATCGACCAACCGGGATTCTTAATGGCCAATACCCAACTGGTATAGCTGATTGGGGAAGTAATAAGTGGTTGGTTGGGGCAGCTTTTGCTTCCTTCCCCGATAACAGTATAGCTTTCAACGGGGCTGGGCCAACTTCGGCTACTTTTACATTTGTGAGCCCAAAGAGACTTCTCAGCGTTGATATTTCTGGGGTAAGTAACAGCACAATTACAATAAGCTGCGCTGGTAATACCACCATCACCCGCAACGTGTCCGCCAATTTATTAACTACAATTCAAACTGGCTGGAACAATAATTGTACCACCGTAACAATTGGAAGTAGCAATGGTTGGGATACTAATTTTGATAATTTTGTTTTTGACGCTGGTACCGGGACTCCTAATCTTCCGCCAACGGCAACAATTACCGCTCCAGCTGACCAAACTTTATATTCAGCGGGGGGAATGATCAACTTTTCAGGTAGCGGTACTGATCCGGAGGATGGGACACTGGCAGCTAGTGCCTTCAGTTGGACAATTGTTTTTCATCACGACACCCACACCCATCCATTTCTGGACCCACCCCTTAATGACGGCACTAAAACAGGCTCCCTTACAATACCAAAGGTAGGGGAGTCATCGGCTAATGTGTGGTACAGAGTTCACTTGAAGGTAACCGATTCTAAAGGCTTACAAAATACAACCTTCGTTGACGTTATTCCCCGAAAATCAACTATTACAATTAATTCTTCGCCAGCCGGTTTGCAGGTTACCTTAGACGGACAACCAAGAACAGCTCCTTACTCTACAGATAGTGTGGTTGGCTTTACCCGTATCTTAGGCGCCGCCTCTAACCAAACTTTGGCAGGTAAAAACTACCAATTTGTAAGTTGGTCAGACGCAGGAGCCGCTACTCATAATATTGATACGCTAGCTTCAAATACTACCTACACCGCAACTTACCAAGAAATAATACCTCCGCAGGATACAACGGCGCCAGTTGTTACTATAACGAACCCATTAAATGGTCAGACGGTTATTGATAGAGTCAATATCCAAGCCACAGCTACTGATGACTCAGGTACTGTTTCATCAGTTGAGTTTAATATTGACGGAGCTCGGAAATTTACCGATACCGCCTCCCCATATGTTTATAGTTGGGATACAACTATAATAGGTAATGGTTCCCACACAATTTTAGTGAAGGCCTTTGATGCCAAGCCAAATGAGGGAAGTGCTCAAATTAGTGTCAATGTTTCAAACCAACCAGTGGGAGATATCCAGAAACCATCAGTACCAACTGTTTCTACTGGGCAGGCTATTTCGGATTCCGAGACTAAAATTGCTTGGAAAGCCTCAACCGATAATGTTGGAGTCAAAGGCTATCACATTTATCGTAACAACGTGAGAATACAGTCTGTTAGCAGTACTTCCTACACTGATATCGGCCTGAAATCTTACACAGCTTACACTTATCAGGTATCTGCTTATGATGCTGCCGGTAATGAATCAGCCAGATCTTCAGGAGTTGCTGTGCGAACACTTAAATATGCGGATCTTAATGGAGATACAAAGATTAATATTTTTGATCTTTCAATATTACTTGCCGACTGGAATACAAGCGATCCAAACTCCAATCTAGATGATAAAGGAAAGGTTAATATATTTGATTTATCGATTCTGCTTTCCAGATGGGGTAAGTAACACGATTTAGTACTTTAGTACTATTGACTTGTTTGTTGGGAGACAGGATAATCAAATTACTAATATTATAAATTTTGGTTACCAATGAAGTTTTCTCTACCTATGAGAGCCACTGATCTGTTCAAACACTACCGTAAATCTATTAATCCCCCATATAAAGGCAGAGACTACTTAGTTGTTCTAGCCACCGTATTAATTCTCGTAGCAATTCCGGCTACAGTATTACTTGCTTTCAAGGGAGTAAACCTTGGCGGAAGAGCAGCAGTAATCTCCAAGATCTGGTTAGAAGGGGAGAACGGCCAACTTACAGCCCCAATGACAGCGGGCAATGACACCAATGCTTCGGGAGGGAAATATGTTTCTTCCACAATTACTAATACAGCCCAAGGAGAATCTCCTACCAAAGTCCTCCAGGCTACAAGTGGCAACTCCTTTCTAGACACCTTCGATGGAACACCGGCAGCGCCAGAATCAATGTACCGTCGCCAAAACTGGTCAATGGATGTTAATAGTGATAATTTTGGGACCGAAGGACATATCATGGCGCAACACGGCTCTGATTGTGGACCGCCGCCGGCTACCCATATGGTTGATATGCGGGAAAATATGATGTTTAACTGCCGAAACCATATTATGACGTCTGCTGGTGGGTTTGAAAACTTCCCAGTTGTGGTTATGACTCCAGCGGCCTTACTTGATTGGTCCCAAGGAGAAGCAACTTTTAGCTGGCGCATGAGCACTGAGCGAGGCAGTGATAGGGAATGGCCAGCAGTAGTACTCACCCCTGGTTACCAGAGTGGTCATCGTGACTTTGACCGCACTCTTATGTACCCCTTTTTTGATGACCAAGGACCTCCTTCAGAATCTCTTGGAATAGAAATGCTGGGAAATGGTCTTTGGAATTTAAAGGTTTTCAATGGAGGCGTTAATGTCTTGCACAATCGCACTAGTGGATGGAATTCATTCCTCACGCCTTCAGCCACACGCAGGGATTTGTTTGTGATGAAAATGAGCCGCACTCATCTCTCACTTTGTATGCCGGAATACAACCACTGTTTTTTCAATGATGATATTCCAGCGCTTTCCTGGACCAACGCAACCGTGCAATTTATGCAGCTTGCTTACAATAGTGGTAAAGGCTCTTGTATAGACGATCCGTGTGAGCCCATGCATGAGAATACCTGGCACATTGATGACGTAAGTCTTTCCCCGGCGATTCCTTTTACGGTGATTCACAGCTGTTTAGAACAAAGGGATAATACGTGCCGCGCCAATTCAATCTTTAAGGATCCAAGCCTAAGCGCCACAGTAAATTTTGAAAGACCTTCGCCACCAAACTCGTATCTCCGTTTTGCCAAAGTTGATAAGATACCGCAATATGCTCTTGATGTTGAGGGGTTTAATACCTGGCATACCCCAACTCTTCAGCAGGCTACAAAAACATATTTGGGTACGGTCATGGTGCCAATTCCGGAAGGTGTAAAGGAGGTGAGATTCCGCAATATCTGGCCTACCTTCTTTGATGTCCATATCTGGAGCACAGCTACACCCCTTGGTCCTGCCTGTTCAGACACTATCGATAATGACTCTGATGGCAAGATAGATTTCCCTGCCGACCCTGGCTGTACTAGCGCCAGCGATATTGACGAAAAAGACCCACCCGAGACTATACCACCAACAGTCAATTTCATCAGCCCTGCCAATGGAGCGACGGTTTCTGATACAATAAATGTTGAAGCTTCAGCATCGGACGCTTCTGGTATTGCCCTCGTAGAATTTTACGTGGATGGGATTATCCACTCCTTTCCAGCTGCTTCTCCATACAAATTTACTTTAGACACAGCTGAGCTTTTTGATGGCAGTCACACCTTAATGGCCCAAGCATTTGATAAGCTAGGTAACAAAAACTCGGCTAACATAACGATCAGCACCAGCAATTCTAACCCACCCCTGCCAACTAACACTGGCTCTTCAACAATACAGTTCTCAGTTCCAGAGGCGGGTAGTTACAATATTTGGACAAGGATGTTAGCCGCTAATGCAAGTAGCGACTCCTTTTGGCTACGAGTTGATACTAAACCTGGCATTATAGTAGGTAATGGTGGAGTTACCTTTGGCTCCTACCAATGGGTAGATCATAAAGATGGGAACACTAGCAGCAAGATATCCCTAAACCTCACAGAGGGTACTCACACCCTTAACATCATCGGTAGAGAAGCTGGTGCAAAGATAGATAAAGTCCTAGTCACCAACGACACGGGCTTCATACCGACAGGAATGGCCGGAGATTTAGGTCCGCCAAGTGTTAGTATTATCTCACCTCTAGATAACGGTCTTGCTAGGGGACAGGTGGATGTTAGTGTATCGGCTACTGATGACTCGGTAGTCTCCAAGGTAGAGCTTTTGGTAGATGGTAGCCCTATCAAAGAGACAGACACGCAAACTAACGGTATCTTTACCATAAGTTGGGATTCCACCAGTGTTACTAACGGGGATCACACCCTTACGGCCAAGGCTACGGATGGGTCTGGGAACTCCTCCACAAGTAGCGCCGTAAAAGTTGAAGTAGACAACCCTCCCCAGAAAGTGATCGTAGATTTCAATACCATTACCGTTTCTTCCGGAAACCCTCCACTTTCTGGTCAGCACCCCTCTGGTCTCATCGACTGGGGAACAGGGAATTGGGTACTCTCGGGTCCTTTTGATAAGTTTAATAGCAACAGTATCTCTTTTAATGGAGCAAGTCTTACCCAAGCCTCCTTTACAATACTAAAAACAGCTATTTTTGACTCAATTGATGCTGATAACGGTGGAGGCTCTTCCAGCACAGTCACTTTGAAGTGTTCTGGTAATCCAGATAAACAAGTAAGTGTACCTTCCAAGACAATATCAATTATTGAGACTGGTTGGATCACCCCCTGTACGAATGTGACGGTCATGAGCTCCAATGGTTGGGATACTAACTTTGACAATCTAGTACTAACTGTCTCCTCAGGTGGCACCACACCACCACCTGGAGACACCACTAACCCAACTGTCTCAATCACCTCCCCAGCCAATGGGGCCACAGTATCTAGCACAGTCAACGTGGCGGCAACTACTTCTGACAATGTGGGTGTTACCAAGGTAGAGTTCTTCATCGACAATGCCAGTACCGCTACCTGTACAGACACTACTTCTACATATACCTGTAGCATTGATACCACTAAACTAACTAATGGCTCCCACACCCTTAAAGCTAAAGCTTCAGATGCTGCTGGAATGAATGCAACAGCCTCAGTTACTGTGACGGTGAGTAATGTATCCCCTCCGCCTTCCGGAGACAGCGCTAAACCAACTGTTTCGATCACCTCACCAGCTTCTGGAGCAACAGTCTCTAAGACAGTGATCGTATCAGCTGCTGCTTCTGACAACGTCGGGGTTGCCAAGGTAGAGTTTTTCATTGATGGTAAACCAGTAGGCTCTGACACAACCTCTTCCTACACCTACTCTTGGGACACAACCAAGTACACCAATGCCAAACACACCCTCCAGGCCAAAGCCTATGATGCTGCTACTAACCAAGGTGTATCGTCTATCCTAACAGTGACTACCTCGAATACTGGAGTAAGAAAGGGTAAGATAGGGGATCTAGATGGTGACGGGAAGGTAAACATCTTTGACCTTTCCTTCCTTCTTTCCAAATGGGGAACTACTGATCAAGCCTCTAACCTAGATGGACGTGGTAGAGTAGATATCTTTGATCTCTCAATACTGCTATCTAATTGGGGGAGTTAAATTAAAATTGACAAGTAAAGCGCCTACACCTTATATTTAATATAGATGATAAAGATTCTGTCCAGATTCCTAACCGTAATTTTTTTCCTCGGAATTTTTTCTTTCCTTGTTACAAAGCCAGTTCTAGGTGCTGGTAGCCTTTCTCTTTCTCCCTCGAGCTCTACAGTAACTCAAGGCAGCGATTTTACAGTTTCTTTAAGGGTGAGTAGTGGGTCCAAAGTAAACGCAATTGAGACAAGGATAACTTACCCAGCTAATAAGTTGGATTTCCTTGGTTTCGGGAACGGTTCTTTTACTTTGTATGATTTATCTAAGGGCGGTAGTGGATCGATTTATGTTGTTGCAGGAGTGTCAGGATCTGGTAAATCTGGCAGCAATTTAGTTGCTACTATTAAATTCAGAGCCAAAGTTAGCTCTGGTACAGCTTCAGTTAGCATCAACAAGTCTGGATCAGGTTTGGCAGGTAGTGGAAGTGGCGCAAACCTTTTGACTAGTGTAGCAGGCGGAACCTACACTTTTAAAGCTGCGCCACCACCGCCAAAACCTAAAGCTCAGGATAAAACAGCGCCAAAAGTCTCTAGCGTCAAGGTTACTAAGCTTACCCGGACAAGTGCTACTATAGCCTGGGCGACAAATGAAGATTCAGATTCTACGGTTGAATGGGGACCAACTAGTAAATACGGCATTATTGCAGCTAGTAGCAAGCTTACGAAAAGCCACGCCATCGCCCTTGATAAAAGGCTTTTGGAGCCTGGTACTGCCGTTCATTACAGAGTGATAAGTAAGGATGGCTCTGGTAATAAGGGAGTATCAACTGATCAAAGCTTTACAGTGCCCGGATATCAAGTTCAGATTAAAGTTGTCGACAAAGATGGAGTTCCAATTGAAGGAGCTAAAGTTACTTTAGTATCGTATGGAGAAGTTGGTACCGATGAAAAAGGGGCAGCTAATTATAAAGACGTGGAGGATGGTGAAAGAGCTGTTTTAGTTGATTATCAAGGTAAAAGTATCTCTCAAATTGTCAAGGTTGCCCAGAAAGATGGGGTACAAACATTTGAAGTGAAAGTTGCCGGGGCGCTGGCGCTACAAGGTTTAACTACAACCCAGATGCTTGGTTTGGGCCTTATTGGAATAGCAGTTTTGGTCGCTTTTATACTCTTCATGTTCCGAGGCCGATTAACCCGTTCGAAAGAAGAAGTTGATACTAACCTCTAGGTTTTAGGAAGCCCTCTTTTCTCTCATTCCCAGCCTAAGCGCAGTCTGCTATAATTCTTTGGATGATTGCAGTTTTGGATTATGGTAGCCAATATACTCATCTTATTTCTCGGAGAATTCGAGAGCTTGGGGTAGCGGCCGAAATTTTTGGCCCAAAAGTGGACCTTGGCGGGCTTAATACTCTTGAGGGTGTTATTCTTTCCGGCGGGCCCTCCTCTGTTTATGGAAAAGGTTCCCCCAAGCTTAATCCAAAGGTATTTGATCTTAATATTCCAATCCTCGGCATTTGTTACGGACTACAACTTCTAGCAAAAGAAAAAGGGGGAGAGGTTGAAGAAGGAAGGAGTAGGGAATATGGGAAAGAAAGGATTAAATTAAACACTAAAAGCCTGCTTTTTAAAGGGCTTTCAGATAGCCAAACAGTTTGGCTATCTCACGGGGATTTGGTCAAAAAACTCCCAGCAGATTTTGAAATAATAGCAAGGAGTAACTATTGCCCTATCAGCGCTTTCTCCAATATTGAACAAAAAATATACGCAGTGCAGTTTCACCCTGAAGTTGCCCACACCGAGTATGGACAGGCGATTTTGAAAAACTTCGTTTTTGGGATTTGCAAGGCTAAAAAAAGCTGGCAAATCAAAGATATAACCAAAGAGCTAATCAAGAATCTTAAGGAAAATCTAGGCGAGGAAAAAGTTCTTATTGGTGTTTCTGGTGGAGTGGACTCCCTGGTAGCTTCCAACCTTCTTTATAAAGCAATTGGAGATAATCTTTTTGCTGTTTTCATCGACACTGGGCTACTTCGAAAAAATGAGGCGGAGGAGGTGGAATTTTTATTCAGAAAACAAAGGTTTGCAAATTTTATTAAAGTAGACGCTTCAAATATCTTCTTAAGAAAATTAAAAAAAATTGAGGATCCAGAGGAAAAAAGAAAAATAATTGGCCACACTTTCATTAAAGTTTTTGAGGATGTAGCAGCCTCGCTAGAAAAAAAGGAAAAAATTCGCTTTTTTGCTCAAGGGACAATCTACCCAGACAGAGTGGAGTCTGCTTCGACTAGCAAGCAGAGCACCAAAATAAAAAGCCATCACAATCTAACTTTGCCGGAAAAGCTCAAATTTCAGGTTGTCGAGCCACTCCGAAACTTCTATAAGGATGAGGTACGTTCCCTTGGGATGCAGCTTCGGCTTCCCACCGAAGCTTTGTTTCGCCATCCATTTCCGGGGCCTGGCCTTGCGGTTCGAATTGTTGGGGAGGTCACGCCCGAGCGGCTCGAAATTCTTCGGGAAGCAGACGCAGTTTATATAGAAGAGCTAAAGAAAACCAAGCTTTACGATAAAATTTGGCAGGCTTTTGCTGCGCTTTTGCCAATTAAAACTGTCGGGGTGATGGGGGACTTGCGAACTTATCAATATATTATCACTCTTCGAGCAGTGACGAGCGTGGATGGAATGACTGCGGATTGGTTCAAAATGCCCCATGATGTGCTTGAGAAAATCTCGAGTCGGATAGTCAATGAAGTCAAAGGAGTAAATCGAGTAGTTTACGACGTCACCCAAAAACCCCCAGCGACGATAGAGTACGAATAGTTTTTACCAAGAGTCCAAAATCTATACCTAGTCATGACACTTTTCACGATCGGAAATTTTGTCATTGACAGGAGATCAAACTTGATCTCCGCCCATAGTATGTCTTTGGCTGCTGTTCTGGGAATTGAGGCTGCAAAAGTGGGGTCGCTGCTTTCTTTGATGGGTATAAAAACGAAGTAAAAGTTTTGGGTTTTGGTTTGTTCAATCTAAACAGGTACGGACCTGAGGCATGGTGTTTTCCGCTAAAAACACCATGCCCCCACGCTACCTACCTCTACTCCGTCCAGTTGCCTTGCGACTTGAGTTCCTGCACAGCCTTTGCGACTGCGAGTTCGTGGTCGCTGAAGAGGGTCAGACGATACTTAGTGACTCTGAGGTACTGGACAGCGACGATGAACGGGAAGGTTTGGAATATCCAGCGCCGCACCTTGTCGAAGTCAGACCGTTGTATTCCCAGCTCCGCCATCATGGTGGAGTAAAAGAGTTGGGGATCGCCCTTCGTTGGGCTCCTGTAGATCGAGCTTGCCTCAGGAATTGCTTTACAGACCTCAACTCTTGTCGCTCCACAGAGTGGGTGAGCAATGAGTTGAACTGCAACTACTCCGTGGTGATCATGAGCGAAGTCAATCTCGTCCACGACCAGCCTTAAGGCTGATTTATCACCTGCCCGTAGGTACTCCGCCACTTTGCGAATTCCGCCCAGTGGTGAGGGTTGATCAGTACCGCCAGCGTTCCGAGCAGCCACCATGAAATCCGTTATGGCTACCCAACGTCCATCTCCGCATCCGAAAGCGATCCATGGCCTCCAGAAATCGGTGAAAAGGTCCTCGCGGAGTCCGTCAGGTTCCCCCGCCAGCTGTAGCAGTGTTGGAGTTGTGGGGGCAGTGTTGCCGTTGCGAACGAAAAGGTCTTGCCGTCGAGTTTTAGGGATGCTTTGCTGGACCACAGATCCTCCTTGCTCTTCCAGATCTCTTTACGATGCCGTTTCCGGCAAACATTTTAGCGTGCAAGCAACGGCTAGTCAAGAGAGTTGGGTTTTAATCCTTTACAGAACTGTTAATATTTAAATGATGCCAAAAATCTTGGTTATAGTCGAAAGCCCAACAAAAGCACGTACACTTTCCCGATTTTTAGATAAAAATTATCAAATCGAGGCCTCAATGGGGCACGTGCGCGATTTGCCCAAATCAAAGCTTGGGGTAGATACTGATCATAATTTTGAGCCAGATTATGTTATTCCGAAAGATAAAAGGAAGACGGTCGAGAGTCTCAAGCACTTATCGGAAAAATCTGAACAAGTACTTTTAGCGACCGACCCAGACAGGGAAGGAGAGGCAATCGCTTGGCATATTAGTCAATTAATAAGTAACAAGACCCAAGTAACAAGCTCCAAGAAAGAAAAAAATGATAAAAAACCTGTGGCTGTTAAGGCCCCACTTATTACGAAGCGTATTGTTTTCCATGAGATAACTAAAGAAGCCATTCTTGAAGCTCTCAGAGCCCCACGGGATATAGATTTCCAGCTGGTTGATGCTCAAACCGCCCGGAGAGTGTTAGACCGTTTAGTAGGCTATAAACTTTCCCCATTGCTTTGGAGGAAGGTAAAACGGGGGCTCTCGGCGGGAAGAGTGCAATCAGTTGCGGTCCGTTTGATAGTCGAACGAGAGCGGGAGATTGAGCAGTTTGTGGCGGTGGAGTACTGGAATATTGAAGCACTATTGAGTCAAAAGCCAAAAGCCAAAAGCCAAAAAGAGGATTTTTTGGCGGGTTTGGTTAAGACTGGGGACAAGAAGGCAGAGGTTAAGAATGAAAAGGAGTCGAAAGAAATTACCTCAGACTTAGAATCAAAAGATACAGCCTGGAAAGTAATTCGGTCAGAACAAAAAGATGTTAGGAAGGCTCCTTACCCGCCTTTTACCACTTCGACGATGACTCAGGGAGCGGCTAATACCTTCGGCTTTACCTCGAAAAAAACAATGAAGCTTGCCCAAGATCTTTATGAAGAAGGAATAATTACTTACCACCGCACTGATTCTTTCAATCTTGCGCCAGTAGCTCTTTCGGCAGCCAGGAAATTCATCGAAAAAGAGTTTGGCAAAGATTATTTACCGCCTTCTGCAAGAGTTTACAAAACTAAATCAAGGTCAGCACAGGAAGCGCACGAGGCAATAAGGCCCACTGACGTGGGGATGTCAAATGCCAAAATTCAAATGCCAAATGATCACAAAAAACTTTATGGGTTGATTTGGAGCAGATTTGTGGCGGGGCAGATGGCAGATGCTGTTTACGATCAAGTTAGTTTGGATATCTCAGCCCAAAATCCTAAATCTAAAATCCAATATCTATTTAGGGCAGTTGGATCGATTATAAAATTCCCAGGCTGGAAGAAAGTTTATGGTAGGGAGGAAGGGGAAGCAATTGGGGATGAAGAGAAAAAAGTTCCACCACTTCCAGAAGGAACCGATCTTGATTTAAGCAAGCTTTTGCCAAGCCAACATTTCACCGAGCCTCCACCAAGATATACAGAGGCTTCCCTGATCAAAGCTTTGGAGGAGCGAGGGATTGGTCGGCCAAGTACTTATGCGCCGATTATTTCCACAATCTTAGATCGCCACTACGTTGAGCGAGAAGATCGGAAACTTCGGCCAACTCCTTTGGGAGCAGCCACCAATGATTTTCTTGTTAAAAATTTTTCAGAAGAGCTTGACCCTGGGTTTACCGCCAAAAGAGAAGATGAACTAGATGAAATTGCAAACGGCAGAAGGGAATGGGTACCGATGATTCGAGAGTTTTACGATCCTTTCGCAGAGCATTTGGATAAAGTAACGGCCGAGGCAGAAAGAGTAAAGGTGTTTGCCGAGCTTACAGATGAGAAATGCCCAGATGGTCATCCCCTTGTAATTCGCTACGGCCGTTTTGGCAAATTTTTAGCCTGCGAAAAATTCCCCGAACACAAATACACAAAGGCTTTTGAAGAAAAAATAGACGCCAAATGTCCAGAGTCTGGCGATCCAGTCGTTATCAAACGAACCCGAAAGGGCAGACCTTTTTACGGCTGTTCCGGCTACCCCAAATGCAAATGGATGAGCTGGACAAAGCCGGAGGTGCAGGCTGTAAAAACGGAAACTTAATGAATTTTATTTGAGCTTTCCAAACTCTTCAACTGTAATATCCGCATCTCGTAATAGACGACGCAGCAGGCCTTTACTAAGTTCTTTATGTCTCGGTACGGATAATTTAGTGAATGGGTGTTGGGTGAGGCGCAACATCATGTGCGAGCCCTCTTGTTTTTCAAAGATAAAACCTTTACTCTTCACTCGTTTCACAAACTCGTTACCAGATACGACTGGAAGTTTCATTGAGATGTTGCAGGTTCGGCAACTTTTACGTTTAGTTCAATTACTTCCGTATCGTCAGAAGGTATTGGATCACCAAATTCCTTAGCCACGTCGATCCACCCAGTAATAGCCTCCCTAATGTTTTTAGTGGCTTCTTCAACGCTCTTACCTTGACTGTGGCAGCCCGGAAGGCTTGGAACAGAGGCTACATAAACACCACTTTCATCTTGAGTAATAAAAACGCGGAAATTCATGACAAAAGTATAAATCAGCGAAGAATAAAAGTAAATAAGAGTATTTAAGTAAGTGGATGAGCTCGGACAAAGCCTCAGACTAAAGAAGAAGTGCCCCAAACGTAGCCAAACCAATCTCTTGACCTATATTCGATCCCTGCGCCGCGTACGAAACGCCGACTCCGGTCCCCGAAGGTGCGTCTGACGGAACTACCTTCTGAAAACCTGGCCAGCAACGTTTGGTGCGGCGCGAGTTTCCTCACGGAGCACGCGCCGCCTACAGCTTTTTTCACCATTTTTCTATTAATGAATTTCTTGACCATTAAGTGCATAAGCGTTAATATTCTTTCAAACGTCCTGGACGGCGGGGACTGGTTCACGGAAGGAGGGAAACAACGATGAGCCTGTTCCTATCAGCGTTGGCGGCAATCACAACTGCCAGCGCAATTATCTTCGGGGTTGCCTGGCATGACACGCGGCAGGAAAACATCCAACTCAGGGAGGAGCTCCGCCTAGAAAGCGAAGCAATCAACGTTGGTCACTTGATCCAGTTGCAGTTTGATGAAAAGACGGCGAACTGGGCGCTTGGTGTCTTCGATCGCACGATGCTGATGATCGAGGCGGATCGGGAAGATGGGGTTTACCATTACTACGATGCTCTCGATAGGGAGCGAGTGTTCCTCGTCCTCCGATACCTGAGCACTGCGGTTACTCTGGGAAAGGGTGTTACGGATGCGGACTTAGCGCCTCGAGTGCAGAGGCTGAGGAACTATCTCGAGGTAGGGCAGACTGGTCCGGACCCGGAGAGTGAGCGGCAAGTCGACGATCTTCTCTACGCCATCGCGATCAGGGGAGAAGCTCAGGAGAAGTGAGGCGGAGGTCATTTTGGGGCAGGCGCGTAGCATCTGAGGAAGCGCGCCACCCCACCACTACTAGCCCTTCAATAAGAGTCCTTATCTAGCCAAAAGTTGGCTAGCGCAAGGCGCGAGAATACCTGATAAATAGATCGCTTCGCGCTCTGCGATCACTCCTTGAGCTACAAGAAGCTCGCTGGTCTCGAAGTTATGTAGCGACTTATAGTATTTGACTTTTCCAGCATTTTCTGATATAATAGGTACTATTTCGTGGGCATTTGAGGCCGAGTCACCAGGGTGATTTAGCAGATAATGTCCATTGCTGTAAGATAAGAGCTTTCGTTCTTTGAAAATTAAGTTTGTCTGCCGAATCTGGCTATCAGGATATCTGGTAATTAGTTTCGGCAGGCAGGAAGTATGCAGCAAGGAGGTTACATGCGCCAACCGGGTTACCAGAGAGGGAATGGAGCCCTGCTACTCGCGCTGATCGTGGGGTTAGTAGCGCTCATCATCATCCTGTTCACTTTCGCCCACAGCGCGAGTGCGCAGGAGAACCAGGAGGACGAGGTGCTCGGCGGCATGCTGCCGCCCGGCGGCACGTGGGTCGTCGGTGACAACGATACATGCTCGAGGATCGCCACGGCGCTTGGTAGGCCGGGAGAGTGGCATCAGCTGCTCTATACCGGCAACAACGTCGAGACGATCTCTCGGGCTGCCCAGCAGACGGGGATTCCCTTCGGGAATTGCCCACTTCTGCCGGGTGTGGAGCTCGAGATTCCGTGGCAGTGGGTCGGTCAACCGGTTGTGGTTCGGGCCGTTCGGGTCCCAACCGACAACGATTGGCCACACTGGAGAACCGCCCTCGCAGCCGCAAGTATCGTCGCGTTTGGGGCGGGTGTGGTCGTCCACCGGTACAGGTATGGAATACGGACTGGGTTGAAGGCGTTCTTTTCCGCACTGCGGAGGCGCTTCAACAAACCCGTCCAGCCGACCGCCGCCCCCAGCCAGTAGACAACTTCCTGCCGCCGCCCTGGGGGACACAAATCTTCGGATGCGTGTTCCCCCAGGGCTCAACTGAAGGCCATCTTCTGGAAGGTGGATTTCAGTCGAGGGTCGAAGAAATTCGACACTACTTTTTCTGGAGGTGAATACCGTGAGAAGTGGTTCCTCAGGGGGACTGTTGACGGTTGGATTGCTGCTAGCATTAGCAGTCATCATCGCCGTTTTCGCGCTCCCTGTCTTCCTAGACCCAGCCATGGATGCAATAAGCAAAGTGGAAGGGTTGATGGAAGGCGCTGACAAGGCAAGGTAGCCACACTCTACGGAAAGGATTCCCGGAAGGGCAGAGAGATGAAATATTCCCCTGCCCTTCTTGCTTATTTGGGCTGAGTTTGTTTAAAGATTGGGGGGAATTTTAGGTTTTTGCATATTACTTTACAAATTAGTGTAAAATACAGAATGTTTGACTTGTGCAAACTGTTTTTTAGGATTACCTAAAAGGTAGCTTGGGCTAGTCAAAGCCTTCGGAGTGCAGAGATGTGGGGTAGAAGGACCCGCAGCGCTAGTCTCCGGTAACTCATGGAGGAGGGAACGTTTGGCACTGAAAGTGAATCGGCAGGGCCCGGGGGCATCCATCACTATGGGAGGTCTGACGGTCGTCTTCGCGGAGCCTGAGAAGAAGGGCGCCCTGGAAGTGGGTGGTGGCATCGTCTTCGAGGGCAACGGGCTGCGATGCGAGCATGTTGTCGAGGTGAGCTGTACGACGCAGCCAGACATCGTTCGCCAGCTTCTCGAACGCTTCGAGCAGCTCCGCAAGGTGGTGGCCGTCATTATTGAGACCACCGCCCGCGGTACGAGGATCGCTGTCGCGCCTATGCCCGCAACCGGCTAACCCAGACCCCAGGTCACTTCTGCGGAGCCACGCATGGTGTTTCACCAGGTGTGGCTCCGTCGATCCTTACTTGATTAGTGCAACTTGCTTTTGTTGAAGGCAGGTTGGACTGCTCAAGGTGAGAGTAGTAATACATTGGAAAGGAGGGTGGAGATGGGCCCCTTAACTAGGCTTTTGCAAGGAACTGGTGAGACCAGTCCAAGCTTGCACCGGTCAAGCCTTCATGTGGTCAAGCCACTGACGGGTGTTAGCTCGATCACTATAACCGGCCGACGGGTACGGTTTGCGAGCTACGATCGGGAAATGGAGATCGGCGACACGATCGAGATTCCTGGGCCAGGCGTCTTCAAGTGCTTGCTAGTCGCACAGGTGCCGACAATGGCCAATGGCGACGACTTGGTCAGTGTGGCGGCGTTTGCTCTTCGGAAGACGAGGAAGGACGAGACCTGCGCCGTTCTATTGCCGGGTGGGATGGTTGCAATCGGCGTGAAAGAGTGAGGAACGTGGGAGAGAAGTCAGCTGCCAAACCCCGAGGCCGTGGGCATTGCCTGCATAAGTCCTCGGGGTTTTGGATTTTTTGGACAGAGAGGTGTAATATACAAAACAAAGATTGATAAGCGGGATCTGTTTTTGAGGGTTCAAAAACAGCTCTGGCGGATCAAAGAGACCGGAGATGGGGAGGGGAAATCCATCGCATGAAGCCCATGGAAGGAAGATCCGAGCTTCTTTCTGTGTGTTGCAGCACCAAGGAAGATCGGAGACTGGGCTGTTGATGAGGCTGTCAGATTAGCTTCTCGTCGGCAGCCAGTCTCCTAATTGGCGGAAGGGCACATCCGTTAGTTGGGGATGATGCGTGGACTGAGCCGCGGCAAGAGAATGGAAACTCTTACCGCGGTTCGCCGAACCCAAGCTTGAGTTGTTGAACGCCTGGGGATTTTTCGTTATAATTTTAATAAAGCGCTTGAAGGGCGCGATTTGTTTTTTGAGAGATCCAAATCGGGCTATTAAAGCCTTGATCGGGAAGGACCCCAGGTAGGGATCAGCGCGAACGAAAGGGAGGTTCGTAGTTGGCATCCAGGAATCGTGGACGCGGCAGGGTTGTAGTTTCCTCGGTGGATGGGAGGAAAGACCGTATCCGCTATCGTGGTGGTATACTGTGGCCGCCACCACCGACATACCACTTTCCTCACAGTAGTGGGGTGTGGACTCACTTCAACGAAGTGCACCAGGAGGGAGACGAGAGCTTCAACGCAGCGATGGCGAGAAGCGTCGCGGCGGCACAAAATGAGTGGACAAGAGTGATCTTGGCGAGCACACACGCTCGAGTTGGTGGTGCTCTTGGAGCGCGGCAGATGGCCGTTTATGGATATGGGAGGCGATGGTAAGTGGGCACAGACGAACCACCGCAACTTAGCGATGAGAAGAGCGGCGTTCTCATTGTTGAATTGCCAGAAGGAACCTGCGCGGTCCGCTACTTTCAAGCCCCTCTTCATCCTGCGCGGGTGTGGAGTAGAGTGACTCTTCCAGATGGTAGGGTAGCAACTCACTATAACCTGATAGACTCTAGAGCAGAAGTCGAATGGCGGAGCAAGGGTCTATTGAGTAGGTTCACAGAAGCAGCCGAAAGGGGCGAGGAGATCATCGTGGTTGGTAGGGAAGGTGCTGGACTAGATGGTCCGCACGCCATTTACACTGCCCCAAAGCAGTAAAGCAGCAAACTTCCGCGCCAACCTGGAACACACCAACATCATGGTACTGGTGGGGGTAGGGGCACAACTAGAAAGACATTCCCTCCCCCGCCTTGAGGACCGGGACGCGCTGTTTGCGGACAACCGTCCTAGCGCGCCCCGGTCCTCCACACATCCTACAGAGTGACCTATTTTGATCCTCTTGTTTTTGATTTATTCCGCTGATATTATGGAATGCGAAAAGGAGGGGCCCCACTTCAGTTAAACTTTCACGGGGTTCGCCGTCCCTATGATTCTTTCTGATAGAGATATTCGCGAATATATAGATTCGGGTAAGATAAAAATTACACCTTCGCCAGACCTTGAAGTTCAACTTGGCTCCTGTTCCATTGATTTTCACCTGGGTAACACTTTTAAAATATTTAACCATTCAAAATATCCTTATATTGATCCACGCAGTACTACTTCTGGAGATGTGATGAAAGACATTGTTGTGCAAGGGGATGAGTCTTTCATTATGCGGCCGGGGGAGTTTTGCCTGGCAACGACAGTTGAGCATTTGGAGATTTCTGATGACCTGCTCGGCCGCTTAGAAGGAAGAAGCAGCCTAGGACGTCTTGGAATAATTGTTCACTCAACCGCTGCTCGTTTTGATCCGGGTTGGGTGGGCAAGCCAGTAATGGAGCTTGGCAACATTGGGGTAATGCCCGTAGCACTTTACCCTGGCATGAGAATATGTTCTTTCACTTTTGAACAAGTTTCTTCTCCAGTAGATAATCCCTATCGTAAGAAGAAAGGAGCTAAGTATGCAGGCCAGGAAAGTCCATTGGCAAGTAAATTAGGGGAGGAAATGTCAGGTAAGAAAGAAGCCAGATATGTCCGGCACGGGAAAAAATCGGTGAGGGTTTAGTATTATGGTTTTATCGGGACAGACTATCAAAAACCTAATAAAGACTGGGAAGATTAAAATCGATCCGTTTGAGGAAGCGAAGGTCGGGGCAATTAGCGTGGATCTACATTTAGGCAGTCAAGCCTTGAATCCAGATAGCGGGGAAGAGATAGATCTTGCTGATTACCACCTCTCACTTGATGAATTTTTGCTGACTAACACGGCCGAGCACATAAGCCTTCCAGAAAATATAATGGGCAGAGTTGTTTCCCGCTCGTCCATCGCCAGGCTTGGTATTTTGACAACTTTTGAAGCCGATCTTTTGCCCCCAAATTATTCAGGGAAGCCAATTTTAACCCTGAAAAATCTTTCCAAAAAGCCAGTCCTTCTGAGCGCAGGTTTGCCAGTTTGTCAGGTAATTTTTGAGGAGGTAGACAAAAGCGTTGCGGGGTATCGGTCAAGTTACGATCACAATAAGCCCGAAAAGAGCAAGCTTTAATTATGGTGCTTTCTCAGGAGACAATCAAAAAAATAGAACGCTCCGTAATCAAATTTTATCGCCGAACTCAAAATTTGAGTACTCCCGCGTTCTGCTCCCACCGTGTGGGCTATAATTAAAAAGTCATGGTACTAAGTCAGGAGAAAATAAAGGAATTAATACAGACTTCAAAGCTGGTTGAAGGCCTAAGCGAGCGTGAGCTTACTAATCCTGAAGGAGTGGGTCTTGATCTTCGGCTAGGCGAGTTATTTAAAATAAAAGGAGAGACTTTTTTGGGGGTCGAAAAAAGGAACACCGTCGATCATACTTCGGTTGCGAAATACGATTCGAAGAAATCCTCTACTTTTACAATAAAACCAGCCGAGTTTTACCTGATGCAAACTGTAGAGTCGGTCAATCTATCTGACAACATTGTTGCGATCCCATACCCACGCTCAACACTTTTACGAAGCGGTATGTGGTTACTTTCAACTCAAGTAGCCCCTGGATATAAAGGGATTTTGACTTTTGGCTTGAAAAATATGGGAAATTCGAATTTTAAAGTCGAGATGGGAGCCAGAGTCGCTCACATAATATTTTCTGAAATTGCAGGGAAAGGAGCTTCCTACCGAGGCCAGTGGCAAGGAGGAAGAGTTACAACTGAAGGGGAGGAGAAGCAGGTTTGAATTTGTGTCAAGAAAGGGAGAAATATGACTGATAAGTCTCATCCTGAACAACAATACTTAGATTTATTGAGAGACATCTTAAAAAATGGTCATCTGAAACGTGAATTTAATTCTGGAATTGGAATTAAGAGTGTTTTAGGCCGAATGATTCGCTTTGATCTTTCCCAGGGTTTTCCTTTACTCACCACCAAAAAAGTTTTTATAAGAGGAGTTATCCATGAGCTGCTTTGGTTTTTGAAGGGGGATTCTAATATTAAATATTTGGTGGATAATAACGTGCACATTTGGGATGAATGGGCGTACAAGATCTATCTAAAGGAAATGGAAAAAGGAAAAGTACCAAAAATGGAGGAGGAGGAATTCGTTCAAAAAATTGCGGAGGAGCCAAAGTTTGCCAAGAAGTGGGGCGAGCTTGGACCAGTTTATGGGGTGAACTGGCGGCGCTGGCCTGCTTCTGACGGACGAGAAATCGACCAGCTTGCTTGGGCAATTGAAAAACTGAAAAAAACTCCCCAGCGTAAACACGTGGTGATTTCTGCTTGGAACCCGGAGTATATTTACGAGATGGCGCTGCCTGGAAAATCCGTCGTACTTCCTGCCTGTCATACCTTTTTCCAGCTTAATGTGGATGATGAGGGGAAGCTTTCACTAGAACTTTACATGAGAAGTGCCGATATTTTCCTCGGAGTTCCTTTTAACATTGCCAGCTACTCCCTGCTTCTTTTGATGATTGCCCAGGTGACTGGATTTAAGCCGGGCGAGTTTATTCTAACCTGGGGAGACGTCCACATTTATGAAAACCATTTTGATGCAGTACGCGAGCAGCTAAAGAGGAAACCAAAACCCTTTCCCAAGATGAAGCTGAATCCTAAAGTCAAAAAAATTGATGATTTTATTTTTGAAGATTTTACTCTTGAAGACTATGATCCCCACCCGACAATAAAAGCTGAAGTGACAGTTGTCGGCGGGTTTTAGGTTAATTTATGAACTCAAGCCCCAACGTAATTCCTACAGTTGCTGTGTTGATTATTAAAGATAAGAAAGTGCTTTTGGTGAAGCATGAAGAGGATGCTGGGCATGAGCCTGGTACTTATGGTCTCCCATCAGGCACATTGGAAGAGAAAGAAGAGGAAAAGGCAGCAGCTGTAAGGGAACTTAAGGAAGAAACTGGGTTCATAAAAGATGAAAAAGATCTTTTGGAGTTTCCAGAAAATTTTTATAAAGCAGATGTTAAAAGAAAAGACGGCACAGTGAAAAAGTTTTCTATGAAAGTTTTTCTTTCTAAAGATTTTGAGGGAGAGCTTGTCTCCTCACCAGAATCAACCCCTGAATGGATTCGAATTGAAGATTTGGATAAATACAACCTCTTACCTAATGTCAAAAATGCAATTCACGCTGGATTGAAAAACCCAAGAAATCTGTAATTCCCCTTTGTTTGACAAAAAATCCCAGTTAACAATATAATAGCGCAAGCTAACAACCAGCACGGAAGGAGAAGGAGGTTCCATGCAGAAGCGTAAGAAAGGTGGCCTGAAGGTTCCGGCGAAGAGGGGTCGCAGGGGCCAGAAGCCGAATCGGGGGACTACCAACGGCAACAACAGGAGAGACACACAAGCTCGGGTGAGTCGGCGGGACAGACACCAAAACCGCGCTCGCAACTCACCCGGTCAGAGAAGACAGTAGGAGGGACGGTTATGCAGTATGAAACCCACAGGCTTGGGTGGGATTGGTCCTGTTCTGGCCCTCTCCATTCTGATACCGTTAGCACTCGTTACGCTCCTTAACTTGGAGCGGTACCCTGAGAAGGTTCAGCGAGTGGAACAAATCCGCGTGCCGCAGCTCTCGGAGGATCTGACAAAGAGCCTCGCCCTATCCTTCGATCCTGAAGGGGTGGAACCGAAGCTCTTCGATTCGAGATCAGCGCCGCCGCTCTGGAACACCGCCGAGTTGCGGAGCGACGGTACTCTTTACGCAGTCTGGTCAGTCACACTGGCGTGTGGCGATTGCACGACTGGCGGGTTAACCTACTACTTCGAAAAGCCGATAGATACCAGCCCAAGTAATGGCTAGATTGACTCATACTCGGTAGTGCCAGACGGTGTGGTTGTGGAGGTCAAGAGAGTGCGGGCGGTTCATGTGTCGGAAAAGGAGAGCGGCGGTTATCTGATAACGGGAGTGAGGAGGAGCGGTATGACCTTCACGGGGGAAATTGGCGAGCTGTGAGGCAATCCCTGCCCACACCCCTTTATTGAATCTTTGCCAATTTCAAGTTAGAATAGCACCATGCAAAAGCGGCCTGGCAAATTAATCGTCATCGAAGGCACAGACGGTAGTGGAAAAGCTACTCAAGCCTCTCTTTTAAAATCGGCTCTTGCACAAAAGAATTATCCAGTCGAATCAATTGAGTTTCCCCGCTATAAAGAAAGCTTTCACGGCAAGACTATTGAGCGCTATCTGAAGGGTGAATTTGGAGAAGTGGCTAAAGTTAGCCCTTATTTAGTGTCTTTAGCCTATTCTTTAGACCGGGTAACGGCCAAGCGTGAAATGAACGCTTGGTTGCGAGCTGGAAAAATAGTGTTAGCTAATCGCTACGCAACAAGCAACATGGCCTATTCTGGTGCAAATATTCCAGACCCTGAGAAAGACAAATTTTTACACTGGCTTTTGGAGCTTGAGTACAAGGTAAATAAAATACCCAAAGAAGATTTAGTAATCTACCTTCACGTACCGGTTGCTGTTGCTAAGGTTTTAATTAAAGGCCGAGGCCGAAAAAGTGATATTCACGAAGAGAACTTTGAATACCTTACCAAAACAGAAAAAATGTACGATCTATTATCAAAACGATTTAAACATTGGGTGAAAGTAAGTTGTGTGGGTAATAATGGCGTTATGAGATCAAAAGACTCTATTAATAAAGAGATTGTCGGCATTCTCAAAAAGCATAAAATTGTCATGTTTGACAGTATAGATTATACTTAAATCGATTTCACACGCCTGACGTTTAAACCCTCTGGCAGCAGCTGGATTTCAGGCGGAGGTCAAAAAGGGTTGTTTTCAAGTAAAAAATGAAGTTACCAACAATACAAGAATTATTAGAATCTGGGGCGCATTTTGGGCACCTGACAAAAAGGTGGAATCCAAAAATGACTCCGTATATCTTCACTTCCAAAGAGGGCATTCATATAATTGATTTGGAAAAAACTGAAAAACTCCTTAAGGAAGCTGCCGAATTTTTGAAAGAAGTAGCTGCAAGAGGCGGTAGCGTGATCTTTGTCGCCACCAAGAAGCAAGGAGCAGAAATTGTCAAAGGCGAGGCGGAAAGAGCTGGCGCCATGCACCTTACCCATCGCTGGGTTGGTGGACTTCTTACTAACTGGGAATCTGTCCAGAAGACTATCCTTAAGCTTCCTCGGCTTGAGGAAGAACTAAGGGAAGCAAAAGAAAAAGATTTAACAAAAAAAGAACAGCTTTTAATTCAGCGGGAAATTGATAAATTAACAACCTTTATCGGCGGTATCCGCAACCTTGAAAGACGACCAGATACTCTTTTTGTGGTGGATTCTCGGAAAGAAGCAAATGCCGTCGCCGAAGCAAATAAAATGGGGGTTCCGGTGATAGCGGTGGTGGATACTAACGCCGACCCTACTAAAGTGACTTACCCGATCCCAGCTAATGATGATGCGATAAAATCCATATCGATCATCGTCAAAGCCATGGCGGATTCGTATGAAGAGGGCCGTAAGCTTTGGGAAAAGAAGGAATTGAAAAGAGAAGAAAAAGAAAAAGCTCTTCAAGAATCAGCCGAGTTGAAATCTGCTAAAGAAGAAGTTAAGGCTAGTGCTACTCGGGCGAAAAATGTTAAGGAGGATAAATCCTAAAAATGGAAATAACCGCTACCCAAGTTAAAAAATTAAGAGACGAGACAGGTGCTCCGGTGATGGATGCAAGACGCGCCCTGCTTGAAGCAGAGGGTAATCTTGATAAAGCCAAGGAAATTCTGAAGAAAAAGGGAGCCGAAATTGTGGCCAAAAAGGCGGCTCGCGAAACTGGCCAAGGATTGATCGAAACTTATGTTCACGCTGGTGGTAAAGTGGGATCGATGGTACACTTAGCTTGTGAGACCGACTTCGTAGCTAAGACCGAGGAGTTTAAGGTTCTCGCCAAGGAGATTGCGATGCAGGTAGCGGCGATGAGCCCAGAAAACACCGAGGAACTTTTAGATCAGGAGTATATTAGAGATTCAGGCAAAAAGATTAAAGAACTGGTCGAAGAGACAATTGCTAAAACTGGGGAGAATATTCAAGTTAAGAAAGTTGCTCGTTTTGCACTTGGAGAATAGTTAGACTGATAGTCTGTACGCAATCATTTCTATGGAGCAGTTAATCTCCGATACTAAACAAAAAATGCAAAAGGCCCTTGAGCACTTAAGGAGTGAACTTTCAAGTGTTCGTACTGGTAGGGCGAATCCAGGCTTGGTTGAACAACTTAAAGTCGAAGCCTATGGATCTACAATGCCTCTTCGTGACCTTTCTTCCATCAACGCTCCTGAACCGCGTTTATTAATAGTCCAACCTTGGGATGCGGGCAATACTGCTCCGATAGTTAAAGCTTTGAGAGACTCAGGTTTAGGATTGAATCCAGCCGAGGAAAATAATGTCATCCGGGTGCCAATTCCCGCTCTTACTGAGGAGAGGCGCCGCGAGCTTGTAAAAGTGGTCCACGAAAAAGTTGAAGACTCTAAAGTGGCAGTAAGAGGGGTTCGTCGGGAAGTTATGGAAAAGCTGGAAAAGGATGAAAAAGGCAGCTTAATCTCTAAAGATGAGCGCCACCGCTACGAAGGCGAAGTTCAAAAAGCAGTCGATGAGGTTATCAAAGAAATTGATCAAACATTAAAATTTAAAGAAACAGAGCTCTCACAAATCTAAATGGCAGTAATACTCGCAATTCTTATCGGAATAGTTATTTTACTTTTCCTCGTATTCATTCACGAGTTTGGGCATTTCGCCACGGCTAAGTTTTTTGGAATTAAAGTCGAGGAATTTGGATTTGGTTTTCCCCCAAGAATTTGGGGCAAGAAAAAAGGTGAGACAATCTACTCGATTAATGCAGTTCCAGCCGGTGGTTTCGTCCGCTTGCTTGGTGAGGAGGAAGAATCAAACGATCTGCGAAGTTTTACCAAAAAAGGGCCTTGGGTAAGAGCGGTGGTTGTGGCAGCTGGTGTCATTATCAATTTTCTTCTTGCGGTTTTAATTTTCTACTTAATTCTTGGCTTTAGCGGCTTTAAATTTGATTTTGACCAAACAGCTATAAAGACAGATTTCTTTTTTGGTAAACAACAAAACTCCCCGGTTATTTTGGATGTCGCCAAGGATTCGCCTGCCGACAAGAGTGGTATAAAAGTTGGGGATAAAGTGATTTCGGCAGACGGGAAGTTGATGGAATCTAGTAGGGAACTTCAAGATTTTGTTGGCGATAATCTTGGCGAAGAAGTGACCTTTACAGTTCAAAATATTGAAGAAAAAGATACTCGGATAGTTAGCTTAGTGCCGAGAGAAAAGCCGCCGGAAGGGGAAGGGTCGGTTGGGGTTGGTTTAGGAATAGATCTTGCAACAGTAAGTTATGAGGGAGTGGAGAAAGTTTTCGCTGGATTTTTACACAGTGCTAACACTCTGCAATTTCAAGCAGTGGCTATTGGGAGTTTAATAAAGCAATCTTTTGAAGAAAAAACTCCGGAGCCAATCACCGAAAATGTCGCCGGTCCAGTTGGGATAGTTGCCTTAATTGCTCAATTTGTAGGTATTGGCGGGTTTGCGGCAGTTGGGGCCTTAGCTAGCCTCACGGCCTTAATAAGTTTAATACTGGCAGTAGTGAACATACTTCCGATCCCAGCGTTGGATGGGGGAAGGTTTTTCTTTATATTAATTGAAGGGTTAACCGGTTACAAAGTCAATCCTAGGGCGGAAAGATTGATTCATGGAGTCGCTTTTATAGTTCTTTTAGCTTTAGTTGTTTTGGTAGCGTTTAATGATATAAGTAAACTACTTAGATGAAATACAGCCAGCTTTTTGGAAAAACATTAAGAGATTTTCCGGCCGAGGAAACCAGTAGAAACGCCAAGTATTTGATTAAGGCTGGGTTTATTAATAAAAGAGCCGCTGGTGTTTATGAGATTTTGCCCTTGGGAAAACGAGTCGTTGAAAAAATAGCCAATATTGTCCGGGAAGAAATGAATCAAATTGGTGGTCAGGAAATTATCATGAGTGCTCTTCAGCCAAAGGAGATTTGGGACGAGACCGGTAGATGGGAGAAGTTAAAGGGGGCGATGTACCAATTTAAGGATTCTTCTGAGAAAGAATTTGGCCTGGGTTTCACTCATGAAGAGCCGATGACTGCCCTAGCCCGGGAAAGAGCCACCTCGTATAAAGATTTGCCCCTCTACCTTTACCAAATTCAAGCGAAATTTAGAGATGAGCCACGCCCGCGAAGTGGCCTCATTCGTGGCCGGGAATTTTTGATGAAAGACCTTTACTCCTTTTGCCGCTCTAAAGAGGAGCTGGACGAATATTATGAGCTTTGCGCAAAAGCCTACAAAAAAGTTTTTGATCGTCTCTCTCTCCCGACAATTTATACAGAAGCAGCCGGTGGTGTTTTCACCAAAGAAAACACCCACGAATTCCAAGTTATCGCTGATGGTGGAGAAGATACAATTTATTATTGCGAGGGTGAGAATTGCGGGTTTTCTCAAAACAAAGAAATTGCAAGTGTTAAAGCCGGGGATAAATGTCAAAGATGCGCTAAGACTGGCCACAACGAGACTATTAAAGAGGGTCGGGCAGTTGAAGTTGGGAATATTTTCCGCTTTGGAGATGTTATGAGTAAGCAGATGAACTTTTATTTCACTGATAAGGATGGGAAAAAGAAGCCAGTTTTCTTGGGAAGTTACGGTATTGGTATAACCCGCTCGATGGCAGCAGTTGTTGAAGTTAGTAGTGATGATAAAGGAATCATTTGGCCAGAGGCTGTCTCCCCTTACCGAGTTTATCTAATTAATATCGGAGATGGAAAAGTAAGGGAAGAAGCAGATAAAATTTATGAGTCCCTGCAGAAAAAAGGTTTGGAAGTTTTGTACGATGATAGGGAAGAATCTCCAGGTGTGAAACTTGCTGACTCAGATTTAGTTGGTCTACCGGAGCGCTGGGTGGTAAGTGAAAAGACCTTGAAGGAAAATTCCATTGAAGTCAAAAAACGCTCTGAAGAAACAACGAAACCTCTAAAAATTTCCGAGATTTAAAAAAAAAATCAGCGGACACGGAAGTACAATTGTTTTTACTATATAAAAGTAGTAAAATCCGCTGTTATCTTAATTAGGGAAAACTTGAGTTGATGAAAGATAAATCAAACAAATATATAGATCTTCATACCCATACAATTTATTCTGATGGTGGGTTGGCACCTTCGCAACTTGTGGAAAAGGCGAAAGAGATTGGTCTCATTGTTATCGCAGTTTCTGATCATGAGAGTACAGATGGTGTAGACGAGGCGATTCGTAAGGGTAAAAAACTTGGAGTTGAAGTTGTTCCGGCAGTGGAGATTACAAGTTACCCAACCCCACTGACTGAGCACCACATCTTAGGATATTTTGTGGATTGCGGAAACAAAAACTTACAAGATGAGCTTGCTAAGATTCGCAGAGTTCGAGAGGAACGTTCGAAAAAAGTAATTGAAAAGTTAAACAGCCTTGGGTTTCAAATTAATTTCGGAGATGTAAAAGCGCTCTCGTCCGGAACAATTGTTGCGCCTCACATCGCCTGGAGTATCGTGGGAGACGCCGAAAATCATAAGAAATTAAAAAAGGAATTTGGTCAAGTGCCCGACACGGGGGAATTTATTAGAAAGTATTTAATCCCAGGGGCACCAGCTTATGTAGCTCGTGAAGCTATGACACCGAAAGAAGCGATTGACCTAATTCATGAAGCAGGTGGAATTGCCGTAGTAGCTCACCCATGCTGGACGTTAGTTGAAAAGAAAGAAGGAAAACTAGAGTTTGATGATGCGGGGTTTGGGGATTTGGTGGAAGATGGAATCGATGGGGTAGAAGCTCTTGCGCATCGGGAAAATGAAGAAGATACTAAAAAATGTGTGGAGCACTTTTCTAAACTTGCAGAAAAAAATAATTTAGTAGTTACGGGAGGGAGCGATTTTCACGGTTTCGGCTCAGCCGGAAAGAACTTGGGATTCGTCGATTTTTATCTTAAAGTACCGTACGAAATTCTTGAGAATTTAAAATTAAGAATCCATAATTCAAAATGATTCAGAATTTTAGTTGTTTAATTAAGTATGGAAGATTGTTTATTCTGCAAAATAATAAATAAAGAAATACCAACTGAGTTTATCTATGAAGACAGGGAAGTTGTTGTTTTCAAAGACATAAATCCAAAATCTCGGGTGCATTATTTAATAGTACCCTCTGGGCACATAAAAAGCTTCTTAGATTTATCTAGCAGTCAATATCTGCTGTTGACAAAACTGGTAAAAGTGGTACAAAGATTAATAGGGGAAGAAAAATTGGAGGGGGGTTACCAACTAGTTTTCAATGGTGGTAAGTACCAACATGTGCCCCACCTGCATTGGCATCTTTTAGGGGACTAATAAATTAAAAACCAAAAATTAGAATTTGATATTTGAAATTTAAAGTCTGGGGGTGTTTTTTTAAATTTAATGACTAGAGTAGAGGCCCAACAAGGCGAGTCTGTTGAGGTTTTAATTCGAAAATTTAATAAGAAAGTTTTATCCGAGGGCATTTTAAATGAGCTTAAGAAACGTGAGTTTTATGAAAAGCCTTCAGTGGTGCGTAAAAAAGAAAAAGCCGCCCGGGAAAGAAAAATACACTATCGAGAAACTCACGACTTTTAAGTTTCCCACCTGCCCAATAAATCCTTAATTATAAGTTATTGATTATTCACTATTGTCTATGTATAAAGTAGATGTTTATGTTGAGCCGCACTACCCTCTGAGCCGGAAGCAGCTTATTCTGCCTTGTGTACGGACCCTGGAAAAGATGAATGTCAAGGGAAGAGCCGAGGCAGCAATTTCTGTTATTGGAGACCGGAAAATGAAGAAAATGAACCGGGAGTTCCGCGGTATAGATGCACCAACCGATGTATTAGCCTTTCCTTACACTTTGGACAATTCAAGGCCAGCTGATTTTATAAACCCCCCAGATCAAAAAAATCTAAATTTAGGTGAGCTTTTAATTTCTTATCCTCAGCTACTTGATCGGGCCGCCAAAGAAAATATGTTGGTGGATGACATGGCAAATCTTTTGGTGGTTCACGGAACGATGCACCTCCTTGGATATGACCACGAAAAGCCAGAAGAAGCCAGAGATATGGAAAAACTGGAAGATGAGATTCTTGACTCCCTTTCCCCCAAAAAAGTTGTTGAGATAATAAAATAATTGCTATCCCATTAGGGTATCGAGGTCCTTACATGTGCTCGCTCATCGAATGCCTAGCTGACGATGTCAAGGAGGCTTTTGTAGAGCGAGTGCTGAGGATGGGGGCAGATGTGGAGGAGATCCTGAAAGGGCGGGTTGATATAGCGGTCGATATTACTGTGTTACCCGTCAACGTGGGATCTCCCTAACACTCTTCGAAGCAGGATAAGGCGTGGGTGTGTTCGATTAGCACCCTCGCCTTCGATTCCTCTTATTGAAAGTCTCTTCATTTAACTGTTAAGCTAAAGTTATGAAGCTGGTCGTAGGTTTGGGAAATCCTGGGGAAAGATATGCGGAAACGCGGCACAATATTGGTTTTATGGTGCTTGATGAAATTATCAAAAGATACGTTGCTTCACCTCATGCGAATAAAAAACTTGGGGCGATCCTCTATAATTTGGATAAAGAGAGGCTTTTACTCAAACCTCAAACCTTTATGAACCGCTCTGGCGGGCCAGTGGCCAATATTGTCCGCTTTTACAAGATTAAACCAGAAAACACTTTAGTGGTCCATGATGATGTGGATTTATCTTTTGGCGAGATAAAACAGCAATTTGCTCGTGGGGCGGCTGGGCACAGGGGAGTAGAGTCTATCATGGAAAAATTGGGAACGGGTGAATTTAATAGGGTGCGAGTGGGAATCGGTCGTCCATCGGAGAATATGGAAACTGATGCTTGGGTCCTTAGAAATTTTTCCGATGAGGAACTGGAAAAGTTAGCTGAGGTGACTAACAGGGCATCTCAAGTTATAATTAGTTGGCTTGAAGGCAAAAGCAAATAGTCAAAACCAAGAAATAGGATTTGAAACCCCCTCAGATAAGAGTTTGGGAGGCTTTTCGCTGTCCCAAAATCAAAAAATTTCCCCTCAAGATATTCCCAAAATGCTAGTTGAGCTGGGTTATGAATCTGTTGGATCCTCTCAGGTGCATCAACACGGTCAATTCTCACGTCGGGGCGGCATAGTCGATATTTGGCTGGAGCGCTATAAATTGCCGGCTCGAGTCGATCTAATCGGCGACAAAATAGAAGCAATATACTTGTACAACTCTATTACTCAAGAAAAGGCAAAAAGCCTGATTAAACTATTTATACTACCTTATAAATCTACCCCAACTTTTGCACCGACTTGGGCTAAAAAACAACTTGGTAAATACGAGCGGCTTTTTCTTTCGGAGATTGAGAAAGGTGATTTAGTAGTTCATATCGATCATGGTATTGGCAAGTTTTTAGCCGTGGAATATCGAGAAATTGAAAAAGGGGCCGGCCGTACCTATTTAATTCTAGAGTATTCTAAAGGGGACAAGCTTTATGTACCAGTCGAGCAGATCGAGCGGGTAACAAAGTACATCGGCAGCCCGGGCAGGAAGAGTGTCCTTTCCTACCTTGGTACAGAAAGCTGGGAGCGGACTAAACAAAAGGTAAAAGAATCAATCGTTGAGACAGCTCGCGAGCTCCTTTCTCTGTACGCTAAAAGAGAGATTGTTAAAAGAGCCCCGTTTGGGTCTGACACCCCGTGGCAGAGCCAGCTTGAAGATAGCTTTGAATTTACTGAAACAGAGGATCAAATCAGAGCGATAGCCGAGATTAAAAAGGATTTAGAATCTTCTCATCCGATGGATCGGCTGTTGGTAGGAGACGTCGGCTTTGGGAAAACTGAGGTAGCGGTGAGAGCTGCTTTCAAAGTGGTTCAAGACGGAAAACAGGTTGCCGTACTTGTTCCCACTACAATTCTGGCCGAGCAGCACTACCATCTTTTCAAAAAAAGACTAGAGAAATTTCCAGTTGAGATAGAAATGCTCTCTCGGTTCCGGGATGAAGAGGCGCAAAAGAAAATATTGGGGGCTTTAAAAATTGGAAAATTGGATATAGTTGTTGGTACCCATAGGCTTTTAAGCAAGGACACCGAGTTTAAGAATCTAGGACTTTTGATAATTGATGAGGAGCACCGCTTTGGAGTGGCGGCAAAAGAGAGATTGAAGAATACTAGGGACAGTGTAGATGTGCTAAGCATGAGTGCCACCCCAATTCCGCGCACGCTCCAGATGGCCCTTACCAAAATTCGCGATTCCTCGACTCTTTCGGAGCCACCTTCCGGAAGAGTGGCGGTTGAGACTTTTGTTGGTGAGTACGATTCGGAGAAAATTAAGGATGTGGTCGCAAAAGAGATTTCTAGGGGTGGGCAAGTTTATTATGTTTACAATCGGGTCGAACGCATCGCTGCCAAGACCAAGGAGGTGCAAGAGTTGGTACCAAATGCGAAAATAGTTTATGCACATGGGCAGATGGACAGGCGAATTCAGAATTCAGGATTCAGAGCTCAGAATTTGGAAAAAGTTATGGAAGAGTTCTACTCCGGAAACGCCGATGTTTTAGTCTGCACTACGATTATTGGCTCTGGTTTAGATATGCCCAATGTCAATTCAATTATTATTGAAAATGCCGAGAAGTTTGGACTCTCAGATCTTTATCAGTTGCGGGGTAGAGTTGGGCGATCCGAGCGCCAAGCTTTTGCATATCTTTTTTACCCAAAGGGATTTGTGCCAGACGGCGACTCTCTAGAAAGGCTGGCTACTATGGCGGAAGCAACTGAGCTTGGAGCAGGGTTTAAAATTGCCAAAAAAGATCTGGAAATTCGCGGTGCAGGCAATCTTCTGGGAGTTGCCCAAAGTGGAAATATTGCTCTGGTTGGATTTGAACTTTACGTGCAGCTTTTGTCTCAGGCTGTAGAACAACTTAAATCCTCTTGATTACTTCTAGCTTCGGTAGCAAAGGTGGAGAATAATTTGCTTTCCTTTTTCCATTTAGTATATTTCTTACTAAGTCAAGAGATCTAGTGATTTTCTGACAAGCGGGAGGGTTTGAGACGTTCGAAGTAAAGGAGGGCTCGCAATGCGGAAACTGTTAGTCGTGGCAGCAGCGGTGTTAGGAGTCTGGGCTCTTCGACGCTTACTCATCGGGCCAGGCTACCGAGAGGTAATGATTAAGTACTCGATCGAGGTAATCAGCGGTGTACAGCACGCCCGAGAGTTGTTGAAAAAGGCTAGCCTCACAGAGCCCGAAAGAGGGCGGCTTGCTCAAATGGCCAAACGTTGGTATCGGATTAGCTGGGAGACCGGCCCAGGCAGAATGGTGGTTCCTGGTGAGCTTGCGGGTCTTCATCGCATCTGCTGGCACCAGGTAATGACTCTGCTTGTGAGCGCCGATCGACACATAGCCAGTGGTGACACACCTTCGGCACTGAGTGATCTTGCCGAAGCAGAAGAGTGCGTGCTCAGGTTCTTCGCGAACGTCTGAGCGTACTTATAGGTGGGCCCTATCCTGGCGAGCTGAAGGATGGGGCCACCGAACCCCAAAATCTTAAGAGGCTGGCTTTTTCTTGCCAACAAATATTATCCAGCCGTCTTCATGAGATGGGCCGCAGACTACACGACCATTTATTACCTTCCGACAAGCTTCACGATCATCATGGTGAGTGTTGTGGATAATTCCGCCAAATTTATTCCACACGTAAGTTCCGTGAATTTCTACTTTATCCCCGAGATTTACGGGCACTCGGTAGGCTCTTTCCAAATTGTGAGCAACTAACACTGTGTGTCCCGAGTGCACTTCGACTACAAAGCGCTGGTGCGGGGTTTCACCGGAGTCATCTTCCAAAATCCGCGAGATCTTGCCTTTGGCGGTAACGGAAGTGTTGGAAACTCTTTTTTGGAATGCCTGTTCAACGCTCATTATTTTTAGTATTACTAGCTGGGTAGCTGAGTGTCAAGGTTTAAAACTAGATTGTAAAAGAGACGGTAGGGAGTTAAAATGTTTTAGCCAATGACTGTTTTATATCGAAAGTATCGTCCCCAAAAACTTTCCGAAATAGTTGGTCAGGAACAAGTTACCAACCCTCTTCTAAAACAACTTGAATCTGGGAAAATTCATCACGCTTACCTATTTGCTGGTCCAAGAGGAACGGGGAAGACCTCAACGGCGAGGATAGTCGCCAAAGCCGTAAATTGTCTGGCGACAAGTGGCAAGGGAGAAGAGACAAGGAAATTTGGCGAGCCTTGTAACAAATGTGCGAGTTGTAAATCTATTACTGAAGGGCGTCACCTTGACTTAATCGAAATTGACGCTGCTTCAAACCGCGGAATTGATGATATTAGGGATCTTCGGGAGAAGATAAAACTCTCCCCATCTGGCGGCCTTTTTAAAGTCTACATCATAGACGAAGCCCATATGCTCACTGGAGAAGCCTTTAACGCTCTTCTTAAAACTTTGGAAGAGCCCCCCTCCCACGCTATCTTTATTCTCGCTACTACCGAGCCCCACAAGCTTCCGGGCACAATCCTTTCCCGAGTCCAAAGGTTTGATTTTGGGCGGCCTAATTACTCAAGAATAGTCGAGAAACTCTCCGAAATCGTTAAAAAAGAAGGCTGGGGAATAGACAGCGACTCTCTTTCGGAGATAGCTAAAGCTTCTGGCGCGGCCTTTCGCGATGCCGAAGTACTACTGGAGAAAGTAGCCGGTGTAAATCCAAAGGCAAAACGAGCCGAAATCTTGCAGCTTATCGGCAAGGAGGAAGAGGGCCAAATTTTAGTGATTTTACAAACTCTTGAGCAAAAGGACACCAAAAAGGCTCTTATTTTTCTGGATGATTTTACCCAAGAAGGCGGCAATATTAGAGTTTTGAATGAGTCTTTAGTCGAGGCTCTTCGGAAAATCTTGTTAATGAAAGTGGGTCTAGGGGAAAAACTTGTCAGGGATGTTAGTCCGGAAATATACCAAGGGTTTTTTAAACTTTCAGAGACTATTGATCAAGATAGACTAAACCTTTTAATTAAGCTTTTTACAAGATCCGCTGAAGAGCTGGCGATGAGTGCTATTCCCCAACTTCCGCTTGAGCTTGCCTTCATTGAGGCTTGTGATTTTCAGGCCGAGACTTCCTCTGAGTCGTTTTCTGCTCCCGAGACTTTGGTTGAGGAAATAATTGCCAACCAAGAAGTTAGCGCCAAAACCCAAACTAATGATAAAGACACTGCTAGGGCCCACATCGCCAAACCAAATATCTCCGATGGAAAGCTTTTGGAAAAAATTAAAAAAGCGTGGTCAAAGATTCTGAAAGATATAAAGGGAAAGAATAATTCGCTCGAAATTTTTCTGAAGAAAGCTAAAGTTGATAAAGTTGAGGAAGACACCCTTTTTATAAAATTTTACTACCGTTTTCACAAAGATATGGTCGAAGAGCCAAGGAACCGCGAAATAGTGGAAGAAGCTTTGGAGAAAGAGGTTGCAGCAAGTGTTAAAATAAAGGGGATAATGGGCGAGCGTCCAGTTGAGTTAGTTAAAGAATCAGAAATAGTCAAAGAATCCAAAAGTGACGACGACCCGGTGGAGATATTTGGTAAGATAGAGTGACAAATTAAAATGCAAAATAAAAAATTTATAAGGAGGAAAAATGTTCGATAAACTTAAACAAATGTACGATCTAAAAAAACAAGCCGATGTGATGAAGAAAGAGCTGGAGGCCGAAGTTTTAGAGGTTGAGCATGGGGATGTAAAAGTTAAGCTAAATGGCGCCCAAAAAATTCTCAAGTTAGAATATCCAGCCGATATTGATCCAGACAAACTTAAGGACGCCATTAACAAGGCCATGGATGAGGCCCAAAAAGTGGCAGCCAAAAAAATGCAGGGCATGATGGGTGGCCTTGGCGGTCTTCAAGATCTCCTCAAAGGATAGATGTTTCCATTTTTTGAGTAAATCTAATATAATTTGCACAGGCAAGCAAACTTTCTGAAAGACACGCATTTCTGGAAGGGAGGATTGCCTGTGAAGATAGGAGCAAACAAAAGGCAGACAGCTGCCTGGCGAAACTGGGCCATCTACCTACTCTCGTACCTGGTGGAATACCTGCCCAGCCTATTGTCCTACGGAGTTCTTTGCCCGGTGGTAGCCGAGGTTACTTGGTGGCTTTCGCCCTCCGTTCGCCGTGAAACAACTGCTAACATGGCCTGTGTTTGGCAGGGGAAGGGAGTTGAGGATCCATCGACCTGGCGCCGGAGCGCTCGAGCCTCGCAAAGGGCGGCGACAAGAACATGGGTCGACATGGGTCTGATTCCCAGGATAGATCTTGAGCGTATCCGGTCTGATGTGCAACTTGAGGGCATTGAGTACCTCAGAGAGGCTCAGGCTTCCGGGCGGGGAGTGCTGATAGCCGGTGCTCACTTCGCGGGTGTCTACAGAATTCCTCACAAGCTGGTGGCCGAGGGGGTAGATCTGCTTTGCCCAATAGAGCCTATACCAAGTCCTAGGCTTGCGGCTAGGGCAGAGGAGCTTCAGAACTGCGGAGGTGTCAAGGCTAGACCCCTAAGTCGCCAGACTTTAGTCGAGATGCGAAGGCGCCTCAGTGATGGCGGTGTGGTTGTCATGCTGATCGATCGGGATATCCAGGGTACTGGGGCGGAAATGACCTTTCTTGGCCGCCCTACTCTAATGCCCACCGGCGCAGCAAAGATCGCCCTAAAGGCAAAAGGTTGTCTTGTAATTCCGGGTACTTGGGAGAGGCAAGATGCGGGGAGATATAGGGCAACACTTCACCCGCCAATCGATCCTGCCGAGTATCAAGACAACCCAGTTTCACTAACGATGGCCATGCTTGTTCCAATTGAGGAGCAGATCCGGAAAGCTCCAGAGAGTTGGATACCGATGGCGCGAGTCTGGCCAGAAGGTTCTTGAGGGGCACCCTTTGCTAAAGCTTCGGGTGCCCTTTGGCGTTTATTTGAGGCCTAACTTCGTTCTTTCTTGCTTTTTAGGCTTCTTTCTAGTTTAATCTTCTCAATGTCTCGCAGATTAATTTTCATTGCCGCTGCCTTAATATTTCTCCTGATATTATTGGTTTTTAAGCTCTCGGTAAAAGAACCAGAAAAAATAGTCGAAAATGGCGATCTTTCACCTACCCAAGTATTAAATTCGGCGCCACTGCAAATAATTGAAAATGATCTTTTGCCATTACAAAAAATCCTGCAGGCTGAAGTTGCCAAGTATAAAGGAGATGTGGCTATTTCGGTAACCGATCTAAAAAGTTTATTTTCGGCAGAAGTTGGGCAGGATAAGAGTTTTTACCCGGCAAGCACTATAAAATTTTTAATATTGGTTGGTGTTTTTAAAGACATTGAGGAGGGTAAATATAGTTTTGCAGAGACTGCTCCTTTGATAAAGAGCATGATGAGTATTTCTTCCAACCAAGCAGCAAACGCTTTAATTAGAGAAGTAGGTATCGAAAAATTATCGCTTTTACCTGCGGAAATTGGCCTGTATGACACTCTCTTTATCCATGGTTTTGAAGATGGTACTAAAAACCCCCTGCCCAGATTAAGAATTGGGTCAAACGCAATGAGTACCAGGGATGCCAATTTATTTTGGCAAAAATTGTATCGAGGGGAGCTTTTAAACAAAGATTCAACCAAGAAAGCCCTGCAGTATTCAACCTTGCCAGATGTGAAGGTAATATATGCTTCCCAGGGAGACGCCTTGTATCATAAATCAGGCTACATTGACGCAGTCTCTTCTGAAGTTTTTCACGACTCAGGAATTGTCGAGACCGATAATTTTTCGTACCTAGTAAGCTTCTTTTCTCGCAATAATCCTAGCCACGAAGAAGGGAAGAAATTTGGTCTAAGAGTCACAAAAATAGTCTATGCATGGTTTTCCAAAAAATACAGCTAGTGTATAATTATCTTCATGAAACTTCCAAAATCAGTTGAAGCTTCTATTGCCGAGTTTGAAAAACTTCCCGGAATCGGGCCAAAATCTGCTCAAAGGCTCACTTACTACTTGCTTCACGCCCCAAAGGAATTTTCCGCAAGCTTAGCAGCTGCTGTAGCTGAATTAAAAGAAAATACAATCATTTGCTCAACCTGTTTTAACATCGCCGAGGAAGACCCGTGCAGTATTTGCGCATCAAAAGGCAGAGACAAATCACAGATAATGGTTGTGGAAGAGCCGCTAGATGTTTTGGCCCTTGAGCGCTCCCATTCGTACAACGGCCTTTATCACGTCCTTCACGGAGCAATCGCTCCACTTGACAATATTGGGCCGGATGAACTTCACATCAGGGAACTTTTGCCACGATTAAAAAATGGGGAAGTGAAAGAAGTTATCCTTGCAACCAACCCATCGGTTGAGGGGGAATCCACAGCCATGTATGTCCAAAAATTAATCTCTCCTCTTGGAGTACAAGTTACTCGTATTGCTCGAGGTTTACCGGTTGGTGGGGATTTGGAATATGCAGATGAAGTTACATTGACGCGGGCGGTTGAAGGACGTAGAGAATATTAATATGATCATTGGGGTTGTTGGGTCTTTAGGTGTTGGGAAGAGCACACTTGTGGAATATTTGGTTTCGGAAAAAGGATTCACGAGCTTTCGGCTTTCTAACGTAATTCGTGAAAAATATGGAAAGCAAGATATGAGCCGAGAAGAGCTGCAAGATGGTGGTAATGCCCTGCGCAAAAAATTTGGTCAGAGTGTTTTAGCAGATGAAACTTGGGAAAAAATAAAAGAAGAAGATAAAAATGTAGTAATTGATGGGCTCCGGAACACTGGAGAAGTAGAGTTTTTCCGCAGCAAGGGAAGGGTCTATTTAATTTCCATCGGCGCACCAAAAAAAGTTCGATTCGAACGAATGAAAGAAAGGAGCAGTGAGAGAGATCCAAAAAATTGGCAAGAATTTTTGAAAATGGACACAAGGGACCTTGACGAAAGTTTTGATTTTGGTCAGCAAACATTAAAGATGATGCAAATAGCCGATTTTAAATTGAAAAATGATGGTACAATTAAAGAGTTATATATAAAAATTGACGAAATATTAAACAAAATATGAACCTTTTAGAAAAAATTCAAGAAGACATAAAAAAAGCTCTCAGAGAGAAAGACGAATTGAGGCTTTCTACACTGCGTTTGTTAGTTTCCGCGGCCCACAACGCTAAAATTGAAAAGGGGAGAGAACTTTCTGATGAAGAGGTGCTAGAAGTACTCCAAAAACAAGTGAAACAAAGAAAAGAATCGATTGAGGGTTACAGTCAAGGGGGAAGAGAGGACTTAGCTGAAAAAGAAAAGCAAGAACTTGCTATTTTGCAAGAATATCTTCCTGAACAAATATCAGATTCAGAAATAGAAAAAATGGTTGTCTCTGCAATTAAAGAAACTTTGTCTTCTACAATTGCCGACATGGGTAAGGTGATGGGTAAGCTTTCCCAAGACCTCAAAGGGAAAGCAGACATGGGTGCAGTTTCCAGCATCGTCCGCAAGAAACTTTCTTAAATTTATCTTGTTCGTTGATCTTCATAATCATAAGAAATATAAGTGTAAAGTCAGGTTGACCCTCTGCAGCGTGTCTTGTTAGGAAGGGCAAGCGTGCAGCAGATGAAAGGAGGAGTGCGCCCATCGAGAGATGAACCTCATTGAACCGAGCCAGGGAAGCACAACTACTTCTCGGTAGGAGGTTGACCGCGAATTACGTGCATCAAGATCGACTCAGTGAGAGGGATCTTTAGCCACCGCTCTAATCTCCCCTCCACTCTCGCTGGGACATCACACAGGAGAGGAGGTGTGGTATGCGTTGCATTCGTCCTCAACGTAGCCACCTAGCCCGCCCGCCGTAGCCGCCGCAGCCGTTACACAACCGTTCATCCTGATAGATGGAACGGAAGTCAAGTAGTGTGACATAACGGTTGCGGAGGAAATTGGGTCAAGGAAAGACCGCTTGGGGGCAAGTTCTCCGCCAGGAAGCTTGCCCTCGATCTATTTGTTTAACCACCTTGTTATAAATAAACCCACACCCCAACCAAACAACCTAATCATTGACTTTTTCCTGTGGTAGCTTTTTAATTGAGATATAAGTAATTATTGGCGGGAGATCAATTTGAGAGCACCTGCAAGGAAGCTGCAAGCTTTCTCCGCAGTTTGTTGGGGAAGTGGGTTGTTAGGTGGCGCGGGGACACCGTATAACCGCCCTCCGACCCACGCTCTCGGGTTAGTGATCCTCACTCCTCTCCACGAGAGGTAGAACTGCCCCAAAAGAGGAACACTGATCCGTAGGTGAAGATCACTTCTGAGACCTAGGAGCCCCAGGATGTGATCTCACCGGGCAGATTATTGGGCCTTTATCTCCCCTGGGCTACAAGATCTGTCCCCACCAAGGCGAGGGGTGACCCGATCTGTTTCGTGTCGGCTCCAAGGGTTGCTCCTCGCCAGGATTATTCCGGGGCCACTAGCCTGTGAACTGCGCCCCGCACTCTGCGCGAGGTTGAGGACTGGGTTTAATTACCTTGTCCCGCCTCGCGCAAATCACATTTTTTAACCCCAACTTGCTTTGATGCGTATAAAACGGGTATAATTCATAGGTTAAGATAAGTTTTAGACGGAGGCTATTATGCGCGAGATTATTGGTGAAGGCCTTCGTTGGATTGACGTTGAGCATCCTTCAAAGGGGGATATTGAGAAAATCCACAATGAATTCCCCCAATTTCACCCGCTAACTTTGGAGGATACTCTCTCGCCAACCCAACGACCAAAAATAGATGAGTTTGACGACCACCTTTTTATAGTGCTTCATTTTCCCGTTTTTGAGAAAAGAAGCCGTAAAATTATCTCTTCCGAGGTAGATATGTTCGTGGGTAAAGACTACGTAGTCACGCTTCACGATGGCCGCCTTAAGCCCTTAAACAATTTGGTGGAGGACGCTCTAGATGATAAGAAAAAGAGAAGTGAGACATTTGGAAAAGACGTTAGCTACTTAGTTTATAACATTCTTAATGCGCTTCTTGATTACTCGTTTCCCATACTTTATAAAATTGATGTAAATTTGGATATTTTGGAAGATAAAATTTTCGAGCAAGAGGGAGGATCCTCAAAGCTAGTTGAAGAGATAGCGATTGAGCGAAGGAACGTTTTAAATTATCGAAAAATTATCAGCCCGCAACGAGTGGTCCTTGTAAATCTTGAAGCTGCTATTGATAAATTGGGGCTGCGGGCTGCGGATATTTATTTCGATGATCTTGTGGACCACATTGAAAAGCTTTGGACCAACCTTGAAGAACAAAAAGAAGTGGTGGAAGGATTGAATGATTCTCATGCAGCGATATTGAACACAGTTAGCAACGAAGTTATAAAGATTTTCACCATAATAAACCTAATACTTCTCCCCATTGTGTTGATAAACGGAATATACAGTATGAATGTAGCGCTGCCTTTCCAGAAATCCCCTTATGCTTTTGACGCCCTCCTTGCCCTAATGCTTCTTTTCCTCATTGCAACATTTGTCTTTCTCAAGAAAAAACATTGGCTCTGAACTTGAGCTTGGATGTGGAATCTAAGACGGGGTGCCGCGAGAGGATGGGACTCGCGCGGCACCTAGTGCGGGTGTTTACCGTTAATGCTACTGGCTCGGACGGGCACCCTAAGAAAGCGCAGCAACTTGCGAAGCTGAGCAGCCGTGACCGGCCGGCCGAGGCGCTTTGTGTACACGTAGTCGGCAATGTACTCAAAGCTGTAGCCCATCCTGCGGTAGATTCGGACTCTACGCGCAAGCTCCTGGGGGATGAAGCCTTTTGGGAGCCCTGATGGTTGATCTACTTTTCCCGTCTCACATCCCTCCTTTCCTCCAGCCTTGGCTGGGTTTGTTACTGCTGGTCTTTCACGAACCAGGTTGCCGCCGCAATTAGAGCCGTCAGTAGGATAGAGGACAGGACTAAGCTGTCCACATCCTTGTCGCGTACGTTAGTGTAGAATCCTATGCTGACCGCCGAGGTATGAGGCTAGTAAGATGAGTACCCTTACCCGCATCCACATCGCTCTCAATCCTTACCGGCTTAAGATCGCACTAACTCCGCATGATCTCCCAGATCGCGTCTAGAGCTTTTGCGGCTCTTTCAGCAATCCAGATGTCGACAAGTGGCGACATTTGAGTTTCAGCAGGGTTTATCTCGGCGGTTTTGATACCGCGTCTCTCCGCCTCGAGAATTGGTTCGAAGATGTAGGGAAACACGCTCGAAGTCCCGACGGAGACGATGACTTCGAAGCCCTGCTCCAGCTCCCGTTCCATCACCGCGGCTTGACGTTCGGGTAATTCTTCCCCGAACAACACCACATCTGGCCTTATGACTCCTCTGCACTCTGGACATTTCGGTGGTAATTCGAGGAGCGCTGCGTAGTCTTGTACCTGTGCAGAGTAGGCGCATAATGGTGACGTGCACATCAGGTTGTGTATGTTACCGTGGATCTCAATCACGTTTCTTGATCCAGCGGCTGTGTGAAAACCGTCGACGTTTTGTGTCAAGACCCACACCCGCTCTTTTCGACTCTCGAATTGAGCGATTACCTCGTGTCCGCGATTCGGTTTGGCACTGCGCTTTGGTTGTTCCACCTGGGCGAGGTATCTCCAGAGCACGCTTGGATCCTCGCGGAACATCCTACCTGACAGGGCTTCGTAGATCGGGATCTTCTCGTCGGTTACTTTCTTCTCGTATAACCCACCGATTCCTCGGTAGGTTGGGAGCCCCGAGTCTGCCGAAAGTCCAGCACCGGTGATGAACAAGATGCTACTGGATGCTCTCAGCAATTCAGCCACCTGTCGTATTGGCGAATCCATCGACCGACTCCTTCCTAACCAGCGTTAGCTGGCGGATCCGTTGCACGTCTTGGTTCTACTGTTCGCTCCTGGGGCTAAGTCTCCCAGGAAGACCCTGAACATGAAGGCCGCTATCGCCACTACCACCACCGCTAGTACTGACCCGACGATGGGGTAGGCATAGACTGGTAGGTCTCCGAACGTTCCGTCCCGCATGATTGCTAGGACTCCTAGAGCCATGACCATAGGTAATAGCACGAAGACACTCCAGACCGCGAAACGCGGTGCTCGTGAGTTTTGATTTGTCATCGGTCTCCTCCTGTTGATCCTTGCTCTTTCCTTGCTCGTCAAGCAAATATTATCACAAAGTGATTTATGTTGGTATAATAGTTTCATGGTTGAGGTTAATCTAACCAACACTCTCACTCGTAAAAAAGAGAAATTTGTGTCGGTTGGTAAATCAGAAGTTCGAATTTATTCTTGTGGGCCCACAGTTTATCGGGACATTCACATTGGAAATCTGCGTACTTACTTGTCTGCCGATATTCTCAAAAGAGTCCTTATCTACAATGGCTATAAAGTGCGCCATATCAAAAATATTACTGATGTTGGCCATATGCGTACTGACGGGGCCAGTCAAACTCAGATTGACCCGGTGATCGCCGAAGCCCTCAAACAAGGTAAAACCCCTCAGGAAATCGCTGAAGGATATACCAAGCAGTTTTTTGATGATGAAAAAAGGTTGAATATTTTACCGGCCGACACTTTTCCTAAGGCCACTGAATATATAAAGGAGATGGTTGAGATTACCAAAGCTCTTTTGGAAAAAGGTTTTGCCTACGAAACCGAAGGTAATATATACTTCGATGTTAAAAAATTTACTAATTATGGTCGGCTGTCGGGTAATACAGTTGAGAAGATGGCTAAGCTTCTTGAAGCCGTGCGAGTATCATCCGAAACCGATAAAAAGGATTCAGCTGATTTTGCCCTTTGGAAAAAGGCCGAGGCTGGTCGCACTATGAAATGGGCTAGCCCTTGGGGAGAGGGTTTTCCCGGCTGGCATATTGAATGCTCAGCAATGTCCTTGAAGCTTTTGGGTGAAGCTTTTGAAGATGATCGACTCATTAGTGAGAGGGCTCGTACCATCGATATTCACACCGGTGGGGAAGATAATATTTTCCCCCATCATGAAGATGAAATTGCTCAGAGTGAATCAGCAACTGGCAAAAAATTCGTCAATTTTTGGCTCCACGGCGGTTTTCTCCTAGTGGAGGGCAAAAAAATGGCGCGAAGGGAAGGAAATGTCTATACAGTAGAGACCTTGTCTCAAAAAGACTTTAACCCCTTGTCCTTCCGTTATCTTTGCTTAACAGCCCACTACCGCTCTCGTCTGAATTTTACTAGGGCTAGTCTGGAATCAGCCGAAAACGCTCTGAACAATCTTTATCGCGAGGTGACGGGTTACGCGCTGGAATCGGAATCGAAAGTTGGCGGCGCTCAGTACGAGGACCGTTTTCTTGAAGCTATAAATAACGATATGGATATGCCTAAAGCTTTAGAAGTAGTTTGGGAACTTGTTAAAAGTGATAATACTGCTAGTGCAAAATTGGAAAGTCTATATAAATTTGATGCTGTTTTGGGGCTTGGTTTGGAAAAAGTAGCTAAAGAGGCGTCGAAAGTGCCCAGTGGAGTTACTAGGTTGATGGAGGAGAGAGAGGGAGTGAGAAAGGCCGGCGATTTTGAAAAGGCAGATCAGATTCGCGGGCAAATCGAAAAAGCCGGCTACGAAGTGGTCGATACAAAGGAAGGACCAAAACTGAAAAAATTAATTGATAGTCGCTAGTCAATTGCGAGTTGTAGATTCGGCTTGGTTTGAGTTAAAATTAGGCTAGAGTTAAAAGTATATGAAATTGCCCCTGCCTAAATTTAAAGCACATAGCAATTCTAGAAAAGGGTTCACTTTAGTTGAAATTTTGATTGCGGCGGCAATAGTGGCTTTAGCAGGGCTGTCAATAATCGCCACAATAACCTCATACCTTAGAGTACTCCAACTAGCTAGAGATAAAATTCACGCTCAGAATTTAGCCAATGAAAAAGTTGAGGAACTTCGAAACATGCCCTACGACAGTCTGGCCACAGTCAACGGCCCAATTTACCCACCTGGAACCCTTCCAGATCAAGAACAAATGCAGGTTGAAGGCAGTACCTATTTTGTTTACACCCTAGTTAGCTATTTTGACGATCCCTTTGATGGAAAAGCCGCAGGTACTGTACCGATAGATTTATACCCTTACGATTACAAGAAGGTCACGGTTCGGATTAAGGATTTTAGAAACTCTCGAATATTGGCGGAAGTTTCTACAAGTGTGGCTGCTAAGACAGCGGAAACATCAAGCGACACGGGGATCCTAGCCCTTTTAGTGTTAAATTCCCAAGGTCAGCCAGTTGCCGATGCCCAGGTTCATCTCACAAATCCCAATCCCAATCCTGATGTTGATATAACCACCTACACTGATGTTAATGGTATTGTCCAAATTCCGCTTCTGCCGCCAGATTCTTCAAGTGGCTACCATGTTGAAGTAACCAAAACTGGTTTTAGCAGTGATGGGACCAATCCAGATAATATTCCAGGTTATGATCCAGATCCGGAAGATTTCAATATTATTTCCCAGCAAGTTACTAACCTGACCCTGAACATTGATCTAGTCTCGACAATGATTATAAATGCGGTTAATGAGACTGGAGCTGCTACTGCCAGCCTTAATTTAACAATCCGGGGTGATAAACGCACTTATTTTCTTGAGATAGATCCGGACGATCCAGCAATAGCAAAGTTTCAGCAGACAGTGGCGACTGATTCCGGGGGAAAAATCACTCTCAACAACATGGAGTGGGATAGTTACTCTATCGCAGTGCCTTTGGGTTACTACATTGTGACCACTAGTCCTTACCAGAATGTGTCTTTGCCAGCTGGCAGCACGCTTACCGTTAATATGGTAGTTACCCAAGATGCTGCCTATCCGGCAATAAGGAGTATGGCACCTACTACAGGGCAGGTTGGCACTACAGTTTTCTTCACGATTGATGGAACCAATTTGCCTTCTGGTACCGACGTTAGGCTTAAAAAAGGAGGGGAAGCCGATGTTGTGGGGACAAGTGTAATAAGCAGCGGTGGCAACCAACTTACAGGGGAGTTTAGTTTAGTTGGGGTAGCAGCTGGGAATTGGAATTTAGTTGTTGCAGAGCCGGGCGGTAAAACGGCAACTCAAAATAATGGGTTTACAGTTATTCCCTAGGTTACTAATTATGAAACAAAGACTCGTCCTTGGAAAAAAAGGGTTTTCTTTAATCGAGATACTGGTAGCGACAGCTATATTTTCGATAATTATTGTCGCCGTCACGGAGCTTTTTACCCGGGGTTATACATCATACTACTCTGGATACTTTAGTTATAAAGCGCAGACTGAGTCAATTGCCGCCGTTCATAGAATGGGAAAAGAGACTCGTCAGGCGGTTGAGTTAATTGATGCATCAACCCAGTCGGTTACTATTTACGAATACGTAAGAAGTACAGACCCGGCACCATCGCAAGTGAGATTTTTTCTTGATACGACAACCCTAAAAAGAGGGGAAATACTGGCTACGGGGGCGGTGGCCCCATACACCTATAATCCGGCGAGTGAGACGTTCAGAATTGTCTCCGATAATGTGGTCAATGGGGCGACCCCAATCTTTACTTATTTTGATCAGAACGGCTCTTCAATTGCGCAGCCAGTCTCAGAGCCAAACGTTACTCTAATCCAAATTGACGTTCAGTTTGGTAGAAACAATTTTGACGATCCGTTTCCAGTTTCTACCAAGGTGCAGATTAGAAATAAAAAGATCAATTTGTGATAAACTTAGAGTAGAGAGCTTATGAGATTAATACTGCCTAAGAATGAAAGTGGTTTCGCTCTAATTTGGTCAATTTTAATTGTTGTGGTCATATCGGTAATTATAATTATTATTAGTAATCTAATCCTACTCTCCTTAAGAACCTCAAACCAAAATATTCGTAATTTGTCCTCTTTAGAGGTAGCCGAAGCCGGCATTAACTACTATCTTTGGCACTTAGCCCATGATCCAGATGATTTCTGCGATGGTAGCGTTTGTCCGGCTGGATCAGGTCCTTTTGGACCATACGTTCATAACTACACCGATAGCAGTGGTAACGTGATTGGTACTTATTCTATCTGGATTGTTCCACCAGGGTTGGCAGTGGGTGGTAAGGTTACTCTTTGCCACGTCCCGCCCACGACGGACGAGACTATCACAGTGGCCCCATCGGCCGTAGAAGCGCATCTGGCCCACGGGGACACTATTGGAGCATGTGAGGGTGGGGGTGCTAATACTAGTACGATAGTTACGGTTGAAGCTCGGGGCGATGTAGTGGGTGGAAATGAAAATAGAACTATCATCGCTCAGATGGGTGTGCCTTCCTTTGCCCAATTTGCGGTGGTGGCAAACGACACGATGCGTTTTGGAACTGACACAGAGACATTCGGCCCTATTCATTCTAACGGTGGAATTCGTTTTGACGGTATCGCTCACGAAATAGTAACTAGTTCCCTAACAAGCTACGATGATCCGGACCACACTGGCCCCAACGAGCCTGGAGTTCATACTCATCAGTCAAACCCAAATACAGTTTTTTTGGGTGGAACAAGTTATCCAGTACCGCAGATAGATTTTGGAAGTATTACGGCCGATCTTTCCAATTTACGTGATCTGGCTCAAGACGACGGTATTTATTACGCAGCTTCTGGAAGCCGTGGTTATCACATCGTTTTGAAACAAAACGACACCTTCGATATATACAGAGTTACCTCAGTGTCTTCAAATTGTAATGGGGAAGCCACTGATAGGATTGACAATCAAACTTTGATTAGTAATGGAAATTTCCTTCCCCAAAACGGGGTGGTGTTTGTTGAGGATAAGCTTTGGATAGACGGTCGGATAAATAGCGCCCAAATTACTTTAGTGGCAGCAAGAATTGGAGCCACGACTTCACAAGAGAAATCCATCATCATTAATAATGATCTGGAATATACAAACCTTGATGGTAGCGATAAAATTGGGTTGATAGCGCAAAGGGATATATCAGTTGGACTTTTTAGCGAGGGTTCATTTTCAGGATCTGACGATCAACAAGAATTACGAATAGACGCTGCTACGATCGCCCAAAACGGTCGTGTCGGACGCAATTACTTTCCAAGAAGTGGGTCAGGTTGTAGCAGCACGAATTACCAGCGCAAGCAGATTACAGTTTATGGTTCAATCGCAACCAATCGGCGCTATGGTTTCACTTGGATCTGCGATGATCCCCTTAACCCTAACGATGACGGATGGGTTCTTTCGGATCCATGCGATAGCGGATATCAGTATAGAACGATAACTTACGATCAAAACCTGACTTTAGAACCACCTCCGTATTTTCCAAAAATTGGCAATTATAGTATTCTTGGGTGGCAAGAAAAATAATGAATATATTAAAGAAATTTAAAAAACTTCCTGAGGACAAAAAAATTGTTATCGTTGCCGGCGCGGCGATGTTGCTGATAGTTTTGTTTGCTCTCTCGATGGTACTTTTGCAATCAGAAAGCGGGAAGCCTAAAGAGGAGACGTCAGACCAGAAGCCAAATCCCTCAGTAACTGCCGATGATAAGGATGGAGATGGGGTTTTAAATAGCGCTGATACATATCCAGAAGATCATGATAATGATGGACAAGCCGACTCTCAAGACTTGGATGATGATGGGGATGGCAAGAGCGACTCTTCCGACACTTTTCCCTATGATCATGATAATGATGGCGTGAACGATGCTAATGATTTCGATAGTGATAACGACACTGTTGCAAACAGTTCTGACCAAAACCCCTATGATTTTGACAATGATGGTGTGGAGGATTCAGACGATTCTGATATTGACGGTGATGGGATAAATAATACTGATGATTCCGATGACGATAACGATGGGCAAGCCGATAATGAAGACCCAACGCAAGGCTCTGGTGATGGAAGTGGTGGGGATGGAGGAGACAGCTCAAACGACGGGGGGTCAGACTCAGTAGGAGATTCAGGTGGGAGTTCACCACCAGGCTCTAACCCGACTGGAAAGCCGAAGCGGATACCCTAAGATGATCAGCTAAGTTTGCAAATTGAACTGATACTTTGTTACGATTATTTTAACATAAACTGCCATGTGGCCATTTGGTAAAAGTAAAGATATTAACTTAATACCTGAAGAAGAGAGAGCCGCCCGCAATAGGAATATTGCAATTATTATAATTTCTAGCTTTGCCGTTTTGGTCGGTTTAGGGGTAGTAGTCTATTCTTTTTTTGCTGTTTTGGAGGCTCGTGACAAGAACACCCAAAGCAGGCTTTCTACTGAGATTCAGGAGAAAAACTCCCAGTGGCAACAATTTGCGCCTGTATTATCTAATCTTAAAAAGGTAAAAACTAAGCTAAGTGTTTACCAGACTTACCTTTCGAATTCATCTATTGATAAGTACATAGAGAAAATTAGGTCAACCGTACCAAAAGGCATTGTTCTTGATAATCTTGCAGTTGATAAGGAAGGAAAGCTGAAGATTTCTGGTAAAGGGGAAGTAGCGAGCGTATACCAATTTTTTGAGGTTTTACAAGAAAAGTCAGCTGAGTTTGAATCCCCAACTTTGGTATCCGTGGATAAAATTTCTGGATCAGACTATTCATTTAATATCGAGGCAAAGGTTAAAAATTAATGAAATCTTTAATAAAATTTTTTAAGAAACCACTAATTTTGGGAATATCAGTTGGTCTTGCTGAGCTTATGATTTTTGTTGCCCTAGTGGGTCTGCTTATTATTCCGAAAATATCTTCGTTTAGAGAGTTGTCGTCAAAAAATTCTGAAAGCGAAAAAGAACTTGTGGAGCTGAGTGAAAGTATCACTACATACTCAAAGCTTGATCCGGAGGAAATAAAGGACTTAGTAACTTTAGTTGACAATTTGATTCCGGAAGAACGAGATGTCTTAAGATTTTTAACTTTAAATGAGGTAGTGGCCCAAGTTTCTGGAGTTGAAATTACGGATACCCAGATTGTTAGCGCAACAGCAACGCCGACTACTCCGGCCTCTTCTGGCAGTCAAGCGCCCGCTCCGGCTACTCCTTCGCAACCGGTAAGTCTTGTGAAGAAAGCTTTTGCTCAAGATCAACCGCAACCTCAAGCTTCTCCGGCGACACCGGCTCCCCAAGTTAGTAGCACCTCTTCCTACAGCACAAAAATATCGGTAACCGGCCCTTTTAACTCAGTTATTAATTACATCAAGAACTTTGATAATATGGATAGATTTGCAGCCTTTTCCCAGGTTGATCTTAGTTTAGGTGAGGGGAGTGATTTAATCGCGGTTCTAGATGTACAACTCCCACTTTCGAAATCTAGCTCGACAGTGGCCTCTAATGAATTTATAAACCTCACGGATCAAGAGAAGAAGATTATTGAGGAAGTTAAAAGCAAAATTCTTTACTCTGCCTCACCTGCGAGAAATCCTCTTGGTAAATCAAACCCATTTCAGTAGTCTGCTCTGTAGTAGCGTTTGACTTTTTCTTGTTAGGATAAGAAAATTGATTCAGTAGAAATTAGTTTGGTTGATAAGTCTATGCCCTTTAGATTTTTTGGCGGAAAAGAGCGCGAGTTAAATTTAATTCCAGAAGAAGAACAGAAGAGCCGCGTTTTCAAAATAAAGATTGCAACGCTCTTAACATCGGTAGTTTTGGTGTTTTCCGAGCTTGTTCTTTTTTCCTTTCTCTTGGTGGCCGAAAAAAGCGAAGATGGGGTTAGGGACAGGTTAGAAAAACAGAAGGCGGCTAAAGAGCAAGAGCTTCAAGCTTATTCTGCACTTGCAAGTCAGACAAAGATAATTAAATCAGGTATATCGATACACGATACTTTCGAGCTCACCCACCCCCCAATGGACTTGTTGATCCACAAAATCCTTAAAGTTACGCCAGGTGGAATAAACCTCAATAGTTTGACACTAAGTACTCAAAAGAGAGCTTCTTTAGAAGGTTTTTCTAAAGATCCGGCCGTAATCTATCAATTTTTTAACGTTCTCCAAGGACAAACTAGCCAGTTTGATTCAGTCGATCTAACTAAAGTGGATAAGGCTTCAAAAGAATCTTATAATTTTTTAATAACGGTGCAAATAAAGTGAAGTATCTAAAAATATTTTTGAAAAAGACAATAATTTTTATACTAGCCTCTGCTATTTTTACTATTTTAATGACAATTTTTATAACCTATTTTCTAAGTTTGCCCAGATTAAATTCCTACCAGAGCTTGAAGCCGGAAAACAAAGAACTCATCAAGGAAATTGATGACTTATCTGGGAAAATCTCTAACTTAGCAGGGCAAGATAGAGGGGAAATTGAGGATTTTTACACAATAGTCAGTTCCTTAATTCCTTCAGAAAAAGATTTATTGCGAGATTTAAGTATTTTAGAAAATTTAGCCGCCTCATCTAAAGTTCAAATGGAGGATGTAGCCGCGCGATCAAGTGCTTCAGGGAGAGGATCAACCCCTGCTACTTCAACTACGACCCTAAACCCAGCTGTTCCTTCGGGGAACTATTATACCCTCGAAATTACGATCAAGGGGGGTTTCAGAAATATCTTGAAATTCATCTCAAATCTTGAATTTACAGACCGTTTATTAGGAGCAGGTGATATTACCATTAAAGGTCAAGATGAAGATTTGACCGCTAGCGTAGTTTTAGAGTTACCTGTAGAAAAATCTAATCTTGCCCCAACACTTAGCGACGACCTTTTTATAAGCTCTGCAGATCGGGAAAAACTTTTGTCCTTAAGTACAAGAATAAAATTTAAAGGGAAACCCGCAAACAATCCTCTTGGGGTACCAAATCCGTTTAAGTAGCTATTGGGTAGTTTCGAATCTCTTTATTTACTTCTTTATTTTCTATTTCTGTTTGGTAGAGTTCTATTCTTTAGGGTCTTTAGCGTAGCGTTTCTCTGTTTCTTTTGAGGTTATCTTTTTTTGTTTCTGGGGGGGGTCTACTCATTATATCAAAAATTCGCTCCTCCCTTACTTAGTAAGGTAAGAGGACAAAGAAATTAAAAAAGTAGCTTCAAAAAACCCTAAAAACTGTGTCAGCGCGCTGACACAAAAATTATCCCTTTTCTACATGACGAGTTGGTGTAAGGGCCTTAACTGGCTAATTGACAAATTTCTTAAAAACTGCAAAAGTTAAAGTGCTTTTTATGTTTGTAGTGCTAGTCGATAAAATCATCTTGAACTAAGTTTACACTGAGCTTGTTGAAGTGAAAGGGGGTGAATAACAGATGGGTGAAATGGAAAAGAAATGGGGAGTATGGCTACTTGTTATCGGTGGTCTCAACTGGGGCTTAGTCGGACTTGGGTATTTTCTAGACACTAATCTTAACGTTATAAATTTAATTCTTGGTTCGATCCCAGTACTTGAGAATATTGTCTATGTAGTTGTTGGCCTTTGTGCAGTTTGGGTAGCTTGGCTCCAAATGGAGAAGAAGTAATCTGACCTCATTGCACCATACCAAACTTTTCGTTCTGCCTCGTTTTTTTGAGGAAGTAATTTAATCGCTTTTTAAACTCATCTGGTCGGCTTCTGGACATATCTATCCAACCAACTCGTATCCTTTGGTAACTTTCTGGAAATTTTTGAAAATTTTCCCAAGTCTCTTTGTCTTCCTTCAATTCTTTGAGAATGTCGGCTGGGATTTTGAACGGATTCTCGTCTTTCGGAAACAAAGTGAGGCCAGCGGAGGTCATTTTCCCTTGTTTTATGAGCCGGCGGACCCTTTCCTTATTCATCTCGGACCAGGTACTTTTTGGTTTGCGCGGTGAAAAACGCTGAGCAAATCTTTCGCTGTCAACTCCTTTTTCAATACTATCAATCCAACCAAAGCAAAGAGCCTCCTCGACTGCTTCATCATATGGAATCCGTGGCTTTCCAGAATCTTTCCGGTAGTAAACTAGCCAGATCTCTGTTTCTTTATCATAGTTACTTTCAAGCCACGCCCTCCAGCCCTTTCGGCTTGTTAAATACAAGGTCTTGCCAATTTCCATGTGGTTATTATATCCAATAATGTATAATGTGGTAGATGCAAAGTAGTGCAAAAACAGTTGAGGAATACATAGATAGTTTGCCGCTGGACCGAAAAGAGGCGATTAGTAAAATCCGTGAAGTGATAAAGAAAAACTTACCGGTTGGTTACGAAGAAGGAATGGGGTACGGTATGATTGTCTATCACATCCCTCTTGCCCGCTACCCTAATACTTACAATAAACAGCCTTTAGGCATAGCCGCCTTAGCCTCACAGAAAAACTATATTTCTATTTATTTGATGACCGTGTATGGAAACCCAAAAACAGAAGCGTGGTTTAAAAGGGAATACGAAAAGGCAGGTAAAAAGCTGGACATGGGTAAAAGCTGCGTGCGCGCGAAGAAGCTAGAAGACATCCCTCTTGACGTTATTGGTAAGGCTGTGTCTATAGTGACTCCAAACGAATTAATCGCCCGTTATGAAGAAAGCAGAAAGAGTAGGAAGCACTGAAATGAGTCAGAAAAATATTTGGTTTAAAACTTGGGGTTGGTGTCATATTCCAGTTTCGTGGCAAGGCTGGGCAATATTTGTGTTGGCGGCCCTTTTTATAGTAAATGTTTTTTGGGCGATAGATAGGAGCTCGCACTCTGTCAGCGACACTTTCTATGGAGTATTTCCGTATTTTGTCTCGGTTGCAGTTTTAGTTGAGTGGATAGCTTCAAAGACAAGTGAAAAATAATTAATTTGTGGGGTTAATTAGCGATATCTTGGATAAGATAAACGCTACCAGTTTCAAGATCGGCTAAGTAGAGTTCACCACTGCTGCTTTGACCAAAGGTGCTGATTTTATAAGGTGTGTCGATTGCAAGGCTAGATTGCCATTCTCCATCTTTTTGCTCGGCCATAAAAACTTCACCCGTGCAGTAGTCCCCGTAGAAATATTTACCTGCAAGGCTTTTGTAGAGGCTGCCGCGATAGACGAAACCACCGGTTACCGAACAGCGTCTTTCTTCATGAGTGTATTCAAGGACTGGAAAAGTGTATTGGCTTTTCTCCTTGCAACCTAAGGGATTGTAGGGTGGTGCCCCTTCGTAGCAGCGCCAGCCGTAATTTACACCACCTGGGCTTCCTGCTTTCTCAAAATTCACTTCTTCAACTTTACCCTGGCCAACATCGCCAATCCACATATCTCCCGTCTCTTTGTCAAAACTAAACCGCCAAGGGTTGCGTAAACCGTAAGACCATATTTCTGGTTTGGCATTTGGTTCTTTAACAAACGGATTATCCGTCGGTATTGAATAACCCTTTTCCTTACTCACATCAATTCGCAGAATTTTTCCGAATAGAACGTTCATGTTCTGGGCACGATTTTGAGGGTCACCGCCGCTCCCACCGTCGCCAAGAGCTATATATAAGTATTTATCTGGCCCAAAAGCCATGTCTCCGCCGTTGTGGTTGCGATAGGGTTGAGCTACTTTGAGTAATATTTCTTCTGAGGCTGCATCGGCCCTGTTAGGGTCGGTTGACGCTTTGAAGCGAGCGACAATAGTGTTTTGGTCTTTGTCGGTGTAGTTCACGAAGAACTGACTGTTTGTTTTGTAAGAAGGGTGAAAGGCGAGCCCCAAAAGACCCATTTCTCCACCGGCTTGGACTTTGCTTCTAATATCCAGAAATGGTTTAGATTTGACTTTACCACCGTCACCGATGATTTTGATTAGCCCGGCGCGATCTACTACAAACAAACGTTGATCACTCTGATCTGGCGTTGAAACAATTGCAGTTGGGCTGCCGAGGCTAGTGGCGATCAGAGTTAGGCCGACTCTCGCCGGTTTTGTTGAGTTGGATTTTGCGGGGGTATTAGTAGATAGGTCAAAGGTATCTGTAATTGTTGGGCGTCTTCCCCACACCAAAAAGAGAGCGATTCCTATTATTACTATAATTATTAAGACTAAGTAGGGGGCAAGTTTTTTCACTATTTTAATTATAACAAATTATTCTAGAAAAATGCTCCATAGGAAGTGGGACCAAGAGGACGGTCCGATCGATGGCGCCAGCGACGGCGAGATCAGGGAGCGGTTCACTACGGTCTTCGAACGCGCCACGGGCCGCCGGTCCGTCGTCGCGACCTGCAGCGGCAACCTCGACCAGCTGTTCAAGCTGGGAACCACGCTCGACGACGCCACCATCATGACCATCGGTAAGATCGACGCCTGCCGGCTCTGGGCGCTCACCGAAGCGGAGCTCCAGGAGTTCATCGACCAAACCGAAGGCAGCGTCACGGTGCACAACCTGGCCGCCACCACCGCGCCCGCCTAGATCCACAAGGTCTCAGGCGAAGCGCGTACACCAAGGGTCGCAGCACAGAGGATTCGTTCTCTGCGTCGCGGCCCTTCGTTATTTTTTGGACTCCAGATCTACTTTTGTTAAAACGATCCTATTGTAATTTTTCCTTGTTTCAGTATAATCATAAGTCAGTGAAAATTTTAAGAAGTATTTTTAGGAAAAAATTAAGAGCGGCCCTTACTGTATTTGGCATTGCCATTGGTATTTTTGCCTTTGTGGTGATGGGATCCATGTCCGAAAAGTTGAATTTGCTAATTGAAGGCGGTTTGGACTACTATGGAAGCCGGATCATCGTCCAAGAAAGCGCTTCTCTGTTTTCTTTTCAAATAAATCCTGTTTCAGTTTCTAAAATAGACGAGATCAAAAATATTGAAGGAGTAAAATCCGCTTGGCCAACAGTGTCGGTGATGAAAGATGTTGATGGTGGATCGGCTGTCTCTTTTGGCCCACCCTCAATGATTAGCGGTGGAGATCCAGATTCTGCCGCCGATGAAACTTTCGAACTAAACTATGCCAAAGGAAGAGCGATCGAAAAAGGGGATAGCAAAAAAGTGGTTCTTGGAGTCGATCTTGCCAACAACTTAGAAGTTAAGGCGGGTGATACCATAAAACTTCGCGATAAAGATTTTGAGGTTGTGGGTATTTTGGAAAAAACTTTTACCGCTCCCGATAATATGGCCTTGGTAAATCTTCCTGATGCGCAAGAGATTTTTTATGAGGATATACCAGCTGCTTACCGAGCCGGCGTAAAAAAAGAAGATTTAGCCACTAGCATTGAAGTGTTTGTGATAGATGGTTCTGACCCCGAGGAAGTAGTTAAGAAAATAAACGATAATGTTAAGGACGTTGAAGCTCTTTCCCCCGATGAATTTAGGAAACAAGTCGCCAATTCCACCGCGATTTTTAACTTGATTATTTTGGGTAGTGCTTTGGTTGCTTTAATAGTGGGCAGTTTCTCCATTATCAACACGATGATTATGTCAGTTGCCGAGAGAATCCGGGAAATAGGGATCAGAAAAGCAATCGGCGCTTCCAACTTTAGAATCATGAGAGAATTTTTGTTGGAAGCAGCCATCATGGGTTTTATTGGCGGTTTAGTGGGGCTTGGGGCTGGTTATTTAACAGTTAGAATAATTAATGCAATTACCGAGCCATCTGGTCAAGTTATTTTTCTAACAACAACCAGGCTTGCTGTTGGGTCAGTTGCGTTTGCCACAATACTTGGCGCGGTTGCCGGTCTTTATCCAGCTTGGTTTGCGTCTCGTCTTAATCCAATCGAAGCTTTAAGGAACGAGTGATTTTTATGAGTGAAAATATTCTGGAAGTAAAAGAAATATATAAATATTACGAGAAAGATAAGCCCAACGAGATCCGGGCTCTTCAAGGGATTAATTTAAATATCGAAAAAGGTGATTTTATCGCGATCATTGGCCCGTCTGGATCTGGGAAATCGACTCTTATGCATATATTAGGAGCTTTGGATAAGCCAAGCTCTGGGGAAGTTCATTTGGACGGTGAGGATATTTCCAAGAAAAAACTGTCTGGTTTATTTAAGATAAGAGGCCAAAAACTTGGATTTGTTTTTCAAGGCTATAATCTTATTCCCACTTTGACCGCTTTGGAAAACGTGATGTTAGCAGTCGAGTACAGCGGAAAAAAAGTAAATGCCAAAAAAGCTGCTGAAGAAGCACTTTCAATGGTTGGTTTAGCCGAAAGACTAGATCACAAACCCACCAAACTCTCCGGTGGAGAAAAGCAAAGGGTTGCTATTGCCCGAGCTTTAGTAAATAAACCGGCAATTGTATTGGCAGATGAGCCAACGGGTGAGCTGGATACGAAAAACTCCCAAGATGTAATCGACTTACTTAAAAATTTAAACGAGAAAGAAGGTCAAACTTTTGTGATTGTTACCCACAACCCAGAGATTGCCAAACAGTGCAAAAAGATAATCGAACTTCGAGACGGGAAACTAGTTTAAGTCTGCTATTTAGTATGCTTTTGGATCCATGAGGAAATTTCTTCAAGAGAGGGTTTTTGATTTTCCACCCAAAGAGCAAAATCGACGATTTCTTTGTTCGCTGCTTTAAATTTCTTCCCGTTTAATGTTAAGAATTCTATCATTACCACAGTCGCAGTTCGTTTGTTACCATCCACGAACATATGATTTAATAGCAAGGAGTGGACAAGGGCGGCTGCTTTTATCTCCAGTGTTGAGTAGAGGTCTTCACCATCAAAGGTTTGTTGAGGGCGAGCGAGAGCCGATTCCAAAAGTCCAAGGTTCCGCAAACCTTGAGAGCCACCGGTCGCATCAACTAACTCATAGTGGATTTGGATAACATTCTGGGCTGAAAGATAGATCACTTTGAAGCAAGTTCTTCCAAGGCAGGACGATATTCTTTAATTAACTTTTGGGTAAGATCGTGAATTTCCTTGTCGGCAGCAAAAACCGGCTCAAAAGTGACATTGATAGAGTCACCCGTTTGGATGTTGCCTTCTTTAACTATATTTTGGGGGATAGTAACAGCAAATGAATTGCCGCTTTTAATAACTCTTCTAATCATGTTATTACAATGTTATAACATGTATAATTATTTGTCAATTTTTATTTTCCAAAATTTGCTTTTTGAGGGGGGGGGGAAATTAGAGTTTTAGTAAATGTGTGTCTTTGAAGTTGGTGGGATACTTTAGCCCAAAACCCAAAAATCTATCTGCGCCAACGTGGGCGGAAAGGATGAGCCCAAGTGAAGTCCAAAATTCGTTACCAGCGAAAATCCCAGTGAAAATAATCACCAAAGCAAGAATATAGTTGTGGGCTAGATTGTAAGTGATCGATCCTAGCATTTTATCTTTTAAATAACCGATCATGGAGATATCTGGCGCTAAAATGAGGATAATGAAAACTAACCAACCACCACTTAGATAATTGTAAAAGTAAAGAGAAGCAAGTAGTACTGCCAAACCTTCAATCCTCAAAACCCAGGTAACCATAAATTATATTCTAACAGAACCAGATTTTTGAGGGAGGAAAAAGTTAAAACTTTTCTAGTTGTGAAATGCGTTCGTCGCGATCTTTAACTTGTTTTCTTAAATCACTGACGTCTATTCTCAGTTCTAGGGCTTTATCTATCTTTTCTTCTATTTTCATAGTACTTACTGTGTTGATATCAAGTCTTTCTATTAACTTCTTTTGCCCATTTTCTAGAGGTCTTAACAAACCTTTTATTTCTTTCAGATCATTTTTGCCCAACATTACTTGTCTCCTTTTTGAGTTCCAAAGACCATACTTTGCTCGTTCTAGTTCGTGGTTACTTTAGGACGCTAGTCCTTTGGCTTTTTTGACTAGTTCTGCGAGCACATCCAAATTTATATCTAGCAATGAGTTAAACCCAATGCTGCTTCGGCCCACCTTTGCTTTGCCAAGTTTTTCCTTATAGTCCACAAGGTTGAGTTTTTTTATCTACCGCATTCACATAGACGCTTATATAGTTTTTCTGCAAAGTGAGACCAATCAGAAACCACTCGATGTTTTCCTTTTTTGAGTTAACGTAAGTTAGATCGCCATAACCAATGATTTTCTGCTCACTACCACTCCAGAAAACCCCTTCCCACATTACCCGTGAGTGGCCACTCATTATTTTTGAAATCAGACTGTCGAGCTTTTTTATATCATCTCGCTTCGGTTCGGGGAGAGAGGTAATGTAAGTGTCTGGTGAAGTTTTAGTTTTCTGCATAGCTAAATTTTATCACAATTGTAATCTACTTAACTAAAAGCGAAAGGACCTCGATGGCTTCGAGGCCCTTGGCTTGCCGAAAAATTCCGCTCACGATTTTTTGGGTTTTGGTTCCTTCCCTGAAAGGACGAGACGGGTGCGAAGGTAGCGCAGTTTCATAAGCGATGAGGTTATGTATGTGCGCACTGAGGTGGAGCTAACCTTAGCCTCGTCCTTGATCTGCCGGACACTCCTTCGACCCTGCCCGTCCAGACCGAACCTTCTGATCATCACCTGTTGTTGCCTTTCGGTTAGGAAAGCCGAAAAAGCCCAACGGATTAGGTCTGCGGAAACCGAGCGGGGCCTATCCGGCTGGAGCCACTCCGGTTCCCATATAGCTTCGATAAGCGGGGTAAAATCGGCGCCATCCACGATCGCAAGGATATCACTATCCCAGAGCCGTGTTACCTTACCGCTAAGCAAGAGCCCGCAATGAGTGCAGTGTTGCGCTTCGGCAGGGCTTTGCTTACCACACCTTGGGTTGCGACACGTCTTAGCCGTTTCCTCCATGGCCCTCCTTCCTTCACGGCGGAATTTCTCGATTGGATAATAGCAGATGCAGGTTGGGTGTTCAACCTATAGCTTATTAAATGAGTTTAGCTTGGGTAGTTTTGCACTAGATATCGAAAAGGTGAAAGCAGAATTACGAAGGATTTTCGGAATAAAGTTTATCGATTTACTCAACGAAGGTTAATGCAGTGCCTTTCTTGTTGGCACGTCCAGTTCTGCCAATTCGGTGAACATAGTCATCATAAGTCTCTGGTAGATCGTAGTTGATCACGTGGGAAACGTTATCAATATCAAGTCCTCTGGAGGCAACATCTGTCGCCAAAAGAATTTTAATTTGGTCTTGCTTGAAATTCTTAAGTATTCTCTGTCTTTGGCCTTGCGTTCTATTACCGTGAATAGTGCCTACCTTAAAGCCTCTGGTGGTGAGTAGACGGTCTAACTTATCAATACCGTGTTTGGTACGTCCAAAGATAAGCACTTTTTCAAACTCTTCTTGGTTCAAAAGATCGTGCAATTTATCCACTTTGTTGCCGCCATTTACTTTAACCACGTCCTGATCTATGTTTTCAGCGGTCTCTTGCTGTTTGACAGAGACTGTAACGGGGTCTTTTACAAAAGCTTCCAGAATTTCTCTCACTTTTGGTGGTATTGTGGCCGAGAAAAACAAGGATTGACGAGTGCGCGGTAATAGGGAAATAAAGAATTTAATCGTTTGGATAAATCCAATATCCACCATCATGTCCACCTCGTCTAGTATAAAGATTCGAAAATCGTCTAGTCGAAGAACTTTGCGATCAATTAAATCCTTCAACCTTCCTGGTGTGCCAATAACCACGTTGGGGCGGCGGCGAATATCTTCTATTTGCCGATGAATATTGGCTCCACCAATAACAAGTGAAGAGTACATACCCATCCCGCGGGATAATAGGTGAAGCTCCTCATTTATTTGCCCGGCTAGTTCGCGAGTGGGGGTGACTATAAAAGCTCTGTAAGATCGGTCTCGATTAATTTTATCTATAATGGGAATCAAAAAGGCGGCGGTTTTTCCCGTACCTGTATTTGCGATTCCGATTAGATCTCGACCATCAAGAATGGGCTGGATTGCTTTATCTTGCACTGGAGTAGGGTGGATGTAGTCTTTATTGGCGATATTTTGCTTCAAGGCGGGTGCAATATCAAAGTCGGTGAAGCTGTTGTGCGGAGTGTAAGTGTCCTGCTCTGAAACCTCGATTGCTTTTTTAATAAAGATACTTATATCATCTCCAAGTTCACTTTTTGGTCCATTAGAAAACCTTCTCACGTTTGAGAAACTTTTGGGATAACTATAATGCCCACCGTTGCCGGACTTTTTAAACTTTCTATGGTTAAGAGAGCCGCGGCTTCCAAAGCTCGCGCTGCTTCGATGTCTATTCATAATGTTTATTGAAAGAGAAAGCTAAGAAGGTTGGGCAGTCAAAAAATTATCCTGAAATCTTAGGAGCTAATTTCAAAGATAACCTTCTAACTACTAAATGTAGGAACTTGAAGGAGAGCAATGCAATAGCTCGGGTTCTAATTCAACTATGGGGTATTATAACATAGGTGGGGAAATAAAGCAAATATTATTGGAAAGAGGTATAATCATACTATCTATATGAGGGGAGGTGAATATAATGAATGTAGAAGTTAACTACGTTGCTGTTTTAGTCGCAGCTGTCGTTTCCATGGCGATTGGTTTTGCTTGGTACAGTCCAATGGTCTTAGGGAAACCTTGGATGAAGCTGAAAGGTTACACCGATGATAGCCTGAAAGCTGCTCAGAAAGAGATGGGGAAGCTCTATGGTCTTAGTTTTATCTTGGCACTGGTAACTGCGTATGTACTATCGCACGTAATGACATTATCTGAAGCGTTTTATGGTTACGAAAGGCTTCAAGTTGGGCTGACTACCGCCTTTTGGATGTGGCTTGGATTTATCATGCCCGTACAGCTGACTGACCAGATTTTCGGAGAAAAAAAGTGGCAGCTTTTTGGGATTAACACTGGATATCAGCTTGTGGCATTATTAGCAATGAGCGGGGCGATTGCAATGCTCCCGTAAAACTGGGTATATTTGATCTGCAAATATTATGAAAACCCGCGCTAGCGGTCTGGCGATCTTGTGGAAAAGTTACTAACCGGTATACTAATATTTTTGACAATTGACACACTTTTTCACTTTGTTCATAATCTCATTAATGACTGAAGAACTAAATAAACAGATTCTTGATTCCCAAACAGCCAATCAGAAGATCCAGTCGCCAAGTCAACCTACTCCTAACGCACCCGTAATGATACCCCAAGCATACTCAAATCAACAAAGCAGCTCGGGGATCGGTGATACGAGTTCTGTTCCGCCTGGGATAGATGGATGGGGATGGGGGCCGTTCTTGCTTACGTGGATTTGGGGTATTTTTCATGGGGTTTGGATCTCACTTCTCGTTTTTTTACCAATTCCTTTTTTGGGTTTAATAATAGCGATTGTTTTGGGTATTAATGGGAGAAAATGGGCTTGGCAGAACAAAAAATGGGATAGTGCTGAGCATTTTAACAGGACCCAAAGAAATTGGTCCATTGCTGGGTTTGTGGTAATTGGTCTGTTCTTGACGGTTGCTCCAATAATAATTATTTTGCTTGTGACTACTTTAGTTGCAATTAATCCAGTTGAAAGATTAAGGGAATCTGAGGCCAACATGGTTAACAGCGAAGTGCGAGAGGTTGGTACTGCAATTAATGTTTGCATAAGCGAGCAAACTTCTAAAGGTACCGCCTTGGAGGTAATTTACTCTAAAGAGGTGATAAATGCGACTACTGGAAAAGGTGGTTGCGCAGAACAAAACGATTTAGTGGAAAGTAAATATATATCAGTTGTGCCATCGGAAGTAACAATTAAAGTTGGTACAAACAAAATTTGTGTCTATGAAGCAACTACGAATTCACCGATCCAGTATGCGAGTTGGGACTCTAGTGAAGGAGTTGTTCGTTTGGTACCCAACGGTATAACAGAATGCATTTAAAATTGACTCATACCTCCTAAAACAAAAATTTAACTCCTTTGATTAATTGTAAAATAGCCCATTTCCTGTATAATCCCACTCATTCTAAAGGTTGGCAGAGATGGGACAGTAGCATACAAGCTGAGGTCATAAATCCTGAGCGAAGTCGAAAGGCTGTCAGAATACCCTTTGAATTCAGACTTCGTATACCACTACCTAGGAAATCGAGGATTATTTCTGAGAGGGATTCTCTTGGTAGAATCAAACATTCAATTCCACCAATACCTTCGTAATTAGCTCATAGAGATTTGAATGTAGAGATTATTAGGTCAACTTTCTTCAAATTAGCTGAGCTTTCGGAGTCCAACTTAATTTCACCTGATTCAACCTTCTTTCCTAAATCAAGCATATCTTTCTCAAATTGTTCCGCTACAGATGTTTCTAGATCACTGCTTGTTGTACAAAACTTTGCGGCGGAAGGATAAAGCTCTTTCACCGTATCCTTTGGAATCAGATTTAACAATCTCGTCCAAATAATCCTGTGCATTTAAGTACTGAAAAGTTCCACCGCTAGGATAATGGAATCCATCAGCAGCACCGCCCGCTTTAATAATGTCCTTAGCGTTAGAGAAAGTTAGAGTTAAACTGTAACCTGTAGCGACATCGCTCGGTTCAATCAAACTTTCTTTAACCTCTCCCCATTCTGGTGGGCACTTAAAGGTGAAACCAGCCGCCGTATTCGTGTACAGTTTCCATCCTGCTGTTTCATCATTCTTGGGGTTCTTCTTTCTTGTTTTTTGTAGATGACGTTGCTACTTTAGGAGTTTCAACAGATGTTTCTTTCTTATCGAACACATTGAGGACTACGGCGGCGTATCCTGCACCGCCAATTAAAATCGCAGCGACAGCAGTAATGATTCCAATTAACTACTAGTTGAGCGGTTTCTTTGTTTGAGGAGTTGTACTTACAGTATTAATTTGAGTAGCGGGATTTACTTGTTCAGGCATTACTGAAATTATCCCAATTTAGTCGTTCAGTTGCCAAATTTTTGAGGGAAATCTTTCTAAATCGGTAATCCTCTCCTCGTGGTCCTTGACCTGTTGCCTAACTTCGTGAACATCTTGCCGAAATTCGAGTGCTGCATCTATATTCTTTTCTATTTTCATGACACTTGCGTTATTGATACCCAAATCTTCTTCAATCTTTTCCAATTTACTATTTATTGGGACCAGATTCTCACTGATTTTTTTATCAATTATATTTCCGATCGCTTCCAAGTCTTTTTCTTCCATAGACCTACAATCTAACAAACAAGTATAATACAAGTCAATTATCAAATTTTACTATAGAAAGGTAGGTTTAAGTGCTCAAAATCGGAATTGTTGGTTTGCCTAACGTTGGTAAATCTACGCTTTTTAACGCCCTGCTAAAAAAGCAGGTAGCCCAGAGCGCAAATTATCCATTTACCACAATTGATCCAAATGTTGGTGTGGTTGAGGTGCCAGACTTTCGTTTAGAAAAACTTGCCAAAGTGGTGAGTACCGAAAAAATCATTGCGGCCACGGTCGAGTTTGTTGACATCGCTGGTCTAGTCAAAGATGCCCACAAGGGGGAAGGGCTTGGAAACCGTTTTCTTTCTCATATCCGTGAGGTAGACGCTATTGCTCATGTTGTGCGAGCTTTTGAAGACCCTGATGTTGTGCGATCAGGGCTTGATCCCAAGAGTGACGTCGAGACTATTAATATTGAATTAATGCTTGCCGATTTGGAAACTGTAAATAAACTTATTGATGGTAAAGAAAGAGAAGCAAAAATTTCTAAGGAGGCAAAAGAGGAAGTTTTGGTCTTGGAAAAAATCAAGGATGGGCTCGAGGAAGAAACTTTTTCTAAAGATGTGGCGGTAAGCGAGAAGTTTGCTGAATTTGCCAAAAAACTGCCGCTGATTACGAATAAGCCAGTTATTTACGTTTTTAATGTTGCTGAGGAAGATTTAAAGGATTCAGAGAAATTAGCCAAATTTCCGGAAGAATCTTCCCCAAGTGTCTATCTCTGCGCTAAGATTGAAGCCGAGCTTTCGGCACTTTCGGAAGAAGAGCAAAAAGAGTATTTGAAGGATCTTGGGGAGAAAAAAAGCGGGTTGGAAAAACTAATTCAGGCGTCCTACGAACTTTTGGGTTTAATTACCTTTTTCACGGCTGGTGAAAAAGAAGTCCGCGGTTGGACTATACCTGACAGGACAAAAGCGCCCCAAGCAGCGGGCACAATTCATACTGATTTTGAACGGGGCTTTATCAAAGCCGAAGTTATAAATTGGGAAAAACTAGTTGAAGCGGGTGGTTGGCAAAAGGCCAGAGAAAAGGGTCTCGTGAGGATGGAAGGAAAAGATTACGTTTTTCAGGATGGTGATGGAGCTCTATTCAAGTTCAATGTGTGAGGACCGAGGGGTCGAGGTGGGCAAATCCTCGACCCAGCGATCTCTTCTCACTTGTGCCTGGGCCGGTTCTTCGCTGAAGTCAGTCCGCGGTCGATTTGTTGGGCAGCAGAAGCAACTCCTGACACAGGGTAAGAGGGCGCCAGTCGAACCGAGTCCTGTTGACCCTGCTCTCAATCCCTTTGACCTTCGTCTCGTTGATCCCGAGTGTCTTCGCGATACAGGCAAGGACCGCTTGGCGTGTGTTCGCGTGATGTTGAGCCCCGCAGTGCTGGTGGCAGAAGGCATCCATGTAGCCGATGGCAGTGGGATAGCCATCAATGCTTCTGAGGACACGCCTCCGTCTGGTTCGACCGATGCTCGCTGGTACTCCCTTGACGAATTGCAGATGTTGCCTCAAGTTGAGTTTTCGCATGGTGCGCTCCTTTCGATTCCCTTACGTGAATACAGGCCGGCCCAGTTAATCGGCCTATAATAACATTAGTTGGATTAAATTTCAATCATAACGTGTAGGTATTGAACTATATTGCAAGCTTATGATATACTCCCTTCGAATTAAATTAAGCACGATGCGAAATAGAATTTACACATGAGAGAATACGAGTTATTAGTTTTGGGCAAAGGGGATCTTTCCGAGGCCGAACAAAAAAATTTAACCGGGGAGCTAGAAAAACTGATTCATGACGAAAAAGGAACGGTCGAAAAGCGCCAAGACTGGGGAAAAAGAAACCTCGCCTACGAAATAAAGAAACAAAAAGAAGGAAACTACTTCCTCATCCACTTTCTTGCACCGGAGCCACTAGCGAAAAAACTCGAAAAGAAACTTTCTATTGATGAAAATGTACTTAGGTATATGCTCTTGAGAGAGGAGTAATCCGAATTCAAAATCAAGGAGGGGGTTAGGAATCGTAGAGAGGGTTAAGAATTGAATGTTAATATTTAAAGGAGGTAACTATGTCATCTAGATCGTTGAATAAAGCAATGTTAATAGGGAATTTAACTCGGGATCCGGAGTTGCGCTACACGCCTTCTGGAACCGCCGTTTGCTCTTTTGGACTAGCAACCAATCGAAGTTGGATGCCGTCTGATTCAAACGAAAGAAGGGAAGAAACAGAGTTTCACCGAATTGTCGCTTGGAATAAGTTAGCTGAGCTTTGCTCTCAACTTCTGACAAAGGGTCGCAAAGTCTACGTCGAAGGAAGACTCCAAACCCGAAGCTGGGAAACTGGTGATGGTGAAAAAAGACAGACCACTGAGATTGTAGCCGAAGATATGGTTATCCTTGACCAAAGAAAGGATGGGCCCCGCGAAGAAAAAGAAGAGGGTAAGGACGAAGAAACTGTCGAGCAAAAAGCCGAAAAGAGTGAAGATGTAAAAGAGGGTGAGGATAAAGAAAAGGCTGACAAGAAAGACGTAAAAGGTCAAAAGGAAAAATCAGAGAAGAAAAATGATGAGGAAAAAGCAGAAAAAGAAGAGGGAAAAGAAGAAGAAATTGATATAGACGACATACCGTTCTAATCTACTAATATGGCTCAAGGAAAATATCGAAAAAAGGTTTGTCAGTTTTGTAAGGACAAGACGGAACCCGATTATAAAGAAGTCGCAATCTTTCGTAAGTTTACTACTGAGAAGGGTAAAATAATTCCCCGTGTAAAAACAGGTGCTTGTGCTAAGCACGGAAGAGCCTTATCCACAGCGATAAAAAGGGCCCGTTACATGGCGCTCATTGCCTTCAGCGCAAGAGTAAGCTAGCTTTGTTTAAAGCTTTCAGGTAAAATCTAAAGAAATTATATTCCTATGACTTCTGCCGAAGACTATCTAATCTTGGATATAGGTACATCCTGGACAAAAGCATTTCTTGTTTCAGGGGTGCCACAGGGTTTAATTAAGGAAGCGATCATGCTTCCCACTTCTCAAGAAGATATTCGCTATAGTAGTGGGACTCTTATTAAAGCAATTTCTTCCAAGGCAAAAAGCCCAAGAATATTAGTAACATCCACTTTCAACGAGGCAGAGGCTTTAGCAAAGCCACTTTCAGCTACATTCGTCAGCAAAGAAATAGTTAGTAAGGAATTAAGTGATTGGTTTGCTCTGCAAAGCTTAGTAAACCCTACTCTTCTAGATGGTGGTGCAAGTAATTACTTGCGCAATTTTAGAGTATCAGATGTGGGAGCTTTTTTGAGTTTCAGAATGAGCGAAATCGAACTAGAAAATTTTATTGGGAATAAAGCTCTTTTTAGTCAATCTATCCCAGAAAATAAAAATTATCTTGAGATTGATGAGGCATTACTTAGAGCAGCGTTTAGTATCTATCCGGATCTCCACAATCCGACTAAATTTAACACGGTCATTGTTACTGGAGGACTTTTTTCTTGGGAACAGAAACCCACGAGAGTAGCCCTTCTTTTGCTGGATTTAATGGCCTTTGGTAAAGTAGTCCAGGTTTTGCAGGATCAGAGAGCCTTTCTTAATTCTTACGGGGCTTTGATAAGCCAAAAGAAGGATTTTAAGGGAATCGATTTCTCAATTTTAAAAAACTTGGGCGTTTTAGTTTCACTTGGTGGGGCGGGGAAGGTGAGCCTAGACTACGGATTAGCCCAGATTCAAGAGGTAGTAATCACGGAAAACGAAATTGCTTTAATACCAGTAGAAGAATCCCAAAAAGTGAATCTTACGATTCACTACAAACAGAAAGTTAAGTTTTCAGTCTCTGGTGGCAAGTGGGGAATTATTTTGGACGGTAGAAGAAAGCCCCTGAATTTAGAATTTGGCCAGGAAAGATCTCGAGCGCAAGTATCAAGTTGGCAGCAAGCTTTGGATAATGTAGAGCTTTTCGAAATATGATTTCACCAGTAATAAGACGAATTACAAAAAACGTTGAGCATGAACTTGAAAGAAAATTTACCGGGTCTTGTAAAGTATCAGCCCGTGTTGGTGATGAAGTTAACCCGGAATCTATAATTGGTCACTGCGAGGTTTCCGCTGGACAGAGACTTGTTAAAATTGCCCACGAACTTGGGGTGAGTGGCTCTAGCGTAAAAAAATATCTTCTCCGAAAGTTAGGAGATCGTATTTACCGGGGTGAAATTATCGCCCGACGTGGGCTTATTTTTGGAGTCGGGAAAAAAGAAGTAAAGTCTCCGGCAGATGGAGTAATAAACGAAGTCGATACGAATGGAGATTTAATTGTTAACTTTATGCCGACAACGGTGCGCCTGGTAGCCGGAGCAAAGGGCCAAGTTACTAAAGTCGGACAAGAGAGCATTTTTATCAAAACTGGTGGTACTAAGATAAGTGGGGTAAGTGGTGTTGGTAGAGAAAGGGAAGGATTAGTTAAAATAATAGCTCAGCCGCATGAATTTGTAATACCGCAGATGATAACCGGGGATTGTGCTGGGAAAATACTAGTCGGGGGCTCACTGCTTGAGAGATCCACAATCGAAAAAGCAGTGACTATCGGTGTTCATGGTTTTGTGGTTGGGGGGATTAATCACCGAGATTTTTTGAGCTTGGGGGTGGGAACCGATGTGGGAATAACAGTTTTAATAACCGAAGGTTTTGGTACTACCCCGATCGGTCTAGATATTTTTGAAGCAGCTAAGCAGCTTGAAAATAATTTTGCATTTTTATCTGGAGAAGCAAAAACCTTTTTCATACCAATTGTGAAGCAGGAGCGGTTCTTAAAGACAGCGCAGGACTACTGGCGAAAGCTTAGTGTTGGGGACATAGTTCGGGTTTTTAGACCAGGAAGTCAGGAGCTGATTGGAAAGGTTGAAGCGCTAAGTGAGAGAGAAGTTTTGAATTCAGGGTTGGTAGCCGAAGTAGCTTCAGTAAAATTTCTTACCGGAAAAAAGATTACGGTACCCTCCGCTAATCTAGAAATTGTGGATGCATAATGGAAAACAAATTTAAAGGAAGATTTGAAAGTTTCATACCGAAATTATTGGGTGTATTAATTATTTTTCTAGCCGGAATTTGGGTGGGGCAGAGTGTTGTCTTGCCTTTCGGTGGTAGTCGCCCTGTTCTTAATCTTACCAATACCCAGACCCCATCAAACGTAAGAGTCGATTTTGCTCCATTTTGGGATGTTTGGCAAAAGGCTTCAGAAGAGTATCTAGATAAAGGTAAGGTTGATCCTCAAAAGCTTCTTTACGGAGCAATTTCCGGGATGGTGCGGGCAATTGGAGACCCCTACACCGTTTTCTTGGACCCAGACCAAAATCAGGCGTTTCTTGATAATCTCTCCGGTACATATGAGGGAGTCGGTATTGAGCTAGGATCGCGGGAAGGCAGATTAGTGGTAATTGCCCCCCTTGAGGGGACTCCGTCTGAGAAAGCGGGCGTCAGAGCCGGAGATGTTATTTTAGCGATCGACGGAGAAGACACTTCCGATATGACTGTTCCCGAAGCAGTCCAAATTATCCGGGGGGAAGCTGGGAAAAAAGTCAAACTCCTTTTGCAAAGGAAAGGCAAGAGTCCTTTTGAGATAGAAATGACCAGGGAGAAGATATCGGTAAAAAGTGTTAGGGTTGCGATTAAGCAAGATGTAGCAGTGTTAAAACTCTCTCGCTTTGGGGATAATACTAACACTGATTGGGATGAGGCTGTTAACAAAGTTGTTACGGGTAATTATAAAAAGGTGATATTAGATATGCGTAATAATCCGGGAGGAAGGCTTGATCAGTCAATATATATCGCTGGAGAATTTTTGCCAAAGGGCGCAGTAGTGTTAATTCAAGAAGATTCAAAGGGTGGAAGAACAAGTCTAACCTCAAATCGGGATGGTAGGTTGAGAGAGGTTCAATTAATAGTTCTTATAAACGAAGGAAGTGCTTCTGCTTCTGAAATTGTGGCTGGGGCGCTTCGGGATAATAAAAAAACTAAACTTCTGGGTGAAAAAACATTTGGAAAAGGAACAATTCAAAAAGTAGATGATTTTCAAGATGGCTCTGGCCTTCACATCACCACGGCCAAATGGCTTACACCCTCTGGCACTTGGGTAAACGAAAAAGGTCTCTCTCCAGACGTGGAGGTGAAGATGACCGAGAAAGATTTTGAAAAAGGAGCCGATCCCCAACTTGCCAGGGCATTAAAGGCATTGCAGTAATTTATTTTTCTCAAATACCCCCATCCAATTGACATAATCTTATAGTTTATGATAAAGCTAAAAGGTCTAGCGGCTACCCGGTTGTACACCTCGTCCTAGATAAAGGAGAGAGTGATGTCAGGGGAAGATCCGACGCGGAAAGCCCAAGCCTTCATAGGATCCAATCGGGGAAAGGTAATCGTCGCTAAGTATGGCGGTAGCGCTTTGGGATCTCCCACCATGCAGAAAGTACTTGAGGTTCTTGTGCTTTTTGCCAGGGGAGGTGTTCAGGTTGTGCTGGTTCACGGCGGAGGCGCGGCCATTACCACTGATCTCAAGAAAGCAGGCCTGCACGTATCGTTTCAAAATGGACTTCGGGGGACCACTGCTGAGATGATGGTGGCTATCACAAAAACTCTGGAAAGAACCAACCAAATTTTGGTTGATCAAATCCGGGGTTTGGGTGGGAAAGCACGCAGCTTCGTTCCTCACCATAAACTCATCACTGCCAAACGCCACGAGGATGAAAGCCTAGGCTTGGTTGGTCATGTGATGAAGGTGAGGGGTGCTTCTCTTCGCAGTTCCCTAACACGAGGGGAGATTGCCGTTGTCTCGCCGGTCGGTTGGATTTGGAAACAGGACTACAACATCAACGCCGATGAGGCAGCTGCAGCTGTCGCAATCGCTCTGAAAGCTGATTGTTTTCTGCAGCTTACAGATGTGCCAGCTGTTATGATTAATCCACTTGCGCCGCGCTCGCTGGTTCATCTCCTGAATCTCAATCAGGCCAAAAGACTACTTTCTACGGGGATAGCCCAAGGTGGGATGATACCGAAGATTGAGGCTTGCATCCAAGCGTTAGAGGGTGGGGTGGGGAGAGTGTACTTACTGGAAGCAACTCAACAAGCAATTCTAGCTCAGCTTGTGGAGGGTAAGCCAGTTGGTACAGAATTCGTCCGAAGGAACAAGGGAAAAAGATGGTGACGTGAGAGGTGAGCAGAAAGGAGGTGTGAGCGGTCCCAAAAGGAAACTACGGGACCGCTGTCCACTTTAAAATGCCCAAGTTTTGTGCTATATTCTCCCTTTTCTGACCATTAATTTTAACTATGCCAGCAATTGAGCGTTACAAACACCCAAAGCTTTGGGATATATGGATGATTGGTGAAGGGGAAGCCCGGTTTGATTACTGGCTGCGAGTTGAAAAAGCAGTGGCCCAGGTACAAGCTGAAATTGATTTAATCCCAAAGAGGGCTGCAGCTGCCATTCAAAAAGTAAAATCAGTAGATAGTACCAAAATAAAAAAAGAGGAAGAAAAAACTGACCATGATTTGACCGCCTTTTTGAATGTTGTAAGAGCCGAGTTGAAGCGCCTTGGATCAGAGTCAGCCGGTAATTTCTTACACTACAAATTGACTTCATACGATGTAGAGGATACTGCCAATGCTTTGATGCTGGTGGAATCGGTTGAAGTTTTAGCGGAAGATCTCTCAAGACTTTCAAAAATTATCAAAGAAAAAGCTTTTAAATACAAAGATACGGTTGAAATAGGCCGTACCCATGGGATTCACGCTGAGCCACTTACTTTTGGTTTTAAATTACTTTCTTGGCTTGATCAAGTTGAAAGGGCGGTCGAGGATCTGGGAAAGTTAAAGGAAAAAGTTTCGGTCGGAAAAATTTCTGGAGCAGTTGGAGTCTATACACTTGACCCTAAAGTAGAAGAATTAGTATGTAAGAGATTAGGATTAAAACCGGCAAAAATCTCCACTCAGATTTTGCCAAGAGACCCTCACGCATGTTATGTCCACAATTTAGTCGTCATTGGTTCAGTTTTAGAAAGAATCGCAACCGAAATTCGCAACTTAGCCAGAACTGAAATTTTGGAAGTGCAGGAACCGTTTAAACCTAATCAAACCGGCAGCAGCGCTATGCCGCATAAGAGAAATCCGCATAAATCAGAGAGAATCGTCGGACTCTCCCGGGTTCTTCGATCAAAGATTTTGCCAATGTACGAAAATATTGCTACTTGGCACGAAAGAGATTTGGCCAATTCAGCTTCGGAAAGATTGACGCTTGGGGACTCCACAAATTTAGCCGGTTACATGATTTTGGAAATGATTGGTGTTATCGATGGTCTAAAAGTTTTTCCTAAAAATATGAAAAAGAATTTGGAAAAAACCCATGGTGCAATTTTCTCGCAAAATGTTCAAACGCTGCTTCGTTCCAAGGGTATGAAAGCAGAAGAAGCTTATAATTTAGTTAAAAAATATGCTTTTGAGGCAATGGAGGAAGAAGTGGATTTGAAGAATTTGCTTTTGATTGATAAAAAGGTGATGAGCTTTGTTTCGGAAAAAGAATTGGACGAGGCTTTTGATCCGAAAAAGAATTTAAAATATATGGATAAAATTTTCCTCCGGTTTAGTAAATAGTTTTGTGGAAACACTTTATCTTTTTATCACTTTATGATAAATTGTCTATCAATACTGCTCTAACACTTTTATGCCAAGGGCTAAAGTCTCCTCTAAAATAAACACGCGAAAGATTGCTGAAGGTAAAACTAAGGTTATTTTTCCTGTACCCGGCGACCGCTCTCTGGTTCGAATATTTCACAAAGATGATATTACGGCTGGAGATGGGGCGAAGCATGATATCTTGTCTGGTAAAGGAGCTTGGGCCGCGACCACGTCTAATAATTGTTTCACACTTTTGACAGACTCTGGAATCCCCAATCATTTCGTTGAACAAGGCCAATCGGCTAATGAACAAATAGTCAAAAAGGCAGATATGATTCCTTTGGAAGTTGTCGCTCGTCGTATCGCCACAGGAAGTTACCTCAAGAGAAACCCCCAAATCTCCGAGGGCCACCGATTTGACGAACTTGTGGCAGAACTATTTTATAAAGATGATTCCAAGCATGATCCTTTGGTTGAGTATGATCCCCAAACAAAAGAGTGGGTTTTTTACGATGCAAAGCTAACTAAAAGAGTCGGGATTATAGAGACTGCTCGGGTGATCAAATCTCGAGCTGGCAATATCATAGATCCAGAGGCGGTTGGAGAGATGTTTTCTACTCTCAAGGAAGTTTTTATCGTCCTAGAACATGCTTGGAGCACACACAACATTCAGTTGGTAGATCTGAAAATTGAGTTTGGTTTAGATGCTAAAGGCAAGTTGATGGTGGCCGATGTAATCGATAATGATAGCTGGCGGCTTTGGCCTTCTGGCAAAAAAGAGGCAATGCTGGATAAACAAGTCTATCGAAACCTAGTAGCAGCTAGTAAAGATGATCTTGAAGCGATTGCTCGGAAATATCAATCAGTAGCCGAGTTAACAAGCGACTTTATTAAAACTATATCGGGCACTTGCGCAATTATCATGGGATCGGAAAGTGATGCCGGGTGGGTTGAGAAAATCGAGAAGCACCTGAGCCAATTTACCACTGTCAAAGTCCAAAAAATTGTGGCTTCGGCTCACAAAACGCCTGAGTATGTGTCCGATTGGGTCAAGAAACTTGATTCCACAAACTCTCATTTGGTTTATATCGCGGTTGCGGGAAGGTCCAATGCTTTAGGAGCATATCTTGATTTCGCCACAGCGAGTCCGGTGATTAGTTGCCCACCGTATTCAGAAAAATACGCTGGAGCCGATATCTACTCATCCTTGCGGCTGCCTTCAGGTTCAGGAGCATTAACCGTTATTGAACCGGAAGCAGCAGCTGTGGCAGCTGCTAAAATTTTCGCCGAGAATAATTTATTAACCTGGGCTAATTTGTTTAAGTTTCAGAAGGAATTGAGAAGAAAAGTAGTTAAGTCAAATGAGTAAATTTGATCATAAACACATCTTAACGGCAGATAAATTTGATCGGAAAAGTATCACGTACGTCTACTTCGACTAGGAGTCCCTGCTCGAAAAGGATGGTACGCCGATACATTTAGCGCTCGGCGTTCCTCTTTTGTAGACTTTTGTTACTTGATCGCCTTGTTCCTCGTATGTATAATTGTTTACAATGTCCAATCTCACCCAGGTCCACAAACAAGCGATATTTGTTCTAGCCATGTTTCTCTCTGTCTTCTTTGGCGGAATTGGGGCGGTGACGTATCCTTCTTGGTATCAGAGCCTACCATTCAAAGATTCTATCCCAGCTTTTCTAAAACCCTCTACTTCTGAACGGGTAGTAGCTGAAGGTGATCAAAAAGTTATTAGAACTGTTGAAGAGTCGGCCGTCATTGACGTAGTGGAGAAATCTTCCCCGGCGGTTGTTTCAATACTTGCCGAGACTATTCAATTTGATTTTCAGAAAGGGCCCGTCCAGAGTGAACAAGGCATCGGTACCGGCTTTATTATCGATGGCTCAGGCATTGTGATAACAAATGATCACGTTGTTGGAGATAAAAGTATCAAGTATACAGTGCTTACTAAAGATAATAAAAAATACGCTGTTAAAAAAATCGACCGCGACCCCGGGAATGATTTTGCCGTTTTGGAGATTGATGGGAAAAACTTACCGACAATAAAGCTTGGGGATTCCGACTCGTTGAAAGTTGGTCAGAAAGTAGTTGCTATTGGTAACGCGCTGGGTAGATTTTCCAACACGGTTACCGTTGGGGTAGTCTCTGGTATTGGTAGAGGAGTGACAGCTTCGTCTGGCTTGGGTGTAGCTCAAGCAACTTTAGAAAATGCTATTCAAACTGATGCAGCCTTGAACCCTGGAAATTCTGGTGGTCCGCTTCTTGATCTTTCGGGAAACGCGGTGGGGGTGAACTTTGCCGTCTCTCAGTCAGCTGAAAATATCGGTTTCGTAATTCCAATAAATACAATAAAACCAATAATCGAACAATATCGAAAGTTGGGAAAAATAGTAAAGCCTTTTATCGGAATATCGTATGAGATGATCAGCAGCGATGTTGCCGAAGTTCAAAACTTACCGCAAGGAGCTTTTGTTCGTCAGGTTGTACCGGGGAAACCGGCCGATAAAGCCGGTCTTAGATCTGGGGATGTAATCACTAAAGTAGATGACAAGGCGGTAAATGAAGAAAATACTTTAGCGTCGATCTTAACTAAATATAAAGTTGGTGACACAATAGAGCTTGAAGTTGATAGAGACGGAAAAACCCTAAAGATCAAGGTTAAGCTTGAAGAGGCTCCTCAAGATTAGAGAGTAGAATATATGGCGGCAGATAAAAAGCTCTCCCCGAAAAACAAGTATTTCATTATTCCCTTTTTTTTAATTTTATTGCTTTTACCCCTGACCGTTTACTCCACACTTAGTGCCAGGCCTTCCGCGCCAGAGGCAGCCTCCTGCTATGATTTGAATGGCGATGGGGTAGTGGATGAAGACGATCTAGCTTTAGTCCAAAAGGATTTTGGAAAGCCTTCCCAATATGATCAAAATGGAGACGGGGTTATTACAAGCGCCGATATTGCCATAATATCTGCTCATAAAGGGGATACATGCCCGCCAACTGCAGATTTTAGAGCCTCACGAACAAGAATAAATAAGGGAGAGTCTTCAACTCTTCGTTGGTCAACTACCCGCACTGGCAGTGTTTCAATTTCCTCCCTTGGGACTGTCGCTAAATCTGGATCAAAAGTGGTTCGGCCAGGGGCTACAACCACTTATTTACTTACGGCCCGAGGCCCGGGCGGAGTAATCACAAAATCAGTTAAAATAACCGTGGCCATGCCAAGCTCTACTGTACCAGGGTCTTCCCAAACTGCCCCACCGCCAGTGGATTCAACGTCGATCACTTTTCTCACCTTTACTTTTGAGCCATTGCCCGAGCTTTCTGGAAATCTTACGACCTCAATTTTGATTGAAAAGACTAAATTCAAGCAGAATGTCATTCTTACTAGTAAAACGGAAAAGCTCTCCTTCAAGGTTAAAGCCAAAACTTTGGTTAAAAATAAGATTTACACTATAGTTTTAGCAGGTGAAAAAATACTAACCAAGAAAGTAAGGTTTAAATCAGCTTCTTACAAGCCAATCATAAAAATGGGAAAGATTTATCTTGGGGATATAAGTTTAAACAACATAATTGATGAGACTGATTTGGAAAAATTGTCATCAAACTTTGCTCAAGGCTCTTCTGACGTTAACCTCGACGGGGTGATCAACTCTTTAGATTACTCCATAATAATTACCAATCTTGGCAGAAAAGGTAATTGATATTAGGTTTTGACCGGGGAGCCTCTTTACTGATAACATTATGGAGTGCACAGGTCTAACAGAGAGATAAAAGTTGGTAAATTTTTAAGCCTTATCTCCCAAAAAAATTTTATAGCTCTGGCTACATTATTAATACTTTTCTTAATACCCCTTACTGTTTATTCGGCTCTTCAATTAAGAACAGGCTTTTCTCAGGCAGCAGCGTGCTACGATTTTAATGGCGATGGCCGGGTTGATACTAAAGACCGCGATCTCCTAATTGATCACTTTGGAATTTATCAAGGACAGCCAAATTACGATCCAAAATACGATCTTAATGGCGATGGGACGGTAACAAGTGCCGATGTTGCAGTAATAAATTCTCATTTAGGCGAGACTTGTCCACCGACCGCTAATTTATCGGCTAGTAGAACTAGTATTACAAGAGGAGAGTCAACTACTCTTAGTTGGACAACGTATCGAGCAGACACGGTTAGCATATCACCTGGTATCGGGGCGGTTGCAAAATCCGGGTCGCGATCAGTAACACCTTCCTCAACCACAACTTACACTCTTACGGCGACTGGTCCTGGAGGAGTGGTGTCAAAATCAAAGACAATCACAGTTTCAGTTCCACCCCCACCTTCACCAACACCAACGCCGACCCCAAATCCCACACTAAACCTGCCCCGCACCCGGGCACCAAGAATAGTTTCTCCAAATTCGGGTGCTAGCGCCGTGCCACCCCCAGCCGGAGATAAATCAATAACCTTCCTTAAGATACTTATCAACCCCGTCCAAGAGCTCTCAGGTGGTCTACCGGTTACTATTTCAATCAAGGGGACAAAGTTTAAAGAGACTCTGACTCTTTATAACACAACAGGTGAGATAAGGACCAGCGTTAAGAGAGGGATCCTAAGGCAAAATGCGACCTATACTCTGCAAGTCTCTGGTGATAAAATTTTAACTAGGAGAGTCAAATTTACGGCTAAGGATTACAAGCCGTCGATAAAGGCGGGGACTCTCTATCTTGGGGATTTGAATAAAGACAATAAAATAACCAACGCCGATGTTGATATAATGTTTGAGAACTTTTCGGAAGGTAGCCGGAACGATTTGAATTTTGACAGCGTGCTTAATTCGTTGGACTATTCAATATTAATAAAGAATTTAGGAAAGGTGGGAAGTTAGAAATGTTGCGAAATATTTTCCTAGGCTTAGGTGGCCCAATTTTAGGAGTACTGCTGCTACTTATAGTCGCCGACAAGGCTTGGGCGGCGTCTTTCTCCTTGAGTCCGGAGGTTATTAGTACTGAGGCAGGACAGGAGTTTAGCGTGGATGTCTACCTTGACACAAAGGGGGTAGCAACTGACGGTGCAGACTTGAGTTTGCTCTATAATCCTGAAAAGCTCGAAGCGCTCGATGTCACCCCAGGAACAATTTATCCAAACTACCCCGTTAAGGAAATGGGGGAGGGTAAGATAAACATAACCGCCCTTTCTGCAGCCACTGGAACGTATTTCTCAGGAAATGATATTTTCGCTACTGTCAAGTTCAGGGCTAAGCTTGGTGGAGAAGAAGTAATTAAAATTGACTTCACAAACGATTCCACGGTAGACTCTAATGTTGCTACTCATGGAAAGGGCACCGACGCTCTAGCCGAAGTAGGGGAATCAGTGCTTTATTTGGGCGGACCAACTTCTGAGACAACCACGAAAGGTCAATCTAGTTTTGGTAGGATAATTTTAATAGTTATCTACATAATAATAGTGGCGACGGTTGCCTTTTTTGGCTATCGATACTGGGTAAAAAGGTCTCGAAAAGATGAAGTTTACGTGCCAGAGGAAGTACCGATGGATAAGCCGCCAACGGCCTGATGTTAAATACCAGATTTTTTGAAAACCTGACCGTCAACCTCGTAAAAGATAACTCCACTTGGTTTTAAAAAGTTCATGGCTTGCTTAAAAAGCTTTAAATAAAGTTCTTTACCATCTGTTCCACCGTCAAGGGCAACTCTGGGTTCCCAATCGCGGAGTTCGCCTTGAAGGCTTGAGATTTTTTTTGTGGGAATGTATGGTAGGTTGGCAACTATCAAGTCAACCTTTTCTGATAGAGGGGTGAGTAAGTCGCCTTGTAAAAAGGTTATTTTTTCACTAACACCGTGAAGTTTCGCATTTTTCTTGGCTACTTCTAAAGCATGCTTATCAATGTCGATTGCATAGATTTTTGCACTGGGCGCGAGTTTTGCCAGCGTAACAGCAATACAACCACTACCGGTACCGACTTCGCAAATGCTAGGAGCAGTCAAATTTTTCTTCTTAATCCAGTTGAAAACTTTCTCAATCAATTCTTCCGTTTCTTGACGGGGAATTAAGACTCTCTTATCAACATAAAACTTCAAGCCGTAAAATTCCTTGTAGCCCAAAATATAGGCAAGGGGCTCACCTCTTTCTCTTCGCTTGAGCTTACTTGTTAACTTAGATGTTCTAGTTTTTGATAGTCTAAACTCAGGGTGGGCGTATAGAAAAGATCTGTCTTTTCTTAGTAAGCCAGAAAGGACGATTTCTGCCTCAATTTTGTCAATAGGATTGGCGGCAAGTGCCTCCTTAATCGTCATTACTTTGGAATTTTTCGATATCGTGGCTTATGGTGTCAAGATTACCATCTAAAATTTCTTCGATATGATGCCAGCTTTTATTGATTCGGTGATCAGTAATTCTGTCCTGGGGAAAGTTATAAGTGCGGATTTTTTCGGCCCGGTCGCCAGTGCCTACTTGCAGCTTCCTGTTTGAATCTACACTTTCCTTTTTTTGAGCTTGCTCATGCTCATAGACTCGGGAACGGAGAATTGAAAGAGCCCTTTCTTTGTTTTGAAACTGACTTCTTTCAGTTTGGCAAGTTGCAACAATTCCAGTTGTGATGTGGGTAAGGCGGACAGCGGATTCAACCTTTTGAACGTTTTGACCACCGTGCCCGGAAGCGTGAAAAGTATCAAGTTTAATATCAGTTGGCTCAAGGTGAAACTCTTTATCTTCAAGCTGGGGTAAAACCGCAACTGTGGTAGTGGAGGTGTGGATTCGGCCACTTGATTCCGTAGTTGGTACTCTTTGAACTCGGTGCACACCAGACTCATACTTTAGGTTTCCATAGGCGCCTTGGCCGGAAATTCTGAAAGTGACCTCTTTTATATTCCCAATACCGCCCTCATTAAGTGAGAGATGTTCAACTTTCCAGCCTTTACCTTCAGCAAATCTAGTATACATTCTGTACAAATCAGAGGCAAAAAGACCAGCTTCTGAGCCTCCGGCAGCTGCTCTTATCTCAATGATTACATCGTGGGCATCTAGATTTTCTGAGGGTTTTTTCGCTTCTTGATTGATAGATTTTTCAAGATTTTCCTTTTCTTGAGAGAGTTTTTTCACTTCTTCGGTGGCCAATGAAGAAAGGGAAGGGTCATCCAGAAGTTTTTTAGCTTCCTGTATTTTTTTGTCGACTTCCTCGATTTGGCGTTTAAGATATTCCATTTTCGCTAGATTGGAGTTTAACCCTTTTCGATAAATTGAAGCATTTCTTTGAGGCTTTGAGGTCTCTCTGTCTCTTTCTTTTCGGGAGTCTTTTTTAGCTTTGGTTCCTGTTTGGATGTTGCCCTTCTTTGGAAGCGCTCGACTCTTCCTTCGGTATCAATAAATTTTGCCTCCCCAGTGTAAAAAGGATGACAATTGTTACAAACTTCCACGTGAATTTCCGGCTTGGTAGAGCCTAGCGTGAAACGGTTGCCACAAGAAGAACAAACTACCTGGGCCTCCGGAAAATATGTTGGATGAATTTCTTTTTTCATAATCGAGGATTTAGTCCGCATGACGCACCTCGTGCGGATTATACCAAAGGATTCGAGTTTAGTAAAGAATTAGCGCTGAAAGGGGGCTACTCTCAGCGCTGCGAATCGTGGAAGATCCTGTGCCTGGTTGCCAGTGAGAGGCGTCTTACCTGCTCGTTTCTGGTCTGATACGCTTGTTCCAAATTCTTCGCCCCGGTAGCAAGCAATGCCAGATCGATAAGCTCTTGCTCCTCCGAGCTTGGTGGAAGACCAGGACCTCGTGCTTGGAGCCTTCTCAAAGCCGAGGTTAGTTGGTTTCCTACCGATTTATGACCGGTCTCAGCTGCTATTTGAGATTGGGTTAACAGGCGATCTGGGTCGAACCGCAATCTCCAAACCTCAGCCTCAACCTCCGTCACGATCATGTCCAACCAAGAGCTTTTTTTCACTGGGAGACTCCTTTCTCCCACCCCGTCATAAGGACGCATTAAAAATCTAACCTCTATTAAGAAAAATTGCAACAAAAAAGCAAGGGTGTTAAAATTGAATTACTATGAATATCCCTGCCCAAGAGGGTACTACTTCTATTCCTGAAACCCATTTAATTCCTGAGGTTGAGAGTGCTCAGGATTTTCAAAATCAGGGTCAACCATTTGGTGAGGGACGATCCCCAGTGCCTGAACCTTTAGATTATCCAAGACCAGGAGAGAAGAGGGTTAAGGAAATATCGAATCCTCAACCAGAAGAAAAAACACATCCAAACCTTACACATTCAGAAGGTCAGACAGAAGGTCAGATAGGGGGTTCTAGTCTTGTCCAGGAAGCTCAAAGACTTCCAGTGCAAGAACAAAAACAGTCCGAGATGCGTCAAACTGAGGGTTTAAGGCCAGGACATGAAACAACCCAACAAACAGCAAATGGTCAAATCGCGGAAACTGTTGTCCCAAGTACTCAAATTCCTAATCCACCAGGTTGGCCGCAGCCTGGACAGAAATTAATTAACGAAATCTCTCCTTATACAGTGCCTGTTCAAACGTACAAGAATATAAGAGAAGAGCAGATGAGATTGATATCAAGGCGTTTGGAAAAGTTCCCTGGCGGAGGTTATTAGTTTGTTAGCAATTATCTTTCTTTTCATATTTGTATTAACCACGATTTTAGTAATCATCGGAGCAGTCTTGGGGGCCATATTTTGGTCTCGTTATTCCCAAAGGGAGAAACGCTCTCTATATTACAGTCAGCTTTTGGTGCGGGTTCCTCGCTACAACGAAACTAAAATTGAGGTAGCCGAAACTATGTTTACCGCCTTCCATTCTCTTTTCCGCTACGGTATTCACGGGTTGATGAAGGGGCAAGATCACATTGGCTTTGAAATTGTTGTTAAGGACGGTCAGATTAATTTTTACGTAACCACACCCCTGGCCCTTCAAAAACTAGTCGAAAAACAAATTAACTCATATTATCCGGAAGCTGAGATTGAACCGGTACCAGAGTATTCCATCTTTCGTCCCGATAAATATGTAGATATTGTTGAGTTTAGTCAGCGCTCGGCCGTCTACAAACCAATATTGCGGTTTAAAGAAATGGGCGAAAATATCGATTCTTTAAACGCAATAACGACCGCTTTGTCCAAATTAGAGCAAGGGGAAGCGGCCGTCTTACAAATTTTGTTTGCGCCAGCAGGAAGCGCTTGGCAGAGTAAGGGTTTTAAATATATTCATAAATCCCAGACCGTTAAAACGGGTGGGGCTCTGGGGATAATTACTCCGTTTAACTTGCCATCGCAAAATTCACAGCAGGCAGCTGCCGAGCAACCAGCAGCAAGAACCGAGTCTATCACCGGGGATCCTTACAAAAAAATTGAAGAAAAATGCTCAAAGCCTGGGTTTGAAACTGTTATTCGGTTTGTGGTCTCGGCAAACGGTAAGGTTAACGCCTCTCATTATATTCAAAATATGGTTGGGGCTTTTGGCCAATTTAGTGATCCAGTGGGTAACGGTTTCCGGCCTCGCCGTTGGCCCTGGACCCTTACAAAAAAGTTATCACTTAAGCACTTTGTTAACAAAATGGTGCCGGCTGTTTTTGGTAAAATGGTTCTCACCTCCACCGAGCTTGCAACCATTTTTCATTTACCAAATAAAAACGTCGTTACACCAAATATCAATTGGCTTCTTTCCAAAAAAGCCGCTGCGCCAGTTGCCGTTCCTCAGCAGGGTCTTTATTTGGGTAAGAGCGTTTTCCGCGGGGTCGAGACAAAGGTGCATATTTTACCGGATGACCGGCGTCGTCACATGTATGTAATCGGGCAGACTGGTACTGGAAAAAGTGAGTATATGAAATTTATGGCTATTCAAGACATTAAAGAGGGCAGAGGGATCTGTTTTATTGACCCTCATGGGCCGGCCATTGAAGATATCTTGCAGCAAGTTCCACCCGAGAGAGCCGAAGATGTTATTTATTTTGATGCTGGGGATACGGAAAGACCACTGGGGATAAATATTATTGAAGCCAAGACTGAAGAGCAAAAACACATGATTGTTAACAACTTTATCAATCTTCTCTACAAATTGTACGATCCGCGTCGCACCGGAATAATGGGCCCGCGCTTAGAGAGGGCTATCCGAAACGTAATGCTAACTGCCATGTGTGAGCCGGAGAACACTTTGGTTGAAGTGCTGAGGCTTCTGACAGATCCAAATTTTGTCAAGGAAAAACTGCCAAAGCTTAATGATCCTTTGGTGCGTCGTTACTGGACTGATGAAATGGCCCAAACAACAGCTTTTCACAAGAGTGAAGTAATGGGGTATTTTGTGTCCAAGTTTGATCGATTTGTTACCGATAAACTGATGCGCAATATTATTGGTCAGGGTAAATCTGCCTTTGACTTTCGGAGGGTGATGGATGAGGGTAAGATTTTGCTAGTGGATCTTTCGAAAGGGAAGATAGGAGAGGAAAATTCTAACTTTCTTGGTTTGGTGCTGGTTCCAAGACTAATGGTCGCGGCTATGAGTAGAGTGGATGTGCCGGAGGAGCAGCGAAGGGACTTCTACCTTTACGTAGATGAATTCCAAAACTTTGCCACTCCAGATTTTGCGCAGATTTTGTCTGAAGCACGTAAATACCATCTTAATTTGACAGTCGCCAACCAATTTATCGCCCAAATTCGGGAGGAAAATATACGGGAAGCGGTTTTTGGAAACGTGGGGACACTTTCGGCTTTCAGAGTGGGCGTGGATGATGCCGAGTATCTTGAGCATCAGTTCGACCCTGTCTTCAAAAAACAAGATTTAATAAATAATCCCGTGGGCCAAGCCTACATGAGGCTTTTAGTAACCGGGCAGCCAACCGTGCCTTTTTCCATGCAGACTGATTGGCCTGTAATGCAAGCGGCAAAAAGGGATCAGCAAGTGGCAAGTTCCATAAAGGAATTATCTCGCTTGCGCTATGGTCGTGATCGCGAGATTGTAGAAGCCGAAATCGAAGAGAGAGCTGGTTTAAATGAACCCTTGGTTCCTTCTGAGCAGAAAAATGCAGTTCTAGGGGCTCCACCAGAACCAAACTATCCGTCGCAGATTAGCCCCAACACTTCGTCTTCTTTTCCTCAACCAGTGCAGCCAGCCCCGCCTGCACCAAATCCTCAAACAGGAGGACAGTAAATGCAAGGTAGCCCTGAAATCCCAAAATTTGAGTCTCAACCGGAAAATATTACTGTGAAAGAAAAAACTGGAAGTGTTCAGGAACACATAGGTCGTGATAGAAAACAGGAACAATTGAGAGAGAGTGGTGAAAAGCAAAGGAGAGAAGATAAAGAAAGAATTGCAGAGATTCGAGTTGACCTGAGTCGGAGTGTTGCGGAGCGGGAGACTCACCAGTCTACATCGGCACAAGGAAGTAACCAACTGAACCCGAGAGAAGAACACGAAAGTAGAATGAACTATTTGGGATTAAAGAAGTCTAATAGTTATACTATCGATGAAATAAAAGATATGCAAAGTGTGGTGATAAGTAACCTGCAAGAAACTTTTCCTGGTTACAACATTAACGAAAGACTGGATGGTGCTGAGGATACCACTTTTATAGCAAATCGAGATTCTTTTAATGAGTTTGCCTTAAAACAGAGATTTCACGTCATGAATGAGAGATTAGTAAGTATACTTAAAACTCTACCACTTCCGGTAGCCGGGTGGGCGTTTGGTAGTTTTGAGACAGTTATTAATGGGGGATTGCCAAGATTTTTAGTAAAGCGAACCATGTATCATGAAGATTTACATTTAGCATCTGCAGGGGCTATGGATACGCCTATTAATGAGGGGGCAACTGAATATTACGCCAGGCAGGCAGCGTCCCAAGAAGGTTTTATTTATAATATCATGAACCCATTTTACCTCCCAAGAGCATTAGCTTATGGAGTAATGGCTCGTGTGGTTGGGCCAAATATTGCTGATGGGGCTTACTTCGACGGAAGGGTTGCCGAGTTTCGGGAAGCTTTGGATGCAAAGTGGGGAATAGATGCTTTTGATAAGGTTAACGAAAAGAGTTTTGGCAGGTTTGGTTTTGGGGCGTTTTTCTACACAGTGTTTAAACGGCTAACTATTAGATGAGATATTATTCTTTTTTTCCTTGGAGTTTATCTTGGTGGTATTTGGTGAGAAAACCAGAGACAAAAGCGTCGACTACTTCAGATCGCACATCCTCAATATCTTTCCCAGTTTTTTCCCTGAAACGCTTATAAACTTCCTCTTGGCCTTGTGCATCGCTCATCTTATCAATCTCAGAAGCATCTCTCTCATCTAGTGCCATGGTAATTTCCACCATCATTTTTTCAGCTATTAAATTGTTAGAATTCACAACAAACTGAGCGATTTCATCATCAGCGACTTTGTTTTCGCGAAGAATTGTTATTACTTGGTTTAAGTCCGACATATCAAGCTGCTAAATCTAGCTCCTTAATAATTTCGCTAGTCGATCCAAGTTTTAATAACCGTAATTTACGGCCTTGAGGAATCCAATGCAAGACCCTGTCTAGTTCGGCATCGGCTGCTTCATTACCACCAGCTGCTTGCCTCATCAAACCTATCAACTCTTGATGTGTTGGCATGTCGGCAGCAGCATATCCTTGTCTTGCTGCATTTTCCGCTGAAGTTCTTAACAGCCCCTCATTTTCCAATATGGTTGCACCTTTAGCCGCCGCACTCGTTGGATTTGCATCCCAAAAATTATCATACCCTCTGTTAAAGGCTAGTTTTCCAACTGTATCGCCTCTGTTTATGTCTAATTCAGTAAAATTATTTTGGTTGTCCAGAAATCTCTGAAACTCAATTGGTATTGCTTCCGGCGTTGGGGGAGTAACCACATTGTGTGCTTCGGACCAGTCAATAAGATCCTGAACTCTTTTTGGGTCACCCATGATTTCAATAAAATCATCTCGACGGTCTGGAGTTAAAGAGTTGTAGGCCGAAGCAAAACGGCGCCAATCTTCCGGGTTAACATTGGAACCTTCTGGCGGAGCAAGCGGAAGCTCCTTGGAATAATCTGGGGGCCCAGAAGGAAGTCCTGGCTGACCGGGCACTTCTGCCGTGGGGTGGTGAATAAGCCCCATTAACTTTTCAAAACCCTTTGATAATCCTTGGTCGATTCCAAAGCCGATGGTTGTCACTGTAGCACCTGCTTTCATGCCTGCCGCAACACTACGAACAATGTTATTGTACTGATGGTAGCGGTCCAAGGTGCCCATCATCCGTTCTCTTAGAAGCCTAAGGCCTCCTTCTTCAAGCTCCTTCGAGAAATTATGGCCAAAAGCAGTTTTACCAAACCTTAAGAAAACTTCCTGGGAAAGTTGCTGCAGACGAGCACCAAATTCTTCCTCACCAATTCTTTTAAGAAGGAACGCCTCATTAAACTGAGTTACATAGTAGTTTCGAGCGTCTTTTGCAGATCTAAAATTAAAGTTTTTAGCACCTTCATCAGAGTCAATATAACCCGAAAGAACGCTACCCATAACAACTCTTCTGCCTAGGTTTACACCAGCACCTAGGGCGTGGGTGGTCCCGGTTATAGCTAAGGAGCGCAGGAAACGACCAGGGCCGACAGCAGTGAAGGGAGCAAAGATAGTAAGAGCGGCATTTGCGCCGCCGCTAACTACAAAAGCACCGTAATACCAAGGGGCCTCCTTATCTCTTGCATGGTAATTATTTAAAAAATTAGCGGCTGAATTAAAGAGGAATCTCTTTATCCTACTTTCAGACGCCTCTGCCTTAGCGCGCAGTGATTCTTCTCTGCCGGCTACGAATCCAGAGTATTTTTCGGCTCCAGCTCGGACTTTTTTCGCGGCGCCCTTTGTAATTCGCTCGGCAAAACCTTGTTTGGCCTCTTGGTCTGATTCCTTTTGCCCTTGGTTTTGTGGAGGGCGGGGTGTTGATTCTCTAGGGATTGGTGCTTTTCCCTTGATTCTACCATTATTAAATGCCTCTTTAAGCTCATTCAACACTTCTGCGGGGTTGGTTGGGTTGGGCTTAATTCCGAGTTGGCGGCGGGCTTTTAGAACAGCTCCCTTAAGACCACTATTAGTTAAATCTGGTAAAGTCGAAGGATCGTCAGAGTTGTATTTATCTAAAGCTTTAGATAGAGTACTAAACTGCCTAGGACCAAGTTCTGCAGTTTTGGGCCCTACTTCCGCTGATGCTGCCGCGGTAGGAGGTAGATTTTCTTCAAAGGCGTCGTTTAATCTCTTAAGAGCAGTTTCTGCCTCTTCTCGAACGATTCTTAGTTGCCTATCTGCTTGTTCTTTTGCCCGTGCTAAGTGAGATTCACTTAAGAGTCTTACTCTTTCTTCCTCAGGGAGAGCAAGGAATTGCCCATTTGTTAAACCAAGCCTTTTAGCTGACTCTTCGATGGCTGGGGCTACAGAGCTATCATCGCCTTTGGGTGGTGGAGGTGCGCTGTCAGTCCTGACGGTGGTATCTGGTGTTTCTTTTAGTATCGGTATTCTATTGCCAAGTTCTTTATGCCAAGCGGCGAGTATTGCTCTTTTACCTTCCATAGTTCTTTGCTTCTGATCCACCTCCTCCGGACTCATGATTCCCAGTTTTACAACGTCTTCAGAGATTCGCTTGGCTACTTTGCCCGACGGCACCTTCGCTTTCCCTTCGTGAACTAGACTCCAGAAATCAGCAACTCCTCTTGGTACTGCTTCAATTACCACTGCCCCAGGTGGTACCTCAGATGTTGCTGTTTGTTCTGGACTTTTAACAGGTTCTGTGATTGCGGGATTTGGTTCTTCGGAGTCATCGGGTTGAACTACTGCCTCATCGCCCGCAGAAACTGCTGGCGGTGTTTGTCGGGCAGCTGGGCGGCTACGAGCGACTGGTGGACCGGTGCGTTGGTAACCTCTTTCTTCTGCAAGATCATCCCCGCGTCTTCCCGTTGGAAGAGGAAGTGGGGCGGGAGTTTCAGGACCTTGGGGTGGGGACACAGCAGCTACCGCTTCCGTAGCAGGCTGGGTTTCTGATGGTACATCTGGAAGTTTAGCACCAGCTCCCACTTCTGGTTGTGTAAAATTATCTTCTGTCCCAGCGTTGGGTACTTCAGTCGGGGTAGGTGCTGACCCAGACGGAGCTCTCCTAGAGGCTTGGGGAGCTTGTCCACGGTGGCCCGATGTTCCTTCCAGTCTCTCCAACAACCCTTCTGGTTGTTTCCCACTACCTCTTAAGTAGGCTAATCGTTGCGCAGCGCTTGCTTTTCTCCACTTACTTCTACCCACTCCAATGTGGTTTCGTAATTTAGTATCATACTCAAGCAAGTCAAGTTCGATTTGCGATGCGGACTCTGTTATTGGTGTTGGGGCAGCTGGTGTTATAACTTCTGGCGTTGCTTCTTCCGCTGGGGTTAATGATAGAATACCATCATCTACTTGCCCACCATCTTCAACTGGTTTAGACTGTATTTCTTGTCCTCCTTGGCCACCACTATTGGGGCTATCTGCCCCTTTTTTAGTATCTCCCCCTTGGCCTCTATCTTGATGGGGGATCTGGTCTTCATTATCTGGTGTTTGAGGAGGGGATTGATGAGCAGTTTCTGGGGAGGGGAAGGAGGGACCAACCCCACTACTAGATTCTGTTTGTGTGGTAAATCCTGATTCAACTCCTTGGGCAGGGATGAGCATAGGTAGATAAATTATATAGTTTTGGATGGAAGATCGTCAAGGCTCGCGAAGGGTTTTTATTAGCTCAGCTTCTTTAATTTGCTTTTGGCTAGCTTTCTTTAGATCTTTAAGAGTAACCACGCCATTTTCTTTTTCTTCCGGGCCTAAAATAGCGACGTAGGGGATTTTTTTATTGTCGGCGTATTTTATTTGCTTATCTAGCTTAGCTTCCGGGTCCAGATAAACTTGAGTGTTTATACCAGAGTTTCGTAGTGTTGAGACTAGTGAGAGAGAGTCTTGGACTAGATCTTGGCTGAAAATTGTTACTAAGACTTTTGTGCTTGGAGAATATTCTGGCACAAGGTTTTGCTCGTTGGCTGCCTCTAAAAGTCGGTCAAACCCAAAAGAAAAACCGACGGCGGGAATTTTGTCTTCAGAAAACATCCCAATAAGATTATCGTATCGTCCACCGCCGCCAACACTTCCTGCAGTGTAACCTTCAATCTCCAACTCAAAAATTGCACCGGTATAATAATCCAAGCCTCTAGCTAGTGTGGGGTCGAAAGCGAAATTTTCTTTAGAGACGCCAAGAGCTTCCAGATTTTTGAAAAGCTCATCAATCAAGGGGGTGGTGGAGTTAACTTTAATTTGATCCAAGATTTTTCTTGCTTCACCAGCTGAAAAGCCCTTATTTTGCATCTCAAGAAACACACCATCTTCGCCGATTTTCTTAATCTTGTCGATTGAAGAAATCGCCGATAAGGGAAGATTTTGAAATACGGAGCGGTCGTTGACCCTCATATTAAAATTTTTAAAACCAAGATTATCGATAAAGGTTAGAGCACAAGCGATAACCTCCGCATCAGCAAGTAGGTCTTTTGCACCAACTGTATCAAAATCTACTTGTAAAAACTCTCGGAAACGACCTTTTTGGGTGTTTTCGGCTCGCCAAACGCTTTGCGCTTGATAGCGCTTGAAAGGCTTTGTTAAGTCTTTGTATTGGGCAGCGACTCTAGCCAAAGGAACGGTTAGGTCGTAGCGCAGGGCAATTTGCCGGTTGCCACGATCTGTAAATTCATAGATAAGCTTTTCCTCTTCGCCATATTTACCATTCAGGGTTTCAGCGTATTCAATGGCTGGGGTTTCCAGGGGCTCAAACCCAAATTTTTCAACAGTAGACTTTATCTTCTTCAATAGAAAAGCCCGGCTTGCAGCGGATGAGGGTAAAAAATCCCGAAAACCTTTTGGGGTTTGTACTTCTATTTTTGCCATGTAAAAATTATATGCCAAGCATACAATGCTTGTCATGTAATGCGAGCATTATATCAAAATACACGAATTAATACGAATTTGGAACTAATTAGTCTGAATACAAAATATTAAGTCAAGTAGTCCATAAGTTTGTTTTAGCAGACTAGAGAAGTGGAAGGGTGGGGAGACAACAAAGCCTCCTCACCCTTCTTTTGGCCTATCGTGACACACCTTTAGCGTTTCGGGGTCGATGATAGGGCTGCTTGTTGTTGGACCGCTTCGAATAATGTCCTCCAAGCTTGCATCTTCCCACCTTGCCTTTATCTCACGGCAGGCCGAGGCAACCTCAGGACCAAGAACCTCGTCCCATTCTTCCTTTGGGAGTTCGCAGGCTCTTTGGTACATCTCCAGCACTTCCGAAAAGTGGCGGCTGATGTTTTGGATCGATTCGGCGAATTTAGCAGCCAGACGATAGCGGTTGCGTTCGCCGTAGAGCAGAGCTGCTTTCAGAAGGTGGGCAAGAACATGGTTTGTTGACGGTAAGCCCACTGATTGCAGTGTTAGTGGGACTTTGGATCTTCTTTGATCCAACCCTTCTTGCGGCGACAGGTCGATTGTGGGTGAGGGTTGGTTAGCTTGAAAGGTACCACTTCTTGGGTTCCCAGCCCTCCATCGGTAAGCGCGTTGGCGGACCTTTTCGAATGATCCGAACCGTTCCCTCAGATCTTTGTAGAAAACCTGCTCTGCCTCCGGAAGCTCTGCTTCGAGTTCGGGGTGCTCCCACACTATTTGAATGATAGGTAGGGCCCGTGCTCTGGTGACTTTGAGCCGTTCTCGTAGCATTTGTCGGGACGCCTGCCCACGGCCGGCAAGTGGCCATAGAGAAAAGCAGATGTCGAGTTGGGTGTCGTGCTCTTCCAGAAGAAGCGCCCTCATCCTACGTGTGTGCTCTGATCCGAGGCTTATTTTTTCACCGCCTTCTTTAAGAGGGGAGAGTTGCGGTTCATTTTCTGGCGTTGTTCCCACCGGTTTCCTCCTTCCAATCCTCCGTTCATGGGTGGGTGGATCCTAAGATCGGTTTTGCTAACTTACCACAGGGTAGAGGTGATAAGCAAGATTTCTAGTCCAGAGGAGTTATTATTCGGTCGAAGAGGAAGGGGTGGCGGAGTTGGTTGAGTTCTTCGGAGTAGCTTCGGTGAAATTGCCAGGGATTACAAAAATCCTTCTGGCGGTTATGACTCCTTTTTCATCAACAGTTCCGGAAGCAGCTACTTTGTCGTCTACTTTTATATCGGAAAATTTTGCACCTTCTTTTCCTTTGAATTTAATCAAAGTATCATTTGTTACTTTTACGGTCGTAGCCGGGCGGTCTTGGTGGATTATGTGGAGAACTTTCAACTCATCTTCGCCAATCTCATCGACCACACCAAAGACGGCGTGTCTACGAATTTCAGGCCTGACAAAGCGCACTAAATATTTGGCAAGTCCTGAGTCTTCATCTTTGGCAATTCCCACCGCCGCTACTCGGTCGCCTATCTTAAAATCAGCTAACTTGATTTCTTTTTTGCCGCCTTGACCAAATTGGATGAATTTTGTTTCGTCATCCGTAAAAATAGTTTTAACATCGCCTTTTCGGGTCTCAATCGTTATACTTGTACCCGAAATTGCGGTGATTTCCCCAGAAACGTGGGCTCTTCTTCTTACCTTATCGCGAATTTTATCTCTTTTGTCCCGCAGCTCCGCTGCTTTAGAAGCTCTTCGGTCTTTTAAGAGCTCAATTCTTTCTCTGGCTCTTTTGGCAGCTTCACTCTTCCGACTATCAGTCGCTTCTCTGTTTTGTGCATTGACTGTACTAACAAAGACAACTCCTGCAAAAATTATTAGAATAGCCAACAGTACTTTTTTCATAAAGTTTCTAGATTCTCATTAATATAGAGAATATTTAAATCTTGGGTTCTTGATTCACCACTTTGCTCATCATAGGCTACTACTGTCAGTATGTTTTCGCCCAACTCTAGATTGTAATTGATGGAAAATATACCACCTTTTGCTTCAGCAATGACATCTTCGCTACCACCATTAACAATTACAACACTTGATTTTCCCGTACTTCCGGAAATTTTGACACTGTCAGTGGCGACCGTGTCGCCATCTGTGGGGCTCGTGAGGGAAAGGGTCAGCTCATTGGTTGGCGTGACTTTGAACGATTGAGTTTGGGGAACCTCTTCCTCTTTTGTGAAAAAGGCGGCACGGACGTAAAAGACACCGATTGAAATTAGTATTCCAACTACCAAGCCAACGAGAAGAACTAAAAACCGATTTGGGCCAGAAGTTTGTTGATAGGGATCCATGATCTTTACTACTTTCTATGATAGGGTAGTGTTACAGCGGTTGTCAAGGCATTTGGCGTGTGTTAATATCTTCTAGCTTGACAGACTTTGATCTTTGAATTTTTACTTTTACTTTTTTACTTAAAATCATGGATATTACTTGGCTGGGTCACGCTTCATTTAGAATAAAGGGTAAAAACGCTGCTGTGGTGTGTGATCCGTACGAGGAAAAAATCGGTCTAAAATTTCCTAAGAGTGACGCAGATATTGTGACTGTCTCGCACGAGCATTATGATCACAACGCTGCCGCCCTTGTAGGGGGAGAGCCGTTTGTAGTTTCGGGACCTGGAGAGTACGAGATAAAGGGAGTGAATATAGTTGGTGTTTCTTCATTTCATGATAACAAAAAGGGAACAGTTCATGGGAAGAACACCTTATACAATATTAAAATTGATAATGTAAACATAGCGCACCTGGGAGATCTTGGTCAGGATGCACTTTCCAGCGAGCAAATCGATGCTTTAGGCAACGTTGATATTTTAATGATTCCTTGTGGTTCTGTCTTCACAATCGACGCCGCAACGGCTGCTAAAATTGTTGCAAGCTTGGAGCCTTCGATAATTATCCCAATGCACTACTTTGATAAAGAAGCGAAGGTTGAACTTGAAAAAGTGGACAAGTTCTTGAAAGAAATGGGTAAGGAAGAGGTAGAGCCCACTGTTAAACTCTCGATCACAAAAGAAAAATTACCAGAGGAGCCTCAGATAGTACTTTTAACAAGAGGTTAAATGGCCCTAAGAGAACAAACTAGAAAAATTGAAATAAAGAAAATTACGGACAGAGTGCCCCCTCAAAATATTGACGCGGAGCAGTCTGTTCTTGGGTCTCTTCTCATTGATAAAGACGCGATTGTTAAGGTAGCCGAGGACCTTAGACCAGAGCATTTCTATCGAGAGCAGCACGCTGAAATTTACCGCGCGATTCTGACACTTTATGATAAAAGGCTACCGGCCGACGTGGTCACCTTAACTGATGAGCTCAAAAGAATCGATAAATATGATTTTGCCGGCGGCGCCGGCTATTTATCTACTCTTGTTAATTCGGTACCAACGTCTGCCCACGTTGAATATTACGCTGATCTTGTTAAAGACAGAGCCACCAAAAGAGCCCTTATTTCGGCCGCTGCAAGAATTACTGAAGAAGCTTTTAAAGAAGATACTGAAGTAAAAGAGCTTTTGGATTTTTCGGAAGGATCGTTATTTGGTATTTCTCAAGAATCTCTCAAACAAAACTTTGTTCCAATTAAGGATGCCCTGGCAGCAAGTTTTGATCGTCTAGATGAACTTCACAAAAAAGGAGCGGGTCTCAGGGGAATTCCGACTGGATTTGGAGACGTTGATAAGAAACTTTCCGGATTGCAAAGTGCCAATTTAATAATTTTAGCGGCTCGTCCTTCCATGGGTAAAACTACCTTTGCTATCAATATTGCCCAATTTGCAGCTACCAAGGAGAAAATTCCGGTGGGAATTTTCTCACTGGAACAAAGTAAAGATCAAATAGTCGATCTTATGCTTGCTTCTCAAGCCGATGTGGATGCTTGGAAAATCACCACTGGGAATCTTGCCGAAGAAGACTTTGAAAAAATTTCTGAGGGGATGGGGGAGTTGGCAGAGGCCCCAATTTTTATTGATGATACCCCCGGTATTTCGATTATGGAGGCTCGCACCAAAGCTAGAAGACTTCAAATTGAACACGGAGTGAAACTTTTGATAGTTGACTATCTTCAGCTTGTTAAAGGGCGCAATCTCGAAAACAGGGTGCAAGAAGTTTCCGAAATATCTCAGGCTCTTAAGAATTTAGCCCGCGAGCTCAATATTCCGGTACTGGCTCTTTCCCAGCTTTCCCGGGCAGTTGAGTCTCGTCAGGCAAAAATACCTCAACTTGCTGACCTTAGAGAATCAGGGGCAATAGAGCAAGATGCCGACGTTGTCATGTTTTTATACAGAGAAGATCAGGAAGATTCCGAAAACGTTAATCTGTCAGTTGCCAAGCACCGCAATGGTCCACTGGGCGAAATTGACCTTCGCTTTGTTGGTGAAAAGAGAAGATTTTTTGGCGTTGATAGAGCCAGAGCCTAGTTGGTGGGCAAGGTGGGAGTCGAACCCACAAGGTGTTGCCACCATAGGTTTTTGAGACCTACGCGTATACCAGTTCCGCCACTTGCCCCGGTCAACTTTACAGGTTCACATTATACCTGATAAAATACCTCGAGGCAAACTATGATCCCTGTAAATGAACTTAGAGCCGGTACAAATTTTAAAGAAGAAAACGATATTTTTGAAGTGGTTTCTTATCAACACACAAAAATCGGTCGGGGCTCAGCTAATATAAAAATAAAAGCTCGTAACTTAAAAACTGGACAACTTTTGGAAAAAACTTTTATGTCTGGTGCTAGGGTGGAGGAAGCTGAGACCGAGAAGAAGAAGCTTCAGTTTTTGTATTTAGATGCAGAAAGTGCTTCGTTTATGGATCAGAATACCTTTGAGCAGGTATCAATCCCTCTACAGTCTTTAGTAGGGAGAGAGAAATATTTCAAAGAAGGAGAGGTTTATGAAGTTTTGTTAGCCGGTAGCGCTGCTCTTTCAGCGGAACTTCCTAAACAGACGGTTTTGAAAGTTATCGAGACTGGTCCTGGTGTAAAAGGGGATACAGTTTCCAGCGTCTACAAGCCGTCTACTTTAGAAAACGGGTTAATGGTTAATGTGCCTATGTTCATCAAAATTGGCGATCTGGTTAGAGTTGATACTAGAACTGGAGAGTATGTGGAACGGGCCAAGTCGTAATTCTAAACTGAAACTTCACTTTAGGAGTATAAAAGCACAGATTAAAACAGTTACAAATGAGACGAGTCCTCCCCACAGAGGCGACACCCGGTTTTGGATGTCAAGGTGAAATTTATTAAAGACTGATAAGGGCCAGAAATTTAGAAATTGCAAATTAAAAAGCCTGAAACTGGCAAGAATAAAATCAGGAACTGTTGCGGCCACTCCACCTAGTAAAATTAAAATTTGATTTTCGCTTCCCAAAGTAAGTAGAAAAACTAATAGCATCCCGAGTGCATAATCCAAAAAGATTTTGAAAAGGGTTTTTGGAGCAAGGGTGGGGGAGAAATCCCAATGAGGAATGGCGTCAAATAACAGGTGGCTTAAAAAGGCAAGCGGGAGGCTGATCGCTGGGTTTGGAATTACTTTTACAATAGCTGCGCCAACTAAGATATGCGGGGTTGAAAGCATACAACTTGAAATTTTAAACGTTTGTGGTATATTTTGTCAAAACTTAACTTATGGTAGCAGATGTTATAAATTTTTTATCGCAAGCAAATACAATTAGTATTCTTTTATTTTATGTGTTCGCTCTTTGGGCAGGATTAACTATTTGGACATGGTTTGATATTTCTTCTCGAACAGATAATTTTTTGTTAAGATTTATCGCTGTGGTTTTGGTGGCAGTTGGGGCGATAGTTGGGTTTGCAGTTTATTTAATGGTCCGCCCGTCCCTAAATAAGGGGGAAGCAAGATTGAAATTACTGGAAGAGAAAATTTTGGAATCTCAAGGGAGGCTTTCCCTTTGTCAAAACTGTGGTGAGGTAGCCGATCCTGAATTTATCTATTGCGTAAATTGCGGGTTACAGGTTCGCAAAGAATGTGAAAATTGTAAGAGGGCCATAAACCTTTCCTGGGATTTTTGTCCGTATTGCGCCTCAGCTCAAAGGGGCTCGCTAGCCTCTAAAGTTTCTGAAGTTGTAGAGTTGTCTGAAGCGACAGGCGAAAAAATTGGAACCCGTCTTTTATCTTTACTAAAAAGGATTCGTTTGCCAAAGTTTCCACGACAGGAGGTTAGAAAACGTGGCCGACCAAGGAAAATTACTATTGAAGAGCCAAAAACAAAACGACCTAGAGGTCGTCCTCGCAAAGAGGTTAGCCCTGGTTCAGCAGAGACTTAAAGAAAACAGACTTGACGCGTTTATAATAACCGCCGCTCCTAACCGTTATTATATATCTGGTTGGCTAGGAGATTTTGAAAGCGGTTGGATCCTCATTACTTTAGACAAAGTTTATATCCTTACTGATTTCCGTTACACTGAGCACGCAATCTCCGCAGCCAAAGGTTTCGAAGTATTAGAGTACGAATCTTCACTACCTACCTTCTTTGGTGATTTATCAAAAAAGTTAAAATTCACCCGAGTTGGTTTTGAATCCCATAATCTTTCCGTTTTCAACTTGATGCGGTTGAAAAAATTCTGCCTTCACTTAAAACTTATTCCAGTATCCCATTTGGTTGAAGAATCACGTTTGGTCAAGGATACATGGGAAGTTGACCAAATCAAAAAAGCGGTGGAAATTGCCGATAAAGCATTCGAACATATTCTAAATTTTGTAAAGACTGGAATGGCCGAGAAAGAAATTTCTTGGGAGATGGAAAAGTTTATGAGAGAGCAGGGAGCCGAAAAAATGGCTTGGGACCCTTTTATTGTAGCAACTGGACCCCACGCTTCAATGGCACATTGGGCAGCTGGAGACACAAAGATTAAAAAGGGTGACATGGTCCTAGTCGATTACGGATGTGTGGTCAATGGTTACCACTCCGACACTTCCAGAGTGTTTTTTGTTGGGAAACCAAGTGAAGAACAAAAGAAAATTTACAACTTGGTATTTGAAGCGCAAAAATTGGGGATAAGTTTGATAGAGCAAGGACGATCTGCCTACTTGGTTGATCAAAAGGTGAGATCATTACTTGAGACGAAAACCAAACATTTTTACCGTCATTCTCTTGGCCATGGAGTTGGTCTGGAAGTACATGAACTACCACGACTTAGTGTTAACGCGAAGAATAAACTTCAAGAGGGCCAAGTGCTAACAGTAGAACCGGGGATTTATATACCGGGGTGGGGAGGGGTGAGATTGGAAGATATTGTAGTCGTTACCAAAAATGGGCCGCAAATTCTCACCGAAGCTCCTAAAGATATCGACTTTCTTATTGTTTAATTTTTAAGATAAAAATCCGGTGCAATTTGATTTTTGGCTGGTGTAGTAGTAATATTCCCAACACGGGCAAGCAAGCCATCGGAGTTGAAGAAAGGAGTTCCCACGATGGTAAGAGGGTACGTGCTGATCGAGGCAGAGGTAGGAAGGGCCAAGAGTGTTGGTGAGAAGATCCAAGCACTGGACAGCGACTTTGCGAAGGTCGTATCCACTGACACCGTCACCGGCCCATACGATTTGATCGTCCAGCTTCAGTCTGACGATCTTGATCGCCTCGGTAACTGTATTACTGGGGAAATCCAGAATATCGAGGGTGTCGACCGGACGACGACATGTTTGGCGGTCAAGCTCGGATAACACCCGACCGGGTCTTGAGAGATCACGATTTTGTGGGGCAGACGTTGAATCGTCCGAAGCGTCTGCCTCACGACCCGACTTTTTCTTGTCAAACCTATCTTGAATTTGATACAATCCATTGTTATGAAAATCTTAACCACTGATCAACCTTTGGATAAAGTAAAGGCCGATGCTTTGGCCATAGTTTTATTTGATGGTGAAAAGCCTCAAGGGGCTATTGACGAGCTTGACAAAAAGATCAGTGGCTCTATATCTGAAGTTATTCGCCTGAAAGAATTTAAGGGAAAACTCTACGAAGTTACCTCTATTTTCACCCATGGCAAAATCCCCTCAATCAGAGTTCTTTTGATTGGGGGCGGTAAGAAAGCTGATTTTTCACCTCGAATTGCCAGAAACTTGGCTGGGACTGCGGCCAGACGCGCCCAAAAAATTGGCGCCGTCTCTTTAGCTTTTTGCTTGGAAAAGGGGGAAACGGCCGGAGAAGTTATCGAAGGAGCCCTTCTTGGGATCTTTGATCCGGGAATTTACAAAACTAAGAAAAACGAGAACAAACTTGAGGAGTTAATTATTACTGGCAAGGTTGACGAGAAGCTGCTTAAACACTCTCAAGCAGTTTGTGAAGCTACAAATTGGGCCCGCCACCTTGTTGCTGAGCCAGCTAATGTAATGACGCCTTCTTATCTTGTTCAGGAAGCGCGAAAATTGGCAAAAGAATATCACTATGATATCGAAGTTTTGGATGAAGGTGAAGCTAAGAAGAGAGGCATGGGAGGCTTTGGAGCGATTGCAAAGGGGAGTGAAGAGCCATCATTTATCGTTGCTTTAAAGTATAAAGGCGGTAAGGTAAAGGATGAAAATACTTTGGGAGTTGTCGGTAAGGGAATAACTTTTGATACTGGTGGGATTTCCCTTAAGCCCGGGGATAAAATGCATGATATGAAAATGGATATGGCGGCCGCGGCCGCAACTTTAGGATTTATGAAGGTAGTTGGGGAACTAAAACCAAAGATAAATATTGTGGCAGTGGTGCCTTTGACGGAGAATATGCCTTCTGGAAGAGCCACAAAACCAGGGGATGTAGTTAAAGCTTTGAACGGAAAAACAATTGAGATTTTAAACACTGATGCGGAGGGTAGGGTAGTGCTTTCAGACTCTCTAGTTTGGGCTCAAAAACTTGGGGCAAAAAAGATTTTTGAGTTTTCCACTTTAACTGGAGCGACAACAGTTGTTTTAGGGGAGGAAGCAAGTTGTATTATGGGTAAACCCCAAGTATGGGTTGATTCTGTAATAGAATCTGGGGAAAAAGTGGGTGAGAGAGCCTGGCAGCTACCACTTTATCCGGAGTACACAGATCTTTTGCGAAGCGACATTGCGGATATGGCCAATATTCCGCCAACTCGGGCAGCCGATGTTATTGCGGGGGCAATGTTTTTAGAACAATTTATTGAGAATAAAAATCCTTGGATCCACATGGATATTGGCGCGACTGCCTGGCAAGGAAATGAAAAGCCATATATAGCCAAAGGACCAACTGGGGTGGGAGTAAGGACCCTAGTTAAATTAATTGAAGAGTTGGAGAAATAATTTATAAAAAGCGGAAAAACTCACCATTATAGTTAAGATTTAATATGTTTCCCGTACTTTTAAAACTAGGGCCAGTAACAATTTATTCCTACGGATTTTTCTTGGTGGCTGCCTACATTGTCGGTACTTTTATTTTTTGGCGGGAAGGCAGACGTCAAGGTTACCAAAGTGAAAAACTTTTGGATCTTTCTCTTCTATCCTTAATCGCTGCTTTAGTTGGTGGCCGGCTTTATGGCTTTTTATTTGACCTTGGTAGTGCCTTTGATGATCCACTCTCACTTTTAGCATTTTGGAGAGGAGATTTACATTTTTTTGGAGCTTTATTTGGGGTAATAAGTGTTGGGTTAGTGTTTACCAGACGTTGGAAATGGACAACCCTTCAAGTCGCCGATTTTTCCTTTTTAGCCGCTCTTGTGGCTTTAATTTTTGCCAAGACAGGTGCTTTTTTAGCTGGAGTTGAGTACGGTACTGCTTCTTCGCTACCCTGGGCAACTCAAGCCTCAAGTTTACTGGGAGAGAGCCACCCCGTCCAATTATATGAAGCAGGGTATGCGGTGCTGCTTTTTGTAATTTTTAAAAAAGTTTATGAGGACAACTTAAAAGAGAGGGAGATAAAAAGTGGTAAAGTGTTTTTGCAGGGTTTGTTTTTTCTCTCCTCTGGGCGTTTTGTATTTGAACTCTTCCGTGCCGACTCTATTTACATTTTTGGAATGAAATCTGCCCAGATAGTTAGTCTATTGGTTGCCTTAGTTAGCCTTTTTACTTTATACTATCTAAACTTGAGAAATTTAAAAGAGGACTTACGAGGATTTTTGAAGTTTATTCTGTCTGTAAATGGTAGGGTTTTGAGAAGATTAAGAATCTAGAAAGGAACAGTTGTGGATTTAAAAGAAATTGAAAAGAAACTCTCCGCGGAAAAGGAGCAGCTTATTAAAGAACTTGACTACTATAAAAAGGAGGATCCGTATCTTCTGCCCGATAGAGCCACAACAAATACTGTGGATGACGATATTACGGAAACCGAAGGCCATGACCGGATTGTCGCTACAAGACTAAATTTGAAGCAGCGTCTTTCTGAAGTAGAGGGGGCTCTTTTGAGAATCGAAGAGGGGAAATACGGGACATGTAAAAAATGTGGTAAAGAAATTTCTGAAGAGCGCCTCAAGGCCATGCCAACCGCAGCTTATCACGTTGGGTGCGAAGGTAAGGTTAGGAGGTAGACCTCACTTTTTATAAATACTTGGCATATGTTAAAATTAATATATGGCTGAAGATAAAGGACAAAAAATCTTAGTTATAGAAGACGATCAATTTTTAAGAGAGCTTTATGAAGAGCTTCTTAAGGGAGAAGGCTACGAAGTTGAGCTTGCTTCTAACGGACAAGACGGATTGGACAAGTTTCTTGAAGGTGGTTACAGCTTAGTTTTGCTTGACATAATGCTTCCCAAAATTGATGGTTTGGAAATCTTGCGCCGTGCTCAAGATAAAAAACCAAAAAATGGTCCAGTAGTGTTGCTGACAAATTTGGGTCAGGACTCAATAATTAAAGAAGGCTTTTCCCTTGGAGCTTCCGGTTATTTGGTCAAGAGTGCCATGAATCCTGACCAAGTACTCAACGAGGTAAAAGTCTTTTTGAATAAAGGTAAGTAGTGAGGAAGATAGAGCTTAAAGTTACCCCTAAAGAGCGCCGTCTAGACCAGTTCTTAGCTGCAAAGGTAAAGTCCCTTTCTAGAAGTCAAATAAAAAAACTTATCCACGAAGAAAATATTAAGGTAAACAGTCAACCTACAACGTCAGACCATAAACCAACAAGAGGCGACGTTATTACTCTTGAAATTCCACTGCCCAGAACAACAGAAGTTAGACCAGAAAATATTCCCTTAAAAATAGTTTATGAAGACAAAGGTATATTAGTAATTGATAAAGAGGCAGGGTTAGTTACTCATCCCACACTGGATCATCCCTCAGGTACTTTGGTCAACGCTGTTCTTTTTTATCTTAAGAGCGTTCCAGGCTCTGGAGAGTCACTAAGGCCTGGTATTGTCCACCGCCTCGATAAAGGAACTAGTGGATTGATAGTAGTAGCCAAAAATGAGAAATCGCTAGAGTCTTTGAAGAAACAGTTTAAAGAAAGAAGCGTAGTTAAAAAATACACTTGTCTAGTGCAGGGTAGAGTTGAGAAGACCTTTGGGTCTATCGATGCCCCAATCGGTCGGCACGTAGTTAATCGCAAAAAATTTGCAGTTGATAAAGAGGGTCGAGAGGCGATGACTAAATATAGTCTGATTAGTCATGTAGGTGAAAAGTTTGATCTTTTGGAGGCTGCGCCAAAAACAGGTCGCACTCACCAAATCCGTGTTCATCTTTCCCACATTGGCCATCCAATTGTTGGTGATCGACTGTATGGTGGGAAAGCCCTTGGCAGGCGCCAATTCCTCCATGCAAGTTACCTTGAGTTTACCCACCCAAAAACGGGCATTAGAATCCATTTTGAAAGCAAGCTACCTCCGGATCTCCAAATAATTTTTGATAGGCTAGGCGAACGCAACCAACAAAACCCATAGTTTGACATCCATAGGTCACTTTGTTAAAATTGATCACGCTAGTTATGCAGTGGGATCGGAGCAGAATCCGAGAACTCAAGGAGGAGTTGGTGATGACACTTGGAGAGGCGCTATCGTGTGGCGCGATCGACATTCTTCCGTTCTTAACCAACACGCGAACCGATGGTGATGATATCACCTTCGAGTTCAGAATGAGGGACGATACTAGGCACCAGGTACTCGGTGGCTCCTTTTCCGTGACCAGGGTTGGAGACAAGGAGTTTGAGCCGGGGCAAATAACGTACAGACTGCCAGGTGGCAGCGAAGTTTGGAGGTGGTCCGGCGGAAGGTTTGCGAGGTACAGTAGTTCAGTCAAAGAGGAGCGAGCTCGGGCCGCTTCTTAGTGATCTACTGGCAAGCTATCCTTGCACAACACTGCTTAGTGGGCACTCGCTGTAAGAGTAGTTCACTTTGAAGTGGTAAAGGAGAAGGGGATAATTAGAGACTTGTTGTTGAACGTGATGGGGCCATCTTTACACGACTTGTTTCTTAAGTGACACCGTGATTGGGGTCACAGTAGCTGGGGTCGTAGCTGTGGGTATGGCTTGTCATCATGGTCGGCTGTTTCTGTGCGAGTTGAGAGGCCGCCTGCATTGACCGACCTGAATAAGCGTCGTCAGACGCCGTGAGAGAAGCATCTGAAAAGATGAGAAAGCGGACAAACAAATGATTCCGCTACGCTTCCTCAGATCCTAAGCAAATCAATAATGGTTGGTTTTCTTTGGAAGAGAAATGACCCAAAGTGGTGAGTTTATATGACCATCCGGGTCGTTTTTCTTTTTCCAAGCTTCTGTTAAAATTAAATCAGTGATTGTTTATTAGTGTGACTAATCGCTAATCTAATGTCCGCTACCTTCTTTTCGGTTGGCATAATAATTGCAGCTGCTTCACTTCTTGGTGCGGTCGCTTCTAAGTTTAGACAACCTTTAGTCCTGGCTTACATATTTGTTGGAATAATTGCTGCCTCACTTGGGGCTTTTCAAGACGCACAGCTGCACGCGACACTAGATCTTTTCTCTGAACTTGGTATTGCTTTTCTTCTTTTTCTAGTTGGTCTTCAACTCAAGATTGACGAAGTTCGCTACCTTGGAAAAATTGCCTTTTATACTGGAGTTGGCCAGATAGTTTTTACAAGTGTTATTGGATTTATTCTTTCCAAACTTTTAGGATTTGGTAGTTTGGAGTCCATTTACATTGCCGTTGCTCTTACTTTTTCAAGCACAATTATTGTTGTAAAGCTTCTCACTGAAAAGCGAGATTTAGATTCACTTTATGGAAAGGTAGCCGTCGGATTTTTGTTAGTTCAAGATTTAATGGCTATCTTAGCCCTAATTGTCATTGCCGGAGTGGGTCAGGGAGATTTTTCAGCCTTCGATCTTTTATTAAACTTAATAGTCGGTGGCTTTTTTGTTGCATTTACTTACCTTATTAGTAAGTATTTAGCGGGCTGGATCTTTGATCGGGTAGCGGATAACACGGAGCTTCTTTTTCTTTTTTCAATTGCCTGGGCAATGATTTTTGCCTCTTTAGCCCATTCCTTTGGTTTTTCAATTGAGATAGGATCCTTTTTAGCCGGTGTTGGACTCTCTGCTACAAGGGAAGAGTATCAAATAGCTGCGAGAGTACGGCCCCTTAGGGATCTTTTTATTGTTATATTTTTTATAACTCTTGGTTTAAAAATCTCTCTTTCCGGTATTGTTGCCAACTTTTTGCCAGCTGTCTTACTATCCGCATTTGTTTTGGTTGGTAATCCTTTGATAGTCATGTTTATCATGAGCCGTCTAGGATTTAAAAAAAGAACTTCTTTCTTGGCAAGTGTTACAGTTGCCCAAATCTCGGAGTTTTCGCTGATTATTGTTGCCCTCGGTTTAAAGGTTTCCCACATTGGTCAGGATATAGTAAACCTGGTTACGCTTGTTGGGATTATTACAATTACAGGCTCCTCCTACGTTATTTTAAATAGCTCAAAAATTTATCGAAAAATATCAAAATATCTCAATTTCTTTGAAAAGGGTAGCGATTTAGAAAAGACCTTCACTTTTGAAAAGGAGTTTTCCGATCATGTGGTTTTGATAGGGAGTGGTCGTCTCGGGGGAGAAATATTAAAAAATTTAAAAAACTCTGGGAATGAAGTTGTCGTAGTGGATTTTAACCCAAGAATTGTTAGAGATTTGGTTGATCGTGAAGTTAAAGTAATTTTTGGCGACATTAATGATGAGGATATTTTTGAAAAATTAAATTTGCAAAAAGCAAGAATTATTATTTCAACTATGTTTGATCCTGGTGATACTGACGAGCTGCTTGGTCTAATTAAAGAAAAAAATATAAATGTACCTATTGTTGTCACGGCAGCTGATCCTTCTTTGGCAGTCAGATTTTATGAAAGAGGAGCAAGCTATGTAATAGTCCCGAGGATTTTAAGTAGTTACTATGTAAATCACATTTTAGCTGAATCCAATTTTGACAAACTTGTTTCTGGTGAATTTAAAAAGAAACATCTTGAAGAGATGGAGGAGAGAGCCAAGCTTGAAGTTTAATATTGCGAATAAAACATATTGATAAAAGAGATTTAAAGTGTATATATGCGAGAGCCTAGAAAAATCAAATTTGACCATCATGCTAATAATAGACTTAGCCTTTGGAAACGGGAAAACAAGAGACTATTTGTAACCAAGATAATTAGACTTTTCCTCCTTTCTGTTCTTTTACTGGCGCTTGTAAACCTATCTCTTAAAATTCCCTCTTTTATCGATAATGTCAATAAACCCTTTGAAAAAATACAAAGTAACATTATCAAAGGCAGCAGTGTAAATGATAAGTATAGAACAAATATTATGATCGTCTCCTTATCGGAGAGAGATAGTCTTCAAGATGTGGTTTTAGCGTCTTTTAGCTCTAATAAAAAGTCACTTTCGATTTTAAGAGTTCCGGTAGCCACTAAAATTTATACTTTTGGGTCTGATCAATATATAAGTTTGGGAGCTGCCTATTTTTCTAAGGTTTATCAAGATTCAAGCCTTGATTCGCTCTTGTCAATTACTAAAGAAACCTTGGCTCTACCGATCGACGGTTATTTTGTATTCAACCAAACAGGTTTAGAGTTTGATGATGGGCAAGTAAAAGAAGTTAAAAACAAAATCTTCTCGCCGAGTTTCTTCTTTGGATTTTTGGGATTGAAAAAATGGCTTGATACCAATATGAAAACAGGCTACTCTGTCAAAGAGATTGCGAATCTATCCTGGAGTTATAAACAAATGAGCCCGGAAAGAATAGTTTTTCTGGATTTGGAAGAAAGCGCTGAAGATAAGAAAATTAGCTTTCAAAAGGGGGATACTTTAATCAAAGAGCAATCCTTGGATAGCTCGATTGCAAATGAAAAGGGGGTGGTGGAAATTGTCCACTCTACCGAAGAAGAGTACTTTGGCCAAGTGGTCGAGAGGTTAGTTAACAATCTTGGTGCTTCAACCGTAAATCTTGGAAAAGTGGGGAAAAATTCTGTAACCAGAGTAATTTTGGGCAGTAACAAAAATTTTGTTGCCGAAAGAGTGGCAAAGTTTCTTAATACTGAAGTTGAAAAGGAGGATCTTGAGGGTGGAGTTGATGTAAGAGTGATAATTGGAGAGGATTTTAGCGAAAAGTTTTATGGAAAATGAGCTTCTCTACGAGTAGAGCGCCTGGTTTTTTGCTTGACTTTTGCCGTTTTTTGTGCTAATATACTCTTGATCTCTCTCCTTTCTTCCGAGGAGTGGCCAAATTAGCCGCTCCTAACGAATGAGAAGGGCCCCGTTCGCGGGGCCTTTCTTGTTTTTAGACCTATTTGTTGACTTTTCAGCCGTAAAAGGGTAGAATTTGTCAGAAGATCAGGGATATTTTGTTTCCTGGTTTTGAAAGCATAAGGGAGGTCTGGCCGGCCTTGATTTGGTTGGCTGATAAAATATAATGTTCGTAATAATAATTGCCGCCGTAATTTTTTTCTCTTTCTTGCTGGCATGGAGAGCAGCAAGAAAGCTAGAGATAGGAGTTAGAAAGCCCGACATCGATGAGGGTGTACTTCTGTCTATTCAACTTCCCCGCGAGAACGAAAGACTTCCTATAGCCGCTGAGCAAATGTTTGCTTCTTTACACGGACTTTTGCGCTTTACTCCAGGAGTTCAAGAGCACCTATCCCTTGAGATAGCCTCTTCAGTTGATGGAGTAAATTTTTACGTTTTTACACCAAGGCATTTTAAGAATTTTGTTGAATCGCAAGTTTATGCCCAATATCCAGATGCGGAGATTCGCGAAGCCTTGGATTACACCAAGAGCGTTGGGTCAACCTCCAAAGCAGCCGCCACTGAGCTTACTCTAGCAAAAGATTTTACTTTCCCAATTAAGACATTTAGAGATTTTGAAGTGGACCCTCTGGCGGCTGTTACCAGTGCAATCGCAACCCAAAGAGTTGGTGAGCAAGTTTGGGTGCAGTATTTAGTTAGGCCGGTAGACGATTTTTGGCAGGAAAGGGGCCATGAATATGTAAAAATGGTTCGGGAAGGTATCTCCCCAGTTAGTGTTAATCCTAGAGATATTATCGTAGATGTCGGTAAACACATCGTTTCAGTAGGGGCGAATATCTTCCCTTATATGGTTAGTGGGCCCCAGCCAGTTGAGCTGGCCCGTCCAGCTCCTCCTCCCAGGCTTTCGGCCGGTCAAGAGCTGGATCTTAAAATGATTGAAAACAAACTTTCTAAACTTGGGTTTGAGGCAAGAGTTAGAATTGTCACTCTTGGAAGCACTCAGGCGGAAGCAGCCCAAAAACTCGCTTCTATCGTAGCTTCATTTAAACAATTCACAACGGCAAGTTTAAATGGTTTTGTGGCCGATCCTGAGGCCGCTGGTCCAGCATCCCTTCTTACCGCCTATCAAAGGAGGCTCTTTACCGAGGGAGAATCGGGAGACTATATTTTAAACATTGAGGAGCTAGCTTCAATATTTCACCTTCCGAACATCTCAGTTGAGACGCCAACAATTTCTTGGACGAGAGCAAAAAAGGGGGAGCCACCCCTTAATTTACCCTCAGATAAAGCAACTATCATCGGTGAGACTATCTTTCGCGACACCAGTACTAAGTTTGGTATTAGGAAGCCCGATCGAAGAAAACATATGTACATTATTGGTAAAACAGGTACCGGAAAAAGCACTTTGATCAAGAATATGATTATCCAAGACATGAGAGCCGGTGAGGGTGTGGCTGTCCTTGATCCGCACGGGCAACTTATTGATGAACTGTTGGAGTTTGTTCCTGAAAACAGGCTTTCCGATGTGGTTATCTTTAATCCAGCCGACGCTGACTACCCAGTCTCGCTTAACATGCTTGAAATGGTGGATCCAAGGCAGAGAACTTTAATGGGAGATGCCTTAGTCGATGTATTCAAAAAATACTTTGCCGAAAGCTGGGGTCCTCGTCTTGAATACATCTTGAAAAACAGCATCCTTACTCTTCTTGAGGTGCCCAACACGTCTCTTTTATCAATAACCAGGCTTCTCACTGATAAAGATTACCGAAAATATATCGTTGGCTTAATTAGTGATCCCCAAATGAAAGCCTATTGGAATAATGAGTATACGAGAATGGAAGGTAATGAGCGTTTAATTACCGAGGCGATTAGCCCAATCCAAAATAAAGTCGGGCAGTTTCTAAACTCTGAGCTGATTAGGAATATAGTTGGCCAACCTAAAAGTTCAATTAAGATTGATGAAATTATTAATTCTGGAAAAATCTTCTTCGTAGACCTTGCCGCCGGAAGAATCGGAACGAATAACTCTTCCCTGCTTGGGGCAATGATTGTATCCCAGCTGCAATTTGCAGCGATGCGCCGAGTTGATGTCTCGGAGGAATCTAGACGAGATTTCTTCCTTTACGCAGACGAGTTTCAGAACTTTGCTACTGATTCTTTCGCTGTAGTCCTTTCTGAGGCTAGAAAGTATCGTCTTGATCTTATAGTGACTCATCAATATATTGAGCAAATGCCAGACGCTGTTAAAGACGCTATTTTTGGCAACGTGGGTACTCTTATTAGTTTTACAGTTGGCCCAACTGACGCCCACTTCTTAGAAAGGGAATTCACACCGATTTTCTTGGAAAATGACATCATTAATCTGGGTCGGTATGAGATGTACTTAAAGCTTCAAGTGGATGATCAAGCTTCGCAACCTTTCTCAGCTAGGTCACTACCACCATTTACCGATGCGGCTGGTTTAAGAGACAAAGCGGTTAGCTTTTCAAGAGCCAGTTATTCTAAGCCTGTGGAAAGAGTGGAAAAAGTTATCAAGAAGTGGACCGAGACCAAGTTTCGTCCAGGCCAACTTCCTGAACCACCCGCTTGGGCGGTTCAGGAAGAGAAGAAATTGCAGGAAGTACCAGTGGATGGGGAGCCTGTACAAAAAGAAATTTACCAAGTTTCGACTGAGGCCACACTTGGTGGAGAAAGTCCAAAGCCACCCGAATTCAACCGGGAAAATACCCCCAGCGTCTCCAAGCTACTGGAGGGTGAGGAAGTGGAAATATTGCATTTTCCGCTGCCTTCTAAGTCTGAAAGAACTCAAGTCGGCCAGGAATCTAGCCTTGAGGAAGAACCTAAAGAAAATGTGGTTGCTGAGAATTTTCCAAAGGGAGGCTCTTAACGAGAAGTTTAGTTTTGATTTTGGAGTTACTAGCTATTAGACTGGAAACTCCCAAATAATAAACAATTTAAAAGGAGGTAAAAATGTCAAAACAAATCGAACTTATTAGACAAGCACTTTCAGCTGCCGAGTCAAGCATCGGGCTCGCGAAGCAACTCCTAGCCGATGTTGATAGTGGTAAGGGTAGTGACGATATTGCCCGAGGGGAGAAAAAGGTATTTTCCGGAGTGATCGGAACTTTTGATGGGGAAAATATGGTTACAAAATCCGGTGAAAAGTTCCCAGTACCTTCAAATTACGCCTCAAAAAGCGCTCTTGTGGTTGGAGATACATTGAAGATGGTTGATGAGAGGGGTGAGAAAAAGTTCAAGCAAATTGAGCACGTAAAAAGGCTCAAGACCAGAGGGGTGCTTACAAAAAAGGATGGTAAGTTTCACGTTGTAGCCCCGGAAGGCTCTTACAAAGTGCTTCCTGCCGCCGTGGAGCACTCTGGTGCGAGCGTGGGGGTTGAGGTTAGTATTTGGCTGCCAGCTCAAAATTTGACTGCTTCTTGGGCAGCCCTTGAGTCGCAAGTAAAGGGTGAAGAAAAAAACAAGGACATTCCGCCAAAGTCAAAAGAAGAGCCGCTGCTAGAAGAAAAAAAGAATGAAGAGGATGAGAGAAAGCAAGAAGTTAAACCCTCTAAGCCTGTCAAAAAGGTTAGGGAAAGACAGGTGATAAAAGAAGAGGCAAAAAAAGTAGAAGAGGCTCCGTCCGAAGTTAAAGAAGAAGTAAAAGAAGCGCCTAAAGCGCCGGATTTGCAAGTTTTTCAAGATCCTCAAGAAATACCCAAACCAAAAGAAAAACCCCAAGTTGTTCCTGAAGAGGAAGAAGAGCTTAGCTAAGCAGTCGGGAGTTGATAAATCACTCTTCTTCAAATTCGTGGTCTTCGGTGATTTCTTTTTCAGCAAGAGTCTCTAAAGAACTTGTTTGGTGGTTACTGTCAAAATCTTCTTTCCCGCTGTCGGCTTCCTCTAACTCCTCGCCGCCGCCCAGCTCTGTATTGAGGGGTTTATCAGATAAAAGTCCTAAAGTCTCCTCGCGCACGTAAGGGGTAAAGTTGTTTGAAGAAGCGGGGAATACTGGTTGCGGGAGATCTGGAGAGCGTTCAATTTCTTTCACAAAAATGGAAAGAGCACTTTGTTTTGAGCTGTCTTTAAGGTGGACCGACTTTACGAAGCCTACGAACTTGCTACCGGCTCTCATAGCTTCAGAGAGGCCTTTGGACCACTCTTCGCTTACTTTCCCAAGCATTTTACCAGATGTTGATAAAACGATAACACCATCTCTTTTTGTCTCAAATTCGACCGCGTCCCCAATACTAAGAGAAGCGAGTATAGATGTTCGGGGGAGAGCCTCCAGAGTTAATATTTTAGTTTTGCCAGGCTCCTCCAAGAAAATCTCGGGATTGAAATTTTCAGGCTTTGTGCTAGTCCCCATTAGTGAGGCCTTGCTTATGTTTTCGAGTCGGTTTAGATTTTTGGTGGCGATGGAGTTGTAAGGGTCAATTTTCAAAACTTTTCTATAATTTGTTTTAGCCTTAATCACGTCTCCAAGCTCAAGATAGGCACGAGCTGCTCTATTTAAAGTTTCAGTGTCCTGTGGGTATTTTTCCGAGAGCTCCCTGTTAAGAGAGAGGGCTTTTTCCCAATCGGCGGAAAGGGCTGCATCAATAGCTTCTTGAGTTTTTGGATCTAAGCTTGAATCAGACATAGTAATCCTCTAAGAACTAAGTATATGTGAAAATTTATGGGGTTTGTCAAGTCTTGACAAAGATATGGCTGTTAATCAATCAGCCCTTTCTTTTGAATTTGAAAAGTTAAACGCTCAAGGTAAAATTAGTAGCTTGTGTGGTTGAGGGGAGGAGTATGGATACGATCTATAAGGTTGTTATGTTTCTGGCAATAGATTAGGAAACTCTTGAGCGATAATTGTATCAAGAATCCTTCAAGTTGATTTAATATCTTTAAGATGAAAATTGCTACCATTCAAAGAGCGAATACTAAGCTCTCAAGCTCCCATTTTATGAAAGAAGAAAAAAGAGACGCCGGTCTATATTTAGATGATATTTCTGAAAGTATTACGCATATACAAGAATACACTGACGATCTGGGGGAGGATGATTTTTACACAAATCAGTTAATCCAAGATGGGGTTTTAAGAAGGTTTGCGATTATTGGTGAAGCAGTAAAGAATGTGCCGCAAGCATACAGAGACAAACACCCAGGAATAGAGTGGAAAGAGATTGCCGGTATGAGAGATATTATTGTCCACTAATATTTTCAAGTTAATCTCAAGAGGGTTTGGAAAACAATCCAAGAAGATATACCAAAGTTTAAAGAAGAGGTTGAGGGTTTACCCGAATTATCAAATTAGGCAACATTTATTAACCCGTTAGTCAATTGGGTCGCAAACTTCCGATCTCGTTTTTAGCTTCATTTTGTGATAAAATTTCTTATATGTCAGGTCATTCCAAGTGGTCGACTATAAAGCGGCAAAAAGGAGTTACCGATGCGAAGCGGGGTCAGGCTTTTACAAGGGTAGCTAACGCTATCACCCTTGCCGCCCGTGAAGGTGGCGCCTCATCCGATTCAAATTTTAAGCTAAGGCTAGCGATAGAAGCTGCTAAGAGGCTAAATATGCCTAAGGATAATATTGAGAGGGCTGTAGATAGAGGAGTTGGGAAGGGAAGTGAGGCTGCAAAATTGGAAGAAGTTATTTATGAAGGCTTTGGACCAGCCGGTGTGGGAGTAGTAGTTGTAGCAGTCACTGACAATCGTTTGAGAACTGCTCAAGAGGTGAGAACTACGTTTGATCGAGGTGGAGGCACCTTAGGAGCTCCAGGGAGCGTTGCCTACTTATTTTCCCAGACTGGCGAAATAGATGTCGAGGTAGGTGGCGCAGTTAGTCCAGATGATCTACTTTCAGCTGCCGCTGATGCCGGAGCAGACGATGTCGATCTTTCGGAAGAATCAGCGTTAATATATTGTGCGACGTCAAACCTTGATAAAATAAAGAAAGTGCTTGAGGGCCGTGGTCTAAAAATTACCGGTTCAGAAATTACCATGAAACCCAAAAATGTAGTAAGAATTGAGGAAGCGGAAAAGGCGGCCAAGGTATTATCATTAATGGATAAACTGGAAGAACTACAAGACGTTCAGAAAGTTTACGCAAATTTTGATATCCCGGAAGAAATCCTTGAGAGGGAAGCTGCATGAAACTTAACGAAGCGGTTTTGGAAACTAAAAAAGTAGCCAATTCTATGCCGCCACCAAAATGGGAGATATACCAAAGATTCAATGATTTGGTTGAAGAAGTTGGAGAACTAGCAAATGCTATTCAAGTTACAGAGGGGTTTAAAACAAAGAACCGGTCTAAATCAGAGCTTGTCGATAGCGTCTGTGATGTTCTTTTTTCTATATTCCTTGTAGCGGCCCACTACAAAATTGATCTAGAAGAAGAGTATCCAAAAGTTTTAAAAGAAATTGATAATAGGCGAAAGAAAGGGGAATTTGACCTAGTATAAAAGGTATAAATATACCTTTTTTAGGTTCATTTTTTGTTCATATGATAATTGTTGGAATAGATCCTGGCACTGCCACTACGGGGTGGGGAGCGGTGGAAATTAAAGGCGAAAAACTAGAAATTAAAAACAACAAGGGAAACGGATTAAGACTATTGGATTTTGGGTGTATATTGACTAAGGCGGAGGAGGAGATGCCGAAGAGACTTCTGATTTTGAGACGAGAGTTGAAAAAGGTTTTAGATAAACACAAACCGCAAGGTTTAGTAGTGGAAAAACTTTTCTTTGGGGTAAACTCTCGAACGGCAATGGCGGTGGGGCAAGCAAGGGGTGTAGTGATGCTAGTTGCTGCCGAGACTAAAACCCCATTCCATGAATATACGGGTCTAGAAATTAAGCTAGAGGTAGCAAATCATGGTAGATCGGATAAACATGCTGTTCGTAAAGCCGTAAAACGCTTGTTGGGTGTAACAAATATTAGAGTTCCACGCGATCAGGATGGAAAGCAGGTAAATCGTTTTAGAGACGATGCTTATGACGCCGTTGCCGCCGCACTGTGCCACTTGTCAAAGCAAAACCTCATGGTATAAAATTAGCCCTTCATGTTGACCAAAAGGCAAAAAATTGTGATCACAAGTTTTTTGCTGTCCGCAAGCATTTACTTTTCCTCAGCTGCACCGGAAGACTTAAGGATTTGGCTTCTGGCTGGAATAATCGCTGCAAGTTATGCATTATCCCTTTGGTCTCTTTTCAGAGATGTTTCCGGATTTGAGTTTTTAACACTGTTTGTTTTGCCAATATTTTTAACGACAAGCTTCGCTGGTTTTGTCTACCAATTTGAACCGGAAAACCTGGTGAGACTTGTTTTATGCGTTGTCTTTGGATTTGTTATGTATATTTTGCTTCTTTCCGAAAATATTTTTAACGTCTCGGCCGAGCGTAATATTCCGCTTATTAGAGCTGCTAACACAGTCTCATATTTGGGTACTTTGTTTGTTTCATTTTCAATTTTTTCTTTGCTTTTTGGTGTGGGGTTAGATTTTTGGCTTTTTGCAGCTTTGGTGGCTACTATCGGAATCTTGCTTTTTACTCAAGCTCTTTGGAAAATTGAATTGGAAGAAACCCCAAGCCCGCACGTCACTATTTCGTCTTTTGTTTTAGGTTTAGTTCTCGGAGAGATTGCGTTAGCCTTTTCCTTCTGGCCCCTAAACCCAGCCAAGGTTGGTCTTGCCCTGACGGCCGCAGTTTACGTTTTGCTCGGAATCTTGCAGCATGATGTAAAAAAAGATTTAAAAAAGTCAACGGTGCTTGAGTATATTTTCGTTGGAGTAGCGGTGATGGTTTTTCTTTTGGTAACGACTAGTTGGAGAGGGTAGTAAGTAATTAAAACTGTACTATTTAAAATAGAATAACGATTACTCTGCAGTCAAGTTGATTTTAGTAAACTAATTATCAAGGCTCAAAAAAATTTGGCAACCAACCAGCTAGGGTAGAGAAGTGTAGTAGCAAAGTCCCCTTTTCAGGGGATTTTGATATGAGAAACAAAGTTTGTTGATATAGTTTGATACAGTATTTCCACGTGTGGAAAGTCCAAAACTATAGGGTGTAGTACCGTCTGCTAAATTAGGGTCCAATCAAAAAAAACCCGAAAGACTTTCGGTCTTTGCGCACTCCGAGGTAGAGTGCTACCTCTCTCTCTCTAGGTTTATATAGAAAAAAAACCTAACCAAAATTGAACCTAAAAGGTAAATTATTGAATGTTATATCAAGCAAAATTGGAATTATTCAGGAACTTGGGTTTAGGAATGTAGATGGGATTTATAAGGACCGATTTGTAACCTTGGGGCAAGGCGCTATAATGCCCTAGAAGACGTTTTAATAATGTAGATGGTTACTTAGTAGTGGAGAAAAAGTTTAGAAAAAAAGTTTTGCCCCTTATTTTTCCGCACCACTCTAGAAGTGTACGCACTGGTCTTTTAGAGCCCTAGCCTTGATTTAATGTTACGTCGCACAATGATGGTTATGCGACGTCACGCCAGCCTCCCTGCCGGGCAAAGTATTTGTTTTTCTCCTTTCTTCTTCGCTCTATAGATCATTTATTTTCTCCTCTAAGTTGCCCCGTACTCTATTTTTATTCGTTTTGTAAAAATTCCCCGGAAATTCCTTTCCATAAAAACCCCAAAAAGGCTGATATGGCAGTCAATAATAGCAGTTTATACACTAAACTGCCACCTCCCTGGCCCTCTTGTCAAGTAAGCGCTATAGGACTATAAATGGCTGATATATCAAGCAAAAATGGCACTTTTAGGTTCACAAATAAAGGATTTATAAGTGAGAAAGCTGGCCTCTCTTGGATACCAAGGTTTGCCAGCCTGGCGTCTTAAGTTCGGACACAAGATACTAGAAGAGCAAGCCGAAGATTTGGGCCCGAAAGCAGACTGCTGTGCTTAGTCCGATTGCGACTACTACGAGGATGAGAATCGTCTTGAACTCCCCCATAGTCGCACCTTCTTTGCGGGGCGGCTCTCTCATCGCAGAACTCCTATCTCCGTCGTTTTTGCACTGAGACCATCAGCGACTTCGTAGCGTTAGTTAATTCTACCAAACGGAGTCAAATTTATATTAATATTTTTCAGAATTTAAGTAAAAACTGATGGTTGCGTATTCTTTACCCAGGATTTAATATGGTTGCGTATAAAGTTAAACCCTCTTTTTGTCAAATCTAGAGAGGGTTAAAAAGGAGGTGATAAATGTGCTAGCGGTCGATGTAAATTATCTTGCAATACTTGTAGCTGCTATTGTTAGCATGGTTACTGGCTCTGTTTGGTATGGGCCACTTTTTGGTAAAACTTGGAGACAATTGGTTGGAAAAACAGAAGAGAGTGTGAGAAAAGGAGCTGTCCAGGCAATGGTTATTGCTGCCGTCTCCGCTCTTGTAACTGCCTATGTTCTTGCCTATATATCAAGTTATGCACAGGCTAGTACTTGGCAAGAAGGAGCAGTTGTTGGTTTTTGGGTTTGGCTAGGGTTTGTAGCAACAACATTGCTTGTTCACGCATCTTTTGAAGATAAGCCAAAGAATCTTTATCTCTTGAATGTTGGAAGCCACTTAATCGAATTTGTCGTTATGGGAGCAATTATAGGTGCTTGGGTCTAATCAAAAGGTTCTATAAACCTTTAAGGCGGGCAATTTTCAGAATTGAAACTACACTTCCGGTGTGGGTGATTTCTCCGTTTAACACCATGTTGAGAACATCCCCAAAAGGCCTCTTTACTATTTCAATCAATTCTTTTCCTTTGAACTAGGGACAGGTAGACAGCTGTGATCTCAGCTGTCAACAATCTCCAGGGGTTCTTTACCCTGATTAGGGATCTGTTGGGTTTCATAGGTTCTCCCTCCCCTTCAACTACCTCGCTGTCTTTAAGGTCTGGCAAAAGCTTGTATATTCTAGCAGAAATTGAAGCTGAATACAAACTATTGGGGCAGATAAAGAAAAGACCCCCGAGTTCTCGGAGGTCTTTTCACTAAAGAGTTGAATCAAATCTTAGCTTTTCTCGGTAAGAAATCGGCCTCTTAAGACTTCTTCCATCCTTCTTAAAAAGAGTCCGGCCAAAATTAGAGCTAAAGCGGGCACTACTGGTAGGTTACCACCGGTTACGGGTAGACCTTTGGTTGCTGCCAATACCCTGCCTTTTTCGGAAGGCTTGCCAGGTGTTGGAGTCTTTGGTCCTGCTGGTGGTGGAGATTTTGGATCTTCCACCGGCCCACCAATACTGTTGTTATTCCCTTCGTTTACGATACTGACATCAAAGTCTATATCGCCTGATTTCACGCTGCCGTCGCCAGTGTTTTTATCGGCTTCGTTGTCGCCCGTGTTAAGATCGGCGTCTAAGTTGTTGTCGATATCCAGGTCGTTATTCTGAGTTATATCGACATCGTTCTCAACGTTCACAGTGGCGCTGTTTTCAGAATCTGCACCCGTGTGGGAGTTTGAAGCTTTGATGTCCCAACTCACCGTGCAAAGACTGCTGCAGTCAAAGTTCGAATCGTTTAGACTGTTAGAGTTAACATCATTTACAATGCTAACACGGCCGGTTATGTCGCCTGTCTTAACAGTTCCGTCTCCAGTGTTCTTCGAAGCGCTGTTCCCACCAGTGTTAGCGCTTATCTTAAGGTTATTGTTGATATTAGCAGTGTTATTTGAAGACACATTTAAATCATTTTCAACCTTAACCTCCGCGGTATTACTAGAGTCTGCTCCAGTACTTTGGTTTTGGGCAGTTTGAGCAAGTGCTCCGGGAGCAATTAAAAGCGATGCTCCGAAAGCGGCAGTTGTTAAAGAAATTTTAAAGGTAAGCTTTTTTAGCCTGCCTTCCATAGTTGCCTCCTTTTTGCGGCGGCAGTACCGGCGGCTATTAATAATAATGGGATAGCAATCCACCAATAGTCGGTTATGTTCTTACTGTCTTTTCCGATTACTTTTGTTATACCTTCTACTCTACTTTCATCGGGCCCTAAAATGTTTGTGGATAGAGCCGATCCTTGGTTGTCGTTGTTGGCAGAGATGTTTGATTTAGAGCCACCAAACCCTGTTCCTTGATTATTATTGCTAGCTACAACAGTTTTTCCTGGCCCGGTTGCAACCGAAGTGTCCTCATTGGCCTCAACATCCGCCTTTTGTTCTTCCCCACCTGGGAAAACGTCCCCGAAGAAGCTGCCAAACACATTGACAATCGTAATTACAAATCGCGAAGCGACGAAGTTGTTGTTTAGAATGTTCATAATGTTTGCGGCTACATTTACGTCCCCTGATTTTATTATTCCGGAGCCTGTGTTCATTGAAGCGCTATTTCCGCCGGTGTTCGCGTTTATGTAGACATTGTTGGTCAGATTCGCCCTATTATTTACATCGATGCCTGTATTGTTGGTTGTTGAGGTGGAGGCATTATTGGTAGAGTCTTCACCGGTGCCCGCGTTGAATGAGCCATCTTCCCCGATCGAAAATGTGAAGAAGGGAGATGCTGTGCCGGTGCTGTCAAAGCCCCATATTTGGCCTGTCCACTCACCTAGATTGTTTACCAGCACAAGCCAAAGAGTACCTGCATCCCCGACGGCGTTTGTGTTACTAATGTTTGTGACGTTAAGATTTGCATTTACGCCCCCGGTCAATACCGATCCTGAACCAGTGTTTTTCGAGGCATCATTTCCGCCAGTGTCACCAAAAAGCATAAGGTTGTTTAATATATCGGCGCTGTTTGTTAAAGAAACATTAGTATTATTTGTTGTGTTAGTGCCAGCGTTATTATCCGAGTAAGACCCGGTTGTAGAATTAGCTGCGTTGCCATCCGTGCCAGCGACAAAGAATTCATCCCCGGAACTGGGCATATTAAGGACAATATCACCGGAAAGGTTTCCGAAAACATTTACAATTCCAAGTAAGAGTTCACCGGCTCCTCCCAGAAAAGTGTTATTAAAGAAATTAATTACGTTTAGAACAACATTGGCATCACCCGTGGTAACTGATCCATCCCCCGTGTTTTTGCTAGCGCTATTGTGGCCAGTGTCAGCGCTTAAATAATAATCGTTAACGATGTTACCGTTGTTATCTACTAATATTGTATTGTTGCTGGTGCAAGTGGTGCTGGCATCATTTTCAGAATAAGACCCGGTTGTTTGATTAGCACTAGTTGAGTCGCTGCAGAGAGTTCCAAGAGAAACTGGAGTTACATCGTCAAAATCGAGTATTACGTCTCCTGTTTGATCATCAAAGATGTTAAATACCTGGGTACCAACACCAACGTTGTTGCCAACGTTCAGGGCGGTAAGCATGAGATCGGCATCACCAGAGACAACTTCCCCGTCCCCGGTATTTTTGTCAGCACCGTTGTGACCGGAGTCGACATTTATATACGCGCCGTTATCAACATTTAAGTCGTTGTTGATCTCGGTCCCCAAATTATTTTCTAGGTTAGAATTTGCATTGTTCTCGGAGTCAGATCCAGTGTCAGAATTGGCGGCGGAAAGCGTTTCCAAGCTGACTTCCTCGCCTGAGTTTTCAGCTGTTCCAATATTTGTTACGGCCGGGTTTGGAGAGCCAACACTTGGTTCTTGGGAAGGCTGGCTATTTATCGCAGCTAGCGCTGCTTGTTCTCTGGCAAGCCTTCTTGCTGCCCGCCTTTCTTCTCTTTGACGTTGCCTCTCGGCTTCTTCTGGGCTGACCTCTGGAGTTTGAGGTTGGGGCTCTTCAATATTTGGGTTTTGGATGATCTGGTCGCCTGGATTCTGAGTCGCAGTTGATGGTAAGTCTGGTGTCTGAGGTGTTTCAGGAGCAGCGAAAACTGCCTGATTAGAAGTTAATAGTGGATAAAGAATAATTGCAAAAACTGCTAATAAAATTATTAAGTTTTTTGAAAAGATTTTTTTAATCATATTTTTATTTTTTGTAGACAGGCAAGAATTTACTTGGACTCTTGTCTGTCTGCAATTTTATTTGGTTTTTAAATTTCACTTATCCGGGTCCCTGTCCCAAGTGAGTCGGGACGAGGGAGCCCGAGATAAGTACCGGTGTTAGTTCAGCTCGTTGTTGTTAAGATCGGTTGATACCTCAACGTCAACGTCTGAGCCACCACTTTCGACATCACCATCACCAGTGTTTTTATCGGAACTGCTGTCGCCTGTGTCGGCGTCAACATCACCATCGTTGTCAACGTCAGAATCATTCTCTTGAGAAATATCTACGTCGTTGTCAACGTCTACACTTGCATCGTTGTCAGAGTCTTGACCAGTGTTGTCGTTTTCTACCGCAACATCAGAATCTGATGGAACATTAACATCAGCAGAGTTGCTGTTGCCACTAGTAGAAACTTCTACATCGACTTCAGCATCTCCGGTGTCAACATTGCCGTCACCAGTGTTCTTGTCAGCGCTGTTGTCTCCTGTGTCAACGTCTACGTCAACATCATTGTCGACATCAAGATCGTTGTCTTGCAAGATATCTACGTCGTTGTCAACGTCTACACTTGCAGCGTTGTCAGAGTCTTGACCAGTGTGACTGTTGGAAGCAGATGCATCACCGCCGTTTCCAAGATCGACTTCAGCTTCGTTTTCATTGAGTATAGTCTCAATTGAAACAGAAGCGGTTGCGTCTCCAGTGGAAACAGAACCGTCACCAGTGTTCTTGTCAGCGCTGTTGTCTCCTGTGTCAACGTCTACGTCAACATCATTGTCGACATCAGCGTCATTCTTTTGAGTCAAATCAAAATCATTATCAAGATCTACATCGGCATCGTTGTCAGAGTCTTGACCAGTGTTGTCGTTAGAAGCAGAAGATCCGCCGTTGTCAGACATGCTGACGGAAAGTGAGTTCTTGTTCCCCATGGTTTTCAAACTCACAGAGCTCTTTGCATCTCCTGTTTTGACAGAACCGTCACCAGTGTTCTTGTCAGCGCTGTTGCCTCCAGTTCCAACGTAGATATTAATATTGTTGTCGACGTCTAAGTCGTTCTCCTGCAATATGTCTACGTCGTTGGAGACATTAACAGTTGCATCGTTGTCAGAGTCTTGACCAGTTTGGCTGTTCGAAGCCTCCGTCGCGATGGCTGGTGTAAGTGAGAAAGCAAGTGCTGCAAAAGCACTAGCTGTACCGTAAAGTAGTTTTTGCTTGTCCATTTTTTCACCCCCTTTCGAGTTTAATTAGAAATCAATTTAAAAATTATCTTTAACACCAAAAAAGGCAGCCACTTCATTTTTGAAGAGCTGCCTCCGTTTGCGGTCGGCCTGAGAGCCTAATGTGGCAGGAGGTAGGCTCTCAAAATTATTTTGTTTTTACTTGGGCAAGGAATATTACTTTCTTAATGATTATAAGTCAGCCTCAAATTCTTTGTCAATCCCCTATCTAACTTTAACACGCGTCATTTACGATTTTTTATCGGTCTCCAATAAACAACTTCACTTTTTTTGTCTTGAGTCTCGTTAAGTTTAGCCGTTTTCTTTATTACCCGTTCAGTAATTTGGGCCACCCGCCCTCCCTCGATGTAAATTTCGACCGATCCGTACTGCTTACCGTTCAAGGATTCTTTAATGGTAGCTATTAATGCTTCGCTTATTTCGTCCGTTGAGTATTCGTCAACCATAAGCTATTTAAAAGAAATATCTAAAATTTTCTTTTCATCGTTTAGTTCACCAAATTCAATCTTGAAATTCTTTTCACTTGGATCAACGACAAACCCGACATTGCTTTTCTTGGTTGATATTGGGCGTACTTCAACTGTCCCCTGGTGAACACTTGGAGCAACTTTTTTACCATCTTCTCTAACGAGCCTCATTAGATCAACTGGAAAAGTGTATAAAGGGACTGAGTAGGAATTTTCTACTTCCATATTTATAATAAGGAAAGTTTTACCGTCTCTGGTTCTTGCCCTTTTGCCCTGGACCAATAAGTTGTCGGCTTCTTGAGCATCTACTAAGTTTATAGCTAGGGTTGCATCTCTTACTCTTAACTTATCTTTAGTTCTTGCTTGGATTGAGAATTCTTGGTTTATTTTGGCCTCTGGTTTGCTACTAATTCCTGATTGGGCCCAGAGAGCTAAGGTGGTTAAGACAATGAGGAAGATAAAGATAATGATTGGAATTCTTAATTTTTTCACGAAGGCTGGTATCCTTAAGGACCTTCTATTTGATGTTGCAGCTTTTGCACCGAGTGTACTTAAATATTCAACCATTGTTATTCCAATCAAAAACCTGCTAGCAGCTAGCAGGCAGAATTTTATGTTTATGGTAGTCTAGTCTTTTAACTAGAACTAATGAAAATCTATTATCCGAAAGAAAACCCAATTTGTCAAGTCCAACTTGAAAAGTGCTTTTAAATTGTTACGAGGGGTAAAGAAAAATATTACAAATAATTCTTTCGTAGTCTTTATTTCAGGTTAAACAGATTCAAAGATCAGGTTGTCTCCGGCTACTTTGACGTTTACTTTTTTACCTCTACCAATTTCTCCCGAAAGAATTTTTTCAGCAAGACGGGCTTCGATTTCGTTTTGGATGACTCTTCTTAGAGGCCGGGCGCCATATGTTGGATCGTAGCCTTTTTGGGCAAGCCAAGACAGAGCCGATTCGTCAAACAAGACGGCGACGTCTTGTTTTTCCATTCTCTTTGAAAGATTACTGGTCATAAATTTAATTATTTGTTTTAGGTCTTCTTGCGATAGCGGTTTATAAACAATGATGTCGTCAAAACGATTTAGAAACTCCGGTTTAAATACGCCATCTCGCTGAAGATTTTCTAAAAGCTCTTTTTTGACGGTGTCGAGTGGTGCATTGTTTTGAATGGATTCGCGGATAAATTCTGCCCCGGCGTTTGAGGTGGCTATTATAATAGTATTGGTAAAAATAATTTCTTTACCTGAAGAGTCTGTCAGTACTCCCTCGTCGAGTACTGGAAGAAAGGCTTCTTGGATTTTCAGGTGAGCTTTTTCCATTTCATCAAGAAGAACAGTGGTAAATGGATTTTCTCTAATCTTTTCGGTGAATTGCCCGCCAGTGCCAAAATCCTTGCTTCCCGGGGGTGCTCCAATTAACCTGTTAATTGAGTTCTCTTCTTGAAACTCGCTCATATCAATTCTAATTATTTTTTCTTCGCTTCCAAAGTAAATTGCGGATAGGGCTTTGGCAGTTTCTGTCTTCCCGACCCCGGTTGGGCCCAAGAAAAGAAAAACCCCAATTGGGCGTTTCGTTTCCCGGTTTAGAGCTCTTGCTCGACGAATTGCCTGAGATATCGACTTTACCGCTTCCTCTTGGTCGACGATCCTTCTATGTAACTCTTCCTCAAGATGCAAAAGTTGTTCTTTTTCGGCGCCGCTCGCCACTCTTACTGGAGCTTTAGTTTTTTGGGAAACAATATTTTCGATGATCTCGACTGTCAATATTTTTTCATCGTGAAGATGAGCAAAAGAAGAGGCTTCATCCAAAAGATCGATTGCTTTTCCGGGAAGGACTCTATCAACCATGTATTTTTTAGAAAGCTCCACTGCTTTTTCGATTGCCTTGTAAGACACATTTATTTTTTCTTTTGGTTCGATTTTTGTGGCGGCTTCCTCAAGGATTCTTATCGACTCAGTGGTGCTTGGTTCTGGTACTTCAATGGTCTCAAAACTTTCAGCAAATGCACCCTTTCCTTCAATAAATTTTTTGTATGATTCTTTGGTGGTGGTTCCAATAATCTGTAAGCTACCACTTTTTAGGGTTTCTAGGATCAACCCACTGATATCGGCTCCCCCACCCTCTCCGGAAGCTAAATATTCAATCTCCGGAATGAATAAAACTACATCTTTGGCGTGAGAAATCTCTGAAATTATATTATTTAATCTTTCCGCTAAAACTCCTGCCTCCCTGCCAGACAACAAGGACGTTAGGTCAAACTCTAAAAATCTTTTGTACTTTAGGGATTCTGGAAGCTGGCCGTGGGCAGAAGAGGAAGCTAATGCATAAACAATCGAGGTCTTTCCCACTCCTGGTTCTCCTGTCAAAATTACGTTTCTTTTACCTTCTCTTGATAAGATTCCCTCAACTTGATCTATTATTTCGGCGCGACCAATTAGTTTATGACTCACTTGCCTTCTTAACAAAGAATTTGAGATGTTTGTTGTGTATTTCTCTGTTTCTAAAGTCCAGCCTCCTTCCCAGAGAGATGCAAGACCAATGCCAAAAGAGGTAGGTGCTCTTTCCCAGAAATGGGTCGCTTCTTTCTCAAACAAGTGCCTCACCAAGTAAGCAATGTTAAGTAGATCGTCTTCTTTTAAATTTACTGTTAACGCCGCTTGAGAAAATGCCGAACTTTGTGAAAATAGTGATAAAAGTAGATCTAGATTGTCAATGTAGTCTCTATTCTCCTTCTCTGCAAACTCTTTGGATTTTAACAAAAGTCTTGAGGGATCGAGATTTTCTTTTGCAAGGGCTGCTTCTAAAGAGGAAATTTCCCCGGAGCCTATATTTCCTTTGTTAAAAAAGGAAGTAATTTTTGAATCCTTTCTCATAGCATTAAAAATCACTGATGGGTTATTTAAGTCGTTAGCTTTTAGTAAAGTTTTAGCAAGTGAAAGATCCACGTAGTCCGCTAAATTTTCGGCGCTCTCCTCCACTGTTTTTGAGGGTTTAGCTTCTAGAACTTTATAGTGGTAGAAGACTTCAAGCATAAAGACGCATGTTAACAACGCAGCCCAAAGATAAGACATTTTGCTCCCGTTGGCAAAGGAATAAATTGTAGGAAGGCTAAGAGAGATAACAATAAGTAGTCGAACAATCACCACCAAAGGCGAAGAAAAAAGATTTACGAGCGCTGCTTCTTTAAAAATTTTTGAAAATTCAGGTGAAAAGGCCAACATATACCCACCATAGTGCAATAAATGGTAAAAATACCCATGCCAAAAAAATAAAAACCTCGGCGACTAACAGTGTAAAAAGTATTAAAGAACCCACAAATATTATCAGACTTTTCATAAACATGCCCATATAGATCGAAAAACCTACCAAACCTTCGCGGTATTCGTTTTTCCAAGGTTTGAAAAAAGTTTTAAAAAGGGAGCGGTAGCCTAGTTGATGAGATACTAGAGAAAAAAAGAAAGTCAAAATCTTTAGGATCAATTTTGGGCTTTCTAGAAACCACCAGGAAATGACATAAACTGGCAAACTTGCCACGTAAGGAGCGGCAGATACCTTTGGCTGCATAAACCTAGTTTAGCATAATCCCCCACCTTAGTCATCCTTGCGCAAGCGAGGATTGTGCTTGTTTACGGCTTGACACCAGACTATGGGTTTTGGTGGAATGAGCCCAACTTGTGGGCGCGCTTATGCAAAAGGAGGCTGAAGGCAGTGAGAACAAAAGTCGGAATTGGTAATACACTCACGGAGGCGGATCTGACCTTTGTGACCTGTGGACCGGATGCGGCGGCTAGCAAACAGCGAGAGACGTGAAGTACGGTGAGGACTCGGCACGATGGGTGGTGGAGTGTGCGATCACTCCAGAGTCTAATACAGTGTCGTTCGGGTGGATAGAGACCGAAATAGTGAAGTTCCACCGATTCGTCGTCAACTCCGATGATTAGTGGTTTCACGAGTTTCTGGTTGACATCGATGACGCCCACTTTGCTGTTCAGATGTCCCTCCGACCACCAAAGACCACGGGTTGATGGCGGAGTTCAAAAGGGTTGGGGAGAGGTAGCCTGTTTCGTCCCAACCTACCATCACCCATACTAACTTGTTTATTCAATTATCTCTATGAAAGGAGGTCGTTATAGAGCTTGAGGTGATCGCGAAGAAGCCTGGTTATCAGAAATCGGCTTCGGACAGACTCTTTCCCCTTCTCCCCTATTCTTCTGGCAAAATTCTCATCATCTAGGAGTTGGGTTATTCGCTCGGCTGCTTGGGCGGCGGTTGTAACTAAAAATCCGTTCACGCCGTCTTCAATTTGCTCAAGGATTCCGCCGGCTCTTCCGCCAATCACTGGTTTTCCTTTCCACATTGCTTCGGCGACAGTAAGCCCGAAGCCTTCTCTAATTGATTTTTGAATGATAACGTCCGAGACTCTTTGGAAAGCATTTACTTCAAGAGCCTGTATACCGTCGAGGTTCGAAAGAATGTGGATATCCTTATCCCCGTTTGCGTAAACTTTCAGCTCTTCTTTTACATCATAGGCCTGCGGATCATCAACGGAGAAAGAGCCGATAAGCGCAAGCTGAAGATTTGGAAATTTCTTTTTGGCGATTCGGTAGGAGTCTATCACTCCCCACGGATCCTTCCAGGGATCGAATCTTGATATTTGGGATAGTAGCGGCCTTTCAGTGTCAATTTTGAATCTTGCCACAACTTGCTTGGCGAAAAGAGGATCCATCTCGGAGTTTTTTTGGTTTAAGGGGTCAATAGCCGGTGGGATTATCACACATTTTTTGTAATCAAGCCCTTCGCCAATGTAGCGGCGGACGGAGTATATGTAGCGATCATACTTTTTTAGAGATGGTGAAAACCACCGCCAAACTTTAGCATTGGTTTTTGAAGTGTCAATATGGCAGCGCCAGATACTTTTTGTTTTTGCAATAGTTGGTAAAAACTGAAGGCAAGCTGCCGGCTGCGGATCGTGCATGACCCAAACGTCTGGTTTTAAGTCTCTCATTTCTTTCGCAATCTCTTCGTTAATTGCTAGGTAAAAATCTTTCTGCTCCTTTGTAAGGTCCCCAGCCTTTCCTTGTAGAAGGTTGTGGATCTCTTTAGTAATTTCAAAAAATTTGTAGACCTTTTTTATAAAATACCATTTTGGGGAGAGTCCTACGGAAGAGAGAAGTGGGATAAGAGAGTTTAGTATTTCGGCTACTCCCCCACCAGATGCAGTCGCGTTTAAGTGGATGATTGAGGCCCCTTTTAATTTTTTTGCAAGGTCAAGCACCTCTTCATACTCTTTTGGTTTTACAATTTTTTTGTAATTTTCAAGACTCGCTTTTTCCGGCTTTACTTCTTTAATCATTTACTGACTAAGTTTTTACTTTGATGGTAAAATAAATATGGACCTTACTTTTAAATCATAAGCTAAATCCGGTGGAAAATCTAGCAAATAAAAAATGTGTTCCTTGTGAGGGCGGCGTCCCCTCTCTTAAAGACGAAGAAGTTAAAGAGTTTATTACAAAGGTCGTCGGTTGGAATCTTGAAGAAGAGGATGGGCATAAACAAATCTCGAAGACGTTCAAGTTTAAAAACTTTAGGGAGTCTCTGGATTTTGTAAATACAGTGGGTAAAATTGCTGAGGGTGAAGGGCATCACCCTGATATTCATATTCACTATAATCGTGTCACTCTGGTTAACTATACCCACGCGATTAGTGGTTTGCACGAAAACGATTTCATTCTAGCGGCAAAAATCGACGAAATTAAGGCCTAGACAAACCAAATTCACTGCAGTTCTGTATAAGTAACTTCTCGTATCTTACAATTTTCGTTGAGTACAAAGGTTGTGATCGATGCTGTTTCGGCGTAGGAGTTTTTTAAAAGCTTTAGAGGTTTTCCTTCCAACTTCAATCTCACTGCTAAGATTGGGTATTCGTGAGAGACGCAAATAACTTCTTCACCTTTATGTTCCCCACAAACTTTCATTGCAAAATTTTCTAGCCGAGATGCTAGGACAGAGAGATTCTCCCCGACTTCAACTGAGTTTTCATCATTTACAAAGGACTCAAAATATTTATTTTGAAAAAGTTCTGAAAGTGGCAGAGATTGCCACTTATGAGCATCAATTTCAATCAGTTCATATTTGTGAACGATCCTAACCGTTTTTTTCAAATAATCAGAAATTATATTGGCTGTCTCAAAGGTACGCTCTAGTGGTGACGTATAAATTCTGGAAATATTTTTATCTTTAAAATATTTCCCTGTTTTTGCGGCCTGTTCCTTACCTGCCTGGGAGAGATGAAATCCACTCATTCGGCCGTAGGCTATTTTACCTGGGTTATCCACTTGGCCATGCCGGACAAAGTAGATAGTAGTGGTCATTATATCTATTTTGATTTAAGGGGAAGTAAAAATCAAGCAGTTTAGTCTATTTCTTCTACGACTGCTCCCACTGTATCTGGGGAAACGATAGTTGTGGTTCCGGCTATTCCAATTTCGGCGGCCTTTTCTTCCATTATGTTTGCAATGTAGTCTGGTTTTTCGACCGCAAAAGCACCAATACTCGATCCTGATCCACACAGAAATTCTCCTTTGGCTCCGGCATCTTTAGCAGCGTAAGCTAGATCATAAACTCTAGGGTAAAAAGCTTTTACTCTGGTATCTTCATGTAACCTGTCTTTAGTTGAAAGTTTCAACATCTCAAAATCTGACTCCGCAAGACTAGAGACTAAGAGGGCGGCCCTTTGGACATTAAAAACAGCGTCCTCAAGCGGGACATTTTTAGGCAGTATTTTTCGGGCTTTTTGGGTGGGTATCTCAAAATCAGGTATAAAAAGAACTACCTTGAGTTGGGGAGGGGTACTCACCCTACCCCAAAAAATTCGGTCGTTTTCGCGGGTTACGACCACGCAACCACCAAATAAGGAAGCAGCCGGGTTATCGGCGTGGCCTTCTACCTGGGCAGCGGTTTGCAGAAGGTCGCTGCGATTTAACTTGTATCCCATGATTGAATTTGCTGCCAAGAGGCCGGCGACGATACCACTGGCGCTACTTCCTATCCCCCGAGCGGGCGGTATATCATTTTGAATCAAGATTTCAAGTTCTGGGGTTTTATCCTTCATTTTTTGGCACAGAGCCGAAAAGGCTTTATAGACAAGATTGGCCTCTTTAGTTGTCGGTATTTGTTCTTGGCCAATTCCAGCTACTTCGATCTTGAATTTTTTGGATATCTTGATCGCCACTTCTAAATGTAGTGACAAAGCAAGGGCAAGAGTGTCTAGCCCAGGACCGAGGTTTGCAGCTGAGGCAGGAACTCTAATACGATAAGTTCCTTTTGAAGGTTTCATACAAGATATCTATTCTAGTGGTTAGTCAGTTAAAGTCTGCAGGGGAGTTTACTGATGTGGTATGATATTTTGGGATATTATCATATCTAAACCTCATCTCGGGTAAATCTGATCTCATTTTTCAATACTAACTAAAGATTAGATAAATGCGAACCGCCTAACCCCACGCATGCACAAGGTCAGGCGGTTATCCTAGGTCTTCTTTGGAAGATTGCTGCGAGAACTGTTGGTAATTGAGCCAGCACCTGGGGGTTATCCGGTAGCCCAGAGTGTGTCCCCGCCACCTCGATGTTTTGACAGTTGTGGCTTTCCGGTAGTAGGCAGCCCTCGGGTTCGACAACTTGGTCGTCTCTCGTGAAGAAGGAGAAGTACGTCACATCGTCGAGTAGATCACTTCGTGCATCATCGACGAAACGACATCCACACGTTCCTCGGAAACATCCACTTCTTGCCAACGCAAGTTCGTTCGCGAGCCCTAGGATCATGGTTGCCTGATCCATTAGTGGGTTCACGCAAACATCACTCATAGGTGTTCCCATAGAGACGACTCCAGACACGTAGCCTTGTGGAACACGTCTGCTCACCGCCTTGGCAATTAAGCCTCCTAGACTGTGGCCTGAGTAGCAGATTGGTTTGCCTGTTAAGGACACAGCCCAGCGCGTGATCAATGCGAGGCGGTCGGCAGTTTGGTCTGGGCAGCCGACGTTATTCACAATGCCTGAGGGTATTGGGAGAAAACCGTGGCGGAGCGCTTGTGCTTCGATCGGAGCGACCGTTACGCTTGGCATCGCAAGGCCGGAATGCTCATCGAAAGTTCCCAACTGCCAAGCGTACTGCTCAGGCTGAACGCCGCAGAGAGAGCTCGCAGTGGTGAAAGCTCAAGCGTACGTTGGGTTAACTCTCTCGCCATCGAAAAGTTATGCGCTACCCGAATTATGGGTTCCGGACTGCTTTGGGTCATCGGTATCACCTCCCTGCTCCCGAAACGAGCTGGTGTGAGCGATCCTGTCCTGTAAAAATATAATACACCTTTTGGGTAACTGGTCAACTTAGGCATATTTATTTTTCCCCTAGAAATTGCTAAAATAAACTCAGATCATGTTTGAAAACCTTGCCCTGATAATTGATTTTAGGTTTAATTATTTTGCCCTTTTTTCACTTTCGGCAATTATAATTAACCTGACTTTGCTAATTTGGGTTCAAACCAAGGGGGCAAGGAGTGAAGCAAATAATTGGTTCACCGTCTTTCTCCTTGCTCTTATTTTATGGGGTGCTTCAGAATTTCTAGATCGCCTTAGCGCGAGTCCGCAAGCGTCACTTTTCTGGGGGTATCTTGGTCGGCCCGGATGGATTTTTATTCCTACCTTAGTTTTTGGTTTTACGCTGAATTTTATCGGAAAAGAGGCCCTTTTAAAGAACAAATTGGCTCAAATTCTTATTTTTGGCCCGCCTTGTTTGTTTCTATTTCTTTCTTGGAATACTAATTTAATATCTAACAACCACCTTTCTGATATCGGCAGAAGTCCTTGGGGATGGAATATTTCCCCGGTGGCCGACTACTTTTGGGTTTTTATAGTTTGGCTGGAGGCTTTTCTAATTGGCTCCCTGGCCTTACTGACCAGATTTTATTTTAAAACCACTGACCCAATAAGGAAGAAACAAACACTAACCACAATAGTGGCCCTTTTAATACCTATTGTTGGCGGCTCACTCACCGATGCATTTTTGCCTATATTGGGGATTGAAGTTTTGCCGGTGGCAATCCTTTTCACCTCAGCTCTTAGCATCATAATGACCTATGGAATTGTTAAATACTCTCTCTTTGTCATCAGTCCCAAAGTTACCTCAGATACCATAATCGACACGATGTCAGAAGCTTTGTTAGTTATTGGTCCTTATCACACAATTGAGCAGGTAAATAGATCAATCCTGTCTCTTCTTGGGTTTAAAGAAAGTGAGCTTTTAGGAAAAAATGTGCGCTGGATAATTCCCGATGTTGAGTCTTGGGATAAGTTTTTAAAAAGAGTTTTAGTACCCCTTAAGAGAAAAGGATCGGTTGCTGGTTTGGAAATAGATTTTAAAACAAAAGGAGGTATCCGAATACCGGTTAGTTTTTCGGCAACGTCACTCTTAGATAAAGGCCATCTTCTAGGGATTGTTGGTTTAGCCAGGGACATACGAGAAGTGAGAAAACTGATAAATCGCATAACCGCCGAGAGAAACAAGATGGGAGTTACTTTGGGTGGAATTGTTGATGGGGTTTTTGCGGTGGATAAAGGAGGAAGATTAGTGCTTTTTAGCCCGTCCATGGAGAGGCAGCTGGAAATTGATCAAGATAAAGTTTTAGGAAAAGGAGCCGACGAAGTTATCTACATGGTTGAAGGAGAAAATCGACTTTCAATATTAGATCTTCTGCCGAGAGAAAGGGTTGCTGAAGATCGAATACTTGCTACCAAGAAGAATATTAAGGTGGTTAAAAGAGACGGTAGCCCATTTTACGTTGATTTGACTGTATCCACAATCGCGGAGAACGAAGATATAGATTTGGGGGCAATAGTTACTATGCACGATGTATCGCAAGAACATGAGCTTGAAGAGATGAAACTAGACTTTGTTTCTATGGCAGCACACGAGCTTAGAACGCCTTTAACTTCAATTAGGGGGTACCTCTCTGTTCTTCAGGAAGAAATTAGAGGCAAGGTGAGTGAGGAGCAGCTTTCATTTTTGAGTAAGGCGTTTATTTCTTCAACCCAACTTGCCGGTTTGGTGGAAAATCTCTTGTCGGTCTCCAGAATTGAAAGAGGCAGAATGAAAGTTCAAAAAAGCTCTGTTGATTGGGTTGAACTTGTGAACGAGGTGGTCACTAACTATTTAGATCAAGCAAGACAGAAAGGTATCACTCTTGAGTTCGTACAAGAAAAGGAAAAAGGTGTGGCGGCCCTTGCCGATAAATTCAGGATGGGTGAAGTTCTTTCCAATTTGATCGGCAACGCTCTTAGTTATACGGGCCCGGGCGGAAAAGTAACGGTGACTATCGAAGTTAAAGGTGGAGATCTAGTAACCAGTGTTGGAGACACTGGTCAAGGTATACCTGAAGAAGCCCTTTCCAAACTTTTCACCAAATTCTTTAGAGTCTCAGGTGTTCTTGAACAAGGATCTAAAGGCACTGGTCTTGGGCTTTACATATCTAAAGCAATTGTTGAGATGCACTCAGGCCGAATTTGGGTAAAATCCACCCTTGGTAAGGGCAGTACTTTTAGCTTTAGCATTCCGCTAAAAGCAGAAGAATCTAGTGTTGGGGAGTCTAAGGAGACTTTGCCAGCTGCATCAGGGGCGTTAGTTCTTGCTCCAAGGGTCAAAAGAAGTTTTGTCAAAAACGGTAAAAAAGCTTCCTAGATTTTAAGTATATTAATTGATATCATTTAATTAGATAATGTTTACTGACCTTTCCCTAATTTTCGATTTTCAGTGGAACGTGTTTTCCCTAACCTCTCTTCTTTCGGTAATAATTAACCTATTTCTCCTAGTTTTAGTTCGGGCAAAAGGTCCAAAGAATGAATCTACTAATTGGTTCATCTTAGTTCTTATACTTCTTATTATCTGGGGAATCTCAGAATTTTTAGATCGCAACAGTGCTAGTCAAATCGCTTCACTTTTTTGGGATTATGTAGGCAGGCCGGGGTGGATTTTAGTTACCCCGGTGCTTTTCGGCTTTGCTTTACATTTTGTCGGGCAAGAAAATATTTTGAAAAATAGATTTAATCAACTTCTTATCTTTGGCCCATTTATACTAGTATTGTTTTTTTCTTGGAATACTAACCTTATAATAAATAACGATATTTCGGCTCATCATCGAGTTTATTACGGATGGAGTATTACCCCTCTTGGTAGCTTTTTTGAAGTATTCACTCTCTTATTTATTTTATTTTTAACGGCCTCAGTTGTGCTTTTAACAAGGTTTTACTTAGGTGCGAGTGACTTAATTAAAAGAAGACAGGCTCTTTTTATAATGGGTGCTTTTTTAATCCCTATTATTGGCGGAATTTTCACCGATGCAATTTTTCCAATCCTTGGAATTCAAATAGTGCCAATTGCAATAATTCTGACAACGGCGATGACTATTAGCGTCACCTACACAATAATTCGCTACAGCTTATTTGTTGTCAGTCCTACTCTTGCTGCCAGCACAATTATCGACACTATCTCCGAAGCCCTTTTAGTTATTCGGCCCAATCAATTAATTGAACAAGTTAATAAAGCCACCATTGATCTAATCGGCCTGAAAAAGAATGAACTTATTGGAGCAAACATTCAAAGAATTATGCCAGATGATGAGACTTGGAACGATTTTAGGGAAGTTGTACTTAAGCCTTTGCGGGAAAAAGACTTAGTTTTAAATTTTAAAACAAAGTTTAAAACTAAGGAAGGGAAAACGGTACCTGTCAGTTTCTCAGGGGTTTCTTTGAAGGATATTGGTGGGCTTATCTCTATCGTTGGTTTAGCCCGGAACTTAGCTAAAGAGGAAGAATTCGAACAAATGAAACTTGATTTTGTCTCAATCGCTGCCCACGAACTTCGTACCCCCCTCACTTCAATTAGAGGCTATCTTTCGGTACTTCAGGAAGAGGTAAAAGGCAAGATTAGTGAAGAACAGAGCTCTTTCTTAGATAAAGCCTTTATCTCATCTAATCAACTTGAGGCTCTAGTGGAAAATCTTTTGTCAGTTTCTCGGATTGAAAGAGGAGCAATGCAGCTTGAAAAATCCTCCGTCGATTGGGAGGAACTTGTTTCAAGCATTGTAACCACTTATCTCGTCAGGGCTAAAGGAAGAGAGATCGATATATATTTTAAGACCCCAGAAAAAAAATTACCAAAAATTTACGTCGACAAATTTAGAATTAGTGAAGTCTTGTACAATCTAATTGATAATGCCCTTACTCACACTGAGGCCGGTGGAAGCGTTGAAGTATCCTCCGGTCTTGATGGAGATCACGTAGTTACCTATGTTAAAGATACTGGGGAAGGGATACCACCTGATGCCCTACCCAAACTTTTCACCAAATTCTTTAGAGTCTCAGGTGTTCTTGAACAAGGATCTAAAGGCACTGGTCTTGGGCTTTACATATCTAAGGCAATTGTGGAGATGCATAAAGGAAAAATCTGGGTAGAGTCAACTCCTGGGGTCGGCAGTACTTTTAGTTTTAGCATACCGGTAAAAGGAGAAAAGATTGAGCCAGAGTTTGATAAGTTTAAAGAGCTTGGCCTTACTCACGCCCCTGATTCAAACGGTAAATAGGATTATATAAACCCCGATTGACTAATCTCACCTGTCTTTGTTGGTAGAGAGTCTTTGGAGAAAGTCTTTACTTGAATAGAATAGTAATGTAGTTGTGGTGAGATACACGGTCCAAGCCAGTGCTTGACCAGCAGATGGGGTTGGCGTCCAGCCAACAAGGCTTTTCATAAACTCGGAAATTTGTCCCTCCCCAATTATTGGAAGGCTAGTTAAGTCCCAAGCGGTCCAGGAGTAAAAATTAATTAGGCCGGCTTCTTGGAATTCATGGACACCCTTTGATAGAAGGCCGGCGGCTACTATTATCACAAAAGCCCCAGTTAATTGGAAAAAAAGTTTGATGTTAATTTTTTTACTTCCCGTGTAGAAAGCAACGCCAATTAAGACCGCGGCCAAAAGTCCAAGCATTGCTCCGAGACCAGAAGTTAATAAATTACTGCCGAGAAAAACCGCCACTAGAAAAAGGCTTGTCTCTATTCCTTCGCGAAGCACGCCAACGAAAACCACCGAGGTTACTCCAAAGGCCACCCCACTTGTTAAGGCTCTGTCTACTCTATTTCGCAAGTCCTGACCGATTGTTCGGGATTGTTTTTTCATCCAAAATATCATCCATGTTAATACCCCGGCAGCGGCGACACTAACTATCCCCTCAGTAATTTGTTCAGCTCTTCCTTCAAGGCCTCCAATGAATATAAATATTATTACTGCCGCTAGCAAAGAAACTAAAACACCAAGGACAGCTCCTATATAAACAAATTTAAACTGATCAGTCCTTTTTATAGTCCGAAGATACGCAAGAACAATGGCTACTATTAAAGCAGCTTCAACGCCTTCGCGCAGTGTTATTAAGAAAGAAGATCCCATGGAGATTAATAATATGACAAAGGGTGGAGTCTTTGTCAATCACTCGTTTGAGCTTGGGTTTGGGTATGGCGCGGAATGATTAACTTTGTTTGATTTTAGGAAAGAATTCAGGATTGCGCTGATGATCGATAAGACAATCGCTCCTAAAAAGGCAGAGAGAAACCCATCAATACCAAATCCAGGTACAAGAGCGGCGGCTAACCCCAGCATGGCGGCATTTACTACTAGGGCAAAAATACCAAAAGTCAGAATTGTTATTGGTAAAGAAATGATTTGGACGATTGGTTTAATTAAAGTGTTTACTAGACCGACAACAAGGGCGGCAAGAATCAAAGTCGAAGTCTTGTCCACATCAATTCCGGGGACAAGTGCTACCGTTACGTAAAGGGCGATGGCGTTAATTATCCAAGAGACGAGCAGAAACATTGCTTCAAAATTACTTTAAAAATTATCGTCTGTCAATATCTAAAGACTAGCGCAGCTTTTCCAAATGCTCTTTTATATATTTCTCATACCCAATCTCTTTGGGCTCGTAGTATTTTCTTCCTTTCAGTTTTTCCGGTAGGAATTCTTGAGGCACCCAACCCCCTTCAAAATCATGGGCGTACTTGTAGCCTTTTCCATAGCCAACCTTGGCCATAAGAGGTGTTACCGAATTTCTTAGATGTAGTGGCACAGGCTCATTAAGGGTGTGTCTTACGTCCCCCTTGGCTTTTTTCATGGCTAGATAGGAAGCGTTGGATTTTGGAGCACTAGCTAGATAAGTTGCTGCTTGGGCCAAGTTTAAAGCGGCCTCTGGCAAACCGACAAATTGCAGAGCGTGGGCAGCGGCTACGGTTAACTGCAAAGCTTTAGGATCGGCATTGCCGACGTCTTCGGAAGCAGAAATTACCATGCGTCTGGCAATAAACTCAGGATCCTCCCCCGCTTCCAGGAGTCTGGCCAAATAATAAATTGCTCCATCGGGGCTGGAGCCCCGAATAGATTTTATAAAAGCCGATATTGTGTTGTAGTGTTCTTCCCCAGCTTTATCAAAAAGAAGCCTTTTGGAGCCAAAGGCTTGGGCCACTTTTTCGCGATTTATCAACTTCACTCCGTCCTTTGCGTGGGTAAGGTCAGCTGCTATCTCCAAAGCGTTAAGGGCGGCCCGAGCGTCGCCATTGGAGGATTCAAGAAGAATTCGGGACGCATCATTATCAACTTTTATTTTCTCTTTGCCCAGTCCTTTTTCTTTGTTTTTCAGGGCTCCCTCGACTATTTCTTTAATGTCTTTTTCTTCAAGGCGGTTTAGAAGTAGCACTTTACTTCTAGATAGTAAGGGGCCGATCACCTCGAAAGATGGATTTTCAGTAGTGGCGCCGATTAAAATTACAGTCCCGTCCTCCACATGTGGCAGGAGATAAGCTTGTTGGGATTTGTTCCAGCGGTGAATCTCGTCAATACAGAGTATGGTCTTCTGAGCGCTGTTTTCTAACCTCTCTCCCGCCTCTTTAGTAGCCTTTTTAATTTCGGTGACGCCAACCTCAGCTGCAGAGTAAAAGACAAAAGCGCTTTTTGTCTCATTAGCAATTATTTTGGCTAAAGTAGTTTTTCCACTTCCTGGCGGGCCCCAAAAAATTAAGCTTGGAATTTTATCTTGTCTCAAAAGTGAAGAGATTATTTTCCCTCTTCCGACAAGATGTTCTTGGCCAACAAAATCCGCCAGCGTTTGCGGCCGCATTCTATCTGCCAAGGGCCTTGAATCTGTCATAGAGCCAATACTACTCTTTGTAATTTAACCGGTCAACAAAAAGACAGCCAATTTTCCTAAATCTACTTTTAATTGCTTATTATCTACGACATTGCTAACATAACAAATATTACTTACCCGGGCGTAAGTATTAGAGTTTCAAAGGAAGGAGTAGAGCCGTGGCCAAACAGGAAAGTCTGCTGGCAGGGGCGGCTTTTCAGTCGATCCTTGCCCGCATTCGTATTCTGCGATTGTGGGCCGCCTTTGCTTTGGCAGCAGCCGTCGTCCTCTCCTTCCTCTCTGCTCAGGAAGGAAATGTGGACTGGGAGTCGCTTGCCATAGCTGTGGCGGTGGTGTTACTAGTGGGTACAGCAGTTTACCCGCTCAATGACGTCTATGACCTAGAAGTCGACAAAAAAGCCCACCCAAATCGTCCCATCGTAAGGGGCGAGATCACGACTCGTCAGGCCCAGATCCAAGCCTACGTGATGATTGTGGGGGGGGGTCATTCTATCCTTCTTTCTGGGCATCGTTGGAGTCGCAGTTGCCACGATTGTGGCGGTATTAGTGATCGCGTACTCCTCGGTAAAGAGGAGATCGGGTCTGGCGGGAAACGTACTGACCAGTGTCTTGTGCAGCGTTGCTCTGACGTCTGGTATCGTTACGAACCCACCAGCCGAGCGGCTTGTGACCATCGTCCTCGCCGGCGTCCTGCTCTCACTGCTTCTGTTTTCACGAGAAATCGTGAAGGACATAGCGGATATGGACTTCGATGGGGACTTGGGAAAAAGGACTCTCCCGATTGAGTTTGGCGCGACCCGCTCTTACCAGATTTCAGCATTGTCTCTGCTGGGGACAAGCTTAATAGCCGGTCTGATCAGTCTCACCCTTTTCAACTCGGGGAGTATCGCCTTCCTTGTACTCGTTGTCTTGTATCTCATTATGAGTCTTCGGGTCTGGGTTGCAAGACAAAACGAGGCTGTGTCTCACGCCACGAACTTGAAGTACGTCCTGTTCCTATCTCTAGTAGTCTGGTCTGCTTGGGTGGGAGCGAACGTCGTTGTCTAGGAGGGTGGTTGGGAACCTACCACCCTCCACCCAATATGCGACCACCTTGGTAATTAAAAAAAGGGTTAGTAGTTCATCTAACTAGTTAAATGGTGTAAAGGTGTTAGTTTGTCAAAGTGGGATGCGATTACTTTAGCCGTTCTTCAAAAAAATCAGCAATTAGGTTGTTTACTTTTTCCAAGTAGTCATCACGGAATTGGTGGGAGGCGCCCTTGATTATTTCAAGTTGTTTCTCTCCTCCTAAGTAATCGAAAAGTTTTTTGCTTTGTTCAACTGGCACTACATCGTCCTTATCTCCATGAACTATTAGCACTGGCGCTTTAATCTTTTTGGCTTCCTTGTAAATATCGAGTCCTTCAAGAACTTTGATAAATCTTTGTCTTCGCCCACTTGGCTCCTCTTTGCCTATCACCCAAAGATAGTCGGATACCGGTGCTTTTAAAGCGAGAGCGAGAACAGGGTTTTTAGCAGCATACATAAGGGCAACGTGGCCTCCAAAATTAGAGCCACAAAGGCCAAAGTGCTCTACTCCAAGGTGAGAAACAGCAGATTGGAGGTCGTCTAAACCCTGTAGAGGTGTAAGATCAGATAATTTTCCCTCGGACTTTCCATTACCGGTAAAATCAAATCTAAAAACTGACAACCCGTTTTCGATTAGCTTTTTAGATAAACTAGCCGCTGAAATGCCATCTTTTGAGCTGTTGTACCCATGGCAAAGAACCACTAATGGATCTTTTTCACTTTCCCCCTCAAAAATTGCTGAGAGATTTAAACCCAAGGAATTTTTGAATTTTATTTTTTGTTGGAACATATTTTCAAATGGTTTTATGGCTTGCGGTTAATGAAGATACGACCGACTTCGATTCGCTTTGGCAGCTTCAGAATATCCAGGATAAATCGGGCTAGATCCTCGGCCCGTATCATTTGCGACTCATCGCGATCTACTTTATCACCGATCATCTGAACATAAATATTACTTGCGAAGCCAGCGGGGCGAATTTCTATCACACGGGCTGGGGTTTTTTCCAAAGAGCGACGTAAATCATCAGTAAATTTCGCAAAAGCAGTTTTCGCGGGAGTGTACTCGGCATATTTTGGATAGTAGTCGTCGATTGCACTTGAGGTGATGTTAACAACATCAGCGCCATTGGAACGAATTAGTTTATGAAGACGTGATTCTATAATCATCGGTGCGAAAAGGTCAACGCGAAAAACTTGCTGAAGTGTTTTTGGGTCCAAATAATCAATGTCATGAGCAGAAAGGATTCCCGCGGAATAAATCAGAACGGCGAACTGCGCAAAACGTTTTTTGATTGTTTCGGCAATACGTTCGACTTCCTTAGAATCAGCCAAATCAGCCACTAAGTTAGTGAGATTTTTTGAATCATGTTCAAGATTGGTGCGAGCAATACCAAGTATTTCGTAATCTTCTTTTAATAACAATTCAGTAATTGCCTTGCCCAGTCCTGACGAATGTCCAAAAACAATCGCTTTTTTTATCATGCTAGTTCTAACTCCCTTCTAGGGTTATCTGGAAAATTTTCACGGTCATAAATTACAAATGATCTTGGTTTCATTCGATAAAGTTTATGGTCATTCTTCCCATCGATGAAGTTTTTATACCAATCCTTACCTCGGTTGAATTTGTTTGTATACAGACTCATTATACGCTTTATTTCCTCTGTGTTTTTGACAAGCTCAGCAACTCCTTCTGCTTGGACTCCTACCACAACTAGGTCTTTAAACTTAATTGGTATGGATGCAGAAACTTTTTCATGTTGCCCAATTTCCTTGCTGTGTCTAGTGTTTTCCATACTAATCCAATAAAGATTAAGGCTTTCATCTGCAACATAATATAAGGTGCAACTCCACGGTTGGTCTCCGCTTACAGTGGCTAGTTGCATCATTTTAGCTTCATTTAAATAGTCTTCTACGAGTTTCTTTAGTGTCATTTTATAAATACAATTATAGCAGTCATCCTTTCTTATTAATTTTAATTAGAGAAGGGTTGTCTAGACCACCGGCGCCGGAAGCATACATTCCAAATAGAAAATCGGAGATTTTATACTCCTGCTTCCCTCCCCTTTCATCCCAGAGTGGGTCGTTAGCATAGATATATTAATCATCAATTCCAGTAATAACATTAAAATGGAAATTAAAGCGTGGTACGGAAGCTGTTAAAAAATTTGAAGTTAGTACAGCAATCACCGGTCTATTGTTATTTAGCTCCCCTCTAATATCTTCCTCAGTCGGGATTTTTACTTCCATCTTTCCGCCATCTTTTAGAAATTTCAAAAAATAACGAATAACCTTTTTATCACCCCTCTTTCTTTTTTTCTTAAGTAAGTTTTGCAGATGAGTTTTTATTTCTTTTTCGCTCTTTCCAACCTCATTTAAAGTGAAGAGTCCTGGATTGAAATGAACTAAGGCAACATCAAATCCTTGTTGTATAAGATACGACCCCATTTGGGGGCAATAAATACCAAGTTTATCTACCTTCAAATGTTTTTGAATATCATTGAAAGTCAGGGGTAACTCCCAGTATTTTGTAACCATATTGACTGTTGCCAGACCACAATCGACTGAGCCTCTTTCTTGATGTATCAACGCCACATTAAGTGGTTTCATGGGATGAATTTTAACATCTGATAGCTTGATGGGCAAATATTGGTATAATCTAAAGGTGCAAGAATTTATCACTAAGAAAGGTAAAAAGGTTATTATTCGCCCTCCTCAGGAATCTGATGCTGGAAATATGACCGGTTTTTTCAATCGATTGATTGAAGATGATACTTATATTCTCAGGGACAGAGACCCCGTAACCCAGGAGCAAGAAGAAAATTGGCTCAAATGTATATTGGAAAAAATTAAGAAGGGAAACTCAGTTTTTATTCAAGCCTATTTTAAGAATCAGCTTGTTGGTCAAGTAGAAATAAGCAAGAAAGAATACCGTAAGCACTTTGTGGGAACACTGCACATTGGTATTGATAGGGATTTTAGAGGTGAAGGGGTTGGTGAGCAGTTAATTCGCCAGGCAGAACAAGAAGCTAAAAAGACTCTTGATATTAAGATAGTCGATCTAATTGTTTTTGGAGAGAACAAGGCAGGACTAGCTCTTTATAAAAAACTGGGTTACACCGAGTTTGGCCGTCTGCCTGAATCAATAGAATACCGGGGTGGAATGCTAGACGAAGTTCATATGTATAAGAGGTTAGGTTAGAGTTTTACTTCAGGACCTTTTCCAACTAGCTCATAAGTGTCTTCCTTTACTAAAATGGCCTGATCGTCGGTAAGAATTTTAAGTGGGTATTTGAATTCAGAAATTTTCTCTTTCAGGATCGCTTTATCCGCGGGCACATAATGAACATATAGTCCAAAGGGGACTAATGAAAGAGCGGTTAGATCAGTCAGTCCATAAATATTGTGATCATGAGTCCAGCTGGATTGCTCAATCGTTGGGCAGGCAATATAACTTCCGGCGCTTTTCCCAATATAAATTATTCCTTTTCCAATTAACTCTTTTACAACCTTATCAAAACCCGATTCTTTTGTGCATTTTAACAGGTAAAAAGTATTACCACCTTGGACATAAATAATATCTTTGTTGGAAAGTATTTCTCTTAGTCTTTTTTCGTCTAGATTGGCAATGTTTATTTCTTTAACCGCAAATCCGAGACTTTCCAATTCCTTGGTGTCTCGGTTGACATAACTTTTGTCTTTCTCATCCTTTGAAGCTGTCGTTATGTGAGCAACCCTTAGCTCTCTTGGAGGCTTAGGTAAGATTTTCAAAATCTCATCTTTAACGTTTAAACCCTGGGAAGTTAAAAGAAGTGTCTTCATTAATCAATCTTATTGCCATCTAGGTAGATTGAAATAGTTGCTTTGGAGGAAACTTGAACTTCACCTGAGAATTTTTTGTTGGCGACCACTTGGGCGCAGACTTGGGTTGGGTCAGGGTTAAGGGTTGTTAGTTTAATCTGCACTTGTTCTGGGTAGGATTCGGCCACCAAGGCATCGTGCTTTACGCTGTGACAGGGTGTTGGCACCTTCACGGTTCCAGTGTAGGTGAGTTTTCCATCGTCTAGAATAACTGATATAGATAATTTATCGTTGTTAATTTTCTTTACTTGGGTTCGGCTATCAGTGTTAGAGTCGTCTTTTGGTTTTGAGGAATCCGAAGCATCTTTTTTAGGTAGGTCTGGGATTGCTATATTATTGTTTGTTGGCCCAGTATATAGACCCTCTTGATATTTCATCCCCGCGCAGAAACCCATAAATGGCAAAGCCACAAATAAAGCTAAGGCCAGTAGTTTGGAGTACCAAGTGACTTCTCTGAACTTCATAAGTTAATGATAGCACTTTTTGTTTATCTTGGCCAAACTTGGCTTTTTGACAACAATAGTGCAAAAGACTAAACTAGAAATAATGAGCAAAGTTACTTTTGGTATCGTTGTTTTGGTATTGATTCTACTATCTTCGGTTTTCTATTTAATGATGGGAAAAAGACAAACTATTGCTCCAACAGTAAATACGGGGTCAGGTGAGACAATTTCTTCTCCAAGTGCCACTACCCAAGAAAAATCACCTTGAGGCAGCTAAAAAAGTTTACTGCCAAGTTTTGCTTCTTTGTCCGGCCGCACCAAAACTACACCACCCTCCTTGTTGGGGATTCCCAAAGTAAGGCACTCAGAAACAAAGGGACCGATTTGTTTGGGTGGAATGTTGACTACTCCTAATATGTAGCTTCCCTCAAGATTTTTCTTATCGTAGAGGTCTACTATCCTGGCACTAGACTTCTTGATACCAATTTCAGGACCAAAGTCTATGGTTAGTTTGTACGAAGGCTTTCTGGCCTCTGGAAAATCTTCCGCTTTGACTATTTTGCCAAGGCGAATATCTACTTTTTCAAAATCATTATAAGAAATCATCTTGAATATCTTAACATTGAAAGATTTAGCGATCAAGTTCGGAGGCGTCACTCAAGGTGGGTACTTTGGGTGACGCCCTTTGGTTTTCTCCTTTCGTCAGGGGGGTCCGATGAGAACCATCGTGAAGTAGCGCATGCCGTTTCTCCCTGCCGCGTACCCTACCCCCATGCTCGTGTAGGTGGTACTGAGGATGTTGGCGCGGTGTCCTGGGCTCTTCATCAGATCGCTAATTGCCACAGCCGCTGCCTTGTTAGAGGGGTAGTTGTTGCGGGCCAGATTCTCGCCTGCCCAGCCGTAGGGAACGTTGTAGTGATCCATCAGCGAAAACGCCGTCTCCCCCTTTGGGCTAGTGTGCGAGAAGTAGCTGTTCGCGGCCAGATCTTCCGAGCGGATTTGGGCCACGTAGGTAGCACAATCACTCACAGCTAGTTCCGGTAGGTCTTGCTGCATCCGCTCATTGTTAGCAGCGTTGAAGAGCTCCTGCGCCAGGCTGTTCATGGAACGCGTTGGGCAGATAAACGACGCTGTTGGCTTGGGTTTTTCCCCAGAATCCGCCTTTTGGGTACCACCAATCGTGATAGCTAGATGTTGACCGACCGGAAGTGTAAAGCGGCTCGGACCCCAAGGGTCAAATCCAAGGGGTAGAAACCCTCGCCTTTGACTCTCAATTACGATTCTGCGCACGGCGTCAGTCACCCCGTTTACATAGTCATTCGTGACTAGCTGGCCCTTTTCTTGGGGGTTCCTCACCCCTTCCATCTCAAGCAGGAATGTAGCTACCGACCACAGGGATTGACCTTGCTTGAGTTGGTATGTGGCTGTGCCCAGTGCCTCGTGGTTGGCACCAGAACCCGGTCTGTTTGTTTTGGTGTCGGGCGCAAAAAGGCCGAAGGCTGCTACAAGCATGGCTGGAAGAGCCCAGCTCAGAAGTAGCCAGTGTGCTGTTTGGACTCTCTCTACCTTCACCTCGGATCTCCTTTCGTGATTATGGTAGGTAGTAGCGACTTGCGAGAAGATTATACACCTATCAAACAATGTAATGTGCCGGCGAGGTTTTAGTTTTAAAGTAAAACTGTATAAATCTTTGCAGGGAAAAAGTTCCCTGATTTGTCTTGCTTGATCGGTGCTTTTTTGGTATAAACTAACAAACCCGGAAGTACAAAGATCGTCTAAGGAGTCGATGGGAGGGATCGTTATGAGAGAGAAAATTGCGGGCAACCTTTTCTGGGCGGCGGTGATAGGAGTGGGCATTCTTATCGTTTTATCCATAGCGCCTCTGTCGCTGGGTTTTCTCGATCGAAAGTTCTCTCCGCTGGGTCACTTGGCTGGTTCATCTGGACTGGCGGTTGTGATCGGACTTTCATTTATGCGAAGGCTTGAGGCCACCCCTGATCACCGGCTTCTAGCGCTGTTCGCGTTGGCGGTATCATCCATCTTCTGGTTCCTGGTTGAGGTCTTACAGATTTGGATGCCTGAGCATGGGGCTGAGGTTTCCGATCTCTTGTTCGACGCAGCTGGGGCTGTCGTGGGGGCATTGGCGGTTTTTCTAATGAGTATAGTGCTTAGCAAGCTAAGACAAGGTGTCTTCGCTTAATTTCAGACGGGCGTGATCACAAGTTGCGCCCGTCTGGCGGTACACTTTGTTTAAAGTTTAAATTGGGGCTTGAGAATCTCAACACTTTTTTCAAATGCTTCTTGCACCAGAGGATCGATTTTTTCTGGAGTAAAGGAAAAAGGCGGAAGATCAAAGGCAACTTCGGGACGAACCTCAATTATGTTTAAATCTGGATACAGAGCTTTTACCAGAGCCACTTCGTAGCGATCAGATTGATAAAGGGCTATATCAATACTGCCAAAAAGGTTTTCAAGTAGGTTTTTTGGTGGCTCTCTGGTTTCACCAGCGTAGCCTAAGTTAATAGCAACAATTGTCCCGCAGCCTTCTTCGGCTAGTTTGAAAAGGGGTAGACCATCGGTGACCCCACCATCAACATAAAGTTCGGAGTTTATTTTGTAAGGTGGAAAAGCAACGGGTAAAGAGCTTGAAGCAATCATTGCCTCTATCACCGGACCTTCTTCAAACCAAGTTTGCTGACTGTTTAATCTATTAGCGGCCTCAATTGCAAAAGGGACTTTTGCTTCCGCGAAGCTTTTAAAGGGAATATTTTCAGCAACGATTTTTTTAAAGCCGGATAAGTCGCCAAGGGATTGGAGGTTAAGGCGCTCCTTTAAGACTCGGATAACAATTTGAGGAATGGAAAGGCCGAAGTCGGCTCGTTTAAGCTTTTTTATAATGCTTGTTGTCAGGCTTATTGTGTCAAAATTATCGGGATTAAAAGCGTGAATCGCCGCGGCAATGCTGCCGGAAGAAACTCCAACGATAAAGCCTGGCTTGATACCAAGATGAATGAAGGCTTTAGCGATTCCGAGGTGGACGATCCCCCTATTTGCGCCACCGCTGTAGGAAACTCCAATTTTTTCTTTTTGGCATTTACTTACATCAAGATCGTGAATATGCATCTCTACACCTCCTGCTTGTTAAATATTACTTTTTCGCTTTCTAGTGTCTTCCACTCCTTGTTCTCTTTTTGAATTTTTACCCAACCATAATGCTCAACTTCCAGGTCGCCATAATGAAGATCTAGCGCTGCTAATATTACGCCAAGGTGGGTAAAAACTAAGGCCTTTTTCTCGGGTCGTTCCCAGATTTTTTCAATTGCTTCTGGCACTCTTTTTCGAAAATCTTTATTTGGCTCCGCTCCTTCAATTTCGGAAGCTGGCTTTCTCACCGCCTCAACTAGGTCCGGGTGCTTTTTTGCTGCCCCCTCATGACTCATTCCAGTTAAGATACCGTAATGATTTCTCTCGCGAAGATCCTCTATTTCAACTACGGGAACATTGAGTTTTTTGGCAACAGTTTTAGCTGGGTCCTTGGCTCTTCTATATGGACTTGTAATTACAATATCAATTTCTTTGTTTTTGAAGTTCATAGCAAACTTTTCGGCATCTCTCAAACCCTTTTCCGTCGGTTCATGATCGGCGGCTCCTCCAAAAAGCCCCTCAACGTCATCTGCCGCCTCTCCGTGCCGTACCAAATAGATATCTTTCATTTGGATTTTACTATTTGGTAACGTAAGAACACTTCATCATTTTTTGATTTTGCCGAGATTAACTTTAGGTGTTTGACTTTATCTGCTGGGAAAAGAGTACCTTCTACCATGGTTAATGCTTTGCCGGGAAAGTTACCAAAGATTTTTGGAGTGATTGTTATAAAGACTTCATCGATCAGATCTTGCGAGAGGAAAGATCCTAAAACACTTGGTCCACCCTCCACCAAAATTCTTTTTGCTCCGAGATTTTTTGCCAAAAACAATACTAGATCTTTTAGGTCTATTTTTTCCTTACCTGCCCTGACAAGATTAACATCGCTCTTTACTTCTTCTTTTACGACCGCTTTGTTATTTGTTACTAGGTAAGTTTTTTCTTGGTTTCTGGACTTTAAACTCTCAACTAAGATTTTATCTGGATTATTTGAAAGAACCACGTAAGGCAGAGTTTCTTTTTTTCCAAGTTTTTTTCTTAAGTCTCTTAAACTCTGCGTATTTATAGTTTTGGAAAAATTGAAAGTTTTGGCAGTTGAAGAGCCGTGGATCAGACAATCGGAAAAGGAGCGCAGTTCCAGTAGGGTTTGGTAGTCAGTCTTACTACCGATTGGCCAATATGAGCGCCAGTTTTCTAATACTTGCACCTTTCCATCGACCGTTGTCACAAAGTTGGTGTAAATAAAAGGATTATGGCTGCTGCCTTTTGGCAAGTCTTTATCTTGATAAATCATCACTTCATTATAGCAGAGAGGTTTAATAGTCCGTTGTGAAATCAAGAATAGTAGCGGCGGTCCAAGCTTGCACCAGTGTGCCGTGACGACCAGCTTCCTCCTTGTATTCACTAAGGGCGCCATCTAAATTGGCGCAATAAAGTTCGACTGGTGTGCCAAAGTGTTTTATTGCCAAAAGCACGGCGTCTCTTACTTTTTTTGCTTCATTAGAAAAGCCAAAGTTGTTAAAACCTTCTGCGGCCAGCCCATTGTCAAAGGGCCAGATAGAACCATTATGATAGCTCAAAGGGTTAAAAAATTTAGACTTTGTCGTAAGAGTGCGGATGCCGGCACCAGGTAAAAAAAGATCTGGTCTCATAAGTCTCTTTACCACGTCGGGTATAAATTTATCATCGATTATGGATTCAAATTTACCACCCTCTTCATAAGAAGCCCACAGGCAATGCCCTGGGCTTGACCTTCTTTCGAGAATAAGCGCCTTGCTTCCAAAAATAGCTTGGGCAAAAAAGTTTAATTCCTCGGTCTTAAGAAGGAAAAGTTCGTTAAAAGTTTTTTTCAGATCTTGGGCTTTTTTCTGATAGTCACGACTTTTTTCTGAATCGATTTTTTCGTAAATTGACGCCCAGAGCTTCAAGGCTTTAAAGTAGTAGCCTTGCACTTCGACCAATGCAATTGGTTCTTTTGGAGACTCCCCGCTTATCAATATTGAGTCGGGGCTATCCATCCAGCCCTGGTTCACCAAACCTCCGTAAGAGTCTGATCTTTGCAGTAGGTACTCTAAAAATAGACCGTCTCTCCTCTTATGTCCGTAGTTATTAATCCAGAAAAATGCATCACCAACGCTTGGTAGAATTTGTTGTAAGAATTCTTGATCTTTGGTGTATTTATAAAATTCACCGACCAGAATTAAAAAAAGTGGGGTTGAGTCTATGGAGTCGTAATTTCGCAGGGTTTTATCAGGGTATAAGTACCAAGGATTTCGGTGGCTTACTAAATGCTCATAACCGCTCTTTCTGTATTCGTGGATTATTTTTCCAGTTTCTTCGCCAGACAAGGGGTTGACTCTTTTTCCTTGGAGTTTTACCGCCGTTTCGATACATTTAGTAATTATTCTGAAGAAAGCTTTATCTCTGTTTCGCTTGTAGACTCTCAAGAGTTTCAAGGAGGTTATCATTGAGTCTCTGCCAAAGAAAGCGGAAAATCGATCTTCTTTTCCTGAAGCATTGATTCCGTAAGGAGTTTCGAGTTCGAGGATTGCCTTATGGGCAAGGTTATACAGGGATTCTAGTTCGCTCTTTTGCGGTTGATTTTGGTTCTCGCTTGTTTGGTCCCCCATTTATAATTTCATAATACAATTTTTCGTAAGAATCTACCATTCCTTTTAAATTAAAATTCTTTTCGACGTGGGCGCGGCACCTTTTTCTTGAGATAGAGCCGATCTTTTCTATCGCTTTCATCATTTCCTTTTCTTCTTTTACAATAAAGCCAGTTTTCTTATCAATTATTATTTCGGGGATTGAGCCTTTGTTGAAGGCGATTACTGGGCAGCCGGTCGCCATAGCTTCGATCATGCCCAGGCCAAAAGGCTCACTCCAAGTGACCGGGTGCAAGAGGCAGGAAGCTTCCGCCATCAACTTATTCCTTTCTTTATCATCGACTTCTCCAACCCAGCGAATCTTTCCGTTACTAAGACGGGGAGCAACGTATTTATTAAAGTAGTCGACGTCATATTTGTCTAGCTTAGCGGCCATAATGAGTTCTTTATCTAATGACATGGCAATATCCATAGCGATGTGAGTCCCCTTTTCAAGGGATATTCGGCCGACAAATAAAAGATAGTCTTTATGATTTTCTTTGAATGGAAATTTTTCGACTGGAATACCGTGATAAATTGTTGAGCGCCAGTTTAATGATGGTTGTCCTTTTCTCTGGGAATTTGAAATGGAGACAAAATTTAGGTCTTTATACTCATCGTAGATGTTTTTGTTTTCCAGAGTAAAAGCGCCGTGGAAAGTTGTTACCGTTGGGGTTTGGGAAGAGTAGGCTGCTGGAAAAGCGTAATAGTCAGAATGATTGTGGATTATGTCAAATTCCTCTCCCCTCTTGTATACCTTGGCGACGTTTAGCATGGTGAAGGCCGCTTCTTCAGAAGTGTACATTGACCTAAGGGAATGGGATGCTGAGGACACTAGCTTGGCCTTAGTTTCAGAGTCTCCAGAAGCAAAAAGGGTTACACTATGACCTCTTTTTACTAATTCTTCGGTCAGATAATGGACGATTCGTTCAGTACCACCGTATCTTTTAGGCGGTACCCGTTCTATTAAAGGAGCTAGTTGTGCAATTCTCATAGAGTAAATTTGGGAAGGGACTTCTCATCATACTCTTTTTGGGAATTTTTGGCAACTAGGGGGTTTTAATCGGCTTGGCGCTCTTTTTTAGTAGGGTCAAGGGGTTCACTTTCTTCGTAAGATTCACCCAAGGCTTTTCCAATTTCATCAACATTACTTTCATCTGGTGTTTCGTTTCCGCCACCGGGAAGTTCTGAGCCTTCAGTTTCGGCGTCTTCCCAACTAGCGTCAATATCCCCTGCCGAAAGTTCTGGTGAAGTCTGGGTGTACTTTTCTCCTTTAGCGATTTCTTTATCAATCCCCTCTTTGACGGAGCCATCATCGAGAGTTTTTGGATCGTCCATACTAAATGTATTTTACTTGTACGAGGTAAGTCTCGTCAATGTACCGTGGATTTTGACTGTGGTGAAAAGAGATTTTGGACTTTAGATCTGGTAAAGCTTTTCTTAAGCTCTTTGTCCGCCCAGGCTTTAATTGTCTCAATTTCCGGCATTTCTGCTGTGGAATAGCGCCCAAGGTCGTAAGTAAGGTTAGTTAAAAATTGAACTCGATCTTGCTCAGGTGGCCTAGTGAAGATTTTTGTGGTTTTTACTTTCCTGATTTTAAACTTTCTCATGTGGCGCCCATAGTTATAGTATAGGGGGATTTTAGTTGTCAAGTGAGAAGTTTTCAACAAACAAGCTACCGCTTTCCAAGAACAGAATTTTTCGTTAGAATTTATCTTCATGCGAAAACAAGTTTTACCGCTACTATTTATAACTAATTTCACTCTTATCTTGGGTTTTTCCATAGTCTTTCCGCTGCTTCCTTTTTACGCTAAAGAATTTGGAGCAAGCACGCTTCAAATATCAATTCTTTTTGCGGCGTTTCCGCTTACGCAGTTTCTTTTCTCCCCTCTATGGGGAGATATATCAGACAGGATTGGTCGCAAGCCAATAATCTTATTTTCGCTTTTGGGAAGTGCTCTGTCATTCTTTTTATTTGGACTAGCCCAGAGTTACTGGCACCTAATTTTAATCAGACTAATTCATGGTCTTGTCTCGGCGGCGGGATTTTCGGCAGCTCAGGCAGCTGGTGCTGATATATCTACCAAATCTGAAAGGGCCTATGTTATGGCGACACTAGCTGCTTCTTTCAGTCTTGCAATTGCGGCTGGTCCTGCTTTCGGGGGTGTGCTTTCACAGGTTTCAATTCACTTTCCTTTTTTCGTCTCGGCTGCTATTGCCGTTGCCAATCTTGTTTTCGTTTACCTTTTGGTTCCCGAGACAATTAAAGAAAGAACCAAAAAACTCGATCTTTTTAAAGGGTTTGTTTTTGAAAGTATTTTCCTGGCGCTGAAATCAAGGCTGGCACCAATGTATCTTATGTCTTCAGTCTCATTTCTTTCGTTCGGAATTGTAGGAGTTGCCTATCCAATTTTAGCCTTAGAAAGATTTAACCTTGGTCCAGTACAAGTGGGTTACATATTCGCTTTTTCAGGGCTTGTAAGTGCCCTGATACAGGCCTTTATTGTTGGTAAGGTTATCGAGAAATATGGTGAGGCAAAGGTGTTGAGAGCCGGCCTTGTTTTTATGTTTCTCTCCATGGCTCTTGTTGCGTTTGCATTTAGCGAAGTTTTATCAGCCGGAGTCTTGGCGATAATGTCGGTGGGAACAGCTTTAATTAATCCGGCCAACAACTCGTATATTTCTAAAAGGTCGAAGGATCAAGGTTTGGCTTTAGGAACTTTGAATTCATTTGGAAGCCTTTCTCGATTTGTTAGCCCGATTGTGGTTGGTTCGCTCTACCAAGTTTGGGGGCCGGCTACCACTTTCTTAGCAACGGCTGCGGTTGTGATTTTAGGTTATCTCTTAAGTTTGAGGATTGAGTAGGTTCTAAAACCTCGCGAAGATTTTTGGTCTCCGCGAGTTCTAGTGGGTTGATGGGAACCGTCTAGTTCAGCTCACCTCCCGTTGGATTAAGTTCGACGATCTGTCTACCGCGTAGTACGCGACGAAATCCGTGCTGGCGCGGATCATGGTGTGTTGGTCTCTGAAGGACAGTTTTTCGCTGCCCATTATGGCTTGCACCTACCGCGCCTCCGTGGAAGACGTACTCATGTTCAGCCCAGGTATCTTCCCGTTGTTCCTGAACCTCCCGCGACGTCGAGCGCTCATCCTCCATCAGGAATCGGATGAAGGTTGCAACAGCGCAAACGAACGCCGACACAATGAGGAATGTATTGACGAAGGACGACCAGAATCCCTCCGTGCGAAACGTTGACTTCATCCGTCACCTCCTGTCGCTTCGGTAGTGGGCTTAGTGCCAAGGAGAAACCCAAGCATAATCGTGATGATTACACTCAAGACTACTGCCCCGGCTTTCACCCAGCTTCCTTCAGGTCGGAATGTCATGCAGGATCTCCTTTCCCTTTTCGATTGCCCAGGCCGATCGTTGCTTGGTTGATTTTATTAGTATAGATTGTTCCTGTCAATTATTGGGGTATTCTAAATTGCTACCAAGTCTTTTTCGGCTCTGTTGAGAAGAACAGCGTTGGTGGCAACAATCACGGAGGAAGCACTCATAAGAAGAGCGGAGACTTCGGGCCGAAGAGATATGCCAAAGCTAGGGTAAAGAATTCCGGCTGCAACCGGTATTGCCAGTAAATTGTAAATCGAAGCCCAGAAAAGATTTTGTTTCATCTTAGTTACTGTAGCTTTTGACAGTCGAATCGCTCTTAAAACGTCAGCTGGATCGGACTTCATCAAGACTACTTTAGCTGTTTCGATAGCCACATCTGTGCCAGCACCGATAGCGATGCCGATATCAGCTTGAGCAAGCGCCGGTGCATCGTTAACACCGTCCCCAACCATAGCCACAAATTTACCTTCCTCCTGAAGTCTCTTAACGTATTTTGCCTTATCCTCTGGCAAAACTTCAGAAAAAACTCTTTCAACACCAATATGTTTTGCTACAGCTTCCGCTGTTTTTTGATTGTCACCGGTAATCATCGCTGTCTCTATACCTAGTTTGTTTAACCGTTCAACCGCGCGTTTGGCATTTGGTTTGATTGGGTCCGCTGCACTAAGTACGGCAACTGCCCTGCTATCAACCGCCAGAACCATTATTGTATTACCTTTTGAAAGAAGGTTATCAATTTTTGGATCAAGTTTTTGTAAATCTATCTTGTTTTCCCTCATCAATTTGACCGTACCTACCAAAACATTTTTACCCTCAACCGTCGCTCTTACCCCGAGCCCTGATAAGTTCTCAAATTGGCCAACTTTTGCGGATATTTCCAGTTTTCGATTCTTTAATTCTTCCAACACGGCGTTACTTAATGGATGAGAAGATTTAGCCTCAGCTGCTCCAATTAACTTTAGGGCTTCGTTTTCATCAAAACCCTCTACGGTCGCGACCGCGGTAATTTTTGGTTTTCCTTCAGTTAAAGTGCCTGTTTTATCCAGTACTGCCGCTTGAATCCTCGACACTTGCTCAAGAGTGGGCGCATCTTTAATTAAAATATTATGCTTGGCTCCAAGACTGGTTCCGACTGCTACGGCTGTTGGAGTTGCAAGTCCTAAGGCATCCGGACAAGCAATTACTACAGTAGATATAGCAAAGGTTAAAGCAAAAAGAAGTGGTTGACCGAGAATAAAAAACCAAACTGAAAAAGTCAACAAACCACCACCAACTGCAACGATAACTAAGTATTTGGCAAACCTATCAGCTAACCTCTGACCAGGAGCTTTTGAGTTTTGAGCAGTCTCAACCATTTTGACAATTTGGGCAAGAGCTGTGTCTTCGCCAACTTTGGTCGCTTTAAAATTAACTGATCCAGAGGTGTTGATAGAGCCACCTATCACTTGATCCCCCTTTTTCTTTGCAACGGCGATAGATTCTCCGGTAACTAAAGATTCATCGATGGCGGTTTCTCCTTCGAGTATTTCACCGTCGACCGGAACTTTATCGCCGGGTTTGAGGACAACGATGTCGTTTAACTTAACTTCGGAGGTTGGAACGAGCTGCTCTTTGCCGTCTCGGACTACTCTAGCTTGCGGCGGAACTAGATTAAAAAGGGCTTGTAAGGCATCTGTCGTTCCTCTTCTACTTTTCATTTCCATCCAGTGACCAAAAAGTACAAAAGTTATTAACATCGTCGCTGCTTCGTAAAAAGAGTCTTCACTACCGATTAAGGTAAGGATAATACTAAAGGCGTAAGCGGCGGTTATCCCAACGGCAATCAGAACCGCCATATTCAAAGTTCTTTTTTGTAAAGCCTTGTAGGTGGAGTAAAGGAATATCCAACCAGCGTAAAAGAAAACTGGGGTGGTTAAGATAAGTAATAACCATGTGGCCGGAATTGGGGTTGGTAGTTTTAGTCCTAGTATTTTTTCACCGACTGGTGAGTAAGCAATGATCGGGATTGTTATAATCAAGGAAAAGAAAAACTTATTGCGAATATCCAATTCCATAAGTCTCGCCATCTCTCTTCCAGCCAGACCGGTATGTTCCATCCCCATCGTCATGCTCATGCTCATTTTGAACTTTTCCCACCAGCCCATTTCTAAAGTTGGTTTCATTTCGTGCTCAGAATGGACAGTATGGTTCCCATCTGAAGTTTCTTTTTCATAGGGCTCCAATCTCATACCACACTTTGGGCAGCTACCGGCTTTGTCAGATTTTACTTCCGGGTGCATCGGACATGTGTATTTTTTCATGAGATAAATTCCTACTTTTCTTTATTAATCTGTTTCCAAAGCCAAACAATAAGTAGTATTAGAGCGACGACTACTAATATCCAGGTCACCCAGGCTAAAAATAAGTGTAAGCCATAACTCCCGCCCATTTGGTCATAACCATAGAACATCATAATTCTCACCTCCTTTTTTTTAATTTTAATTTTTATCCAAAATCTCCTTTGTCCTTTGGTAACTTTCTTCGATTACTTCATCGGCCTTTTCTGGGGTGAAGTCGTAGGGGGTCATTTTGAGGCCGGCTCTTGGTTCAACTGGGATGATTTTTATTCCAGGGTACAAACATTTGATTAGCTCTATTTCGTAGCGACTCGTCTGATATTGGGCAATGTCACGTGCATCGACAATTGCCTCCAAGAAATTTTTTGGTGGTTTTTTGTTCTCTCCAGAATAGCCGGCATTTACGGCGTAGATTACCCCGCAGCCCTCTTTGGAAAGCCTAAAAAGGGGTAAATTGTCGGTTACTCCCCCATCAATGTAGACTTCCCCGCCAATTTCTACTGGTGGAAAAATTCCCGGTGTAGCCCCAGACGCAAGCAAGGCAGGGATAATTTCCCCCTCAGTAAACCAGGTGTCTTGACCAGACTCAACGTTTGTTGCCCCAATAAATAACGGTACTTTGAGACCCGCAAAGGTTCTAAACGGGAGCCTTTTTTCTAAAATTGCCTCTATTTTCTTTGAGTCTCCTAGGCTCTTTGCGCCCAATCCTTGGGTGATGAGCTTTCCTAGAATTTGGGGAACGGAAAGGCCAATAAAAGCTTTGTTTACATAGGAGAAAAGAATTTTTAGATCAGTAAAAGAATTAAATGTATGAGGATCATACGCGTGAAAAGCGGCTACAAAAGCACCAGCCGAGACTCCGGCTATGTGAGTTGGGATAATTTTCTTCTCCAAAAAAGCTCTTAAGGCTCCAATGTGGACTATACCTCTATTTCCACCGCCGGAATACGAAATTCCAACTATCTCCTGTTTACAAATCTTTGGATCAACACTGTGGATTTTCATGAAGGGCCATTGTATTTATTTTAGCTGTTGAGAGGGCCTTAAGTCAAAATGTTTAAGTTTTTTGGGGATTTAAAATTACTATTGCGATAGACGTGTCAGAGCTAGACTCTTCTGATATTGAGGTGATAACAAGCTCTCGACCTTCTTTTTTAGCGGTAATTAAGGAAGAGCCCTCCATATTATTTATGGCCACTTCCGTCCAACCATTTTCTGAAAGTTTGTCTTTGTAGAACCCGGTAATCTTATCAGCATTGTCGGCTGTTTTTAATTTAAGAGAGACTCCGTCGAAAGCCTCAGTTGAAGTTTCCACCTTCGCATTTGCATAAATCGCAACGTCTTTTGGGAAAGCATCAGCCACTTTACCTTCCTCAATTTTTATAGGACCGTTTTGCGTTTCCACCGTGGTGACTTTTCCCTTTTCTTGCATTTTGGAGACGGCTTGCTCTGGTTTGCCGGTAACACTTGACTCTTTACGAACGAAATATCCCGCCACAACTATAACTAGAAGGCCCAAAATTACGGCAGTTATCGTGATAAAGGTTCGCTTACGAGTCGGGGTTTGACCTTGCGCACTTTGCTTTTCGAAAAAAATTTGTGACATGACAGGGGCCTATACTACAAGAAAAAAACTTTGTTGTCAAATCGCCCATTAGGCTCTTTCACCAGTTCTCAATTTTGTAAATTTTGTGGATTCCAAAGCTTGCTGCAAGGGCAACCGCTGGCACAACAATAAAGTAAAAAATTGATCCGTTTAGATTTGCGAAGAAAAGAAAGGCAGAGAAAATCCCGGACCCTTGTTTTACGAGTGCAGATGGTAGTGCCACTAAAATTGAGAATAAAAGCGGCAGGATTGCCAGAAAAAAAAGTGACTGCAAGATATTTCTGTTCCAAGGCATGTCTCTGTTGACAACCGATCTAAACAAAACCCAGTAAAGAAGAGTTCGGACAGCGAAAAACCCAAAAACTAAAATAAGGATGTTTGGTACCAGCTCTTCACCAAGCTTTTCACCGGTTAGTACCCCAAGTGACACACCAAAAAGAACTGAAGTTACGTCTAGAAATATAAAAAGAAAAATCATTTGGACAGTCTATATATCTATCTTATACTGAATCTTCGATCCAGTCAAAGTATGGTTTGTTTACGTCGGCCGGAGTAATAGAGACAATCTCTGGAACTTCGTAAGGATGGTTTTTGGAGATGAAGTCAGTCACTCTCTTTTGAAGAGATTTTTTAGTTTTGATAAAGACGGCGGTTTCAGCTGCTTCCTCAATCTTCCCTTTCCACCAGTAAGCACTTTCGATTGGAAAAATCTGAACACAGCTTGCCAATTTTTGCTCAAGAATTTTTCTAGTAGTTAGTTTTGCTGATTTTTTATCCGAAAAAGTAGTATAAATTATTATCATTTGTAGTATTCCCTAGCTACAAAAGGCATCAGAGCACAGGCAACGGCGTTCTCATAGGCGTCAGTTCGGTTAAGGCCCCCTTTGGTTAATACTCCAAAAGCACCAATTGTTTCACCGATATTTTCGACACCAGAGAGCTCATCGAAAATGTCTTTTAGCTCTCTACCTTTTTTTATTTCGGTATAGACTTTTTTAGGAACTTCAAATTTTGCAGATGATCCTGTTCCATTCTTTCCGGATTTATCGAGCACAACTTCCCAGCCACACTCGAATATACCAAAACCGTGGTCTTGAATTCCGCCTTCGAGGCCAACTCCAAAATCCGCCTTGGTTTTCCCCATCGCAGACTTTGCTCTGTTGGCCGCGCCTTTTACTGATCCTTTGTCGCTTAAAGGTTGATCACGCACGTCCGAGTCTGTTTTAACGGAGACAATTTCTATTTTTCCAAAAGCTTTTTCAAAGGCTTGCTACAGAGTTTATTTTAGTTGGATTTTTCGAGCCAACAGCGACCTTCATGAATATAAGATATAGGATGGTGGATGTAAGAGGCAAGGAGGAATTTGCTTCCAACGAGTGTTAGTCGAACCTGAAGGTCGAGACTATTTTTTCAAAGGCTTTTGAATAATCGCCCCATTGTGGTTTACTGTAATAATTTAGAATTAGGATTTTTCCCTTTCCTTGATTAATAACATACTCAATTCTCAAAGCATCTTTTTGGACATAATTACTTGATTCCTTATATTTTCCTGAAACTCTAATAGCATCTTTTCCAGAAATAGTTATCTCCTTCTTAGAAGAATTATAAAAATAGGATAAATCGTCAAATTGAGAAATATAATCTTTGTAGTCAGATTCCCCAGAAGTTATATTAATCAAACCTCCAAATTCAGATGAACATATTCCAAGAATATCTTTACTTGGAGCCAAGAAAAGATATTTATCCTCGCAAGTTCCAGAGAGCCAATCTTTAGGGTACTTTAACGTGTATCCAGTCTTAGTGTCTGTATAAGTTTTCCAGTCCGCCTTCTCATCAACCTCGGAAGATTTTGTGGCGGGTTTGGCGGATGGTGAGGCTTGTTTGGTGGAGGTCGCTTGGATTGGTGGCTGGGATTCAACTTCAGGACGAATTACTAACCACCAATATCCAAGTACCGCGATTATTAATACAAAAATTATTATTGAAGAAACAGCTGAGACAGCTGCCCAGTTAATTCCTTTTCCTGATGTTGATTGATTTGGATACGCAGGTAACTGTTGGTTTTGTAGAGTTGGCATGGATAATGATTATACTATAAAAATTTAAAACTGGTAAGCATCGCTCCCACAATATCTATGAGCTCTTGCTTTACTTTAAAACTATTGTCTGATTCTTCAATTCCGCCTTGGGTGTAAAGTACATATATTTCAGTATTACTTTTTGGAATGTAGGCTTCTATGCCAACCCCTTCGTCTTCCGTGTGAATTTCTTGCCAGACTGCGTCTTTGCCCGTCACTTTTACCTTCTTTTGTGTTTTTGGTGGTGTAGCATTTTCGCAGTCTTCACCACCCGTTCTTAAGCAAGCGATTCTAGCAGCGTAGTTTTCTAAGGAAATGTCAGACGAAAGGATGTCTTGCTCAAAATAGACTATAAAATTCTTTTCAGGATCAAACTTTCTTTCAACAAAGTTAAAGTTTGCAGCCCCTCCTAAAACTTTACCTTGATCACGTATCCCCCTCGCCGTTTTATCGTAGAACCACCTTTCAGGTACGAGGACCGAAAAAGTCTCCTCTACATCGGCGTATTTAAACCAATCTGAAGTAGAGAGCTTTGTGGAGGCAGAGCTTGTTGCCACTTCCCGCTTGGCACTTTCCGTTGCTTCTTCCTGATTTTGCTCGTCAGGTTTTGACTCCTCCTTAGGTGTTGGTTTTAAGAAAATTAACCAGACTAAAGCGAGAACAATGATTAAAACGACAATTGCAAAAGCTGGTTTTATCTTCAGCGGTTTTCTTTTCTGAGGATATCTGACATTTACAGTCCGCTCTTCCGACATAGCTACATTGTAATTAAAAACAGTGTAAAAGGGAAGGTGAAGTTAATCCAGGAATTTGCTTGCAGTGATCTTTAGTCGAACTTGAGGGTTGAGAGGATTTTTTTATAAAGTTTAAAGTCTTCGATCTCAGCTTTCTTTTCTTCCTCAGTTGGGCTATCACCTCTACTGGTGTTTATCACTATTCTAACAATCTTACTCCCATCTGCGGAACTGAAATAGCAATCAGCCAACATTTGTTTATATTTATCCTCTTCAACAGCGCAAACTCCAGTAGCGTTATTCATTGTTACCTCCTCGAATTCCACATCCCCGGCAATGTTAATTTCTGCATCAAAAGCCTCTTTTCCGCTATTTACTTCAGAAGTTTTTCTATTTAACGTTCCCATTGGAGGTCCACCTTGTTGTTTTAGCAGTTTTTGCGAGGTAGCAAGTCCCACATTACCTTCATCGTCTACTTCAGCTAACACACGGTCTTTAGGATATTTAAAAGAAAAGCCTTGCTTTTTACTCACTATAATTTCCCAACCCGCTGTTTCGTCTTTTTTGGCAGAGCCAGTTGCGGGTTTGGCGGACTCTGTTGCTTGTTCAAAGTCTGGGGTTGGGGTCTGGGGATCAGTTGGTTCAAGTTTTGGTGGGATATAAAAATACATAAACCAAATGGCAAATGCCAGTGCTAAGAGCAATATGGGTATTACGAATTTACCAATTCTTTTCCAAGAAATTCTGTATGGGGATTCAACTATAGAAGACTCACTAACTTCTTTTTCTAGCATCGAGTAAATGATATACCTTATGCATACCAATTTCAATATTGATAAATTTAACGACCCAAAAATATCAAAAAACTTCCTTTTATTGCTTGTTTGTTGACGGTTGGTGTTTTAAAGGGGTAAAAAGAAGTGGCAGTTCATCTTCTGTGAAAGCTCGCATGAGTTTTCAGGTGGCAACATTTGGATAGCAAGGTGAGCTGTACTTTTGTCCTCAATTCAGAGATTGTTCTGCTAGTTCAAGTGCTCCTACTATTCCTGGTTCCTCCAAAGATGCTGGATGGATTGGTGGTACCGGAAGTATCTTTAAATATTTATTTACTCCCTCTTTTACCGGTTTAAAAAAAATGTCTCCGTGATTTGTCATTCCCCCACCGATCACAACTACTTCTGGTGAGTAACTCATTATGAAGTTACAAATGCCTTTCGAAAGAATATCCATGGCTTTATACCAAACAGGGGTTCCTTCCACTTCTCTTGGAGCTTTACCAGTTTTTTCTCTTAAGGACCAGCCCGATACGCTTGCTTCTAAGTCAGAATCTTGACCACACCAGCACTTTATTTCACCTTCTCCTAAAAATTGGTGCCCAGCGTGGGGATAATAAAGTCCGTGGCGCAGTTTTCCATCTTCAACGACTCCGAGTCCAATACCCGTACTAACGGTTATGTAAAGAAGGGGATCTTTGTTTTTTTGCTCCCCATAAGTATATTCCGCAAGACAAGCGAGAGAGGCGTCATGACCAACAACAACAGGAAGGTTTAAGGCCTCGCTCAGCTCTTTTTTTAAATCCATGCCGGTCCAACCTGTAAATTTGTTTGGATCGATAATTTTGCTGTCTCGGTACCCAATTGGTCCCGGAGCGGAGACGCCGACCATCTTCACACCATCACTGCCCAATTTAGATACAGCGTTTGCAATCTCGTTTCTGTTTTCGGCAAACGTTTTTGTGGGAAAATCAACTTTTTCTGAAATTTTTCTGCCCGATCCTTTGGCGACTCTGATGTGGGTACCACCAATATCAATCCCTATATACATAATAAATTAGTTCAAAAGTCAAAAATTAACTTCAGTCTTCCACTTTGTAAACCTTGTCGTTGTCGTGGACTTTTTGCGCCACTTTTATTGCAACCTCGTTACCCTTCTTAGCTTCATCAGTCGGTTTGTGCTCAAGTTGCATGCTTTCCACGGTTTGCTTAAAATCATCGTGGGAGCCTTGGATATGGATTTTATCCCCCACCTTTAATTTGTCAGATAGCTTTACTACACCGACACTTATTTTGTCGTAGAAATGACTAACTTTTCCTATTTCTTTTTCCTTGGCCATACGTCCTCACCTTCTTTCTAATTGCATTTTACTCCCTCTTGGATCTTACCCGCAACCTTAACTTTTAACTCGATTCTGACCATAGGGGCAGTAATTTAATATTGGGCAAATGTGGCATTTAGGACCAATCGGTAAACAGATTGATTTACCGTGCTTTACCATCACGGTGTTGATGATTTTCCAGTATTTCTTGGGGACGATTCTTCCGAGTTTAACTTCGGTCTCTTCTGGATTTTTTGATTTTAGCCAACCAAGTCTTTGGCTAATGCGGTGAACATGAGTATCGACAATTATCGCGGGTAGATTGTAGCCATAAACGAGCACGCAATTGGCAGTTTTACGTCCAACCCCTGGCAATGAAGTAAGTTCTTCAACTCGATTGGGAATATTCTCAGCAAATCTATCAGCGATCTCTTTAGCAGCTTCAACCATAACTCTTCCTTTTGTGTTGTAAAAGCCAGACGGATAAATAATTTTTGCCAAGTCGGTTGTATCTGCTTTTGAAAGGGACTCTACGCTCGGATATTTTTTAAACAATCTAGCCGCTACAATTTCAGTGAGCTCGTCTTTGTTTCTTTGGGAAATTATAGTTGCGAATAAGACTTTATAAGGATCACCAAGTTCCACGGCTCCTTTTTGCCCAGCATAAGTTTTTTGTAAAATATTTAGAACTTTGTTAATTGAGTTAGTCTTGTGCACGTTTTAATCTGGAGGATGGCCGATGGGCGAAAGTTTCTCTTTATCTTCGCGGTACTTTGCTTTTAGATCCTCTATCAAACCCTTAACCAAGCTTTCTGGATCTGAATCGTATAGAACTTTGCATTCGTGTTTATGAGCAATTCGGGTGAGTTCTTCGATTTCATCCGCAACTCCACCAGAATCTTCTAAAATACCAATCGGTTTTTTGTCTTCAAAGGCCACTGTAAACTCGTTTAGAGTGCCAATACGGCCACAGGCAATAATTACTGCATCAGCGCTTCTAGTTAAAATCAAATTTCTTCCAGCGTATCCAAAGCCTGTGTAAACGGTTAGATCAAGATAATTAGTTGGTAAGTGATAGCGGTTAATATGGTCTCCTCTACTGGCCGCTGGAGAGAAGCCAATTGACATTCCGCCTTTCTTTTTTGCTCCTTTGGCGGCTGCATGCGGTATTCCAGTCGTGGCCCCGGTGATTAATACTGCTCCTGCTTTGGCGATAGACCCCCCTACTTTTTCAGCTTTTTCTAGGGTCTCCTTATTAACACAATCTCCTTCAGCTGCGCCAGAAACACAAATTTTAAAGCTCATCTTACCCCCATGAATTTCAACACGAATATGTTGCTCTCTTCTTTTGTCTTTTCCAACTGACTTAGGACTTTGGTGTGACTATCACTTAAACTATCGTAGGAATTTAGATTTTCATTATTCTTCCAAAACGATATTTCGTGGTCTCTGCCTGCCAAAACTAACTGGTTTAATTTTACCGAAGTTTTTAGTGACAGATCTAGTATAGCATTTTCGTCTTGTTTAATTGCGGATACTTTCAATGAGTCAAAATACTTTATTACCAAGTCAAAAAGCTCTATTGAGTCGTTGTGTAAGTCGGCTATTCCTTTTGGTCGCTCCTTTTCAGGAATTGAGTCAAGACTTCCCTTTAGCTTCTTTAGGCTTTTTGAAGCCTCATCAAAACTTGAAACTAAGGAAGATACGTTGTTGGTCGAGTCCAGTGAGAGTTGAAAGGTCTCAAAAGCCCCTTCAAGTTCAATTGAAAGATCAGATATAAGAACATAATAGTTACCGGTTTTCTCCGCTTCCGAAGTGTACTTTTCGGAGCTTTCCCGAATGTCTGATAAATCCTTTTTAAGGGAGGATAAGGAACTTGGGGTTTGGTTTTTCCCAAGACTTTTCTCCAATATTTCTAGAGAGTTTTCAGAAGATTTCACAGATGAGAGTACTTTTGTAGCAAGATCTCTTTGGTCACGATAAAGTTTACGGGGATCATTGGCGGGTGTGGTGAAGCCCTTTACCTTTTCTTTAAACAAAACCTCGCCTTGCTCTGAAATCTCAAGATTTTGAAACACACCAGTTAAGGTTCTCACTAATAAAGATAGTCTTACGCCCAAGTTAGCGTCTTCTGCCTTTTGTTCTGGGCCATTTTCCGTAATTGCCCCCAAAATCAAATCAAATTTTTCAAAAGTGTCAGTTAATTTGGTAAGTTTAACACTATCTTCTGAGCTTGTTGCGAACTTGAAAAGGGAATTGAGGGAAGAGTTTACGGAATCTAGATTAGTGAAAGAGGTAGATAAAGATTCTCTTGCAGAGCCTGCAAATCTCACGGTCTGGGCGCGTGGTAAAACAACAATAAAGGCGCCGCCAACCGTTATTAACAAGCCTAAAAAGGCGAAGGAAATTTTTTTATTTAACAATAGCCTTTTTTTAGGATGGTCAGCTTGGATTTCTGGATTATTATCTTGAGATTTTGGTAGGTGGGTGAGACTAATAGGGACGGGTATTTGGTTTTGATCCATGTAATTTAATGTTACAGTAGTTTATATTTTGTTGTCAAAAAACTATTTATTAGATGAAATAAGGTTTGAGGATTTAAGCATGCGGTCAAGTATGTGTTGTCCGGACTTTTTTGAGAGAAATCGTGGCTGGTAGGATTTATCCACCAGAATTGGATGGTAAAGAGCGTCAATTAAGTTAACTTTTTTAGACTCCTTGCTTTTATCATCAATATAAAACAAGTACTCCCCTACTACCCCTTCTTGGGTCTCTTTGCTCCAGGTTTGGTCAAAAATAAAGTTCCCGTGAGCATAGGCGATCAATTTGTCTTCGTGAATTTGAACTCCCTGAACCCAATGAGGGTGATTTCCGATTATTAAATCTGCTCCTGCATCGATCAATTCTGGGCCCACTTTTTTGGGATCATCTGGTGCAATATTTCCATAGGCGCGTGGTACCAAAACATACTCGTCTCCCCAGTGAATCGAAACAACTAGTATATAGACTTTGGACTTATGAGTTTTTATTTCAGATTTGATTTTTTCAAGATCGAGATTTTGGCCAACTCCGTTGTAGGCTAAAAAGCCAAATCTAATCCCCTTTACTGTTTGAGTGTCTAAATGGCCAAACCCACTCCAACCCAGTTTGTTTTTTTCAAGAAGGCTAGTTGTTTCATTTATTCCTTCCTGACCAAAATTTCCAATATGGTTGTTGGAAATTGAAACAGAATCTACTTCTGAGTAAAGAATTCCCTGAACATGCCTAGCATCTCCGCAAAAAGTAAAGCCTTCATTTATTAACGGGCAATTTTTTGTGAGGGGTGACTCAAGGTTAATTAAGGTTATGTCACCATTTTTTAAAAATGAAGCAGTTTTCTTCCAATTGTAAGTGAAATCTCCACTTGTAACGGAGGGCCAATTTGCACCTCTTGCTGGTATTACATCTCCGGTTGCAATTAATCTGATGATCTTAGATTGGTCTAAACCCTCAGTGTCAAGCTTGTCATCAAAGATGGCACCAATTGAAAGTTTTGGAATTTGTATTTCTTCTTTTTGCTCTTTTTGCGTAGCATTTGGAGATTCCAAAATTTGGGGAGCTAAAGAAATTTTTGGCTTAAAGAAATAAATTATGAAAACAAAAGTTAACAAGCCAATAATTAGGATTGATTTTTGTCTCATTCTTTTTTCCAGATTGTTTCGTTGCCGTTGGTCTTTTTATTCAAATAACGAGCTAGAACAAAAAGGAAGTCAGAGAGCCTATTTATGTAAGAGAGAAGATTTTCGTTGATTTCTTCTTTTCTGGAAAGAGTTATTAGCCGTCTTTCGGCTCTTCTTGCTATGGAACGGGAAAGTTGTAATAACGACGAGGCATTTGATCCCCCGGGCAAGATAAAATTCCTAAGCAGCGGTAATTTTTCATCTAACTGATCTATTACATTCTCCAAATATTGTATTTTTTCTTTACCTATAGAGAATTTTTGTTTTGTATCTTTTCCAACTTTGGTAGGAGTTGAAAGCTCAGCACCAATATTAAAAAGTTCGTTTTGAATTTTCTCAATAATCGTTCGAATTTTAGTGTCAGTAATAAAAGAATGGGCAGTTCCAAGAGCAGCGTTTAATTCATCAATTGTCCCGTAGGTTTCAACCCTAAGATGATCCTTGCTAATTCTTTTACCGCCATAAAGAGAAGTCTCACCCCTATCTCCAGTCCTTGTGTAGATTTTAACTTTGGGTGGTTTTTTCATAGATCAGGTGGAATTATACTCCTTTACAAGAACTTTCTGACAGCTGCCCCAATACGCTTTGCTAGTATCTTATATCCTTGTGCATTAGGATGGATTTGATCGGACATAAGTTCAGGGTTAGTTAAAATTCCGTTCAAAACATCGGCCACAAACTCTGCTTTATATTTTTTAGCGATTTCTTCAGCAGGAGATAGGTATTTATCGCTCAAGATGTTAGATCGAATGTGAACTAAAATAACCTTAGATCCTGTCTCAGAAATTTTGCGGACGATCTCGTCTACATTTTCCGTTGTCTCCTTCGTTGGGGCTCTCTTTAGAAAATCATTTCCACCCAGGAAAACAACTACTAAAGAGGGTTTTTTAGATAACACATCTATTTCCAGTCTTTGTAAGGCAGTTTCAGTAGTGTCGCCTGAGATCCCGGCATTGATTGAGTTGGTCAGGCCAATATCTTTTGCAACCACGGAGGGGTAATCTTCCCCAAGAACTGCTCCAACCCCAGCTGTTAAGCTGTCACCAAAAAATATGATTAAATCATCTCGACTAATTTTTTCACCTTCAGATCTTTTTACTAAGAAAAACAAAACGCCACCAGCAATAAGTAAGATTATTGCGCCAAAAGATAACAGTTTTATCATCAGCTCTATTATACTGGATTTGTACCTACGAAATAATATGTTATAATCGGCCCACAGGGACGGGGATTGAGCTTAAGTCGGTAAAACTTGCTGCTCCTTGCAAACTAACCGTCTACCTCACGGGATGGTTTGGGTTTAGAGGATGATGCGCGGATATTTCAGCCCAATATCAAGCTGCACCCTCTTGACCGTGTTGCAAGTGATCCAGGCTTAGGAACTGGATTATCCCCCTCCAAGAACTCAAGAGAGAGTTCGGGTGGTGTGCTAGTAAACCCCTGCCGGTTATTGCACCATCACCGCCCTGCTCGGAAGGCTTGGTGTTGTTGAGGATCTCACCTCCACCACCGAGCCCTCTCCTTATTCAAGTTCATACTCCATACAAAAGATAAAGCTGTTTTAAATAACTGATATTGAAGAATGTTTGGAAATTTATAGATGAAGTGGTGGTCAGGTGTGATCTAGCCCTCCACTTTCCTCTTTTTAGGACCCATGGAAGGAAGCACACGAGCACCGACGGACCTAGGCGGTAGCGTACACCGAAGCCAACGCTGGCTAGGTTTTTATACCGCATGAGTCTCACGGAGGCCTTGTCAAAGACTTCCACCACCTCTATCTGCTTTCCGTTGTCTTTTGGAAAGAGCATAATGGGTACAAGTACGACAACTAATCGTCTCAGGTTTCCTGAGAATCCAAGTTGGATCCCTAGAGCATTTGGTGAGAGAGCTGTCATAATTGCCTTCCTCAGTCAAGAAAAGTCTTTGCACAAGACAAGTAATCTTGCTCTTCAAGAAACCTTTTTTTCAAAGATTTCCTCAGGAGCAAGGGCCACGTTCCGAAGATTGTGACCCTGCAGTCAGGTGCTTACGGTCCCTGTTGGGACTGTTAAGTGACTTCGTGGAGGATCACCGCTAAGAACTGACGCATCAGTGGGTCTGCCTCCTTTTGGTCACTTTCGGTGAAGATCTCGCGATTGTCCTCAGCGAGAAGCTCGTCCCACGTGGAGATTCCTCGATCTTTCAGACCGTCAAGGAACATTTCGGTGTACCCCTCGACAGTCATTTGCTTGTGTTCCTCTGGCTTTTCCAAGGCCGAAAGGAAGTTCGAACCAGCCAATACGATCTGGTCGAAAGTTATTTCTCCCGATATCTTCAAGGGAACCTCCTCTTTCTAATTCTAGGCCGTGCCGATTGCTTGTCGCAGCTTCTGGATAGTTGCACTTGCATGACGAGTATGAAAGCCCGATCTTCAGGTGCCAGTTCCTGTTCGAGTATGACACCCTTGTGATCGAAGTCCGAGTAGATCTCGATGCCGCGGATCGTCAGTTGTTCGAGGAACTTTTCGGCCCAACCCTTGGCCATTCTGTCGAGATCATCCTCGGTCAAAGGGGTAAAACCCTTTGCAGACGTAATGTCCAGTTCGAGGCCTTCCGGGAGGATCAGGGTTGTTTGGACAGGGTTAGTAAGCCCGTCTCCCACTACCAGTTTTTCCAGGACTTGAGGCAGGATCTCCCTAGCAATCGCTGTGAGATCCTTGAGTTAGATCGTGCTTTCGTACGTGATTTCCACGTTGCTTCTCCTCTCTTCATCTAGCACAAGCTCGTTTGGCTTACGTAAGAGGTAAATATTGGCACATTTATACGGATGAGTCAATAACTATGGGGTTAGATTAAAGAGGTTGTAAGATCAATCTTTAATGAGATCGAGGTCTCTTTTAATGTAGGCAACGGGTTCGGATTTTATCTTGAGGACTGTTTTCGGTTGCTTCCATGACAATGCAACCGAATTTTATTCGAATAAATTCGAATTAGATAATTCGATTATATTAGGGTATTTCTAGCTCCATTCTTTGACAATCAGGGCCCAAACACCAAGGGCGATTCCGACTAACATCCAGGAATCCGCGCCTAGATTAAAAAGCGTTAAATCTGCAAGGTAATCAAGAGCGGCTACAAATACTGATAATGCCGAAAGAGCAATTAGCCCTATAAAGGCAGATTTTTTGTCCATTTATTTCACCTCCCTTCCTATTTCAAACTATCGAAATAATTATAAACCTCTTGGGCTACTAGAGTCATGACTTTTCCTCTGCCAACTAGGCTCGGAGCGGCTGTATTGTTACTAAAAACAGTCAGAACAAATGGATTTTGCGGATGGGCTACGTAAGCATTATCATGTCCCTCACCTAAGTATTTACCAGTTTTATGATAAAAAATTGTGCCTTGAGGAAAGCCAGGGGAGAAGAAATTTTCGCTTTCCGTATTTTGCATGTAAGAGAAGAGCTTATCTCTGTTTTCTTCCGAAATAATCTCCCCTTTGGCAAGTTTCACCAAAAGCATGGTTGCATCTTTGGGAGACATTATGTTTTTGCCCAGGCGTAGATCCACTGTTGCAAAACCAAGACTTTTTGCAAACTTGTTTTGTGGGTCTCTCCCTATTAATTCATCTATCAACTCCCAGCTAGGTTCATTACTTTGGTTTATAAGGTACTTGATCTGAGTCTCTACGTTATAAGCACCTAGAATGTCTGTTAAGCTGAATTTACCCTGTTCGGACAGATAGTAGGTGTAAACTGAGGTGAAAACTTTGGATACTGAGGCTGCGTGTTGAGCTTTAGTATCATTGAAGCCAAAATACTCATCATTATTTAGATCATAGACGGCAACACTAAAGCTTGCACCAGGGGCTTGCTGCTTGAACAGAACTTTCAGTTTTTCCAGAAGAAGATCTTGCTGCTCGGCTCTTTCTTGCTTTGCCTTTTCTTTTTTCTCTTCTTCACTCACATTTTGAGAAACTACTGTGGAGCTCCCACCTTTGAGGGTTTTGTAGATAAAGTAGCCGCCAGAAGCCACAATTACTATTACAATCAAAACAATGACGGCGGGCAAGAATTTTTTCATTTGAGGCTAGTTTAACTAAAAAGAAAACTTAACGCAAGCTTCCTTTTGGTTATTTCGTTTGACCAATTGTTTGAACAACGATTTTTCGGCTTCTTGGCCCGTCGAATTCTACAAGCATTATGCTTTGCCAGGTACCGAGTACCATTTGCCCACTTTTGACTGGAACTAACACTTGCTCCCCTACCATACTGCTGAATAAGTGTGAAGGTGCGTGGTCTGGCTCATGCGCGTGTTTAAAAGGACCTTTTGGTTTGAGCTGCTCAAACATGTTAATAAAATCTTGGTCGAGGCCTGGCTCAAATTCTCCGAGCATTACGCTACAAGTAGTGTGAAGATTAAATACAAGGCAGAGCCCTTCCTCTACATTGTCGATACTGCTCTCTACCTGACTTGTAATATCAATTACTTCTTTTGCCCTTTTCGTTTCGACTAAGAAAGTTTTTTGCACAGCTTTAATTACTAAAAAACTTGAATGATTCGACTATCTTCAGGGCTTCATCTTTAGTTTGGTCCTCATCAGCCTCCAGCCAAAATGTTACTTGAGGCGTAGTTTCAGTATCTGGTAGGACAAGGACCATTAGATAGTTACCCGCCTTGTACTTATAAGAAGTTCCCGAAGCTTTTTTCTCGCCCACCGATATTTCTAATGGCTCTTCTTTATCCAAAGCTTTTTGGTGTTTCTCACTCAGGCTAAAGGGTTGATCCGTTAGTAGAGTTAGATCAACGTAGCCTTTTTTGGAGCTTATTTTTACGCCCTCATAATCACTTTTTTCGTGCTTTTTGGTGTCCCACTCTTTTGGATGGGAGAGCGCAAATTGAGCCTCGTCATCTTTATACAGAGACCAGCCAGCAATCGCCGCTGAAGGCGAAGATTCTTTGGAGATTTTATTGTTGGAAGCAGCATAATTTAGCTTACCAATAAGGAAGCCAGCTGCGAAGGTTAAGATGCCAATTATGAGCAAAACCGCAAAGAGAGCAATAATTAAAGATCTTCTATCTGAAGAAGTTGATGGTGGTGAGACTTTGATTACATTAGTGCTTTCCTCGGGAAAGTTTTCCATGCACTAATAAAATACCAGGAAAGGGACTGCTTATCAATTACCAAATCCCAACAGAAAAGCTTCTAGACAAGGCAATCTACTTATGTTTTAATTTTACTAAGGATATGGAAAAAAAGATACTACTTATTGAGGATGATGTTTTTATCCGCGATATTTATGCCAGAGAGTTAAATAAAGGTGACTACGAGACTTTTATTGCTGAAGATGGCATGGAAGGTGTGGAGAAAACTAAAACTCAGAAGTACGATTTAATCCTTTTGGATATAATGCTTCCTAAGAAAACTGGTATTGACGTTCTCAAGGAAGTAAGGCTTCCCGGGAATCAAAATAAAGACACCCCAATTTATTTGTTAACTAACTTAGGTAAAGGATCTATCATTAAACAAGCTCTTGAGATTGGAGCTCAAGGATATCTTCTTAAAGCCCGAGTACTTCCCTCCCAAGTGCTTCAAGCGGTAAACGATCATTTCACCAAAGGCCCCGCGCAAGTGGATCTTAAAGAATTTGGTTTGGAGTGAATTTGATGTTAGCCGTTGATGAATATGAGAATCCGGTTGGTCCGGAAGACATAACCGGAATCCCCAAGGAAATCAATAACGGCCCAAATAGTGATGAATCCTCTACCCCATTAGGCTCAGTTGATATTTCAATTCCAGAATATGTAAAAAAAGAGTTTCAAAAGTTCGCTGACAGACGTGTGGTACTACTTGACGGTAATCCACGACAAATTGACCCAGATCACCTTTTTGCGGCGGATAGATTTGATCACGGAGATTCAATTTCAGGAGCAAGATATTTTTACAGGTTTAATCAAAGATTGTTGGAAGATGATCAAAAGATTATCGACTTCGAGATACAATCAAGTTTTTGGGTAAATACATCACTTGACAAACCATATTCGGAGTTTAGCCTTGGTAGAGATCAGATTTCTCCTGATCTATTAAAAGGAAGTAAGAGTCATCAAGGTTTTAAGATGCCGACTTCTGAAGCCGTTTGGTTAAGAAGATATCGGGATGATATGCGTTTTTTTCAGATTGTTAGAGATGAGGGTTTGGAGGTTACATACGAACAAGAGGAACTAAGTGAGGTTACAGTTAATCGTGCCACAGAAATTTTTAGAAGTGATTATAAACCAGAGTTCCGATTTCATAGGTCTGATTTAATTTTGACCTTAAAAAACGGCGCAGAAAAATTAGAGCATGATGGTCATACCCAGTCCTTTGGGGAAGTTGAGGAACTTAATTTCGGTGGTAAGAAATTACAAATTGTTACTACTGGTGACGAAGTCAGACTGATCTTTTATCGCGCTGAACAGCAAGACAAAGTTGATTACGAAGTTACAATTCCGAAGACGCAGGAGATGGTTGATTTTGATACTGGCGAGAGAGTGGAGCGGCGCTACGTTTGGGAAGAAGACTTAATCCCGGAAACACTTAGGAAAGATCCTCATCAGCCGCCAATTAGAAAAGTTTCCGGGCTACCAGATATTGAGGTAGATGCACCTTGGAAGAGAGCTGATCTGGCCAAAACACTTGGAATTAGAATAGAAAAAACAGCCTTGCCTTCTGATTTAACATAAAAATAAAAAAAGAGGTACACTTTAGATGTTTAAGGGATTTTTAATTCTGAATTATTAATTCTTAATTGAATAGATGTGGCATCTCTCTTCTTACCTCCTTTCAAGATGCCAAGCACTAGGTTACTGGCCTAAGTGAAGGTTGACGTAGGTAGCTTGTGAGGCGCTCCAGTCTCCGTGTACCCTCTTCGAGCGCTCGGTGCCTGATTTTGGTGATTTTCAGGTAGAGGGAGCGCCGATTGATGGTACGGTTCGTGTCAACCTCAAGTTACCCAAGCCTGAGAAGGGATCCAGTCACTCCGTAGAGAGTTGGTGCGCTGACTGGTTCGCCAATCATTTCCCCTACTTCCGTTGCAATCTCTGAGACTGGGCGTGGGTACAATGACAAGGCCGCCAGAATTGCCAGGGGGACTGGTCGGAGCTGTTTCATTATATTCCTCATATCCTCCTTGAACTCTATCCTCGCTGATTTGTCCTCTGATCTTATTTTAATGTAAATAGAACTAAAATACAAGACTATGGGTCAAAGAAGTGAAGTTTGGAGGCGCTGTACCACAAGGTGTACCGTCTTTACCTATGTGAGCAAACGTATACTTTACGGTATTTTACTAACTTTTGGCTGAGCCTCCGTGTAACGCAAGTGTGGCTAAACCAGTTTTCATAAGGAAAGTTTAGTTTAAAGAAGTTTAAATTTCAAATAGAGTTTTTGTGTTATGATTAAAGCGGTGGAAATTACTGTAAGCACGATAAAAATCATCTACATATTATTAATCGCCTTTCTTACTTGGCTAGCCACTCAATTTCTAACTAAAAGCTTTGTGGTGGCTATTTCGGCTGGTACCCCCAAAGGTAAGAGGCTTAAAACTCTTACAAGTCTTGTAAAAGCGGCCATTTCGACACTGATTTGGGTAGTGGCTGCATTTATGATTCTTCGGGAAATTGGATTTGATATAACCCCACTTCTTGCAAGTGCAGGTATTTTGGGTTTGGCAGTTGGCTTTGGCGCCCAGACACTAGTGAAAGATGTTATCTCTGGCGCCTTTATCCTAATGGAAAATCAGTTTAGTGAAGGAGACGAAGTTGAAATTTCCGGAAAAAAAGGTAATGTTGAGAAAATGACACTTCGGACTGTAAAACTACGCGACAAAGACGGTTCAGTTCACATAATACCAAACGGATCAATTGCCTTAGTTACCAATTTTTCCAAAACCAGGTAAGTCTTCGCCCCCATCACCAAACAAACTAATTAAGAAAGTATTTAATTTTTCTTAAAGATTTGATGAAAGAATTAATAAATTCTACATTCCACCACCGGCTGGCTTATCATCACCACTAGGTTGAGCGTCGCCTCCCTGGCCTTCGCCGTCACCTGTTGGAGCTGCACCACCCTGGTCACCACCTGGCACTGGATTTGGATCTGAAGTTGGAACTGGGTTGTCAAATATCACTAAAATCACCTCCTTTTAGAGATATGATTTGTTTTAAAAAAGCTATATAAACTTTAACCTGTTTTCTACTATTTAGTCAATCGGGTTTTTACAAGACAAGTTCAACTAAATCACCGATTTTTATATTGTTTTCTTGGGTAAAGCCAGCCTTTACTTCTAAAACGTAGTTAACAGATTCTTTCGGTTTATAAATAGTGAGATTGCTGCTCTTCTCCTCTACTTTAGCATTGTGAGTAATATCTACAATTCTGTTTTCATTTACCCAAACCATATCCAATGGGAATTTAACACTTTTCATCCAAAATGTCGGGTAGCCTTTTTCCTCAAAGACAAAAATCATTCCAGCGCCTTCTCCCAAGTAATCTCGTCCAGATAGACCTTTTTCTCTCTCTTCCGGCGAATCCGCAACTTCCACGTTTATTATTTTGCCTCCAATTGTCACAGTTGGGGGTTTAGTTGCGGTCTCCTGCTTTTTTGGTAAAAACGAGACTATAAAAACACCTATTGTTAAAAGAAGTATTATAAGGAGTGCTAGGATTATGAGAGGAAAATTTTCCTTTTTCATTTGAGCCACAGCACGATTTCGTCTTGAAGCTGGGGATACTTAGAGAACATATTTACACCGTGGCCGGCGTCAGAATAAGTGACTACTTTTAACAAAGAATCTGGCGTCATGGCTAGCTCTTCAATTCTTTTCATGGCGTCCATAGCAGGGTTGGGATCATCTGAGCTTGCGGCTACAAAAAGGGGTTTGGAAAGCCCTGAAGCGGCCTCTTCGGTGGTTATCCCATGATAAGATAGACCTGGGGATAAAAGCACAACTCTAGAAACCTCATTTTTAACGGCATAATTCAGGGCGAGATTAGCACCAATACTTGCGCCAATGATCGCTATTTCTGAAGAGGGTAACCTTTCCTTCAAATATCTTCCGGCTGCCTCGACATCTCCTATCATCGCTTTAAATTGATCATCGCTGAAGTCTTCCCAGCTACCACCACCACTTTGACCGTGGCCTCGAAAATCAATCGCTAGTGAAGAAAAACCAGAGGTAGCGAGCTTTTGCACAAGAGCGTCCCAGATGGATCTGTCTTTCCGCAGTTGGTGAAGCAAAAGTACCACTGTATTTTTAGGGGTTGGAGATTGTACAAATGATGCCGAAATACTTACACCATCTGCTGTCGTGAAATTTATTTGTTCACCCACGTATTTACTAATTATTAGCATAGTTTGCTATGCGGAACAAGTGGGGTTATACTTGAAGGCGCTTTATGAAAAGTAAAGGTTATTTGGCGTTCATTTCCACACTGTTAATAGTCTTTGGCGCTACTATTCTTGTTTCCTCTTCACTATCACGACAGACAACCGAAGAAATAGTAAAGAAAGAAATTGGAGGTCAAGTGGGTGGTCAAACTTTTAACCCACCCTCAGGTACTGATGTTGATGGGTTGTCTTCTCCTAAAGGGGATGAGGTTTTAGTAACAAAAGTAGTCGATGGAGATACTGTTGAGCTTGAGGGTGGGCAAAAAGTGCGTTATATTGGTATTGATACACCAGAAACCGTAGATCCCCGAAAGTCGGTACAATGCTTTGGAAAAGAAGCAACTGCCAAAAATAGAAGTTTGGTTGAGGGTAAAAAGGTAAAGCTGGAAAAAGACATTTCTGAGACTGACAAATACGGGAGACTTCTTCGTTATATCTGGGTTGGAGATACTTTGATGAACGAAATTTTGGTTAAAGAAGGTTTTGCTCATTCTTCCCCTTATCCACCAGATGTAAAACTTCAGGATCGTTTTAATAAAGCTGAAAAATTTGCTCGAGAAAATAATAAGGGTCTTTGGGGAGTATGCGACGCTGTTGGAGTTACTAATCCTACCTATCAGACTCAGTCTCAGTCTGGCCAATGCCTAATAAAAGGAAATATATCAAGTTCTGGCGAGAAAATTTATCATTTACTCGGCCAAAAATATTACGACAAGATAGTGATTGATGAGAGTAAGGGTGAGCGTTGGTTTTGTAGTGAACAAGAAGCGCTTGATTCAAGGTGGAGAAAGTCTAAGACTTAAAGTGGAGACGCTCTACTGGGTACTGCCAGGCCGTTAGGCGCACACCAGCAGAGCGTTGCTCCCTATCCTTTCAATCCCTACTACTCCCCTTTCCACTTTCTGATAACGACGCACCCGTTGTGACCGCCAAAGCCGGCAGACGGACTAATCGTGTAGTTGATGGTCGCTGCCAGTGGGTTGTCTTTGACAACCTGGAGACCACCAAGCTTTGTGTCAGGATCGTCCAGGTTGATGGTTGGTGGGATCAATTGGTCCTGGATGACCATAACACACAGAGCAGCTTCAAGGGCACCAGCACAACCGAGAAGATGGCCTGTACTGCTCTTGGTGAAGCTCATCTTGAGCATCCTCACGGCCTTTGGGCCGAAGGCGTCCCTAATAGCCATCAGTTCGGCGCTATCTCCATTAGGCGTTCCTGTGGTGTGGCCGTTGTAGTAGCATTGGTCGGCTATCTCCGCGAGCTGATCGTAGATCTCTGCGTCTTGCAAAGATCTGATGATCGCTCTTTTGAGACCTTCGCCATCTTCAGGAGGGTCGTAGAGGCTGTCCTTATCGTCTGTGTTGCCGTAGCCAATGATTTCCGCCAAAATTGGCGCTCCCCTGTCGAGTGCCGAGTTGAGAGACTCGAGGACGAGCACGACGCAGCCGTTTCCCATTACGAACCCATCCCGAGAACAGCTTCCGGGACGACTCGCTGCCGCTCCCTTATCGAGGGATGTGGAGTAGGCCTTTGCCTGTTCGAAAGCGTAGAGGTTCTGTGGGTGAGTGGCACCTTCAACTCCAGCCGCCAACATGATTGGCGCGTCCCCGTACTGGACTTTTCTGAACGCTTCCCCCACCGCCATGCTACCGCTTGCGCAAGCGGAGGAGAGGGCGAAGTTGGGGCCGCCAAGACCGTAGCGAATTGCGCCGTAGCCAGCGGCGTTGTTGATCATCACTTTGGCTGCTGCCAATGGGTCAGCTACACCAAAGTGAATGTAGCACTCGATCTGGTCGACGTTGTACTCGGTGAAGACCAGATTGGTGCCCGTGATGAGACCGACATCAGTTCGATCGCGCTCGGTTAGGCAAGCTGAATTCAGGGCTCGGCCGATGCCCAAGACAAGAAGCTGACCGTTGACATCGGTCCTTCTCTTGTCTTTGGGGTCAAGTTCGTTGTCCCACCCATCTGGCAGGGGTGCGGTTAGATAGACTTCTTCCCTGACGGTGGTTCGTTTTTTGATTCTGCCCCGGTTTCCCACTTCGGTTGGTGTCTGGATGGAGTAGACAACGGGCTTGATTACACTCTTTCCGCCAAGCACCGACGCCCAGGTTTGCTCTAAGTCACCTTGCGGTGTTTCTCCGCCCATTCCGGTGACAACCACCCGTTCTAGGTTTCTCGGCTTCGTTAGTTGCATCATTACCTCCAGTGTGAATGTGCGTGGCTTTCGTTGGTTTTTTGCGCTTGCGGTTAAGGCGCGGGTCCCCTATTCCCGAGTCAGCCGTGATTGACTTAGAGACCTCAACCACTTTCCTGGGTCATCCCGGTTGCCAGGTCTACTCTCCTACTTCCGGCTGCGGCGATTATATCACGTTCCGTAACTAAATTACCTCACTAGTCGCTCTGCGACCATTTCATGGGCTAGAGTACTCTCGCGTGCTGCGCTCAGACTTGTTGTCTGAGCTAACCATGTTAAGTTTTTACTATTTTGATCCACTTTGTCCGAATTGACTTATTCGTATATATTTCGGAGAATATACTTATGACACGCTCTTCTTGGATGCACTTAGACTTGGATGCTTTTTTTGCCAGTGTTGAGCAAAAACTTAACCCTTCTTTGCTGGGGAAACCAATTTTGGTTGGTCGGGTGGATCCACACGGTCGAAGCGTCCCCCGCGGGGTTGTGGCAACTGCTTCTTACGAAGCCCGTCGGTACGGGGCAAAAAGCGGCCTGCCTCTTTTCCAAGCTCTGAGGCTCTGTCCATCTTGCATTGTTGTAGGTGGTCACTACGAAGAATATATAAAAGTGTCCGATGCAGTTTTTTCAATAGCAGCTAGGTACGCTCCGAAAGTAGAGCGGATTGGGATTGATGAAGCTTTTCTTGATTTTTCGAACACTGATTTGATTTATTCGGATTTGACTAGCGTGGCAAAGAAAATAAAAGACGAAGTCAAAAAAGAAGTTGGGATTACAGCCTCAATTGGTATCGCTTCAACTAAAGTGGTTGCTAAAGTTGCTTCTGATTTTCAAAAACCCGATGGGTTAACTTACGTGCCAAAAGGAGCCGAAAAAGAATTTCTCTCTCCCCTACCTATTATAGAACTGCCAGGAATTGGTAGAAAAATGGAAGAGTATTTTCACCGCCTAGGTGTCATAACTTTGGGAGAGTTAGCCTGTGTTTCTTATGGGAAAATTAAAGCCTGGGGACAAGTTGCGATTAATCTTTGGCACTCTGCCAACGGCGAAGATACAATTTGGTTTATACCTCGGGTGGAAGCCAAATCAGTTTCCCGCAGCGAAACTTTTGCGAAAAATAGTAATGATTTAAAATTTATCTTGGCGATGCTGCAGAAACTAGTAGAAAAAGTTGGTGAAGAGGTAAGGTCGGAAAAATATCTTGGGCGATGCGTTTACGTTACAATTCGTTACGCCGATTTTCGGACTGTTTCTCGCCAAAGAGTACTCCCCTACCCAACCAACATAACGAAAGAAGTTTATGAGATGGGCGAAACCTTATTAAAAGAACTTTGGGACGGAAAAACTCCCCTCAGGTTGGTTGGAATCGGTGTTTCTCAATTTAACACTGGGCCCGACGGAGTAATTCAGCCGTTATTATTCGAATCAGTCCGTGAAAAAAGATTAGAGCTTGAGAAAAGAGTTGATGTTTTAAGAGAAAAGTTTGGGAAAGATTCTGTAGTGCTTGCTACTTTGCTAATAATTGGTTCTTAAAAATGAGGCGGGGTGGTAGAGGAGTCGTGATCCGGAATCACGATTGGCCAAGCGTATCCAGCGTTGTCGGTGCTGAATTCTCGGTTCGTGAACTTTCTCATACCCACCCTTCCAACGCACGTCCTAATCGAGCCAGACTCGACGAAGACGGAGTCGGTGAAGGTTTGCCCGGCGCCAGTCCTTCCCTTTGCACAGAAGTTGCCCTCTGCCATCGGTTCGGCCTAAAAATATTTTTTAATAGGCCTAAGCTGGAGCTGCGACTGGTCAGTCCCTCAGCACAATTGTAGCCGGGCATCCGATAAAGATTTTAACATACCGTGACAGGCTTTTCAACACTATAGGGCGAAATTGATTGGTTAAATGAGGTTAAGCATCAAGCCTGCTTCACTGCTCCGGAGAGGACTTGATCGCGGATTTTCTTCCACCAAGAATATTCCAGCGTTTTCAAATTTTTAAGCTCTTTTTTATAAATCTGCGAAAAATAGTTATTGCCGGCTTCTATTTCCTCATAACATTTGGATATTAAAGATAGAATGTCGGCAATTTTTACTATTTGAGATTCAATTGAAGCCCTCTCTGTTTCTTCACGCCAAAGAGCCACAAAATCCTCGGCTGTCTTTTCCGGTAAATCCTCAAACATCATGCCAATTGTTTCCTTGTTCACTTCTTTGATTGCGTTGTAAACTTTTTGATTAAAGTGCTTAAAAGGATTCAAAATATCCCCGCTAAAGCCTTCTTCTTGATCGTGAATTAAGGCCATCTGCAGCGCTTTTTTGGTGTCAACCTTAATTTTCCGCTCCTCCAAAAGCCAACAAAGCACCTGAGTAATGTAGGCAACGTAAAAGGAATGCTCAGCAACACTTTCTGGAAAATGCTGGGGTCGATTATTAAATCTAGTCACGTGAGCAAGGTTTCTATTTAAAATGTGGTCAAAGATCTTACCCATCGTTTGCGTATTATAGCAGGTTTAAGAAGTGTTTTTGCGTCGCACAATATGTTATAATACTATCTATGAAACTGTCCAAACTTATCACTGATTTTTTAGAATATTTGGAGATTGAAAGGAACGCTTCTCAGCTGACAATTCGTAACTATGACCATTACCTGCGGCGCTTCCTATCTTTCGCGAAAGATATTGACCCAAAGGAGATTGACCAAGAGATGGTCCGCAAATACCGAGTTTTCCTTGCCCGCTACGTAGATGAAAAAACCGGCCTTTCCTTAAAACGAGTCACCCAAAATTATTTTATTATCGCTTTGCGAGCGTTTCTTCGCTACCTTGCCAAGCACGATATCGAGACTTTGGCCGCCGAAAAAATCGAACTTGGTGAGCAAGAGCCTCGGCCAATTAAGGTGCTGGATGACGAACATTTGGATAGACTTTTGTCCGCGCCTGATATTTCTAAAATTGAAGGTGTACGTGACAAAGCTTTGCTTGAGACCCTCTTCTCTACTGGTTTGCGTGTTTCAGAGCTACAAAAACTAGATCGAGACCAAATTAACTTAGATAAAGGTGACTTTGGAGTGGTCGGGAAAGGGAGGAAGGAGCGGATTGTTTTCTTATCAGATGCCGCCAAAGAGTGGCTGGCAAAGTATTTTGGCCAGAGGAAGGACCCTTTTAAACCAGCCTTTATTCGCTATTCTGGCAAGGAAGACCCAAGCAGAGGTGGTGAAAAAATGAGGCTGTCGCCGCGTTCAATTGAGCGGATACTTGAGAAATACGTTAAACAGGCAAAAATTCCAATCAAGGCAACTCCGCACACCCTTCGGCATTCGTTTGCAACTGATCTTCTGATAAACGGGGCGGATATACGCAGTGTTCAAGAAATGCTTGGTCATGCAAATATTTCCACAACCCAGATTTATACCCACATAACGAATAAACAGTTAAAAGAGGTTCATAAAGCTTTTCACTCCGGGAATAAGATTGCTCTATAACTTCGAAACCTTCGAGCTTCTCGGATTCTCAGGTATTATCGCATCTTGCGTTAGGCATCTTATACCTAGCTAAAATAGTTAAAAATCAGGTGTTAATGGAGAGTTTGAGCGGTGTTGCTCCCAAATACCAGCCAACACCGCCCGACCTGTGCGCCGAACTTTTTTGATCCCCCTAGGCAGCTTTGGCCAGGCGTTGATCAAGACATTTGCGGAACTCCGCGTATCCAGATATTAGAACTTCCGCAAAGTCTTGCCGGCTAGTCACGAGATTTTCCTCACGTCTCTGCTCTTTATCTTTACTACAAGCAAAGACGTGCAAGGAAAGCTCCCTCCAGCAATTGAATAGGGACTCCTCGTCCTGTCTGCTTATCTCCCCTATCTGGTACCAGTGAGCGATTAGGGCTACGGCTGCGGGAGTACGTTCCCTAACATCCAAACGCTCAACCAGTAACTTGCCGTGGTGCAGCAGTGCCAGGTAGAGGAAACTTCTCGGTGTTTCCATGTTTCACCTCCTCTCTTACTAGAATGAAAGTATTATACACTATAAGTCTTAATAAGTAAATTGCTTTTTGGGGTTTCTTGTGGTAGCCTGGTAACATGAAAGGCCTCGAATTCTTCGACCCCAAAGTTTTTGACATTATAAAAAAAGAAGAGAAACGTCAAGCTGAAGATATTAACCTGATACCTTCGGAAAATTATGTTTCCAGGGCAGTTTTGGAGGCCACCGGAAGTGTTTTCACCAATAAATACTCAGAAGGCTACCCCCACAAGCGTTATTACGCTGGGAATAGATGGGTAGACGAAGTTGAATCATTGGCAATTGAACGGGCCAAGAAACTTTTTGACGTTAACTTTGCCAACGTCCAGCCTTACTCTGGCTCTCCTGCAAATCAAGTAGCTTACATGGCACTTACTGAGCCAGGTGAGACAATTATGGGTTTGTCGCTGACGTCTGGTGGGCACTTAACCCACGGCGCCTCAGTTAATTTTTCTGGAAAAATCTTTAGTGCAATCGGCTACGAAGTGGACAAAGAAACAGAAAGATTAAATTTTGACGAGATACTATCCCTTGCCAAAAAGCACAAGCCAAAAGTCATCGTTTGCGGCTTTACGGCTTACCCAAGGATTGTAGAGTGGAAGGAATTTCGCAGGGTTGCCGACGAAGTTGGAGCTTACCTTTTAGCAGACACCTCTCATATTACTGGCTTGATAGTAGCCGGTGTTCATCCCAGCCCTGTTGGAATTGCAGATGTAATAATGACAACTACTCACAAAACACTGCGGGGTCCTCGTGGCGCGATGCTTTTGATAAATGATGAAGAGATTGCCAAAAAGATTGATAAGGCAGTATTTCCTGGCCTTCAGGGAGGTCCGCACGATCACACTACCGCCGCGATCGCTGTGGCCTTAAAGGAGGCCTCAACCCCCTCTTACAAAAAATATGGCCAACAAATTGTTAAGAATGCTAAAGCTTTGGCTGAGGGCTTGACTAATGGAGGTCTGCGCCTTGTAAGTGGTGGTACTGATAATCACTTGGTACTTGTTGACCTTGGGTCGGAGGGACCAACCGGCAAGGAAGTTTCTTTAGCTCTTGAAGCGAGCGGGATAATTTCAAACAAAAATACAGTGCCGCGCGAAACCCGTACACCATTTGTAACAAGTGGCATCCGACTTGGCACACCAGCTGTAACAACGAGAGGGATGAGGGAGAAAGAGATGAGAACAATTGGAGAGCTTACCGTTAAAGTGGTCAATAATCTTGGTAATGAAAAAGTTTACGGTGAGGTCTTGAAAGAAGCCCGTTCACTATCCTCGAAATTTCCTATCCCTTAAGCCTCGCCTCTTGGTTTTTTAGCTTCCTTTTTCTCTTGTTCTATTGGCTCTTTAGATATTGAAGTAACGGCAGCTACCACATCATCTTTCTTTGCCAACCGAATTAGAATTACTCCTTGGGTTTGTCTTGTAAGAGTGGGGACTCCTTTTAGGGGGGATTTAATAACTTGGCCTCCCTGTGAAGTTATTATAAAGTCACTATCTTCTTTTTCCAGGATAATACCGCCAACTACTTTCCCGTTTCGCGCTACAATTTCGGCCGCCTTAACACCGGAGCCAGACCTTCTCTGCAAGGGCCAGTCAGATAGCCTGCTTTTCTTGCCAAAACCTTTTTGGGTTACCACAAGAAGAAGATGGTCTTTAGTCGCCTTATCCATGCTGATCAGCTCATCACCCTCCTTCAACCGTATTCCGAGAACACCGGCAGTTGGCCGACCCATGGTTCGCACGTCTTTCTCGGAGAAGTATATAGACATACCCGTCTTGGTTACCATTATTATATTGTCTGTTCCCCCGGTCATAGTCACCCAGGAGAGTTCGTCACCGCTGGCTAGGTTTATGGAGATAATTCCACTTCGCCTAATGTTGGCGAATTCCTTAATATCCGTTTTTTTCACAATTCCTTTTTTTGTAGCCATGAACAAGTAGCCAGTTTTGATATTTTTGGGAATATTAATTATCGAAGTTACCATCTCTCCTTGTTCGATTTCGATAAGATTAACTACTGCCTGACCTTTAGAAAAGCGGGATCCTTCCGGAAGATCATATATTTTGAGTTGATACACTTTTCCTTTGTTCGTAAAGAACATAATTGAATCGTGAGTGTTGGCCGAAAAAATATTGGCTACCTGATCTTCATCTTTCATGGTGAGACCACTTACTCCTCGGCCACCTCTGGCTTGCGTGCGGAAAGTTGAGGTCGGGCTTCTTTTTATGTAGCCCTCTTTGGTTACAGTCACAATGGCTTGTTCAGAGGGGATGAGATCTTCTTCGGAAAATTCCCCTACACCTTGTTTGTAGACTCTTGTTCTTCTCTCGTCACCGTATTTTTCTTTGATCTCGGTAAGTTCCTTACTTATCACCGCCAGAATCTTTTTTGGAGAGGCAAGAAGATCCTCCAGATGAGCGATAGTTTTCAAAACCTGTTTATACTCATCTTCAATTTGTTTTCGCTCAAGGGCGGCAAGACGGCGAAGTTGCATATCCAAAATAGCCGTTGCTTGAATCTCAGTCAGTTTAAACTTTTCCATCAAGTTGGTTCTGGCTATATCTGCATTAGCCGACTCCCTAATAGTTTTTATAACCGCGTCAAGATGATCTAAGGCGATTTTCAACCCCTCTAAGATGTGAGCCCGTCTTTTAGCAGCTTCTAATTCAAATTTGGTTCGTCTAATGACAACTTCTTGCCTGTGGCGGATGTATTCGCTCAAGATTTGTTTAAGAGTCAGGGTTTGCGGAGTGCCATTAACTAAAGCAACTGTGTTCACGTTGAAGGCAAGCTGCATGGCGGTGTGTTTATATAGTTGATTTAGTAGGTTTTTTGGTTTGGCATCCCTCTTTAGTTCAAATACAATTCTCATCCCGCGCCTATCTGATTCATCCCGGAGATCCGAAATTCCATCCAGCTTCTTGTCTTTTACTAAATCGGCCACCTTGGCAATTAGAAGTGATTTGTTTACTTGGTATGGTATCTCTGAGACGATAATTTTGAATTTACCCATTCGGTCTTCTTCAATCTCGGCTTTTGCCCTCATGACAATTCTTCCCTTGCCCGTAGCGTACGCAGCCGTTATCTCATTAATGTCAAAAATTGCCCCACCTGTAGGAAAGTCTGGCCCTTTTATAAAATTCATTAGCTGTTCAACGTCTGCTTCGGGATTGTCAATCAAAAAAATTATGGCGTCGCAGACTTCGACTAAGTTATGAGGCGGAATGTTGGTAGCCATGCCGACGGCAATTCCAGCCGAGCCGTTGAGTAGTAAATTTGGAAGTTTTCCAGGAAGAACGTTTGGTTCTTTGCGGGTAGCGTCAAAATTGTCGACAAAGTTTACGGTGTCTTTTTCAAGGTCATCCAGAAGCTCATTAGCAATCTCGGCCATGCGAGCCTCAGTGTAACGCATGGCGGCTGGCGGATCCCCATCCACTGAGCCAAAGTTTCCCTGACCGTCAACAAGTGGGTAACGCATGGCAAAGTTTTGGGCAAGGCGCACTAGGGCGTCGTAAACTGGGCTGTCACCATGAGGGTGGTATTTTCCAAGCACTTCTCCCACGACAGTAGCGCTTTTTCGGTATTTTGCGCTGTGAGTAAGACCAATCTCGTGCATAGCGTAAAGAATTCGCCGGTGGACTGGTTTGAGGCCGTCTCTTACATCTGGTAGCGCACGAGAAACAATAACGCTCATGGCGTAATCCAAATACGAGCGCTGCATCTCGTCGACTATTTCAACCGGGGCGATTTTTCCAAGATTGCTTTTTTCAATTGGTTCCTGAGGGGTTTCTTCGTTTGATTCAGCCATGAAGAAGTATTATATATGGTTTTATAGAGCGTGGCAAGATTGGTGGTTGCTTGAAAGTTAGGTTAGTTAAATATTTGAAAGCTTTTTAGCGGATAGAAAAGAAAAACGACCCCTCGTAGCTTTATGCTAATTGGGGTCATTTTTCCCCCTAAGAAAACCAACGAATTGATTTGCTTAGGTTAGGCAGCCCCGTTTTTTATAACGGGTATCAATCTGCCTGATAACACAACTAATACTAACTAGTTGTATCTTAACCCTCTCCTTTGGTAGAGGTACAGGAAAGGTACAGGTAGACGTTAATAGCCGAGAGATTCCGAGAGCCTATTTGATTCTATTTGGCTCTCGAGCATCTTGTAAAGCGCCAGTCCGGGACGTGGTATTTCCGCTGCGGAGGCAAGATCTCCCGCAAGGGCGTACCACACGTTTATAAGAAGAACTGATTCCAGAACAACTGGATTCTTCTTCTCAACTTCCATGACGAGTTTAGCGTAGAATCCTTCTGGATCACGCAGATACTCTACCTGGATTGGTGCTCCGGTGTCGGTTGACACAACCGGCAGTTGTCCTTGGGCTTCGACTTCAAGCATCCGGTAGACGCTGCATGCGTAGAGCAAGGTTGCGTTCATTGGAAACCCATCCCGGTTCCTAAAACGCTCGAAAACCCGTTCCAGAAAGATCGCGATTTGGGGGTTTTCGCCACCCGCAAGGCGCTTAAGGACGCTTTTTGTGAACTCGGATGCCCTTTCGTCACTACCAGCCCATTCAAGGCCGACAATCCGAAAGGTATTCATGCTGATTGTGGGAAGTTCGGCTAGTTGTCGCACTTTTCTTCTCCTTCTACTCCATCGTGCGCGACGGGCTAGGTTCCTGTCCTACTATTCAGTTTTCGGCTCTCCTTTCCGTTACCTAACTAGTATCCGTAACGTTCCTAGGAACGTCCAGAGCCGTTGGCGAACGTATTATAACACAGACCCAGCCGATTCGTTACTATGAGGTAATATTTTTGGGAAATTTGGACGTTTAATTAAGTTTTCTCTTCGGGCGCATAATCACACCTTAGAGGTGGGCTAGTTAGGGCACCTTGGGGTTTTTAAACGTCTAACGTGGCGTATTTGGCGTGGGTTTGGATGAATTTTTTGCGAGGTGGGACTTCATCACCCATGAGCATGTTGAAGGTTTCATCGGCGACGGCGGCATCTTCCACATTCACTTTTTTAAGAATTCGGTGTTCTGGGTTCATGGTGGTGTTCCAAAGTTGCTCCGGGTTCATCTCCCCCAAGCCTTTGTAGCGTTGAATGTTCACTGTTTTGCTGGTTGCTCTCACTCCCTTAATTATTTCATCCTTCTCGTCATCCGAATACACGTAGTGCTCCTCTTTTCCAGCGGTTATTTTATAAAGTGGGGGCTGGGCAATGTAGAGATAGCCTTTTTCAATAATTAGGGGCATGTAGCGGAAGAAAAATGTTAAAAGCAGGGTACGAATGTGCTCCCCGTCTACGTCGGCATCGGTCATTAAAATTACCCTGTGGTAGCGGGTTTTTTCAATGTTAAAAGTATCGGCAATGCCGGCTCCTAAGGCGATTATTAAATCTTTTATTTCTTCAAATTGAATAATTCTGTCTAGTCTGGCTCTTTCCGTGTTCAGGATTTTTCCACCAAGAGGCAAAATCGCTTGAAACTTTCGGTCCCTTCCCTGCTTGGCGCTTCCTCCGGCCGAGTCTCCCTCGACAATGTAAAGCTCTGATTCAGCTGGGTCTTTTTCTTGGCAATCGGCAAGTTTGCCCGGCAGGGTCATTCCTTCCAGGGCACCTTTTCGTATAACCGCGTCCTTAGCTGCTTTGGCGGCAAGTCTTGCCCTAGCAGAGAGAACAACTTTTTCAATGATCTTACGAGCCTCGCTTGGGTTTTCCTCAAAGAATGTGTCTAAGCCTTCTTTGACCACGGTGTTTACAATCGGTTGAATTTCCGCGTTTCCAAGTTTTCCCTTGGTTTGCCCTTCGAACTCGATCTTTGAAGAGTCCATTTTTATGGCCACTACGGCAGCAAGTCCTTCCCGCATGTCATCACCAATAAGATTTTCCTCGGAGTCTTTGATTGCTCCTACCTTCCTTGCGTAATCGTTGATAGCGCGAGTTAAAGCGATTCGAAATCCAGTTAGATGAGTACCACCTTCAGCAGTATTGATTACATTTGCAAAGCTCTCAACCGCCTCGGTGAATGAGTCGTTATACTGAATGGCGACTTCAACGCCAATGCCTTTAACGTCTTTTTTTATATAAATTGGAGGGTGGACTGGTGTCTTGTTTCGATTGATGTGCTCGACTAAAGATGTAATTCCCCCTTCGAAGTAGTAGTGCTTTTCTATATCGCCGCGCAAATCATAAACGTGGAAAAAAAGTCCGGCTACTAAGTAAGCACGTTCGCGAATTTGTTTTTCCAGTGATTTTAAGTCGGGCGAAATTTCTGAAAAAATACTTTTGTCGGCAAAAAATGTTGTTAGGGTTCCTGTTTTTACTCTGGACCAGATTTTGAGAGCTAAATCTTCTGCATTTGACTCCTTGATTTCGGCGACCGGAGCCTTTGGCTTACCTTTCGCGTATTCCTGAAAGTAAATTTTCTCGCCTCGCTTCACTTCAACCGAGAGTCGCTCAGACAACGCATTTACGGCGCTTGCCCCAACTCCGTGTAATCCTCCGGAGACTTTATATCCTCTACCCTCCCCAAACTTTCCACCAGCGTGAAGATACGTCATAGCGACTTCAAGAGCGCTTTTCTTGACTTTAGGATGTTGCTCAACTGGTATTCCTCTTCCGTCGTCAATCACACTCACTTTGTTGTCGGGATTTATTATCAGCCAAACGTTTTTGGAAAAGCCGGCTAAGGATTCATCTACTGAGTTGTCAATAAGCTCAATGACTAGATGATGAAGGCCTTTTTGGTCTGTAGAGCCAATGAACATTCCCGGGCGGCGTCTTACTGGTTCAAGCCCTTCAAGTACTTGAATATCACCTGCTTCGTATTTAGACATATGGAGTATTAGATTGTAGCAGAGTCTTGTAGTATAGGCAAGGAAGTAGCCAGCTCCTTTGGAATAAATGAGACTATAAGGTATCTGGCGAGTTTTGGGTTCGCAATAGGCTCTTTTGATATTTTCTCAACAAATCTTATGTATTTCACAAGGGCTGGAATAATTTTTGTGCTTGTGCCAGAGTTAATTAACTCTTTTAAGAGACTGCGCAGATAATAAATCCACTCTAGCATGTCTAGCTTTTCACAAAGGTCTAGCCTTGCAGATGGTGCGCTTTTCAAGATTTCCTCGGGAAGTTTGATGTCATAAGAAATTTTTTGCCCTACCTCCTGACGAAGAAGTCTTGAGACTATAGTTGGTTTCAGGGACCCTTCAGAGTGGGCAGTTAAAATCAATCTCGTTGTGCTTGGAGGCTCTTCAAGCGTTTTTAACAAAGAATTTTGGGCTTCTTGCGTCAGATTCTCTGCTTCCAATATTATTGCCGCAAGATACAGGCTGTTATATGGTTTTTTGGAAAGGTTCGAAAGAAAGCTTTTTAGGGGCGCAATTCCGCCCTCTTCCTTAGAGTCAAAGACTATAGTATCTTCTTTGCTTGAGGTTAGGTTAGCCTCTTCAAGAGCTTTGTTATAACGATCTTTTTGGCTGCCACCAGTAATGAGTATGCTTATGCTCATGTAACTTTGCGATTGACATTATACTGATGCTAACCGTAAAATAGTAGATAGACTTTGATAAATCTGCTCAAATGGCAACAATAACAGACAAAGGCGTTGAAGACGTTTTATTTGAACAAGGTAAACTTCCGCAAGAAAAAGTTTCTTTGGTAAAGCTTGAATCTCTGAACACTGGAAAATCCGTTGAGGAACTTCTTCTCGAGCATAACTTCGTTACCCTGGAAGATCTAACCGCGGCTAGAGGTGAGCTGCTTGGGATCTCGTATATCAACCCAACTACCAAACCTATAAACGCCGAAGTTTTGCAACTTATCCCCGAGCCGGTTGCCCGTCGTTACGTACTTATCCCCTTTGAATATGATAAATCCACTGGTACACTCTCGGTTGCTATGGCCGACCCTCTCGATCTGCAGGTAATTGAGTTTATTGAGCGAAAAAGCGCCAAGAAAATTAAGCCTTTTATATCGACCCCGGCTTTAATTAGCCAGGCAATTCAAGACAAATATGGGCAAAGTTTGACCACGGAAGTTTCCCAGGCTTTGGAGGAACAGGAAGCGACAGTCGAGGCAAAGGAAGAAATTAAAGACTTGGAAAAGGTTGAGGAAGTTATTAAAGAAGCTCCAGTTGCAAAGATTGCCTCAACTTTGGTGGAATACGCAATGAAGGGTCGGGCAAGCGACATTCATGTTGAGCCTTCAGAGGATAGAACTCGGGTGAGGTATCGAATAGACGGTGTTTTGCAAGAGAGGCTTTTCCTACCAACTAAAGTGCATGATGCCCTAGTTTCAAGAATAAAAATTCTTTCCAACATGAAGATTGATGAGAAAAGAATTCCGCAAGACGGTAGGTTCACATTCAAACTTGGAGATAAAATAGTTGATTTGCGTGTTTCTACCTTGCCGACTGTTCACGGGGAAAAAATTGTGATGAGACTTTTGCCCAAAGCCGGGCAAGCTCCAACTTTGCAAGAGCTGGGGCTGCGGGGTACGGCCCTGCGAGCCTTTGAACAAGGTATTGTTCGACCCAACGGCATCATTCTTATAACTGGGCCAACTGGATCTGGTAAAACCACCACTCTTTTTGCGGCTCTTTCTAAAATAAACTCTCCTCGGGTAAACATAGTTACTTTGGAAGATCCAGTTGAATATCAAATCCCAGGTGTAAACCAGGTCCAGATTAATCCATTAGCTGGTCTTACTTTTGCTTCCGGCCTTAGGAGTTTTCTGCGGCAAGACCCGAACGTAATAATGGTTGGAGAAATTCGGGATTCTGAAACGGCTGGCCTTGCAATACAAGCATCTTTAACCGGGCACTTAGTCTTTTCTACTCTACACACAAGCAGCGCTTCTGGTGCCCTACCCCGGCTTTTAGACATGGGTATGGAGACCTTTCTAATCGCCTCCTCCATGACAGCTGTTGTTGCTCAAAGAGTTGTTCGTAAAATCTGCGAACATTGTAAAAAGGAGTATGATGCTCCAGCCCAGGCAGTTGAAGATATTCAGAAAATTTTAGGCAATCTTGTTAAAAACAAAGCTATAGTTCAAAAATTATCCCCCGAGGAACAAAAAGATATCCATGAACTTGAAGATAATCAGAAACTCAAGCTTTTTAAAGGGGAAGGGTGCGACAAGTGTGGCGATTCTGGTTATCTAGGAAGAATTGGTATTTATGAAGTACTTTCTATTACCGATAAAATTGGTAAGCTTATTCTTGAAAGAGCTCCTTCAAATGAAATTGAAAAGCTAGCCATTGAAGAAGGGATGGTGACAGTTCCTCAAGACGGCTACTTGAAGGTAATCGAAGGTATAACAACGGTCGAGGAAGTTCTTAGAGTTGCGATTGAATGAGGATATGGGATTTAGGATGTAGGATTTTAATCACAATAAGAACTGTATGCAAATCCTAAATCATAAATCTTAGATCCTATAACTATAAGTAACTGAAAGGAGTGCACTATGGGAATACAAGAAATTTTAGAAGAAGCACTTAGGCGTGGGGCAAGCGATGTGCACCTAATGGTAGGTGTTTACCCCACTTTGCGTATTGATAGTAAGCTCACTCCTCTAACAAGAGCTGGTTCGCCAACGCCTGATTACATTGAAAAACTTGTCCTTTCGCTCTGCACACCAGAGCAAAAAGAGCTTTTAATGACCAACAAAGAGATAGATTTCTCATTCGCCCTGGGGCAGCTAGCAAGATTTAGAGTCAATGCTTTTTACCAAAAGGGTTATTTATCAGCTGCTCTGAGACTGATTCCTTCCCGAATACCTAGCTTAGATGAGCTGCACTTGCCCAAAGTTCTGAGTAATTTTTCAAAACTCAGACAGGGATTTATATTACTAACGGGCCCGACCGGGCACGGAAAGTCTACTTCAATCGCATCGATTCTAAATGAGATTAACCAGACAAGATCTGTTCACATACTTACCGTTGAGGACCCGATTGAATATGTTTATCCGTCCAAAAAAGCGTTAATTGCCCAGCGAGAAATGCACCTAGATACTCACTCTTGGGAGATTGCCTTGCGCAGTGTTTTGCGGGAGGACCCAGATGTTGTATTGGTTGGTGAGATGCGAGATTACGAGACGATTGAGGCAGCTCTGACAATAGCGGAGACTGGGCATTTAGTTTTTGCCACCTTGCATACAAATTCGGCTGCCCAAACAGTTGATCGTATCGTCGGCGTTTTCCCCGAAAATCAGCAAGATCAAATAAGACTTCAGCTTTCTAATGTGATTGAAGCGATAATTTCGATGAGATTGGTCCCGGCTACCGCTGGTGGTCGCTACCCTGCTCTCGAGATATTGCTAGCTACTTCAGCTGTTCGTAATGTAGTCCGAGAGGGAAAAACGCATCTTATCGATAATGTAATCCAGACTTCTTCTCAAATCGGCATGATAACCCTGGAGAACTCGCTGGCCACGCTCATAAAGGGTGGAAAAATCTCCTTGGAGACTGCCCTTTCTTACAGTTTGAAGAGTGAGGAGCTGATGCGTGAAGTTAAAAAAGGAGAAAAGTAGAAATTAGTTAATGGTGAGTAACCACCGAGTGGCCAATTAATTATGGAACAGTTTAAATACGTTGTAAGAGATTTAAAAGGAGCTACTAAAGAAGGTCTTATAGAGGCGGCTACGACAAGAGCGGCAGCTTCAATTCTTCACGACCGGGGTTATGTTGTTGTAAGTATAGAAGCTAACAAAGCCGGAATTTCAAGCTTTAGTTTTTTTGGCGGCGTAAAAATTGGTGACATCGCTAACTTCACTAGGCAACTTGCTACAATGATCACTTCCGGTCTTCCTCTTACAGATTCTTTGGTGATATTACAAAAGCAAACAGAGAAGGAAAAATTTAGAGAAGTAATTAAGGAAATAGCCGAGGACATCCAAGGGGGCTCTACGTTTGCTGACTCCTTATCTAAACATTCTGGTGTTTTTTCGATAGCGTATATAAATATTGTCAGGGCCGGCGAGAGTTCCGGGACACTTGATCAGGTACTACTAAATTTAGCAAATACTCTGGAGAAGGACAGAGAGTTTCAAAGCAAAGTTAAAGGCGCCTTTGTTTACCCGATTATTATCATGGTGGCGATGACAATGGTTGCAGTGATAATCCTTATTTTCGTTGTTCCAAAACTTACCGAACTTTACACAGACTTGGATATCTCTCTGCCTTTACCAACGGTGATATTAATCTTCGTTAGTGATTTTATGATCCGGTTTTGGTGGCTAGTAATAATACTGGGTGTGGTTGGGTTCTCGGCACTAAGGCGTTATCGTAAAACTCCTCAAGGATCACTAGTTATTGATAAGCTGCTCCTTAAAGTGCCGATTTTCGGGAAGCTAAACAGGGATTCATCTCTTACGGAGCTGACTAGAACTCTTGGCGCGTTAGTTGGAGCTGGAGTTCCTATACTCGAAGCTTTAAAAATTTCCGGAAATGTTGCCTCCAACGCTATTCACCGGCAAGCAATTAGTAGAGCTACAACCTTGGTTGAAAAAGGGGCCCAACTTTCAAAAGCAATTTCCCAGGATCAAACGTTCCCACCCTTAATGCCACAGATGATAGCAGTGGGTGAAGAGACAGGTAAAATGGATGAAGTTTTAAACAAAGTTTCAACTTATTATGAACTTGAGGTTGAGCACCAAGTTAAAAACCTTACCACTGCGCTCGAGCCAATAATTATGATTGTGCTGGGTATTATGGTAGCCGGCCTTGTTATATCAATTATCTTGCCGATCTACAACATCACCTCGGCCTTTTAATCGATGACAATCCTATCATCTTTGGTAATAACTTTTATCCTAGGCGCTTGTGTGGGATCTTTTCTCAACGTCGTCGCCTACCGCTCAATCCATGGTGGATCGATTTTCGTGGACCGTTCTCGTTGCCCGCACTGTAAACACAATCTCGGAACAGTCGATCTCGTCCCGATTTTAAGTTTTGTTTTTTTGAAGGGGAAGTGCCACTATTGTAAAAAAAAGATCTCTGTTCAGTATCCTTTGGTCGAGCTCTCCACTGTATTTCTATTTTCTCTAGCATTTTACATCTTACATCCAACTTCCCAGGTCCAATATCTTAATCTTGCTTATGTTCTATTCGTAACTTCGGTCTTAATTATAATCTTTATCACGGATATAAAGGATGGTCTCATCCCCGACAAAGTAATTCTCCCCTCTATCGCGATTGTCTTTGCTTTTAAGATAATTTTTCTTTTCTTATCACTTGCCTCCCAGCTCTTTTATGACATTTTGGCCGGACTTATAGCAGGCGCCTTCTTCTACGCTCTAGTTTTAATTACCCGTGGTAAGGGTATGGGTGGAGGGGACGTGAAATACGCCTTATTTTTAGGTTTAGCCCTTGGAATTAGTAAGCTTTTAATTGGGTTGTTTTTGGCCTTCTTGACAGGGGCATTAGCGTCAATTATACTTATAATTGTAGGGAGAAGAAGGATTGGGCAAACGGTGCCCTTTGGTCCCTTCTTGTCTATTGGAGCCCTTATTGCTCTACTCTGGGGACAGCAGGTGTTAGAGTGGTATCTAAGGATTTACTAGACCCAGATGAACAAAAACTCGGCCCACAAGTATTTTATTTCCCCAATAAAACTAACAATTTTACTGAAATACTCTGTATTTCTTCGAAAGGGGGTGAATACTCTTGAAAGATAGATTAATCTCGAAATTAAGAGATCAAAAGGGTTTCACCCTTATCGAGCTTTTGGTCGTAATCGCCATTATTGCTATATTGGTGGTAATTGTGGTTGTCGCCATTAACCCGGCGGAAAGACTTAGAGAAGCTGCCGATAGAAGAGCAGCCTCCAACGTGCGTTCTTCTGGTACTTTGTTAAGTACTTGTGTAACTCGCCAAAATGGTAACCTTGATAACTGTAATAGTCAAACTGACGTTGAGGCTGCTGCTGGTGGGGATGGCCAACTTGCATCCACAGTTACTTTTGATTTTACACCGGCAGTTGGTGCAACAACTGACATTTGTGTATTTGAACAGGGAAGAACAACTTCTGCATCAACTTGGTGGATATATCGGGCTTCAGATGGACAGGTTCGAAGCTTGGTCCAGGCAGCTGCACCTGCAGCTAATACGTGTCCTTAGGGTTAATCATAGCGGTAACACCCAATTTAATAGCTATTAGTTCTTAGTAGCTATTAAATTCAAATGACAAGTGCGAAAGATGCAGGTTTTACATTGATTGAGCTTTTGGTCGTAATCGCAATTATTGCAATTTTGGTTGTTATTATAGTTGTTGCCATTAACCCAGCCGAGCGGTTACGGGAAGCTGCAGATCAAAGATCCCAAGCAAACGTACGAGCGTCTGGTACCTTGCTAACCAGTTGTGTAACTCGGCAAAACGGCAACCTTGACAATTGCAATTCTGTGGCGGATGTGGAAGGTAGTGCTGGTGGAGACGGTCAACTTGCTGCAACAGTCGCTTTTGATTTTACACCGGCAGTTGGTGCTACCACTGATATTTGTGTTTGGGAACAAGGTAGAACAACTAACCCTCCGACCTGGTGGATATATCGACAATCAGATAGGCAAGTAACAAGTTTGGGGGTTGTTCCAGCTGCTAATATATGTCCGTAGAGATAATTAGAGCTATTTTTTGGATTAAATAATATGTATAAGGGGGAATATTTTTGAAGAATATAAAGGGTTTCTCATTAATAGAGCTTTTGGTGGTTATCGCAATTATTGGGATTTTGGTAACTATTGCAGTCATTGCTATAAATCCGGCCAGATTAATTGGAGAAGCAAGAGATAGTAAAAAGAGGCAGGAGATGCAAGAGCTCAAACACGCTCTGCAACTTTATTTTAATGACAATCAATCGGCAGCAACACAACATTATCCAAAAGACAACGCTAGTCAAGCAGCTGAGTGCACAAACTTAACCACAAAGTTAGTAACTGCTTATACAAGGCAACTGCCCGCTGGAACATGTGGTACTGATTGGGTTTACAGAGGAGAAAACTACCCCGCCCCTATTAATGTACCAGATTTGGAATATCGAGCCGCTGTAACACTTCAATACCCTACCCCAGAAGACACGGCTACATTTGCTAAATGTGGGGGCGTAGCCCAAAACCCTACGGGGTGGGATACTACTTACCAATATTTCATCTGCCCTGATTAATGAATTTCACTAGAATTAATCAAAAAGGAATAGGGATAATTTCGTTAATAATAATAGTTGCTTTTCTATATGGAGCTTTGACTGCTTATTCTTTTTATAATCCCAGTTTTAATCTTTCCAAATACACTCCAGTCTATTTTTTAAGAAATTTTAATGATGATAATAGAAAAGAAGATTTATTAAAAATCGCAAACGCTCTTGAAGCTTATTATGAAGAAAACCGAGAGTTGCCTGGGCAAGTTGGTTTTTGCGGTAGGATAGTTACGATAACGATTCCTGAAGCTAAGGATGCTCTGAGTCCATACTTTCCGAGTGGAATCCCCCAAGACCCTGCTAATGCTGGTACGGGTAAAGACTATTTTTATCTCCACAAAGACAGAAATACATACGTCCTACTTGCTGTTTTGGAGAACCCACCAGAGGGCTCCACCACTTACAACTACGAAGACTGTCACGACTGGCCTGGGGATAATGTATACAACTACAAGGTCTCCAATGAGTAGATTAGAGATGAGGGGTTAGCGATTTGTTGCATGTATATTACTTCTTTGTTACACTTTATTTATGCTCTCTGCCCCGAAATATAATTCAAAAAAGACTGAATCTCATTTCTCATTTATAGTTCCTAATTTTTCCCAAGGCTTCACGCTTATCGAGCTTCTTGTTGTAGTTGCGATTATTGGTCTTCTTACTGGTGGAGCGGTGGCAGCTTATAACAGCTTTAATCGGGGGCAAAACGTGGCTAGGGGTGCTTCAGAACTAAAATCCAAGTTTCGCGAATCCCAAAACAGAGCTGTATCTGGGCTTAAGCACCAAAGTTGCAAAACGGACGCCTATAATAGTAGCGGAGCCGCTTTATCGGACAGTATTGACGATTATAATCTTCGCGGGCACTACTTAGCCTTTGATAAATCCACGTTGCCCACCTCAATAAAATACAATCGAGCCCAGGCTTGTACACCCGCCCCAGGAACCCCACCTGGGGATATTCAAGGGGGCCCAACAGATATAGTGAAACTACCGCCGAATGTTAAAGTTAGCTCTATCAGCGTAACAAAATCTGATGGTACAGATTGTGGGTATACAGCAGGCGACATTTTAGTAATAAATTTCAAGTCTCTTCGGGATATACAATTCTACTATGGTACCATCGATCTTATTACTGCGACGTTAATAAGTGACATAACGTATCCAAATTGTCGTCGGGCCGTAATTTCGCTTACAGAAGGTACTACAACCCATTCTGTAACTGTGGATAAATCAGGCCAAATTACGGCAAACTAGTAGTTATTAGATGACATGAAGACTTATTTAAAATCCAAAAAAGGGCAGACTTTAATTGAAGTTTTGATTGCCTTGGCAGTCGGGGCAATATTCATAACCGCAATTTTAGGACTAGCCACCAGAAGCAATCGCAACGCAAATTTTGCCAGAAATCAAGAGCAAGCTTCCAAACTTGGTCAACAAGGGATAGAGATAGTAAGGAATATAAAAGCCCTGAATGATCCGAGGGCTATAATTCCCAGAAAAGATGGTGCGCCTTGTAACCAGCTTACAAACTTTAACGGTCTTTTCGAATGTGATCTTCCAGATACTCCTTGCGGCTCTCATTGCGACGATCCACCGTTAACAAATTTTGTCAGCACCTCTGATAATTATGTAAACCCTAGCTACGGATTAAGATACGCTTTTCATGTCTCAGGAGATCCTACGTACTTGCCCGCCTTACCTTGCCGGACTGATGAAGCTAATATTGCGCCTGAAAATATTCCTGCATCATCTTCTTGGTGTATTCATGGTAACGGTGATGATCAAAAAGATTTCTTAATCAACATCGGTGGAGTGACTTACACAACAGGGCTTTTTATTGCGGATACTCCCCCAGTTAGTAAATGCAATCAAAATGCTAATTTCCGACACATCAAGCAATTCACGATTGTTGTTAAGTGGACAGACCAAGCAGGTACACACCGAAAATCAGATGTTAGTTGTATTGGCAAGAAGACTTAAATAGCATGAAACGCAAATTTAAGGTTGATAATGAAAAAAACAAGGTTTTTGGTAGCCAAGGATTCACTATCCTTGAGCTTCTGGTGGTCACGGCAATTCTGGGTATTTTAATAGGGATTGCTTCCAGCGTATTTATTGGAATTCTGCGCTCCCAGAACAAAACACAAGTAACTAACGAAGCGCGTCAAAACGCTGCAATTATAATAGATCTTTTTGAACGAGATATTCGCCCGGCTCTCAGTATTACACCGAACGGAACTAACGGTATAACTATTAAACATCGTGACGAGTATGTAGACTGGAAATGCGTGGGATCTACAGGCAGTGATAATGGAAGGTTTACAAGAGAGATTCAACTCAGCGGAAACCTTGAGGTTCTGACCAATACTGATAGTACCTCAGGAGTAAATATTGTATGTGATAATGTTAATGTGGCAGGGGCAAACGATGTGTTTACAATTACTGGCACTGTAAATCAACAGCAAATTGTTTTATTTGCTTTCACAGTTGCCCAAGGAATAGGCGCCCCTACCAGAAATGATTACCAAATAAATCTCCCTTTTGAAACTACCGTTGGCACAAGAGTTTTTTAAATGAATGCTAAGGATCCTGCCAATAAAGGCCAAACATTAGTTGAGGTTGTGATCGCTATAGCCGTCGGTACGCTAATAGTTACCGCAATACTTGGTCTTGCCGCCCGTGCCAACCGAAACGCAACTTTTTCCAAGAATCAAGAAGTAGCAAGCAAACTCGCCCAACAAAGTTTAGAGGTAGTGATGAGTATCAGGAGTTTGGATGATCCAAAAGCTGTGATTACAATGCAAAATCCGGTAGCCCCGTGTGCAGCCGGTTACACAAGTTTTAGCAAGCTTTATGAATGTGATATCACCGAAACCATATCCGGCTGCCCTACAGAACCTTTATGTGATGAGCCCGTACTTACCAAATTTGTAGCTGTGGGCAACACAAGAAGCCCTATTTATGGTCACAGATACGGTATTCACGAACCGGATGAGCCTAACCCAACTGACTGCTCGACAGGGGGTGCCCTACCATCTTCCCACTCTTACTCCTGGTGTCTTCATGGTAATGGGGATTCTGAGCCATACTTTGAGGTTAATATTGGTGGTGTAAATTTCAAAAGAGCTCTGTATGTCGCTGATACAAGAGTCGTGGATGGGGGTCTGAGTAAATGTAACGATTATGACTCAGATAGCGATGGACTCTATTATGATGAATCTAAGCAAGTATCAGTAGTGGTTACCTGGACAGACTCTTCTGGATATCACGATATGGTAGTGGTGAGCTGCATAGGTAATGTCGCCGCCTAGATCATAATAGTACTTGACTACCTACTGAAGTAGAGTTTATCATTTAATTAAGGCTTAAAATTTTAAAGCCCTGCCTGAAATGAAAGAAACTTCCCAACACACTAAAGAGCAGTCCGGTCAAATATTGATAGTTTTTCTTCTTGTTTTAGTAGTCGGGCTCGCGATTGTGCTCTCTGTTGCTTCAAGGTCCATTACTGACATTCGTACAACAACTACAAGCGATGAATCCAACAGAGCTTATTTTGCAGCTGAGGCTGGAGTAGAAGAAGCACTTAAGAAGCTTGAGGGGGACTCTTCCTTTAGCGGCACTTTGCCAGAATTAGATTTCTCCACCTTAAACCAAACAAAAGCTAAAATTTCAGTTAAAGATATAAGTGCTGGGTCTAACGCCTTTTCTTTTCCAAGCGAAGTGAGTAAAGACGAAGTGGTGCAAATAAGTTTGCTTGTTGATTTTAATAACTTGGGTAGTGGAAGCCCAGTACCGGCTGCTGGAAACCCTGCCAATATTGATATTTTTTGGGGTCATGAAGGGATTGGGCGTGGAGCAAATGCACCGGCGATGGAAGTGACGGTGGTGTATTTGGAAGGTGGGGCCTTTAAGCTACGAAAGTTTGCATTTGATCCAAATAATGGTCGTATTGGTGGAGGAGCTGGTAATAATTTCTGCCTTAATAGTACGGATGCGCCGGATGATGTGAGTACGCCACCTGGTACAGATACTAATGTCGGCAAGATTGACTTCGAATTTGTGCAGACTTTTGATATCAGAAGTGGTATTAGTGACTGTAACTCAGCCCTTTTGGATCTTGAAGGGATTGGTAATGCAAGTGTGCCTGTACTTGCGAGGATTAGGTTTTTGTACAACCTTGTTGCCCATCCGATAGCAGTTAAGGGTAATGGTTGGGATCTACCAATTCAAGGATCTGAAATTGAGTCTACCGGCACTACTAATTCTGGGGTTACGAGGAAGCTAAAGGTAGTTCGCCAATTCCCGGCCTTACCAGCCATTTTTGACTACGTACTATTTTCAGGTACAAATCTCACCAAGTAAAAGAAGTTAGCGCTTAGTTAATTATAGGTTAGTAGGACAAAATAAACTAACTAATCTCTAACCCCTTATTGTAGGTACTTGCCAGCCTCCTCTGCACTATGTTACTATTTATATAGTTAATTAATGACTAGTAATCAATTTACTACTTACTAAAGCATGCCTGCCCTTAATCATTTTGGTCTTGATATCGGAACGCATAGCATAAAAGCTGTTCAGCTGGGTGGTCAAACTAGTCGGCCAGTTTTTATAGCAGCCGGCCAAGTTCCTACACCCGCCCAAAGCGCAACATCTGATTCCGAAGAAGACATTATTCTACTTTCCGAAACTATAAAAAAACTTCATCACGAGGCTCATATAAGCACTGATAAAGTGATAACGGCTTTGCCTGAGTCGCAAATATTTACAAGAGTTGTTGAGCTTCCTAGCCTTTCTGACAAGGAAGTAAGAAGTGCAATACAGTGGGAAGCAGAGCAATACGTTCCAATACCAATGACTGAGGTGCGTCTTGATTGGCAGATACTCTCACACCCAAAGGTTGCAGCTCCTTCTGCCGGTGGAAAAGTAGAAGTTCTGCTTGTTGCCGCCCCAAAAGTTTTAATCAATAGGTATTTACGAATTATGAAAACGGCTGGACTTTCCGCAATTGCTCTTGAGACAGAAATCACCGCCGTGGTCAGGTCCTTAGTCCAGAGAGTTGAAGGCACCCCCACCACCATGATTATTAGTATTGGGGCCTCGACTACTGATCTATCTATTGTTAGTGCAAACCAAATAAATTTTACCAGGTCAATTGCTACTGGCGGGTTAGCACTTGCTCGCGGTGTAGCTCAAGAACTTGGTTTTGAGCTGGATCAGGCCACCGAATATATGAAAACTTATGGACTTGATGCAACTCAGCTTGAGGGTAAAGTGATGCAAGCAATAAAGCCAATATTTGATGTTGTTGTCAATGAGATAAGAAGAGCGCTTGCATACTACGTTGGCAAACACCCTGAGTCGCCGGTTAAGAGAGTTGTTCTTACCGGAGGGACTGCAAAACTGCCCGGCTTGGTGTTATATCTGGCTGAGGCTTTAGGTTTGGAAGTGCAGCTGGGAAATCCGTGGGAAGGAATCTCACTACCTTCCCAAGTATCCCAGAGACTTGTCACTGACGGCACTTCTTACACTGTTGCCGTGGGTCTTGGTTTAAAATCAATCTAATTAATATGGCTCAAGGTATAAACTTACTACCACAAATCGCCGAAGACGAAGCAAAGAAGGAAGTCTATAAGCGCAAACTCAACGTATCCTCAATAGGAGCCTTACTTGGAGTTTCGGCTATTTTAGTCGGCATATTTTCATACCAGCTCTTTCTTCAAACAACAAGATCCCGTGTGGAAAAAGAATCACAAAGATTGGAAGGTGAAATAGTCGCTCAGAAAGAGAAGGAAATTTCCCAACGTGCCCTGGTGGATAAGCTTAATCAAATCCAGAAGACTTTGGATGAGGAAGTACCAGTATCAAGTGCTGTCGCCAATATATCAAACTTAGCCGAGGAGTCTGGGGCAGTCAAGATCGAGAACATTGACGTTAATAGTGATGGAGACGTAAGTATTGGTGGGGTTGCTAACAATTCGGCTTCTTTAAGCAAACTTATAAAAGCAATTATCTCCGAGCGTTACACACCTAAGTTTAATAAGGTGATTCTTAGCAATCTAAGCAATGAAAACAAAAGTTCTTATAAATTTGTAATCGATATGACTTTCATACCCAGAGGACTGGTGGCCAAAGATGAAACTTTTTAATATCGATCTGAAAAATTTAAAAGCCTTGGCGGTACCGGCTCTTATAGCAGTAACAATACTTGTCATTATTCCTTTTGTGATATTGCCCCTTTTAAGGAATGTTAGAGAGACTAATAATAGTCTAAATAACGATCGTGAAAGGTTGAGAAACCTTTCAAATAAATTAGGTACTCTAAACTCCCTTGATGAAGCTGAAATAAACCAAAAGCTTTCCGAAGCAAATATTGCTCTGCCTGCCGGGAAACAAGTTGCCCCGCTTGTTGTTGGGCTTCAGAATTTAGCGCTTGGATCTAACTTAGCAGTTGACGAAATAAGCTTGACGCCAGGGAAAGTAAGTACAGAGTCTGCCAAAGCAGCAACAGCAAGTGCTACTGCCGCGCAAACTCAACCGGCGGCTCCCTCAGGGCAGCTTTCTAAGGACTCTTTAATTTTAAAACTTTCTTTAAGTGGAAGCGTTTCGTCTCTTGAGGCCTTTTTAGAAAAGCTTGAGATGGCAAAGCGAATATCATCTATTGACTCCCTTGCCGCAACCGATTCTGAAGGCAGTAAATTTCAGATTTTATTTCAACTCTCAATTCCTTTTAGACCAGTTGAGTTTTCTAGCGATGATCTTGCTGCGGAGCAGATTCCTGCGCTTTCTGCTGATAATGAACGTACTCTTCTACTAATTGATAAATTTATTAACTTCACGGATATTCAAATACAAGAAGGTCGGACTGGGGTCGCAAACCCTTTTGGCAACTAACCTTGTACTAAATCTTTCCTAAATTTCAAAGTAAGTTGGCGTGCTTTATTAGCTCTCCACTGTTTTATCTTCGCGTGGTTACCACTCAAAAGAATTGGGGGGACTTTTTTGCCCTGAAAGCTCTCTGGCCGTGTGTAGGTTGGAAAGTCAAAGATTCTACTATTTTTACCCTCAGTCTTAGTCAAGGAGAACGATTCGGATTGAAGAGACTCTTTCTTACCGAGCACTCCAGGCTGTAAACGAACAATAGAATCTATTAAGACAAGAGCCGCTGTCTCCCCGCCGGTGAGAACAAAATCTCCGACAGAGACTACCTCGTCACAAAAATAATCTGCAAATCTTTGATCCACCCCTTCATAATGACCGCAAACTAGGAGTACCTCCTTCTTTTTTGAAAGTTTTTCGGCTCTTCCCTGGTCATACCTTTTCCCTTTTGGGTCAAGGAGTACTACATACGGCTTTCCCCCTCGTTCTTTTGAGGAGACGCTCTCGGCCGCCTTGGCCAAAACGTCCACTCTGAGAACCATACCAGCGCTACCACCGTATGGATTATCGTCTACCGTTTTCCTTTCCCCAAGGCCAAAAGTTCTTAAATTGTGAATTTGAACTGAAATTAAGCCTTTTTTAATTGCCCTTGCAAGAATGCTCTCTGAAAGGGGGCTTTTGAAGAAATCTGGAAAGAGAGTTAAAACGTGGATCGTTAGATTTCCCATTAGAGACTTAAGTTGCTGCTTCTACGCTGTTAAGCCTTACCCGGCTGCCATCTTTAATTGCTTTTAATTTAACTAAAGTCCTTATTGCTTTTATTACCTTACCGCCTTTACCAATTATTTTCCCGATTTCTTTTTCAGCAACGAAAATAGTGTAGCTGTCTAGCCCTTCTTCTTTCTGTTCGGAGATAGAGACCTTGCTACTATCCTCACTGATACCTTTAACAATAAATTCTAATAAATCTTTCATTTTACCTACTAACTCAAGTTTATTTTGATTCTATTTATAAACGAGTTTTGAGACCGTTTCAGAGACTTGGGCACCGTGAGAGACCCACCAATCTAGCTTATCCCGCTTCACTATTAGTGAGAACGGATTAGTGGTTGGGTCATAATGACCTAGTATTTCCAAAAAGCGCCCGTCTCGTTTGAATTTCTCATCTGCAGCAACAATTCGGTATTTTGGCTTATTCTTACTGCCCATTCTTGCTAATCGTATTTTTACCATAGATAGGGGATTTTAGCTTAATTTGTCTAATTTTTCAAGTGCAGATTTTGCCGCTTCCTGCTCGGCTGCTTGTTTGCTAGCACCTTTACCTTTAGCCAACAACTTCTGACCTAGGTACGCTCCAGTTTCAAATACTTTTGAATGATCCGGTCCAGTCTCAGATACAAGCTTATAACTCGGAGTTACATTGTGATTCGCTTGAGAAGCCTCCTGGAGTTTACTCTTGAAGTCCTTGTAGAGTTTCTTTTCAATTATTACCGAAAGCTTGGGTATTAGGGTTTTATCAACAAATTTTGAGGCTGCATCTATTCCTTGGTCGAGATAAATTGCCCCCAGCAGCGATTCATAAGTGTTTGCTAAAATATATTGCCGTTCCTTTCCACCTGTTGCTTCCTCCCCCTTCGATAAAAAAAGAAACTCTCCCAAACCAAGATTACCGGAAGCTTCAGCTAGAGTTTTAGCGTTTACGATGCTAGATCTAAAATTCGTTAAATCTCCTTCCGGGTTCCTTGGATACTTTTCGTAGAGGTAGTTTGATATTATGAACCCTAAGACAGAATCCCCCAAAAATTCAAGCCTTTCATTATTAGGTAATTTTTCCTCGGGATGTTCATTCAAATAAGATCGGTGAATGAATGCTGTTTTCAAAAGATTTTGGTCTTTAAATGTTAGCCCAATTTTATTTTCTAGTTCGCTAAAATCCATACTTGTTTTTACTCTAATCCATTTGGTCTTCTATAAATTCTACAATGTCTGAAACCTTGTTAAATTTAATTATTTCTTCTTGAGGTATTTTTAACTTGAATTTGTCTTCCAGGCTAACAACAAGATCCGCAATACTCAGAGGGTCTGCATTTAAGTCGTCCTGAAGGTGGGAATCAGGTAAGATAGAGTCTTTCTCAACTCCAAATTGACCTGAAATTAGTTCTTTTATTTCTTCTAAAGTGTTCATTAGTCAATTTCTTTTCTTCTTTTTTTCTGAAGAGTCTATTAACCCCGGCATTAGTTCTTTCACAACAGTTCCTAAGACTCCGTTAACGAACTTACTTGAGTTTTCACCACCAAATTCTTTGGCAAGTTCCACTGCCTCATCAATAGAGACTTTTGGAGGGACGTTTCTGGCTATATAAAGCTCAAATATTGCTAATCTCAAAATCTCTAGATCTATCTTGGCTATTTGATTAATTGGCCACTCTGGGGCCGCATCTTCAATTATCTTATCAAGCGTATCCAAATTTTCGGTAACACCTCCTACCAAAAAGAGAGCTAAGTCGAAGTCTGGTTTCTCCCCCTCCTTTTTTTCCTGGATCTCGATAAATATATCTTTATCCCTTTCCAAAATTTCCTTGATATCTAAAGAGTTAAAACTCCATTCGAAAAGGACTTGAAGAGCAATCTTTCGACCCTCGTGTCTTGGATCGTTCTGCTTTTTCACCTACGCTCCCCCTTTAGTAACCTTTGTTTTTACTTTTACTACCTTTGCTACCTTTCCTTTGTAGGTTCCGCAATTCGGACAAGCTTTATGGGGTAGTTTAAGAGCAGAGCAGTTTGGGCAAACTGATAGTTTTGGGAAGATTAATTTAATGTTTTCTCTTCTTTTGCCCTTCCGAGCTTTAGAGATTTTTTTCTTTGGTAATGGTGTCATATAGGCAATTATATTTTCCAGGGGGCCAACTGTCAATCAGGAGTGGTTTTTTCGACTCTCATTATTTCTTGTAGGGAAGGTGAATTTTCTAATTCTGGGTCGGCATCGATAACTTTTTTTGCCGCCTCATGAGTTTTTTTAATTAACTCTTTATCCATAAAAGAAGCTAATTTCAGTGGCGGAAACCCGCTTTGGGCCAGACCAAAAATCTCACCTGGTCCACGAAGTTTGAGGTCAAGTTCTGCAAGAGAGAGGCCACTAGAGTTTTTTTCAAGATGTCTAAGCCTACTTAATATACTGGGGCTGTCATTTTCGGTAAAAAGAAAGCAAAATGATTGGTTACTGCTTCGGCCCACTCTGCCTCTAATTTGGTGGAGCTGGGCTAGACCAAAACGATCAGAGCCTTCGATCATCATTACAGCAGCGTTTGGTATATCAATCCCAACTTCTACCACTGGGGTTGAAACCAAGATATCAGCTTCTCTCCTGCGAAACTTCTCCAGAATGCTCTGCTTTTGGGATGATGAAAGCCTTCCGTGTAAAAGTTCCACCTTTAGATCGGGAAAGACCTCACTACTGAGCTTTTGCCACTCCTGTTTCGCGCTTCTGACTGATGAGAGAGTCTCGGAAGGGTTGATAAAAGGGCAAATTATAAAAGCTTGTCGCCCTTCCAAAATCTCTTTTCTTATGAAATTGTAGGCTTTGTCTCGTTTTTCCTTTGGAACAACGTAAGTTTTTATCCTTTGCCTTCCAGAGGGCATTTCATCCAGCACGGAAAAGTCCAAATCGCCCCACAGAGTAAGAGCCATGGTTCGGGGAATTGGAGTAGCACTCATTGTTAGGAAGTGAGAAAAAACACCCTTTTCTCTCAAAATGGCTCTTTGAGCAACACCAAAGCGCTGCTGCTCATCAATTATTATTAAACCCAGAGTTTTTGGTTGCCAGTTTTTAAATAGCAGAGCCTGGGTCCCGACAGTTAGATGGGCGTCTTCCTTAGTTTTCCGGGCGCTTGTTTGAAGACCGACACTAATACCAAACGGATTTAAGATAGTCTCTAGAGTCTTAAAGTGCTGGTTTGCCAAAATTTCCGTTGGCGCCATAAAAACTGTATTGTAGCCTTGCAGTATAACCACGTAGCTAGAAAGGGCTGCAATAACAGTTTTGCCACTTCCGACGTCTCCTTGCAAAAGGCGATTCATAGGCGTTTTTTTGCCCAGATCCCCAATAATTTCTTTGATGCTTCTTTTTTGGGCGTTGGTCAAATCAAAAGGAAGGCTAGCTATAAATTTGAGTAACTTTTCCTGATCAATTGTAAAAGGTTGGACTTTTGCCTGTTTACTCCATTCCGCTTTTCTCTTAAGAGCTCTTACTTGTATTAAATATAGCTCCTCAAATTTGAATCTCTCTTTCGCCCTTTCTAGTTCGTTCAGGTTAGCTGGAAAATGGATGTTTTTCATCGATAACAGCCAATTTGCAAATTTGTACTTCTTTACAATTTCCATCGGTAAAACTTCGTAGATTTTCAGGCCAGTACTAGTGCTAAGAAGATTTGAAAGTCGGCTGCGAAGCCATTTTGAAGTGACGCCGGCAGTTTCAGGGTAAATCGGCACTAAACCTTTGGTGTGGATTGGCGAGGTTTTATTATCCAGGTTTTCAAAATCAGGGCTTACTAAGGAAAGATTAGCATTAAAATATTCGCTTTTTCCAGAAAACCCTAGTTTTTGACCCTGTTTAATAGATTTTGTAAGGTAGGGTTGGTTGAACCAAACGCAGTTTATCGATCCTGAACCGTCGTTTATCAAGGCAAAGGTCAAGTTTTTACCATATTTCGTGCGAACGTTTCTTATTTCCCACACCACTCCCTCCAGAGAAACTTTCTCGCCTGCTCTTACTTCACTTATTCTTGTGGAAACCTGCCTGTCCTCATACTTTGCAGGAAAGTGATAAAAAAGATCCTTGAGGTTGTCTATATTAAGTTTCTTTAATCGAGTAGCGTAGGTAGGACCAATAAAGGGAAATTTTCCTATGGGGGTGTTTAGAGTAATCACTTTTAGCCGGAAATTGTGCTCAAAAATAGCGGATAGATAATTAAACTTATGGCTACGAATATGGATACTACTACCCATATCCAGCGGTTTTTACGTATAAAATTCATGTATCCTTTCTTATTTCAACTGATACTGATCTAAGTTTGCCTATTTGAACAAGCGTTCCTGTTTCAAGTGAAAAGGTGTCAGATAGTGAGTCCACCTTTCTTCCGTTTATGTAGACTCCGCCCTGCTCGATTAATCTTCTAGCTTCACTTTTACTTTTTACCATCGATAGCTTCTCTAAAATTGTGGTGGCGTCAGCGTTAATTTTATTTGGGAGAAACATTCGTTTACCCTTTGGGGCTTTTCCCTCTTGAAACACCCTACTAAACTCTTTTTGGGAGTCTTGAGCTGCCTTTTTACCGTGGTAAATTGCTACAATTTCAAACGCTAGTTTTTTCTTCAATTCCATTGGGTTTATAGATTTGATTTGGTCGGACATCTTCTTGATCTCAGCAGAGCCTACCTTGGTGCAAAGATCAAAGTATTTTATAATAAGCTCATCTTTCAAGGACATTACTTTACCGAACATATCTGTGGAAGAATTAGAAATATTTATAGTATTGCCGTAGGATTTACTCATCTTTTGACCATCTGTCCCCTCAAGTAAAGGAAGTGTTAATACAAACTTTTCCTTATGTTTCAGGCTTTTAAGCAGTGTTCGGCCAAAAAGCATATTGAAAGTTTGGTCGCTACCGCCAAGTTCAGCATCAACCGCCATCGCCACCGAGTCGTAACCCTGCAGAAGGGGATACAAAAACTCATGCAGTCCAATTGGTTTCCCACCCTTGAGTCTTTTTTGGAACATATCTCTTTCGTAGAGTTGTTGCACAGTTACTTTTGCGGCAAGATCTAATAGATCAGATAGGGTTAGCTTTGCCAACCAGTGGCTATTAAATTCAAGTTTTGCGGCGTTTTCTCCGGAAAAATTAAGGATCTTTGACGCTTGTTTCTTAAAGTTCGCAGTGTTAGCTAAAACTTCTTCCCGGCTCAGGCTTTTTCTAGTGGCTTCTTTGTCGGAGGGATCTCCAATCATTGCGGTAAAATCTCCAACTAGCAAAATTACTTGGTGGCCGGCTTCTTGGAATTCTTTTAGTTTCCAGAGAGCGATTGCGTGACCCAGGTGAATTTCGGGGCTTGTTGGATCAATACCTAAGTATATTTTGAGCTTCTTGCTCTCTTTCAGCAGCGTAACTAGATTTTCTCTTGAAGGATAGATTTCCTCGAGATGTTTAAATAATAGTTCAAATTTTTCCATAGTAACAAAACTTGTCTCCAGGGCGTAATTATATATCAAGATTTTGCGCAAGACAACTAAAGAATGGTAAAATATTAGAACTTATATTTATACGATGTATTCTTTGCTTCCACCGCCTTCAAAAAAGCCTGGGAAACTAGTTAACAAAAGAGTTTGGAAACGAAAAAGAATCAAACTGGCTAGTGCTCTGATTACGGCTGGCTTTATATTCTTCGTATTTGCCCTACTTTCGACTGCGATCGTTTTTGGTTACTTCGCCCGGGAAATACCTTCCCCGAATCGATTGACGGATAGAAATGTAGAGCAAAGCACTAAAATTTATGACCGCTCTGGAACACTGCTTTACAACGTCCACGGAGATCAAAACCGAACTTTAGTAACCCTTGACCAGGTTCCGGACTATCTTGAGAAAGCGACAATCTCAATTGAGGACCAAAATTTTTATAAGCACAAAGGCTATGACGTCCGAGGTTTGGTGAGATCAGTGCGCGATCTCGCTTTTGAGAAGAGGCTTTCCGGAGGATCCACTCTTACCCAGCAACTAGTCAAGAACGCTCTTCTGTCTCCGGAGCGAACAGTAACTCGAAAAATTAAGGAATTTATCCTTTCAGTTCAAATTGAGCGTCGTTATTCAAAAGATCAAATTTTACAGATTTACTTAAACGAAATACCCTACGGCGGTACGGCTTGGGGAGTGGAAGCTGCCGCCAATCAGTATTTTGGTAAGCATGTTTGGGAGCTTAGCGTTACAGAGTCGGCAATATTAGCTGGTTTTCCGCAAAGACCGAGTATCTATTCTCCATTTGGACCAGATCCAAAAGCTTATTTAGCAAGGGCAGAAGATGTTCTTCGCAGGATGAGGGAAGATGGTTATATTACGACTGAGCAGGAGCAAAAATCCCTGAAGGAGCTTCCCAAAGTGAAATTTGCTAAATTCGGTGAGGGTATTGTGGCCCCCCATTTTTCCTTGTACGTTAAGCAACTTCTAGAAGAAAAATACGGTCCTAAACTAATTCAAGAGAGCGGCCTGCAAGTAACCACAACTTTGGATTTAAAACTTCAGAATATGGCTCAAAAAGCAGTGAGTGATGAAATTAAGAATACCGGAAAAGGACTTTTGATGAGTAATGGTGCGGCGGTGATCCAAAACACTGAGACTGGCGAAATTTTAGCAATGGTTGGGTCAAAAGACTATTTCGCTAAAGATATAACCGGCAACTTTAATGTTGCTACCCAAGGGCTGAGGCAGCCAGGGTCAGCCTTAAAACCATTTAATTATATTACCGGGTTCAAAAAAGGTTATAACCCAGCCACCATGTTTTTAGATCAAAAAACCGATTTTGGTGGAAGTTATATTCCCGGTAACTACTGTAACTGCTTCAATGGGCCAATGTCAGTGCGGACTGCACTTGGCAGTTCGCGTAACATACCGGCTGTGAAAATGCTTGGTGTTAACGGAGTTTCGGAGATGATTAACACTCTGAAGGATTTTGGGATTACAACCCTGGATGATCCGAATCAATACGGTCTTTCTTTGACTTTGGGTGGGGGCGCCATAAAACTTTATGAGCTTACTAATGCCTACGCAATTTTAGGCAACGGCGGAAAGGAAGTTAAGCCAGTATCGATTTTGAAAGTGACAGATTCTAATGGGAAAATTATTGAAGAATTTAACCCCGAAGAGTTTAAGAAGAGTGAAGGTAAGCAAGTTGTCACCCCAGAGCATGACTACTTAATCACTAATATATTATCTGATCCAACTGCGAAATATTTAGATTATGGAACATATTGGGCAAACCGGTTAAACTTTCGCAAAGGACTGGCTGTGAAAACTGGTACTTCTGAACTCAAGATTGACAACTGGTCTTTTGGTACTACTAAAACAAGAACAGTTGGTGTTTGGGTCGGGAACAATGATAATACACCAATGAGTCCTAGAATAGCCTCAGGTATTACTGGTGCAGCGCCCATTTGGCGCACGATCATGGAGCAGGCTTTGAAGAACCAGCCGGTTGAAGATTTCAAAAGGCCAGCCGGTGTGGTTAGTGCAAAAGTGAATTCTTTAACAGGGCAAAAGGTGGTAAGCGGGGCCAAAACAAAAACTGATGTTTTTACTAAGTGGCAGCCCCCGCCAGAGGATGATATGCACGTAAAGGTAAGGATTTGTAAACCAAGCGGGCTTTTGGTAAACGAGTCTTGCGAGGCAGCCGGCCTGGCCGCGGATAAAACCTATTTTGTTATGACCGATCCTTACACTAGGCTCTTTAAACCTTCCTTTAAGTACTGCAAACCCTGTCCGCCAACAAAAAAAGACACTAAGACCTATTCTGGAGGATCTTCTGATTTTACAGTTACAATAACGAGCCCAAATGATAACGATGTTGTGGGGAGTGATTTTACGGTGAACGCATCGGCTACTTCGCCCTCCTCTGTAACCAAAGTAGAATTTTACCTTGGTGGTTCATTTACACCAGATGCGGTTGATACCACCTCCCCATACTCCACTTCGTTCTCTGATGTAGACCCAGACAATTACGAAATCAAAGTCATCGCTTATAATAGTACTGGTGATACTGTGGAAGATACAATTGATGTAGAAGTTGCTGGTGGCGGCCCGACCAAACTACCAGCTGGCCTCGGAACTTTGGAAAAATTCCCGGTTGGGATTTTACCGGATAAGCGTATCAAGCACCTCAAACCATCCTAATTTGCCTTTTCAGGTTAAAATATAGTATATTCTGCTTGTACTTTAATAAACGTGCGGGATTGAGTACGAGAAAGTGTGCTGCTTCGTACCCAGTCCCGCCGCTCAGACCGACTTGCGAGTGGAAAGGAGGCCCAAACGCCAAATGACCCTACCAGATTCTTCACAGGGGGTGGGAACTGGTGAGGATAGACCTGCGGAAGACTTCGCGGGGGAATTCCTACTCAACATCGGTTTCGAAAGACACGATCTCGTCCTTGCCGAAGGTTTGGTCCGCGGTTCAGTGGATACGATCTTCTGGCTCGCTTACCTTGCCAGGGGCAAGGCTAAGGACTTGGTGATTAGGGGTCCTAACCCCTTCCCAGGATACGACGACCAGGTAGTCAGGCTGTTACAGAACTTTGAGCGCCTTCGCCTCGAGGTGGAGCGGTATCTGCAACGTTTCGGGGCAGTGCTCGAGGGGGATCTTGCGGTGGGTGCTGACGGAGTTCAAACGTGGCGGGAAGTAGTGCAAAACGAAAGCCGCCCGTACAGCATCAACAGGCGGATTCGTGAGGAGGTTCTCGAATACCTCACTTGGTTCCCCACCTTCTTCCGTGCGCATAGGGAAGAGATTCGTTGCGTGTGGGGAGGTTATCAACCGGGCCCGGTTGTAACAGCCCGACCAGCCCAAGTCAAGATTCGCGCGATAGGATAGCATGAGGCGGTTGGTCTGAGCGGTCTAAATGAGCACCGAAAGGGTTTGCTGGATGGGGTCCCACCGAAGAACTCCCCAGAGCTACCCTTTCCCAAGGCAGGGCTGGACGGCTCACCTGAGCCTTGCGAGTTCACCAGTTTAGGGTGTTGGGCGGCCTTGTGCCACCCCCTGGCCCCCACCCAACTGGGATGTCTCGTACATTGTTTGGCCCGATCGCCTAGGCTGCCGGCAGCTCCTGGCTGCCCTTTCGGTGCTCATCAGAGAGAGGTCTGTGGCATTTTGCCAGGAGGGGATCTTCGAATCTCCTGAGGTATAAGTGCTGCATGTTGTTAGGGAGCTGCGGCTGCTGTTCTGATGAGGAAGTTGTTATGGTTACTACCACCGACGATCCTGAACGGATAGTTGAGGAGCACGTAGCGGCTCTTCTTGACCTGTATCGAGATGGGCTCTACACGACCGAGGAACGTGATGCTGCCCTTACGGAGTACTACTACGGTGAGGCGGCTCACCTTGTTGGTTGGCGGGTAGAAGAGGTCTTTGGGCGGAGAGAAGTGAAGATCGCCTTTGTTGTGAAAGCGCCGGAATGAGGTCAACTGCCTTGTCCGAATGCGGTCCAACACAACGCGCCGTCTGAGGTTGCTTAAGCACTTTCAGACGGCGTTGAGACTACAAACTTCTTAACTCTATATCTAAATTACTGTTTAGTTTTTCAACAATTTTCTTTCGAATGTTTGCTGCTTCATCATCGATGAGGGTCTTTTGATTATCAGAGTATTCCAAGTGGAGTAGAATTGATTTTTTGTTTTCTTGCCAAGGTATAACCTCACCAATTGTGGCGGATCGGAGCCGTTTTTCTTTAAGGGATTCTATTGTGTCCAGTATTTCCTGAACCGCTATTTTTTGATCAACGAGAATTGATAAATCCTCATACACCACTGGAAATTTTGGGAGAGACTTATACTTAATCTCACTTGAGGCATGTTTTACTAGTTTATCAAAATCAATCTCAAATCCGAATACTTCTTTATCAATCGATATATTCTTGGTGATTTTGCTGTCTATTTTGCCCACAATTCCTACCTCGTCTTTTACTGTACTAATCTTCGCCGAAAAATTTTTGTCCCAAACTCCCTCTTTTTCAAGAATCTCAAAACTTGCCTGTTTAATATTTAGCTTGGTAAGTATTTCTTCCACAACCCCCTTCATTTGCGAAAATCGCATGGAAGTAGAGACAGCGGTGAGTGTTTTCGGCTGAAGCGGGAGCTTTGTTTTTGAGTCTATTTTTTTTGAAAAGGCTCTTCCAAGTTCAAACAAAGATACGTCTTTAAAATTTCGAAGGTTTAAACTTACCCCTTCCAAAAGTCCACTCAAGAGCGTGGGGCGAAGGTATTCAAAATCAACTGTCATTGGGTTATTGACTTTCAAAATCTCGGTCTCCCTTATGGAAAGCCTTGCTAGGTTTTGCGCGCTTATCAGAGCGTGAGTGTAAGTTTCGTAAAAACCAATAGATGGTAAAAGACCCTTTATCTTCCTTTCCCAGTCTGGTTTAAACGAGTCTTCGTGAGTCGGTATATCCCCTTTTGGCAGGGTTTTGGGAAAGCTATTATAGCCCCAGATTCGACCCACCTCTTCGGCGATGTCCTCGGTTGTTTTTACATCACCTCTCCAGGTCGGTGGCCTTACTTCAAGGGCGTGACCTTCTGTACTGGGGCTTGGCAGGACCTCAAAACCAAGATTCACTAAAATGTTAACTATATCCTTTTCCGGTATTTTGACTCCAAGAATTTCATCTATTTCGTCAGTAAGTATCGTAAACGGGGAGCTTTTAACTGGATAGTTGACGCTTTTAATCTCTGAAGCAAGGGAGCCTTCGGCTTCTACTTTTAGTAGATGAAGGGCTCTTTCAAAGGCAAAGCGGTGGGCGTTTGGATCAAGAATTTTTTCAAAGCGGTTGGAGGCTTCAGTCCTAAGGCCAGTAAATTGGGACGCTTTTCTTATTGAGACTGGGTTATACACTGGTACGTGGAGTACAATTGTTGATGTGTCCTTATCAACTTGAGAGTTTTTACCGCCCATTAAACCGGCTAGGTCAATGAGTTTTTCAGAGTCCTCAATTATTATGGCGCCTTCATTTAATGACCGCTCTACCCCATCAAGAGTAGTCACTTTTTCTCCCTTTCTACTAGAGCGCAAAACCGCCTCCCCTTTGACTTTGTCCAAGTCAAAAGCGTGCATTGGTTGCGCTGTCTCAATCATTACGTAATTTGTTATATCAACCACATTGTTGATGGCTCTTATCCCGGCTAGTTCAAGCCTTTTTTTAAGCCAGTCTGGAGACTCTTGAACTCTCACGTTATCAATTACGCCCAGAGAGTAATAAGGGCAAAGCGATGGGTCTTTAAGAGTAAGCTTCAAGGATTTTTTTCTTTTAGTTTGGACTGTTTCCAAAAATGGCTGCGGGATTTTTAAATCCCTCTCATAGAGCGCTGCTACTTCGCGGGCCACTCCGATTATTCCTAAGCAGTCGGCTCGATTAGGAGTTATTTCAAGTTTAAAGATAGTTTCGCCTTCTTTTTTTAAGATCTCTTCGATTTTAGTTCCCGAAAACACCAGTTTTTCGGCTAATTCCTCTGAGTTTTCTTCAAGATTGACGTAATCTTTTAACCAAGATAGGGGTACTAACATAATTTAAACTAAAATTGTTTTAAAAACCTAAGGTCGCTACTGTAGAGGGCTCTTATATCATCAATTCCATATTTAAGCATGGCTAATCTGTTTGGTCCCATGCCAAAAGCCCAGCCGCGATATTTTTCTGGGTCTACGCCACTTCCGCGGAGCACTTCAGGATGAACCATACCGGCGCCCAGAATTTCAATCCAGCCTTGCTTTTCGTGAAAAACTTCTATCTCAATTGACGGCTCAGTGTAAGGGAAATTGTGGCCGTAGAAGCGCACCCTGGAAGATTCCCCAAACATTCTCTTTGCAAAAAAATCCAAAGAGCCCATTAAATCGGTCATTGAAGTTTCTGTATCAACTAAAAGGCCTTCAATTTGTAAAAAGTCGGGAAGATGGGTAGCATCTGGCATGTCCCGTCGGTAGGCTCTGCCTGGAGAGATAATTCTAATTGGAGGCTGATGAGTCTCCATATATCTTACTTGCATTGGGGAAGTATGGGTTCGCAGAAGCAGCTCGTCGTTAATATAGTAGGTTTGTTGAACATCCCGAGAGGGGTGGTCCTTTGGTATTAAAAGCTTTTGGAAGTTGTAAAGATCAAGTTCTACCTCTGGCCCATCAACCCAGGAAAATCCCAGGTAGTGAAATATTTCCTTAACCTCATCAACAACGCTTGTTAAGGGGTGGGATGAGGCTATATTTTGGCTCCTACCTGGTATTGTTGGGTCAAACGGTAAATCTTCTCCCATCTCTAAATTTTTGGGTTCTTGAGTATTAGTTGATTTAGCTTCCTGAAAATTCCCAGATTTTTCCGCTAGAGCTTTCTGCAGGCTATTTTTGACTTTATTGAACACTGGTCCGACTTTTCTTTTCTCTTGGTTGGGTAGTTTTGGCAACTCCCCGGCTAATATTGTTAGAATACCACTCTTCCTTCCAAAGTAATGAATTCGGATACTTTCCAGCTCGTTTCTATCTTGGGCCTTTTCTATTTTTTCCAACGCTTCCTTTTCAACTTTCTCCAAATTTTTCATTTTAGTTAGGATAACATAGGCTCTTTTTTGCTAACGGAGTCTTCATAATTTTCTCCCATCCGCCCTTGCAATTTTCCTGACCTCCCTCATAAGAATCTCGAACTCGCTGAAATTCAACTGCTGCGGAGAGTCAGATTTTGCTTGCTCTGGGTTTGGGTGAACCTCAATGATAAGCCCATCAGCACCAGCGGCAATGCAGGCTTTGGCGACTGGTTTAACTAATATTCTTTTCCCTGTTCCGTGACTTGGGTCCCCAATTACCGGCAAGTGGGAGAGGTTTTTAGTAAGGGGTATTGCATCGATATCTAAGGTGAACCTAGTGGCCACCTCAAATGTTCTTATCCCTCTCTCACAAAGAATTACGTTTTTATTACCACCTTCCAAGATATATTCAGCCGAGAGTAACCACTCTTCAATCGTCTCGCCCAGGCCTCTTTTTAGTATTATTGGTCTTTTTGCTTTTCCACACTTCTTTAAAAGGGGAAAGTTTTGGGCGTTTCTCGCCCCGATTTGGAGGATGTCAGAATATTCCGAGACGAGCTCTACATCCTCTGGGCTAATTACTTCTGTTGCAACGGGGAGTCCAGTTTCCTTCCTAGCTTTGGAGAGTATTTTCAAACCTTCTTTTTCCAAACCTTGGAAGCTGTATGGGGAGGCTCTTGGTTTAAAGGCGCCGCCTCGTAAAACCTTCGCCCCAGATTTTTTTACGGCAATAGCAGTTTCTACTGTTTGCTTTTCAGATTCTACCGCGCACGGGCCAGCAATCACCACTATATTTTTAGCGCCAAACTTTACTCCGGAGACATCGACAATAGTGTCTTCTTTCTGCACTTGCCGAGAAGAGAGTTTATATGGTGTGCTAATTCTTTGAACTTCGGCCACTCCAGGCGTTTCCTCTAAGTTGGACTTCATTTCTGGTATTTCTGTGATGTCCCCGACTACGGCAACAACTGTACGCTCCACTCCTATTATTGGCTCGGCTCTTAACCCTTCTCTATGTATTCGATCTATAACCAAGTTAAGATCCTTTTTTAAATAATCTTTTTCCATTATTACAATCATAAGTTCTCCCACAAAAAAAGACCCCCCCTGTAAGGGCGAGTCTTGGCCGCTGTACCACCTTACTTGTCTTCCCGTTGCCGAGAAAGACCAATCTAGAACCTCTCAACCCGGTTGTTTGAAGGGTGATAAGGTTCATCACGCTATAACGGGCGTTCCCGGAATGACCTACTAAAATTATTTTTCAGCCTTCAGCTCCTCAGTGAATAGACTGATCTAATCGCCTGCCAGACTCTCACCTTAACTGGCTCTCTGTATGGTTTTCGAATCAGCCCTCTCTGAATCAGTGCTTTTAATATTAAGTTATCCTCTATACTAAGAATTTACGTTTGATTTGTCAAGTAGTGTGGAGTGGGTAAAAAAAAATTGGCCCGAATACGGGAAGCTCACGCCTGCCCTACATGAGCTCCCCATACTATGGCCAATTCAGGCTAAAAAACTCACTTCTGCACAATTAAGAGCCTATTATAGCACAAAATATCCAATATGTCAAGACTATGGGGCAAGTGTTTATGATGCTATAGGTTTACTAGTTTTTACGCTGTCAACTATTTTGTCAAATGTAGATCGATCTTTTACAATTAGTTCTGACAGGGTTTTTCTGTTTAAATCGATTTTTGCTTCTTTAAGTTTGCTGAAAAAACCGCTGTAGCTGATGGAGTGTGTTTTCAGGGCTGAATTTATATTCAAAATCCATTCCTGCTTCTTTTGTCTTTTACGGTCTTTTCTTCCCGCATAGGCATATGAGCCAGCATGCATCACGGCCTCTTTTGCCGTTCTTACTAGTTTTGAGCGAGCTCCCCTGTAACCTTTCGCTAGCAGAAGTATTTTCTTATGTTTTGCTCTTCTGACTTTTCCTGATTTTACTCTTGTCATTTTAGTAACTTAATAATTCTTTTTTTATCACCTTTCACCAATCTAGTGGGCTCTTTTTGTTTTCTTAGCCGGCGATTAGATTTTTTTTCTTTTAAATGTGAGGAGTAGCCACCCTTTTTTAAAATGTGGCCTTTTGCAGTTAGTTTAAATCTTTTTGCAGCCCCCTTTTTAGTTTTGTGTTTTGTTTTCATTATGCCCTATCTTTACTGGTCGGAAAGATAAAGATAAATTTCTTCCCATTAATCTGGGTACTCCGTCAGCTTCAGCTGTCTCAGAAAGTATCTCTTTTAATTTTTCCAAAAGCTTGAAACCAAGCTCTGTGTGGGCCATTTCCCGCCCTGAGAATTTTACGGTAAATTTTACCCGATCGCCTTTTGAAAAGAATTCCTCACTACGCTTCAATCTTACTTCCAAATCGTGCTCACCAATTGAGGGCCCTAGCCAAATCTCTTTAGTGTGCGTTTCTCTAGTTTTTTTTCTCGCCTGCCGCTCCCTTTTTGCTTCCTCGTATCTAAACTTTTGAAAGTCAATAATTTTTACGACCGGTGGGTTTGCTTTGGCTGTTACTTCTATTAAATCCTTGCCGCTCTCACGCGCTTTTACCAATGCATCAGCAAGCTTCATTACTCCAACTTGCTTTCCCTCCTCATCCAGAACCCTAACCTCATCTGCCCGAATATTTTGATTTAATTTATAATACCTTCGCGTTTTTAATCTCCTTTTGTTAAGAGGTTACTTATTTCCTTTTTACTAACCGACCCTTCACGCAAAATGCGGTGGGTTTTTCCAGAAACATCAACTATTGTTGAAGGTTTCTTCCCACCACATTCCATTTCGAGTACGTAGTCTACCAGTTTCGTCAAGTTTTTGTCAATTTCTCCAAGTTTGGCAGTAGCCTGCTTTCCTCTAAAATTAGCCGAAGGTGCGAGTATAGGATCCCCAACTTGTTTAAGTATCTCCTGGACGGGGTTAAACTTAGGAACCCTAATAGCTAAAGTGTGCCCTGGCCCCAAAATATATTTTGCTGCCTCATTCTTAGCTTTAACTACAATTGTAAGAGGTCCGGGCCAAAATTTGGTGGCGAGTGCGAGTGCTGCTTTTTCAAAGATACCGTACTTTGTTGCTTGCTCAAGGCTTTCGGCTAATATCAGAGTTGGTTGATTATCTGGCCTTTGTTTAACAGCGTAGAGCCTTTTTGTCGCTTCGTGATTACCGACTCTGCAGCCCAGAGCAAATACAGTATCGGTTGGAAAAATTACTATCCCGCCCTGTCTTATAATTGAAGAAGCGGCCTCGATTTCTTTCATTATTCCCTGTTTTCAATTTGCTTCTTGACTTGTCTTATGAAATCCACAAGGTCCTCTGAAGTTAAATCTTTTGAGCCTCTTTTTCGAACCGAAATTTTTTTTGTAACCTGCTCCTTGTCACCGACGACCAAAATATACGGGATTTTTTGTAATTCGGCGTTTCTAATTCTTGACTGCAAGGTTTCATTTCCCGAGTCTGTCTCGGCTCTGATTTTCTCTTCTCGAAGTTTTTCCACTACTTGACTTGCGTAGTCAGCGTGCCTTTCTGCTATTGGTAAAACTTTGGTTTGGACAGGGGAGAGCCAAATTGGAAACCTTGCTTCGATATGCTCTATTAAAATACCAAGAAATCTTTCCAAGGAACCAAAAAGGGCTTTATGTATCAGAACTGGGGTTTTTTTGTTGCCAGAATCGTCAATGTAGGTAGCGGAAAACCTCTCCGGCATTTGAAAATCTAGCTGGATTGTTGAAAGCTGCCAGTCTCTTCCTAGAGAATCCTCAACGTGAAGATCAATTTTAGGTCCGTAAAAGGCTCCGTCTTTTTCCTTAATCCCAAAATTTACTTTTTGCTTTTCTAATACTTCCTTTAGAGATTTCTCTGCCCTCTCCCAAGTTTTTGGGGTTCCCAACGCTTTGTCCGGCCTTGTGGATAAATAAAATGTGGGTTTTAAGTCGAAAGTTTTGAAAACGATCTTGGCCATCTCAATTATTTCCGAAACGGCCTCTCCTATTTTATCTTCCTCGCAAAAAACATGAGCATCGTCTTGGGATAGTCCTCTTACCCGAAACAAGCCGTGCAGCGTTCCTGACTCTTCATATCTGTGAAGAGGATCAAGGTCAGCCCATTTTACCGGCAAGTCCTTATAGCTATATTGTTTAGTATTGTAAAGAAGTAGGGTTTCCGGGCAGTTCATAGGTTTTAGGGCGTAGGTTTGCTCTTCCAAGTCGAAGGTGAACATATTATCTCGGAAAAGGTTCCAGTGCCCAGAGGTTTCCCATACTGATTTTTTAGCAAGTAGTGGGGTGGAAATCTCCTCATATCCAAATTTTGAGTTTAATTCCCGAATGTAGCTTTTTAGCTCATTAACAATAATCAGACCCTTCGGATACCAAAAAGGCATACCCGGAGCTTCTGGCAAAAAAGTGAATAAAGAAAGCTCCTGACCGAGTTTTTTATGATCTCTCCTTTTTGCCCCACTTAGTTTTTCTAGATAATCGTTCAGCTCGTTCTTTGTGTTCCAGGTAGTGCCATAGATTCGCTGAAGCATTTTGTTTTTTTCGCTACCCTTCCAATAAGCACCGGCTACAGAGAGAAGTTTAAATTCTCCAATTTCGGCTGAGTTTTTCACGTGGGGACCGCGGCAAAGGTCCACAAAATCCCCGGTTTTGTAAAAGGAGACTTTTTTCTCCCCCTGGTCTTTAAGATTCTCTATAAGCTCGGCTTTGTACGGTTCGGGTAACTTTTCCGAGAATTTTATAGCTTCATCCACACTCTTCTCACTCCTCTCAAACTCAAGTTTCTGGGTTTTTATCTTTAACATTTCTTTTTCGATTTTTTCGAAATCTTCTTCAGAAAAGCGGTGATTAGTGTCAAAATCGTAATAGAAACCGTTCTCAATTCTGGGTCCAATACCAAGTTTTGTACCGGGGAATAAATTTTTTACGGCAGATGCCATTACGTGAGCGCTGGAGTGCCTAATTGTTTCAAGAGGATACTTCATCTTAATCTTAAGTTTTGGCGAAATTGACTTCTTTCATTATTGTATTTTATTTATCAACCCGCCAATTATGGGCACAGTGTTCAGTTTACTTAAAACAAATAAAACAAGGGCCGCAATGATAGTTGCTCCAAGTACAGTTCCAAATCCCCAAGCAAGGCCACCAAGGAAATTGTTGATCATTATTTTTCCGGTAGACAGGTGCACCTTGGTGTACCCTTTGCCTACTTCAACCTCGATTGCTTCGTTTTCTACTTTTTCTTTATCCATACTAGTCTAAGTATATCGTATCTAGGAAAATTAGTAAAAGATGGTGGACGGTACAGGACTTGAACCTGTGGCCTCTTCGATGTCAACGAAGCGCTCTACCACTGAGCTAACCGTCCTTATCTAAGGTCTGCGATCAAATTAGTCTCTGGTGCTTCTTTTTTCGGGGCCTCTTTTGCTCTTGAGGGGAGAGTTTTTCGTGAATCGATTACTTTGTCTATAATCCCGTATTTCACAGCGTCCTGAGCGCTCATATAAAAATCGCGGTCGGTGTCCTGTTCTACTTGAGACATCGGCCTCTTGGTTTCTTTGGATAGTATCTCATTAAGTTTTTTCCTAAGCTTTAATATCTCATCGGCATGGATTTTTATATCACTTGCCTGGCCTGACACTTCTGTCATTGGCTGGTGAATCATTATTTTTGAATTTGGCAGAGTATACCTTTTTCCTTTTTTACCGCCCGAGAGGATAATTGCTGCCCCAGAGGCTGCTAAACCCACGCAGACCGTCGAAATATCAGGTTTCACATACTTCATGGTGTCGTACATTGCTAGGGTGGAATGAACCATACCACCAGGTGAGTTTATATAAATACTGATATCCTTTTCGTTATCTTCATTTTCAAGATATAAAAGCTCGGCAATTATAATATTGGCTACTTCATCAGTAATTGGCCCGCTTAAAAATATAATTCTATCCTCAAGCAGCCGGCTGTAAATATCATATGCCCGTTCCCCTCTTGGGTCGCGTTTAATAACCATCGGGACTAGTTCCATAAGTGGAGTGGATTATATCAGGAAGTTAAGTTCAATTCAAGAAGATATGCCCCAGCAGAGCCGGATACCGGGGCAACGATGTGAGAAGCGGATATTATGCCGGCTGGTCCGCTTTCATTGGTTGTCTCTCTCCGCCAAGTGAGTTCAGCTATGAGCGAAGGCAGGGGCACCGCAGTGTATTTGCTCCGCCAAGTACTGCAATCCCAACTCTCTCAGTACGCTTTCCACCACTGGCTTCCACTCAGGGTGTTTCAGCAGTTCTTCTTGAGCCACCAGCACGAGTGTTTGGTTATTGGCCCCTCCTGCAGCGATAAGCCGTTCGCGGAACTTCCGCCGCTCCTTCGCATCGACCACCTGCCCCTCGTCTCCCACCTCTTCTGCTTCGTTGCTTGGGTGAGCTACCATGTGTGCCTCCTGTTTTATCTCTCGACCCCGTTCTGTACCGAATGGATGGTCTGCACTAGTTGTTCGACCTGGCTCATGATAGTTACTAGATCGATAACAAATACAGACTCCTCATCCGCCACCATTAAACCCGCCAAAGCTTGATCAAGCTTCTGCCTCGACCGTGCTAGTGCTTGTTTGGCCCTACCGAAGTCAGTAGTAATGATTGCACCTCTCTCTAACGACCTGCTTATTTGCTAAGTCGCCATTGACTCGCCACTTTGGTGAAGTGAAGTTAGGACAATCCCGTCTTCGTCGCCTCGAACCAGGGAAACTTCCCTGCAGTCGTCATACGGGCAGTGAACATGAGTTTGGTCGTTATGGTCAAGTTCATCCGCGTCCGTGTGTCTGTTTCCTCTGCCAACCGGTCGATTGCAGGACGGGCACTTGGGACATTTTGTCCGTACCCCAGGGATACTCAGCAACGCAGCGCTTGGGTTTGAGCTACCCGTGATTGTCATGATCGGTGTCTCCTTTCCACCACAGTGATTTTTTGGTAAGCCCTGCGGGGTTCGAACCCACGTCTTCCAGTGGTAGTCTGGCTGTCCTTCATTGTACGAAGGGCTTGTGATCAAAATAAACACTAAAAAACCCCCTTGCGGGGGTTGTTAAAAAAAGGTGCGAAATACTCTTACCCCCGCAATCGTTTTGCCCCCACAACGAGGAGCTTTGTGAGTACAAGGCTAAGAACGCTGCTTTTCTTGGTCATATTGGAACAAATATTATCAATAGGTCGCCATCTTGTCAAGAACTTTACTTGATTGTTATGCTTCCAGCCGCCGATTTTATTTCTATCTCCCCCCGAACGTTTGCTTTTTCAAAATCCTTGGTTTGGTAGGTATCAGCTGTTTTTTTAAATCTTTCCGGCGCGGCAACACTTTTTACTTGAGAATCGACGGTAACTTTTGATTCAAGTTTTACAGGAATTTCTAGTGTAATTGAGGAAGCCCCTGCTTTAATCAATATTTTTTGGCTAAAATTATCAGCAAGTTTAATATTCAAGCTAGAAGCTCCCGAATTTACTTCCAAGTACTCAGATTTAAGCTTAGAGAGATCAATGTTGGCAGTGGAGGCACCCGTCTTAATGAATATTTCTAAAGGTATTAGAGAGGTTAGGGAGAGATTAGCATTAGTTTTTAGATTTGAAATAAAAGGGAGTTTACCTTGGGTAGATTGAGTTAAAGTTAACTCCATTTTTCCGCCAGTTTCCTTTTTTTCTACACTGGGTTTTTTGGCGGCCTCACTATAGACTATTTTACCTTGGGTGAGAAAAGCCGAGCTTCCCTCCAAGGAACCAATATTAATGGTTGAAGCAGGCAATTCCAAGATTATCTTTGCGGAAGTTGCCACCCCCAGGCTTTCGGCTATTTCAAATTCCTCAGTCGCAAGAGGGTTGTTGGTAATTGGGTTATAAGAGAGGATTATTGGGACAAGAAATACTAATCCGAAGAGTACCACAAAAGTTTTAATAGAGGCAGGCTTTCCCAGTAGTATTTCCACGCCAACCAAAATTAAAATTATTGGCCAGAACTTCCAAAGTGAGAGCCACACATCCCATGGTAAGATCCCAAAATTATTCAAAAGGAAAATTATGCCAAAAACTATTAAAATGCCTGGTCCAACAAAAGTTTTTGTCACGCCTCTAAATCTTAGGATTAACCTGCTTCTATGTCAAGAAAATCGCTTAATTGGCCAAAAGGCGGGATTTGTAGATGTGAGGTTTGAAGCGCACTGGAAAAAAGGTTGACATAGCTTTATAATCCACTTTACAGATCATCGGTTCCTTAACAATACATTCGTTCATCAACTGGGGAAAGGAGAAATCACGATGCCGGCCAAGAGACAGGGGATATCGAAACGGAACCGGAAAAAATCGAGTAGATTGTGCAAGATCTTCTTGTACAGGAGGCTTCTGCACATCTTCGAGGCGGTGAAGGGATCGATCACCCTGAGCGAGGAGGAAAAGGAGGTATTCCTCTCGTTCGCCGATAACTTCGTTCAATACGCTCCCTACTTCTCATCGCAGGAACGAGATCAATTCATTGAGGTGATCGCTATGGCGGGTAAGCCATACGGCATACTGCTCCCAACATTCTCACCCCACATCGAAGTCCTTCTGCTGCCTTACCGAATTGACTTGACTGGGGAGTTCACAGAGGAGGACAGAGAGGAGTTTTGCAGGGGTTGCACGGACGAGGAGTGGGAGGAGTTGAAGGCGGAGCTCAACCGGCAATCGTCCCAAACTATTGTTTTTCATGACGGGAGAAACGCAGTACGGATGAGTGCCACCGAACTCACGGCCAACTACCTATTTATCGCCTCAATGTCCAAAGCGTCAGTCGAAGGCAAGTACCCTCACGACAAGGGTGATATATCACCCGAGTTTAAAGAGTGCCTGGCGGAAGCCTTCCGACTTGTCGCTCACTACGTCCAGGGCTTGTCCCGCGAAGAGGTCGAGAAGCTGCCTGCTTACCTTAGGAAGGTTAGTCTGGCAACAGATGGTGGATTTGGAGCCTTGACCTTCTATCGCTTCGCAAGCGAGTTCGCTTTCTACCAATGCCAGACTGCAACAGCCTTTCTGGACGACAGCTGGTCGGACGAGGTGGAAAGGACTCTCAACTCGGTTGAGGCGCTGGCGCAAGGCGAAACTTACCTGCACTGTGAGGAGCGAAACCTCTTCCTCAGAGCTCGGCGTGATCGAAACTCAATTCCCAACCCACCCTGGGTTGAATACTGCTCAAACCGCTGGTCCTTCAAACACAAGATCTACGGGCGGTATGAGTGGAGAGCCGAGGACAGACTCCTGAGAGTGGACTACCTACTCGATTCCACCCACATTCCGGGTAGATACGGATTCTTCAGCAAGCTGGAGATTGTTGAAGAAACTTGGGTCGGCCGTCAACACATCGTGCTCGGCCAGGAATTCTACCGTAAGCACGAGATGTTCCTCACCTTCCTTGCTATGGGAATGGTGGCAAAGGAGGATGGGAGTCCGCTCACACCAGAAGAGAAGGACGAGGAAACAAAGGGTGTGGTCATACCGGTAGTCAGCGCTGGAAGTTTCGATTTCCTCGAGCCGGTATCAAGGCAGCTTCTCCAAGATCTGGCGAACGATCCAGCAGCGAAGCAAGACATTGCGCGGGTGATAAAGGATACCTTGGAATTCGCTGCCGACGGCACCCTGCTAACCGCTAAGCAATGGGCGGAGGTAGCCAAGAAAGAAGCAGAGGAGATGAGGAGGGAATCTATGAAAAACTGAGCCTAGTGCGTTAGAACTACAGGAACCACGACGGGGCGAGACGCACCTTGCCCCTTCACACTCATTTACCCAAATAGCCTATCTTTAACCATCGCTGTTGGATAAAAAACGTGATTTAAAAAACTCAGGTTTATAGGATCTGAGTCGTACTATTCCAACGTTTTGAAGTCGATGTCTTTTTAAAGATTTTTTTAGCTCAGTTACACTTGGTTTTTGATCGTACCCCAAGGCAATAATAGATGGTTTATAAGTACGTATTGTTCGGTAGAAATTATGAGTTTTGGATCCTAAGATAACTTTGTCGGCTAATTTCGATTTTTGTACTCGGCTACTGCGAAGTTTTTCCGAATTTCGTGGAAGCCAGCCTTTCTTTTCTTTCACGAATTTGTCTCGAGCCACCACTGCAATTAAATAGTCTCCAAGTTTTTTAGCTTGGCGAAAGAAGCTTTCGTGCCCCGGGTGCAATATGTCAAAGGTGCCAAACACCATCACCTTTCTCATCTAGGCTGCCTCAATGTACCTCTTCTTTAAATAACTTACAAGTTTTTGCAGGGCTTTAGCTCGGTGGGATATTTTATTTTTTTCTGAAAGCGTAAGCTCCGCCATTGTTCGCTTTTTCTCGGAAATGTAAAAAATGGAATCGTAGCCAAAACCGCCGACGCCAGAGGGTTTCAAGCTGATTTCTCCATTCACTTCCCCCTCAAAATAAGTGTAATTATTTTTATGAAAAAATACGGTTACAGCTTTAAATTTTGCTCTTCTGTCATTGGTGGCCCGCATTTTATGGAGAATCATTTTGTTTTTATCTTCAGCGCTACCTTCCATCCACCGATCACTTGAGATACCAGGAAATCCGCCAAGAGCCTTAATTTCCAGTCCCGAATCATCGGTTATGATTGGTAGTTTTGAAAACTTTGAGTAGAAAAGAGCTTTACTTCTGGCAATTTCTAGGTAGTAGCCTCCTTCTTCGGGGGCCTCCGCCTTTATTTTTTCATCTTCAAGACTTACCACCTCAAATCCTATCGGGGTTAAGAAGCTTCGATACTCCTCCAGCTTGCCTTTATTATGAGTAGCAATTAGAATTTTTTTCATAATTCTGTGTTTAGATTAAGGTGTTCCTATAACTTTGCCAGAAAACTGGGAATTGGGAATGAACTTTGTTTTTAGGTAGGTTAGGTAACTCTTCAAAACTAAACCACTTTAGATCGTCAAATTTATGGGGCTCCCCTATTTTGACTTTGGTAGGATCGACAAGAACCTTAAAATCGAGTCCAATCCAGTGAGTTTTTTGATCATTGTGTTTTCGGTGAAGATCGCGAAAACCTAGAAATTCGAATTCTAATACGTCGGTACAGTATTCCTCTTTTATTTCCCGGCGCAGGGTATTTTCGATAGTTTCCCCAAGTTCTAAACCGCCGGCGCCAATATCCCACCGGCCGTGCTCATCACGAGCATTTTTACCTCTTTTGGCCATAACAACACTGCCCTTGCCGTCATGACAGAAGTAAACAATTGTTACACCAGGATAATCTTGGCCTTTTATCATAAAATAAGTGGTGCAGTATTATTGAATTAGTCCGAACGCATTTCGCCGCTTGAGGCGCCAAGTAAAGCCGCCAGCGAAAATCTGAAAACGCTACGGAGCCGCACTGATGACAATTTCAAGTTTTCTTTGGTGGCAAATTCTTAATCGAATTTTTTCAACAATTTTAGTTTAAACTTTCTTCGTAAAACCCATTTTATAAATCGCTACCAAAGCAGGAACACTGAAAAGTATGCTAAACAGAGCCTCCGATGTGCTGGCCGGAATACTAGTTTCAAGAAAGCCGAGGTATGATAATTTCGTGGTGTAAAAAACTATATCACCAATCCAAATAGCTAATATTATGATGAAAATAAATTTCCAAATCTTTCTATTGAACAGTTCCTTTTTGTACGCAAAAACGAAAACTCCGATGGCAAGAAGTATGCTTTCTATTGCTCCTTCCCACGATGCAAGGTTCCAAGAACCAATTGTAGGAACAAGTAATAGACTTCCTGCTAAAATTACTAAAACATATATCCAAGCGTATATCTTCCAAAACATAATTTTAAAACGAGTAACTTATTCAGGTTTTCCTGTATTAACGGCAAGTAAAATTTTATCAGCTTTTATCGATTGGCGTCAAATTCCGTGTTGGTGCGGAAGACGATTCTTATTTTGAACCACAAAACTAGACCGATATATCAACCTATTCTCACGTTTGATCAAAGGTCTGTCTCTTCTGGTGCTGTATTCTAAAGATAGTTCGAACGCATTTCGCCGCCGCAGGCGGCGAGGAAGGCCCCCGCGAAATTCAGAAAACGCGGCGGAACCGCACCGATGACAATTTCAAGTTTTTCTGGCGGCATTCAATAATAGCAATTCAGAGATTAACTAGATTGCTGGAGTTGTTTCGATTTTTTTAGCCGCTCGAAACAAAATCATTGATGTTAAAATATAAAGAGGTATGAGTAGTAAAATTCCAACGATTGATAATATGACTGATAAAAGACTTGCACCCGTAATTATTTCTACAACGCCTGCACTAGTGGCGAGAGAACCAAATTGTGGCTTTAGTTTTAACAAAGCAATCCCGAATGGAATACTCGCTGCTCCAAAGATTACTACGGCCAAAATTTGGATCACAATATTATCTAGGTTTGGGGAAATTAAAGCGAGCACTAAATAGCCGTAATATACTATGGCAGAAATTATCAAAATATAAGACGATATTCTCAACAGATTATTTTGATATTTTTCAGCAACAAGTTTAAAGCCATGTATAAAAATAATGTACAAAATCAATGATATGAGGAGAACAAAAATGTATACCGATATGAAACCACCATCAAGCTTATTCAAGCTCTTTAGAATCTCAAAAAACGTTACAGGAATCGCAAGTATTAGAGAAAGTATTCCAGCGACACCTGCATATTTAATAGTTTGATTCATATATTTATTGTAGCAAAATTAATTTTCGACTTTATGATTAAAAAATTTTCTTTCCCCCAAACGAAACCGCCAATTCGTTTTTGCCCCCAAAATTGAATACAAATTAGTCGCCGAACGAAGCGAGGCGAACTCCTCTTGCTTGCAATTTCCTACGTGGTGCCGAGGGGGAGACTCGAACTCCCAAGGGTTGCCCCATACGGTTCTAAGCCGTACGCGTATTCCAATTCCGCCACCCCGGCTAATGGGCAGATTATACTAAATTTCGCCTGTTCAGACAAACTTAGGGATTTTTTCGAGTTCTTTCGGCGGCCGATTCGTTAGCAAGAATCTCAAGTGAATCATCCAAGGGTTTTAATTTGAGCTCAGGGTGTTTTCTCCCAAGTGCCTTTTCGATTAGGAAATCCGCGAAGCCGGGATTCTTGGGTAGTACCGGCCCATGTAAGTAGCAACCAAAAACGTTTTTTTGAATTGCACCTTCCGTTCTATCCTCACCATTGTTTCCGTTTCCTATAATAACTCTTCCAAGGGACAGAGCGTTTTTTCCAAGGAAAGTTTTTCCACTGTGGTTTTCAAAACCAACAATATTTCGTTGCGGGATTATTACATTGGACTCGATCATAATGTTGCCAATCATTCTTTTGTCTCCGGAAATCGTGAAAACGTCTATAATACCGACTCCGGGAAGTTCAACCCCATCATGAGGTTTGTAATAATGCCCAAGAAGCTGATACCCGCCGCAAATTGAAAGGAAGACAGCCTCCTCCTCAGCGGCTTCCTTAAGAGCTTTTTTTTTATATCTTTGGAGATCCTTTGCTACCTCAATTTGGGCACTATCCTGACCACCGCCAAAAAAGTAAAAATCGACTGCGCCAGGAGTAACATTTTCCTTGAGGCCAATCTCCATTACCTCTACATTTATCCCCCGCCACAGGCAACGTTGATAGATGGTAAGGATATCACCTCTGTCTCCATAAGTACTCATTTGCTTTGGATAAAGCCAACCAATAGTGAGTTTCATAGTTACTCCTCCCAAAACCTCCTACCGTAGCCTTTTTCCGCTAAAATCTTTTTAATTTCTAACATCGCCGTGTACGTTGGGAAAATAAATAAAGTCTCCCCTTGCGGTAGAAGAGTGTATGCATCTTCTAAAGTTTCTTTTAGGTTTGTATTTAGGGAATCATGAGAAATACCAGCGTATTTTAACCGCAGGGACATATCGGGGGCTCTCACCCCGCTTATCCAGATTTTCTCAACTTTACCTTTCAATTGTTCGAAATCAACATCCCAAAGCCAAGAAACGTCAGTGCCATCGGCCAAGTAGTCATTTATGGCGATAAACACAAATCGTTTCTTATTAGTACTAAATACAGTTCTGATTATTTCGTTAAAGCCAGCTGGGTTTTTGGCCAGGGCCGTAAAGAGTCTTTTTCCGCCAATTTCTATAGACTCTGTGCGTCCAAATGCCGCCTCAAAGCCCTTTAGAGCCTGGATGGTCTTTGCTAAAGGTTGGCTCAGGGCAAAGGCACAAGAAACTGCCGAGAGGCAATTGTAGATGTTGTAAAGCCCAGGTAGACTCATTTTAATCTCAAACTTGCCTTCAGGTGTGTCTATTAAAGCCTTAAAACCCTCGGTTCCAAGTAACCTTATATTTTGGGCGGAAATGTTTGGCTTTGGCCTTTTGTGCTTACAATTAGCACAATGGTAGATACCTAGGTGAGCTAGATAGACTCTACCGTAGACAAGCTCACCACCACAAACAATGCAACTGGTGAAGTCGGAAGCGTGGGGAGCCTTATTTAGGGAGACTTTAGTATCCTCAACCCCAAAGTAAACAACTCTGGCTTTTGACCCGTACCCAAGATGGGAAACTGAAGGATCATCCGCGTTCAATACAAGCGTAGTTGAAGAGTCTAGATTTCTCAAACTTTGGTGCCAGATCTTACGAAGCGAGTCTACCTCACCATATCTATCAAGTTGATCTCGGAAAAGATTATTTATCACAATTACTTTTGGTGAAGTCTGGGAGATAACTGAGGGAAGGGTGGCTTCATCTACTTCCAGTAGCGCCATAGGCTTTTCCGAGTTTGGGAAAAAAGAGGTATTTGAAAAAAGGCTGGTCAAAATACCCCTGGTGAGGTTTGAGCCTTCCCGGTTGTGGATGTAGGAAGAGCCTGCCTTATCTAGAATAGAGCCAATAATCCGGGAAGTTGTCGTTTTACCGTTTGTGCCGGTTACTAAAATTATCTCCGAGAGGTGCCCAGTTAGTTTTGATAGAGCTTTTGGGTCAATATATTCGGCGGCAAGGCCCGGAGCCGCTGTTGCCCCGCCTCCAAACACCCGCAGAGTCGATTTAATTGATGACGATGCCAGTCTTGCTAGCAAAAAACGAGGGTCCACGAAGTGTATTTTAACACTTTGGGCTCTACTTAGTTAATTTGGCTCATGTAAGAGGCAACTCGAACTGCCCAGGTTGGGCTTGCAGCGTAGCTAGAGCCTATTCTGTAGGGGGTTACCTCACCCTTGGGTGCGTAACGGGAGCGAATTCCCGAAGCAACTTTATCGGAGGCGTCGGCCCAGTTTTTGAACTGAGCGCTTCCGTTGTTCCAACCGTATGGATTATAGGATCCCTTTGGAACCATGAGTCCATACTGAGATTCTAGTCCAGCAATTGCCGGAAGAAATCGGTAGTCAAGAGAGTATTTATCGGCAATTTTTACTAGGGCCGTGGCGTTTTTTGCCATTGGGGAGTTTCTTCCTTTGAGAAACTTCGCAAGTATCTTTGCCCGGTCGTCTTTCTTAGCGGTTATCGTGTCCTTAAAGACTACGTTGGGGCTGTTTTCAGTACTTGAAGTAACCTCTATTTGAGAGGTTGTTTTTGGCTCTTCGGGAACCTTTGCAATTGTGGGACTGGCGACTAATACTGGGACAGAGATAAGTGCCATGGCAGACATCCTTATTTTGAGGTTTAACATAACGGCCGAGTTAAACTCGGCCATCAAAAAACCCTCGCATTTGCGAGAGCCATAGCATTTTAGCAGAAAAATTGCCGAAAGTCAATAGCTAGGGGCTAATCGACTATTTCTTCCATAGCAAAGCGCACTTTTACGTTCCAATTTTTATCACCGGCATAATATGGATTTATTGTCTCTGGGGTTTTTAGACCTTTGTCCAAGTAGCCTTCCCGAAGCCCTTTAGCCACCGTTTTTATTGCTTGGTCCCAGCTTTGAAAACTGGCCCCAACAATGCCCCCGTCAGTTACGCCCCAACCAAAAGCGTTATAAGAACCAAACGGCGTGTTTTTTCCCAAGGTCGATTCTTGGAAGGCAATGGCAGGCAATAGCCTCCAATCAAGGTCGTATTTATCGGCAGCTTCAATAAAAATTTTCTCTGATCCAAGCATTGGCGAGCCATTTTTGCGAAGGAAGCGCTCAACGAGCGCTACTCTTGCATCATTTGCTTGTACTGCTGCTAATATTTCCCTTGGGGCACTGATAGCATCTACTGGAGAGGCAAAGACATTTTTTGAAGTTGAGCTAAGAAGTAAGTCAAGATTTTTGACTCCGGATAATTTGGAAAAGAAGAACAAAAGACTGAATAGCAGAAATATAGTAAAAACTATCCAAATGAATGTTATTGAGGCGGTCGAGAGCAGTCCTCTCATGTGTTTCTATACTAAGTCTTTAAAATATTTTTGTAAAGACGGCTATCCCTTGCGCTCCTTCAGCTTGAATTTGCAGGTAAGTTTTGGTATATTACCGTAACTTGCGCGAGTAGTTCAGTGGTAGAACGCTTCCTTGCCAAGGAAGAGGCCGAGGGTTCGAATCCCTTCTCGCGCTCCA